>NZ_JBVHXR010000004.1:0-176556 GCF_055569295.1 Streptomyces sp. NPDC029292
CAGCAGTGAGATTCCCCGCCCCACCCCCCCCCCCCCCCCCCCCCCCCCCCCCCCCCCCCCCCCCCCCCCCCCCACGGCTGTTTTGTATGAGAATGCGACACGCCGTTCAGTCGGGTGGGGTGCAGGAATTTTCTGCACGCAGGGTTTCCGTCGCGTCCGGGGCTCGTTAGCCAGCGCAAAGAGGAATTCTCTCTGGTGACATGAGTTGCCGAAGAAAGGAACACGATGAAGTCCCTGAAGGCCGCCGCTGTCGTCGCCGGGTCCATGGTCATCGCTGGTGCCGCCGCGCCCGCCTTTGCCGCCGACGCCTCCGACCTCACGCCCTCCAGCCTCAACGGCGCCCTGGAGACCATCAGTAGCCAGCGCGAGCTCAATGTGCAGGACGTGATGCCCCTGCAGCACCAGTCGAACACGCTGGACACCGAGAACAAGAGCTCCCTGCTCCATACCGTGAACGGCGCGGCGAAGGCGCTGAACACGGCAGCCGGCCCCGCGCAGCTCCTCGGCGGTCTTCCCCTCCAGGGCTAGTCGGCTCATTTCATCGCGTGTCTTTCCGTAAGGCTTGCGGGCATTTCCCTAGGCTTTGGGGCAAATCTCCAAGGAAAGGGCTGACGATGAACACCGCAAAGAAGGCCGCTCTGATTTTCGCCGCCGCCGGAATGGCCGCGGGTGCCGCCTCGGGCAGCGCCTTCGCCGACTCCGGTGCCGAGGGCGCCGCGCTCAATTCCCCGGGCGTCGCCTCCGGCAACGTCATTCAGGTCCCCGTGCACGTACCGGTCAACCTCTGTGGGAACACGCTCAACGTCATCGGCGCGCTGAACCCAACCTCCGGTAACGGCTGCGCCAACGGCTGACGTCGTACCGCGCAAAGGGCCGACTCCGCACCCCGCGGAGTCGGCCCTTCCCCGTTGTTCGAAAGGACTCCCTCGTTCGTGTGGTCGGTTGCCGGGTCATCGCCCGGGTGGGTGAAGAAACAGCCGGACCCGTTCGGGCGCGTCGATAAGGTTCCGCGGTGACCTCAACCTCAAGCGAAACGCGCCCTTTCCGGGCCGCCGATCTCGGCACGCTCGCCGTCATGGCCTTCAGCGGTGAAGTGCCCGACGGCGACATGCCCTATCTCCTGGCCTACTCCCTGGGCGACAGCGAGGGCGGCCCGGAGGGCACTTCGGCCGCCATCGAGCAGCTGCTGAGCGACAACGGTCTGCCCGTCGGCGACAGGCTCGTCGACGGTTCCCAGCATCCGAGCCTGCCGCTCACCCTCCTCGTGGAGGCGGGCCAGGCCGTCGTCACCATGCCGTCGTACCTCAACGCCCAGTGCGTCGTGCCGCCGGAGTGGCTCGCCGCGGTCGGCGCACGCGGCTACGCCTACTTCCTGTTCGCCACCCGCGCCTGGCCCGACGCCGCGCCCGGCAAGCCCGTCGCGCCGGAGAGCCTGGCCGCCTTCGCGGGTGACGAGGAGACCCTGCTCAGCGCGGCGCACGTGCTGCTGCCCGCGCGCAGCCTGCGCAGCTGATGACAGCCGCTGCGGGACGGGTGACGGGCGGCGGTGCGGCCGTGCGGACCGCGGGCGGCAGCCGCGTGTTCGCCCTGCTGCTGGTGATCACCGGTGCGGCCGGTCTCCTCGCCGCGTGGGTCATCACGATCGACAAGTTCAAGCTGTTGGAGAACCCGAACTTCGTGCCCGGGTGCAGCCTGAACCCGGTCGTCTCCTGCGGCAACATCATGAAGAGCGAGCAGGCCTCGGCCTTCGGGTTCCCCAACCCCATGCTGGGCCTGGTGGCGTACGGCATCGTCATCTGCGTCGGCATGAGCCTGCTCGCCCGCGCCGCCTTCCCGCGCTGGTACTGGCTGACCTTCAACGCGGGCACGCTCTTCGGCGTCGGATTCTGCACCTGGCTGCAGTTCCAGTCGCTCTACCGCATCAACTCGCTGTGCCTGTGGTGCTGCCTGGCGTGGGTCGCCACGATCATCATGTTCTGGTATGTGACGTCGTTCGACGTACGACATGGATTCCTGCCCGCGCCGGGCTGGTTGAAGGGATTCCTCGGTGAATTCACCTGGGTGCTTCCCCTGTTGCACATCGGCATCATCGGGATGCTGATCCTGACACGCTGGTGGGACTTCTGGACCAGCTGAATATCGACCCGGCCGAATGCGCGGACGAGCTGACTATTGGGCCCGTCGAGGGAATCTTGAACTGATGGCGTTCTCAGGATCGTTACGCGGTACGGACGCTGAGCCACCCGAATTCCGAAAGGGACCGTACCTGAGATGAAGCCGACCACACGAGGAACACTTGCCGCCGTCCTGACCGGCGTCGCGGCAGCGGTGGGTGCCGCCGCCGCGGCCCCCGCCGTCGCGGCCGAGGCGGTCCCCGTCCCCGTACCGCTCAACGGTGTGGAGAACGCCCTCAACGTGCAGATGCCCAAGATCGCCGGGGAGCTGCCGGTGCCCATGCCGGGCGCGCCGGAAGGGCCTCGGTACGTCGAGGGTCGGCTGATCCCCGAGCACGCGTTGCCCCAGCTGCCCGTCACCGGCGGACTGCCCGGGGCGGACGCACGCACGCCCCTTCCGCACGTCCTCGGGGACGGCTTCGACCACCTCGGTGTCGGCGCGCCCGCGGCCGGCCTGCGCGCGCTGACCCCCGGGCTGTCCCTGGACACCCCGCTCACCGCGCCGAGCGCCGACAACTTCGGCTCCCCGAAGCTCCCTCAGGCGGCCGTCCGCACCCCGCTGTTGAAGACGATGCCCGGGGCGAACCTGGAGATGGGGAGCGGGGCGTAGCCGCACCCAGGGGCGGGGCCCGGGTGTCGGGCCCGGTCCTGCCGCCGATACCGCCGCCGACGCCACCGGGGCCACCGACACTGAACCCGACCGAATCCGCCGAGGCGAGAACCATGTTCGTCAGCAGGGTGCCGAGCCGTGTGTCCAGCGGAGTGTCGGTGACCCGGCGGGGTGTGACGCGGGACGCGCTGGAGGACCACAGCGGGATTTACCGGTACGCGTAGGGCGGTGCGAGCGTGCGTCCGTGTACGCGCGCGGCGGCGTGATCGTTGGACGCGGCAACGGCGAGGCCCTCGGCAGTGAATGCTGCCGAGGGCCTCGCCGTGCGTGTGTCCGGCGTCGGTTGCCGTAGCCGTAGCCGCCGTTGTCCTCGTGGCCCTAGTTCATGCAGGTGTTGCCGAAGGCCGGGTTCAGCAGGCCGATGACGCTGACGGCGTTCCCGCACACGTTGACCGGCACGTTGATCGGGACCTGAACGACGTTGCCCGAAACGACGCCGGGCGAGCCGACGGCCTGGCCCTGAGCGCCGGCGTCCGCCATGGCCAGGCCGCCCCCGCTGAGCACCACGGCACCCGTGCCAACAGCGACAGCGGCGGCCTTCGCGATGCGAGACATCACGTTCTCCTTTGACTCGATAAGTGCGGCTGCACGGACGCGACCGCACTCCCCCCTTCAACGCGCCCACCCACACCTGGTCACGGCGTTCATCTGGGGATCACCCTCTCCGAACAGGCCATTCCCTCCGCCTGCCGTATCCCGGGCGGAAATTCACTACGGCCGACGGCATGCCCTCAACTAGCCTGCCGGACATGCCAACCGACCAACTGACCGGTGTGATCGGACTGTTCGCCGAGGAGACCCGGGCCCGCGCCTTCGCCGCGGTGGCCCTGGGCGCGGACACCCCCGCGAAGGTCATGGAGAAGGCGGGGCTGTCTCCGAAGGACGCGATCGTGGCGTTGCGGCGGCTCCGGGACCAGGGCGTGATCACGCAGGGCGAGGGGGGACTGGGCGTCGCCTACGGCCGCTTCCGGGACCTCGCGCGTTCCGCACAGGCACCGCAGCCCGTCGAGAGCTATGGCTCCGGGGACGGGCAGACCGAGGCGGTGCTGCGGACCTTCGTGCGCGACGGGCGCCTGGTGCGGCTGCCCGCCCAGTGGGAGCGCAAGCTGGTCGTGCTCCGGCACATCGCCGAGCGGACCTTCGAACCGGGCGTCGAATACCCGGAGCGGATCGTCAACGAGAGGCTGCGCGCCTGGTGCGAGGACGCGCCGACCGACCATGTGACGCTGCGGCGGTACCTGGTGGACCTGCATCATCTGCGGCGGCAGTACGGCGTCTACTGGCGACCCGCGGAGGCGTGAACGGGAGCGTGCGGTGCGGACGGGGTGCCAGGCTGCTCGGTTGAGGTGGCGGATGGGGCGCCCGGGCCCGTGGTCGACGCGGCGGATGGGACGCCCAGGCGCTCGGTCGAGGTGGCGCAGGGGACGGCCGACCGCTCAGCCGAGGCGGCGTACGGGATGCCCGACCGCTCAGCCGAGGCGGCGTACGGGATGCCCGACCGCTCAGCCGAGGCGGCGTACGGGATGCCCGACCGCTCAGCCGAGGCGGCGTATGGGTGTGCCTGCCAGGAAGGCCTGGATGTTCTCGACCGCCGCGTTGTAGTACGTCTCGTAGTTGGACCGCGAGACGTAGCCGAGGTGCGGGGTGGCCAGCAGACGTGGGGCCGAGCGCATCGGGTGGTCGGCGGGGAGCGGCTCGATGTCGAACACGTCGACGCCCGCTCCGGCGATCCGCCCGCCGTGCAGCGCGGCGAGCAGCGCGTCCTGGTCGACGATCGCCGACCGTGAGGTGCTGACGAGGTAGGCGGTCGGCTTGAGGAGGGCCAGCTCTGCGGCGCCGATCAGGCCCCGGGTGCGGTCGCCGAGCGCGAGGTGGACGGAGACGAAGTCGCTGCTCGCGAGCAATTCCTCCTTGGAGGCGGCGAGTTCCACCCCGGCCTCGTCGGTGCGCTCCTTGGTGAGGTTCTGGCTCCACGCGCTGACCGCATGCCGAAGGCGAGGCCCACCTGCGCCACCCGGCCGCCGATCTTCCCGAGCCCGAGCAGACCGAGCCGCCGGCCGTGCAGATCGGCGCCGACGGTGCTCTGCCAGGGGCCGCCCGTCCGCAGGGCGTTGTTCTCCGTGACGATGCCCCGCGCGAGGCCGAGCAGCAGCGCCCAGGCCAGCTCGACCGGGGGCGTCGAGGAGCTCGGGGTGCCGCACACGGTCACGCCGTGCGCCTCGGCGGCCGCGTAGTCGATCACGGTGTTGCGCATCCCGGACGCGATGAGCAGCTTCAGGCGGGGCAGCCGAGCCAGCAGCGATGCCGGGAAGGGCACCCGCTCGCGCAAGGTGACGACGATGTCGAAGTCCGCCAGCGCCGCGGCCAGCGACTCCTCGTCGGTGAAGTGCTCGCCGAAGCTGACGACCTCCACCTCGTCGGACACCGGCGACCAGTCGGCGACCTCGGTCGCAACGCTCTGAAAGTCATCCAGCACGGCACAACGAAGTCGCATGTCAGGTCCCTCCCAGGCTCAACCGGACCCTACCCGAGCGACGTGAAGACACCTGGGCCGCCCGGCAGGAGGCGGCTCCCGCGAACCTTCGACGGCCGCTCGCCGCCCATGGCAGTATCTGGGCTCCATGAGTGCGTCCCTGGCAGTACGGATCCTGCGCGCGGCGGTGTTCGCCGCGTTCTGCGTGCTGCTGGCCGCCGGGGGCCACGGGCTGGCGACGGGCGAGATGCCGCCGTTGTGGGCGGACGGAGTCGGGTTCCTCGCCGTCTTCGCGGCCGGCTGTCTGCTGGGCGGCAGGGAGCGGTCCCTCGTCGGGATAGGTGGCGGGATGCTGGCCGCACAGGCCGCGCTCCATCTCGGGTTCGAGGCGGCCCGGCCGCAGATGGCGATGGCCATGCACGGAGCGCACATGACGCACCCGCATGCGATGACGCCCCACGCCACGGCCGCCCATGTGGCGGCCGCTCTTCTCGCCACCTGGTGGCTGCGGCGCGGCGAGGCCGCGCTGTGGTCCCTGCTGCGGTGGGCCGTGACGCTCGTGCCGGGGCTCGCGGCGTGGTGGCGGGTGCGCACGGGACCCTCTCACGCGCGGGCGCACGGGGATGCCGTATGCCGGAACACCGTTGTGCCGCGGCCGCTTCGGCAGGTGCTGCTGCGGCACGCCGTCTCCCGTCGGGGACCGCCGGCCGGGCTCTCGTACACGCCCTGACCGCATCCACACCAGTACGGAGTTCCCCTGATGTCCCCGACAAGCACCACCCTGCGCCGGGCCGGCCTCGTCGCCGCCCTCACCACGGCCGGCGTCCTGACCGCCGCGGGCGCGGCCTTCGCGCATGTGACGGTCCACCCCGAGAGCTACGCCAAGGGGGCCACGGACGGTGTCTTGACCTTCCGCGTCCCCAACGAGGAGGACACCGCCAGCACCACGAAGGTGCAGGTCTTCCTGCCCACCGACCACCCGGTCCTGGGTGTCCTGGTCACTCCGCAGTCGGGCTGGACCGCGAAGGTGACGACCACCAAGCTCAAGACCCCCCTCAAGACGGACGACGGCACGATCACCGACGCCGTCTCCGAGATCACCTGGACCGGCGGCAGGATCCGCCACGGCGAGTTCCAGGACTTCAACGTCGCCTTCGGCCAACTGCCCGACGACGTCGACCAGCTGAGCTTCAAGACGCTGCAGACCTACTCGGACGGCAATGTCGCCCGCTGGATCGAGGAGGCTCAGAAGGGCGGGGCGGAGCCGGAGAACCCGGCGCCGGTCCTCACGCTCACGGCCAAGTCCGCGGGGGAGACCGGCGGTGCCGAGGGCTCCGGTTCGGCCTCGTCCTCGGCTTCGCCCGCGAACAGCTCGGCAGCGAGCAGTAAGAGCAGTGACTCGACTGCTCGCGGCCTGGGCATCGCGGGCCTGGTCGTGGGCGTCCTCGGCCTGATCGCGGCCGGATTCGCCCTCGCGCGCGCCCGGAGCGCCCGCTCCTAGCCTGCGTGCGGCTGCCGCCCCGCCGGTCTCAACTTCCGTCGGCGGGGCGGACCGCCCACCGCTGCTCGACCTTGGCCAGCCGCCAGTACGCCACCGCCGCCGCCCAGACGACCACGAACAGGCCGACGATGATGTACCCGACCTTGTCCAGATCGAGCCCCGCGATCCAGCCGGTCACCGCGTCGCGCAGGTCGAACTTGTCGTGCAGCACGCCCACCAGCTCGATCGTGCCGATGAAGAAGGCCACCGCGATGGACAGGCCGGTGATGGTGAGGTTGTAGAAGACCTTCCGCACCGGGTTGGAGAAGGCCCACTGGTAGGCGAAGTTCATGAAGGTGCCGTCCAGCGTGTCGAACAGGCTCATCCCCGCCGCGAACAGCAACGGCAGGCACAGGATCGCGTACCAGGGCAGCCCGGCCGCGGCGCCGCTGCCCGCCATCACCATCAGCGTGACCTCGGTGGCGGTGTCGAAGCCGAGCCCGAAGAGGAAGCCCAGCGGGAACATCTGCCCGGGCCGCGTGATGGACTTCGTGAACCGGCCCAGGATGCGGTTCATGAACCCCCGGGAATCCAGGTGCTGTTCGAGCTCGGCCTCGTCGTACGTACCGGCCCGCATGGCCCGGAAGACCCGCAGGATGCCGAAGAGCGCGACGAGGTTGAGGGCGGCGATCAGGTAGAGGAAGGACCCGGAGATCATGGTGCCCATGACTCCGAGCACCTGGTGCGTACTGGATCCCTCGTTCATGATCCGCCCGGCCAGCTGGGTGCCTCCGGCGATGAGTGCGGCGAGGACGACCACCACACTGGAGTGCCCGAGGGCGAACCAGAAGCCCACCGACACCGGCCGCTTGCCGTC
This sequence comes from Streptomyces sp. NPDC029292, assembly GCF_055569295.1. NCBI lineage: Bacteria > Bacillati > Actinomycetota > Actinomycetes > Kitasatosporales > Streptomycetaceae > Streptomyces > Streptomyces sp. NPDC029292. The sequence goes on from NZ_JBVHXR010000004.1 coordinate 7,675, forward strand.
GGCCATCAGCTTGCGTGTCGTGTTGTCGATCGCGGCGATGTGGTCGGCATCGAAGGCATGCCGCATGCCCAGGGTGTACGCGGTGACGCCGAGACCGATGCCGAACGCCTTGGAGCCGACCTCGTAGTGCTCCGGGACGACGAGCAGGAACAGGATGCCGAACGCGACGACGTGCAGCGCGGCTATCACGGCCAGGAGTACGGCGGTTCGGACGGTGTCCTCGCGCCGCCAGCGGAATCCGGCGGCGGGTGGGGACGACTGCGTGGGCAGGGTCATATGGTCACGCTCCAGCACCTCGTGGATCACTTCGTGAGATGCCGTGGCCGGTCTCCTGGCTGACGGGGGTCCGCACCGTCCCGCCTTCCCGGCCGCCGTGTGGCGACCAGTGGCCGAAGTGGGACGGGGCGCCTCAAGTCACTTCGTGCGCAGGTGAATTCACCACGCATGTATCTGATCTGAGGCCCGATCACAGTGGCGAGGGCCGCTCCGGCCTGGGCCCCTTCGAGGATGAAGAGGCCGTCACCGGTCTTCCCGAACACCACGGCCCATCAACCGTAGAGGCGGCCGGGCTCCCCTGCAAAGCTGCATACCTGCGCAGGTATTGAAGATCACATAACGGCGCCTGCGAAGATGAGCTCATGCACCTCGTCCCCGCCGAGCGCGCCGACCGCCGGACCATCGACGGCCACCGCGTCTGCGACGCCGTCGCAGCCATCGGTGAGCCCGGGCACGTACGCACCTGGGCCGACCGCTTCTCCCTCCTCGCCGACCCGCGTCGCCTCGCCCTTCTGCTGGCCCTGCACCGGGCCGGCCCGCTTGCCGTCTCCGACCTCGCCATCGCCACCGGCATGAACGACCCCGCCGTCTCTCAGGCCCTGCGTCTGCTCCGTACGGCCGGGGTCGTCGAGGGCGACAAGGACGGGCGGGTCGTGCGCTACCGGGTGACCGACGGGCCGACCACCGCACTCCTCGAGCACTGCGTGTCCGACGGGGGCTGAGCCGCCCCGGGCGCGGGAGCCGGGAAGGCGGCGGCCCCGGACGCCTGGGGCGGGCCGGGGCCGCGGGCTCACGGAGTTTCCGTGGTGCGCTCACTCACTGTTGAGTTGCCAAGGTGCGGTTGTTGCTCAGTCCTGCGCCGGTGCCTTCTTCTTGCGGACGAGGAACACCGCCGCGCCGCCGATCACGACGAGGGCGATGGCGATGCCCGCGATGATCGGGGTCGCGCCGGAGCTGCCGGTCTCGGCGAGGTCGGTGCCTCCGGTGGAGGTGCCGCCCACCGACGCCGGGCTCTCACCGACCGTCTGGGTCGTGACGTCGCCGGCGCTGCCCTGTGTCTTGCAGTCGAGCATGCCGGTGAACCGCTTCTCGAAGCCGTTCGGACCCTTGATGGTGAAGTCGTACGCCTGGTCCTCCTGCAGCGGGATCGTCACCGTCTGGGACTTGCCCGCCGCGATGGTGTGCTCGCTCCCCATCAGCTCGAAGGTGAACGCCTCGTCACCTTCGTTGGCCGCCGTGATGTCCACGCCGCCCTTGGCGCAGTTCTTCTCGGCCGACAGGGCCGGTATCGCGCCCTTCTTGGCCCAGTTCGCGGTCGCCGCCGCGGAAACCGTCGACTCGCTGGAGCCCGCGAGGATCTGTGTCTGGCTGCGGGTCTCCGAGGCGAAGGCGCGGCCGACCGGCACGGTCGTGGACGCCTGCACCGTCAGTGAGGCAGACCCGTTCGCGCTGTCCTTCGGCACGTCGAAGTAGATGCGGCTGCCGTCGGCCGCGGAGGTGATCGCCTTGCCGTCCTTGTCGACGATCTTCACTCCGCCGGCGGCGGCGTCCGCGGGCGGCGTCACCGTCACGCTGTCCGCGTTGGTGTGCACCGTGACCGGGCCGAGCTTCTCGCCGGCGTGACCGGAGACCGCGGGCGGGTCGAGGGTCAGCGAGGCCTTGGGCTCCGCCAGGTTCCGCGCACTCTTTTGCAGATAGTCCGCGAGCTTCTCCGCCTGCGGGTCCACCGCGTCCACGTCGGCGCCGTCCGAGTACCGCCAGATGGCCACCTGCGTGCCGGCCGCCGCGTCCTGCTCGGTGAGGCTGCCGGCGCCGGCCTTCTCGGCGAGCGCCGCGAGGTCGTTCACCTGCGGGTAGGAGTTCTGCAGGATCCAGCGGATCTTGCCCGCGTCCGCGTTGCCGTTCAGTGACGTGCCGCTCCAGGGGGTCTCCTGGTACTTGGCGTCTCTCTGCGTCGGGTTGTGGATGTCGATGCAGTACGTCTGCAGCATGCCGCCGTCGTCGACGGACATCTCGAACAGACCCGCGGACACCTGCTGGTCCTCGCCGTTGTCGTGTATCACGGCGGACCCGTACGTCTTCAGGCCGCCTATGGTGGCGGTGGCACCGCTCTGGTTCTGCGGGGTCTCGTCGGCGACGGCCGTACCGGCGGTGGTCATCGCCCCCGCGGCGACGAGCCCTGACACCACCATCGCGGCGGCGAGGCGGGCGGCCCCTCGCCTGCGCGCGGACAACACAGAGAACGAAGAAAACACAGAATTCCCCTTCGAGCAGGACCCGTTGACATGGGGGGAAGGTCCCGCCAGCAGAATCAGAAGCCCCGTGAGCTATGTCCGGAATCCTAGGGACGCGGCGCACCACGCTCCCCGGTCATGCCATCGGATAACCGATCCGACTCGGAATCGTTATCGCTCAGCACGCCTGTGAGCTGCGCTTATCGACAAATCCATGGGGTCGATCGGAACGCATTTGTCGATAAGCCGCAGTTCGGTCAGTTCGTGCCGGGACCTGACATCACGTCACTCCGGCTGGCTCCGGCTGCTGTTGTGCCCGGGCCTCGGACCGACTTTCCGGCTCTGTCTCCCAGTTTGGCTCCGGCCGGGGCGCCGAAGCGGGTTCCCCCTCCTTGGAGGGGCGTCGGAACGCCGACGTACCGCGGGAAAGGTCGTGGCCGATCGCCACCGCGTCGATGTCCACCGACGTCCGGCTCTGACCGTCGCGCTGTTCGTTGCGTACCTTCAACCTGCCCTGCACGATGACGGGATCGCCCACCGACACCGATGCCCCCACATTCGTGGCGAGCGCCCGATTGGCCCACACCGTGAAGAAGTTGGTGTGCCCGTCCGTCCACGCGCTCTTCTCGCGGTCCCAGTACCGCGCCGTCACCGCCAGCCGGAACCTCGCCGACCCCCCGTTCGCCAGCTCCCGGTACACCGGCTGCGTCGCGACGTTGCCCACCGCGCAGACCATCGTCTCGTTCATCGCGAACCCCTCTCCCGTACGAATGCGTCTGTGGCGTCTGTTGCCGTTTCTCGCGGTGACCGCATGCGCTGCGATCGCCGCGAGTTCAGACTGCCTTCGCCGGGCCGAGCCCGCTGAGCGCTGTGTGCTACCGGCCGGTTGTGGACAACCGCGTCACCCGACGGGGTGGTGCCGCACCAACTGACGGGGACGGGCGCCCCCACCGTCGGTCCGTGCCGAGGTCCCACCGCCAGTCTGTGCTGAAGTCCCGCCGCTGGTCGGTGTCGGTGACGCCATCACCCGACCGGCGCGGACGCCGCCCCCGTGACCCGCCCGTACTGCTCCCGCACCTCCCGGTACCGCAGCAGCTCCGCCGCCACCGGGTCCAGTACGCGGGCCCTGCCGCACCCGGCGGCGGCCTCGCGCAGCCGCCGTTCCGCGTCCAGCCCGTAGCGCCGGGCGGGCCCGCGCGCCGCCATCCTGCTGCTCCACTCGACGGCCGGACCGCCGATGATGCCTGCCACCATCAGCAGCACCGGCACCCCGAGGTTGGGCGGGGTGACCCCGATGATCTGCCCCAGCAGCCAGAGCCCGCCGAGGACTTGGAGGATCGTCATCGAGGCCTGCGCGAGGACGGCGACCGGCCACCAGCCGGGCCGCAGCGGCCGCCCCGCCGGGGTCGCGGCGCGTGCCGCCATGTCGTCCAGTGCCTCGGGCAGCCCCTGCGCGCCGCGTACGGCCGCCTCGCGCACCGCCTGTGCCCAGGGCGCCGGGAGCCCGTACACCGCCCGGTCCGCCACCGTGCGTACGGCCTGCTCGACGCGCTGACGTGCCGTGGCCTCCTCATCGGCCGGCGCGCGCACCGGCAGACGTCCGGTCTGTGGTTCGCGCCGGTCCTGGGACCACCGCCACAGCCGCAGCCAGGGCGTGCCGCACGCGCGGTTGGCGTTGCGGCGCCACGCGCGCTCGGCCGCCTCGCCGGCCGCGACGGCACCCACCGCGTCCGCGAGCCGGTCGGCGAACTCGTCGCGCGCCTCCTCGCTGAGCCCGACGCGCCGCCCCGTCGCGTAGACGGGCCGCAGCCGCGCCGCGGCCGCGTCCAGGTCGGCGGAGATCCGGCGCGCCGCGGCGCCCCGCTCGGCCACGAACTGTGCGAGCGATTCGCGCAGTTCGCCGACGCCGTCGCCGGTGAGCGCGGACAGCGCGAGCACGGTCGCGCCCGGTTCGCCGTACTCGCCCAGCGCGATCCCGTCCTCGTCGAGCAGCCGCCGCAGATCGTCGAGGACCTGGTCGGTGGCCTCCCCGGGCAGCCGGTCCACCTGATTGAGGACTACGAAGGTGACCTCCGCGTGCCCCGCCATGGGCCGCAGATAGCGCTCATGGAGCATGGCGTCCGCGTACTTCTCGGGATCCACCACCCAGATGACCGCATCGACGAGGGCCAGGATGCGGTCCACGTGTTCGCGGTGCTGGGCGGCCGCGGAGTCGTGGTCGGGCAGGTCGATCAGGACGAGGCCGCGCAGCTGGGCCTCCGCCTCCGGGCTCTGCAGCGGGCGTCTGCGCAGCCGTCCCGGGATGCCGAGCCGGTCGATGAGCGTCGCCGCGCCGTCGCTCCAGCTGCACGCGATGGGTGCCGCCGTGGTCGGCCTGCGCACGCCGGTCTCCGAGATGGCCACACCGGCGAGCGCGTTGAAGAGCTGCGACTTCCCGCTCCCGGTGGCCCCGGCGATGGCGACGACGGTGTGCTGCCCGGAGAGCCTGCGCCGCGCCGCCGCCTCGTCGAGAACCCGGCCCGCCTCGGCGAGCGTGCGGCTGTCGAGCCGGGTGCGTGACAGGCCCACCAGCTCGCGGAGCGCGTCGAGGCGCGAGCGCAGCGGCCCGTCGTACGCGAGAGGGGCGGGCGGGTCCTGCACGGTGATCCTGGGCTCCAGCACCGGGGCCTCCTGCCCGGTGGTCGTCTCGGTCACGCGCCGCGCGATGAGCCCGTCGTCCCAGACGGGTTCGCTCTCCGCGTGCATGGAGGCGTCGTCGTCCTTCACGCGCGCGTGCCTCTCGTCGGAAGAGGTGTCCTCAGAGCGCGTCTCTTCGGAGAGCTCGCTTTCGGCACGCTCGCCGTCCTGGGAGCCCTGGGAGCCCTGGGAGCCCTGGGAGCCCCGGGAACCCTGGGATTCCTCGGCGTCCTCCTGGGCCGCGTCCTCGGAACTCGCGTCCTTGGGGAGGCCGTTTTCAGAAGTGCCCTCTTCAGAAGTGCTCTCCTCGGAAGTGCCCTCTTCGGAGGGATCGTCTCCCGGGCGGTCTGCGTGATCCGTGTGGTCGTGGTCAGTGACGGCAGTCACCGCGGTCACCTCTCCTTCTGCAGTACGGACAGCGCGGCGATGATTTCGGCCTGGGGCTCTGGATGTACGTCGAGTGCGTCGAGGGGGGCGAGACGGCGCTCGCGCTCGGTGTGCAGGGCCTTGTCGAGGAAGTCGGTGAGCAGCCGTCCGCCCCGGTCGCGCAGCCGCAGGGCACCGTGCGCCCCGATCCGCTCGGCGAGCCCCTCGCCCGCGGCCCGCGCCCTGCGGCCGCCCAGCAGAGCGGTGGCGACCAGCGCGGCGACCACCTCGGCGTCCGGCGCGACGCTCTTGTCGAGGGTGCGCACCTCGTCCTCGGCGTACTCCTCCAGGACGCGCCGCCAGCGTCGTACGGCCATCCCGATCCGGTGCTCGGCGCTCTCCAGCGTCGGATCACGGTCCGTCAGTCCCGGAGCGTCCGCGGCCGGTTCGCGCCGCCACGCCTCGCCCACGCGCTCGTCGGCCGCCGTGACGGCGCACAGCAGCAGGGCGCCGAGACTCTCCACGAGGGCGTCGAGCAGTTCGCCGGCGGTGCAGTCGAGCGGATAGGCGCGCCACCGCTTGAGCGCGTCCCCGGAGAGCACGGCCCCGGCCTGCAAACGGCCCCTCACGCGCTTGTGCTCGCTGTCGTACGCCCCGTCGACGGCCGCGGTGAGCCGCAGCGCGGCGGCGTACTGCGCGGCGGCCGCACTGGCCAGCTCCGGCATCCGCGCCTTCAGCGAGTCGAGGACTCCGTAGGCCGTACGGGCCATCGACTGGTACCGGGCTCCCGGGTCCTGCGCCTGCTGCGTGAGCCACGTACGCAGAGGCGCGACGGCGGTGGCGGGCAGCAGGCCGCCGCCCCACGCGGACTCGGGCAGCTCGGGCACGGTGAAGCGGGGCATCTCGCCGAGTCCGGCCTTGGTGAGCAGGGCGCCGTACTGCCGCGAGACCTCGGAGACCACCTGATGCGGCACCCGGTCGAGCACGGTGACCAGGGTGGCCTTGTGTTCCTTGGCCGTCCGCAGCAGATGCCAGGGCACGGCGTCGGCGTACCGGGCGGCCGTGGTGACCATGACCCAGATGTCGGCCGCGCAGATCAGTTCGGCGGCGAGCACCCGGTTGTCGGCGACCAGGGAGTCGATGTCGGGCGCGTCGAGGAGGGCGAGGCCGCGGGGCAGGGTGTCGGCGGTCTCGATCCGCAGCACCCGCTCGCCACGCTCGGCGAGTCCGGGCAGGTCGTTGCCGGGCTCCTGATGGGGCACCCACACGCGCGTGAGGGCGGGCAGTACCCGCATCCCGCTGAACCAGTGGTGGTCCTCGGGATGGCACACCAGCACCGGCGTACGGGTCGTCGGCCGCAGCACTCCGGCCTCGCTGACCCGGCGCCCGACAAGGGAGTTGACGAGGGTCGACTTGCCCGCGCCGGTGGACCCCCCGATGACGGCGAGGAGCGGTGCTTCGGGTTCCCTCAACCGGGGCACCAAATAGTCGTCGAGCTGTGCGAGCAGTTCGTCGCGGTTGGCACGCGCGCGTGGAGCCCCCGCCAGGGGCAGCGGGAAGCGTGCGGCGGCGACACGGTCGCGCAGGGCGGAGAGTGCGTCGAGCAGCTGAGGCCGTACGTCCAAGGTCACCACATGCGAAGAATGCCCAATTTTGGAGGCTTTCTGAAGCATATGACTATGTCTGCGCGCCGACAGGACACACGGGGCGGAAGGGATGACTGGGACGCAGGCATAACGAGTGCACAACACCCGATGCGTGAGACGCCAAAAGCGGTGCACGATTCGCACCCGCCTGCGATTATCAGGACCGCTTCACTGAACCTCCACATCGAGCCACGGAGGCGAAGCGCGGGGGACAGGGATCCGGGAGCCCTATCCTTGTCCCCGGCAAGGTCACGGATCAGCCCACACTCGGGCACCAGGACACAGGCCACCACACCCGGCCCCCGTAGCTCAGTGGATAGAGCAGGCGCCTTCTAAGCGCTTGGCCGCAGGTTCGAGTCCTGCCGGGGGCGCTCCGCTACTGGCTGCGTTTACGCAGGTCAGGTGTGTCATCCGGGCTACGGATGGACTGCTGCGGTGGCGCGCTGAAGACTATGGCCGGAAAAGCCGTCTTCACGCCCCACTGGACGTCGCCGCAGGTAGACAGCCAATACCGGGGTCCGGGTCGGAAGCAGTGCGCCCGTATCAATTCACCGTGAACCGGAATTCCGCCGACTTCGCAGGAGTGCGGAGGGAGCGCAGGCGCAGTCGGTACGCGGTGTCCGGGGCGCCCTCGTGGGTGGTGGTGTCGAGGCGGTCGACGGTGGGCTGCCAGGCGTCCGAGAAGTAGTGCAGCGTCACGGTGGCCGCGCGTCGCCGATCCGGGCCCGCAGGCGGGCGGGAGACGGCTGACGAATGCGCTCGCGCAGGGCTTCCGCGAAGTAGGTGAAGTAGCCGAAGCCGTACGCCCAATAGCCGACTCCCTCGGCACAACCTCCTTGCGACCCAAGCCCATTGAGGTAGCAGCGGAGGGCGGCCAGGGTGCGGTGCAGGGCCGAGGCCAGTCGTACGGGATCGTGTTCGACGGCGAGTGCCGCCATGCCCGCGGCTCCACCGCACCCAGCGGCTCAGTTCGTCGTGTACGTCTCCCACGGCCACGGGCGGGGATCGGTGAACAGCGGATCCAGCACCCGGCGGCGGATGTCGGCGCGGACGCTTTCCGTCACCGGCCCGGGCACTCGGTCGGCAAGCAGGGTGACGACTTCGGCCACGGTGTGCGCGGTCTCGCAGGCGAAGAGGTCGACGCACCGGTCGAGATCCCGGCCCGCCTGCTGCGCCTGGAGGTCGTGTGCGGGCAGGGCCCAGGAGTACTCGTCGCACACCGACCACAGCATGTCGGCGAGCGCCTCGGCCACCGGCTCCTCGCCGTCGGCCGGCACGGCCGGCGCGAGCGAGACGGCCCCGCCGGGCGAAGTGCGGACTGTCGTACGCCAGTTGGTCACCGTTCTCGTTGCCCACCCAGCGTTTCTGGCATGCCGGAACCATGGGTGCCCTGTCCGCGGACGCCCCGCCTACGTCATGATCCGCATGATCCGCGAACACGACGACAGCCACGGCGACCCTCCGCGTGATCACCGTGGCGGCCATGGAAGGTCACGTCAACGGATGCGACGTCCTGCCCGATGCCTCGTCGATCTCGTCGTGGGCCTTGGTCAGCAGCTGCATCGCGAGTTCGTTGAGGGCTCTGGCCCCCGCGACCTCCTCGCCGACCCTCGGCTGGTTCGAGTCGGAGGGGTGGCGGCTTGTGTATCCGTGGGCGCGCACTTCGCTGCCGTCGGGGAGTCGTAGGAGGGCGGCGGCGCGGGTGCGGTGGTCGTCCTCCTCGAATTCCAGCTCGACGTGCCATCCGACAGCGGTCCGTGCCTGTGTCGTCTGCGTCATCACGATCACCTCCGGGGCTCTCCAGCCCCTATTAACAGGGTGCGCCCCTTCGCCCGCCGCCGCACGAGGCGGCGGTGACTTTGACGTGGCGTGACGGAGTGACTACCGGATGGGCGGTGGACGTCCAGGTCGCGGGGGTCCGGCCGGACGGTTTCCTTCGAGGGCCAGCCGTCAGGCAAGATGGCGTGTTACTTGCCGGGCGATCACGAAAAGTAGCCCCTGACCTGCGGCGGAACCGCAAGCCAGGGGTCGTCTCATGCCGCCTGGGCCGTCTGTGGGCCGTGGACGGGTGCACGCATCGCCGCTGCCCATCGCTTACGCATCTTCCAAAGCTCGACGTTGCGGCTTGGTAGGGGCGGAAGATGGGCGCATGGAGATAGGGCACTTGGTCCTTGATTTCTGCAAGGCTCTCGTCTGGCCCGTCGCAGCCTTGTTCATCACGTACACCTTCCGGGATGAAGTCAACGGGCTGCTGCGTCGCCTGAAGAACCTGAGAGCTGCTGGAGTCGACTTAGAGTTCTCCGAGGCTGTTGAGCAAGTTAGCGCCGAGGCAGAGGCTGCGGTGCGTGAGAGACTCGCTGCGGCTGGGGAACCTCCGGTTACAGACACGGAGGCGCACACGCCGGATGCGCCTCAAACCCCCAACACGAGCTCCTTTGCCTGGATTTCTGCGATGGCCCACAGCAGTCCGGACGGCGCAATGTTGGCGGCCTGGCGCCTGGTGGAGCGCCAACTCTCTCAGATGGTCCCCGAATACGGAGCCCTTGATCAGCGTGAGAGTCTCTTTGCCTTGCTGTCCACGGGCGAGCACTTGCTCCCTGGCGACATTTCCAGAGTGCTGCGTCAGTTGAAGGATGTGCGCAACCAGGTGAGCCGTACCACCGATCAACACCGCATGCCTAGTCCTGAAGCTGCGGCCGACTACGTTGAGAGCTGTAAAGCGATGGTGGAGTGGCTCGGTCTCTACCGGCAGAGCACGGCGTGGCAAACCCTGAGGGAAGGGTCGCCCCCTGATGAACGCTAGTTCAGCAGGAGGCGGGGCTCTTGCGGCTTCGGGTCACTGTGCCCCGGCTACGTACGCCCTGGATGCTCTCCCCCCCCATGAGGCCTAGGAAGCTGCTTGGGCGGTTTCGGAGCCATCATGGATGTGACCGGCAGCTCGGTACATGGCGCTGATGGCCTTCCGCGTCCGTGTCTCGCTACTCGGCGGCATGAAGTGCGTGTAGACGCGGAGCGTGAAGCCCGGATCGCTGTGACCTAGGTACGGGCTCAGGGCCTTGATGTTCTCTCCGGCGTTCAGAAGGACCGAGGCATAGAAGTGCCGGAGGGCGTGCATGACGTGTTCGCGGGCCGCCGCGTATCGCTGCTAGCTCGACATGCTCGGATATCAAGGGTCCCTTCGATCATGGCAGTGGCCGGACCTGCAGGAGCGGAGGATTCTCGAAAACAGACCACGCAAACCTTACGCATTCGCGCGGCGAGATTGCAGACCTCTGTGAAGATTACCCCTCACCCATATGGGGTGCCCCGGCACCTTCAGCTCGCTTTTTATAGGCAGGGGAAGCAATGACCAGTATAAATTCTGCCGCTTCCACCTCATGCTGCATCCACGCAGCCCAGTCCTGTGGCTGCTCCGCAGCTGGACGAGCCAACCGTGCGTCCACACCGTTGGCTCGTAGTAGCAGCCACAGGCTACGGACTCGCTCGGTGTGGCTCCCACCGTCAGCCTCGTGTGCGTATGAGATGAAGACGCGGGGGCCTTCTGGGTCGCCCTCGTTCTCCGCTTGTTCGGATGTCTCTGTCACCGTGTAGCCGCCCCTCCTGCGCCCCACAGCGGATGGAAACGTCACGTAACGGTCGCTGTCCTCGAAGCGACAGTAGTGCTAGTCCCCGTCGACACGCAGTGGCTTTGCCGACATCGCGCTGAACGGCCGACGCAGGGCGACCACCAAGCACGACGCGGGGCGACCACCAAGCACGGAGGCAACCCGATCGCCTGAACGTAGCCGTGGTGCAGAGCATCCTGGGGGACGGTTCCTATCGATCGCGGTAGGGGCGAGCAGAGATCGCTGGGCCGTCTCTGGGCCGTCCGACGCCCCCCGAGGCCACTCAACGACGACCGACAGTGACAGCCGAGCTACCGAAGCGAGCAACAAAACCCCAGGTCAGACACCCACGGCCAGACGGGTTACCACCCAAGGGTGGACGTCAGGCAAGATGGGGTGTATCTGCCCACTGCCGATTTCAAGCGTCCGGACGGTTTCTCTTGGCTGAGTTCATTTACACCATGCGCAAGACGCGCAAGGCGCACGGCGACAAGGTGATTCTCGACGACGTCACTTTGAACTTCCTGCCCGGTGCGAAGATCGGTGTGGTCGGTCCGAACGGTGCCGGTAAGTCCACCGTTCTCAAGATCATGGCGGGCCTTGAGCAGCCCTCCAACGGTGACGCGTTCCTGTCGCCGGGCTACTCCGTCGGCATGCTGCTCCAGGAGCCGCCACTCGACGAGTCCAAGACCGTGCTGGAGAACGTCCAGGACGGCGCCGCCGAGATCATGGGCAAGCTCAAGCGCTTCAACGAGGTCGCCGAGCTGATGGCGACCGACTACTCGGACGCGCTCATGGGGGAGATGGGCAAGCTCCAGGACGACCTGGACCACGCCAACGCCTGGGACCTCGACGCTCAGCTGGAGCAGGCCATGGACGCGCTGGGCTGCCCGCCCGGTGACTGGCCGGTCAACAACCTCTCCGGTGGTGAGCGCCGCCGCGTCGCGCTCTGCAAGCTGCTGATCGAGGCTCCTGACCTCCTCCTCCTCGACGAGCCCACCAACCACCTGGACGCCGAGTCCGTGCAGTGGCTGGAGCAGCACCTCGCGAAGTACGCGGGTACCGTCGTCGCCGTCACCCACGACCGGTACTTCCTCGACAACGTCGCCGAGTGGATCCTCGAGCTGGACCGCGGCCGCGCGCACCCCTACGAGGGCAACTACTCCACGTACCTCGACAAGAAGGCCTCCCGCCTCAAGGTCGAGGGCCAGAAGGACGCCAAGCGGGCGAAGAGGCTCAAGGAAGAGCTTGAGTGGGTTCGCTCCAACGCCAAGGGGCGGCAGGCCAAGTCCAAGGCGCGTCTGTCCCGGTACGAGGAGATGGCCGCCGAGGCCGACAAGATGCGGAAGCTGGACTTCGAGGAGATCCAGATCCCGCCGGGCCCGCGTCTGGGCTCCATCGTCGTCGAGGTCAACAACCTCTCCAAGGCCTTCGGAGAGAAGGTCCTCATCGATGATCTTTCCTTTACGCTGCCGCGTAACGGGATCGTCGGGGTCATCGGCCCGAACGGCGCCGGCAAGACCACCCTCTTCAAGATGATCCAGGGGCTCGAGACGCCGGACTCCGGCTCGATCAAGGTCGGCGAGACCGTCAAGATCTCGTACGTCGACCAGAGCCGCGAGAACATCGACCCGAAGAAGTCGCTGTGGGCCGTCGTCTCCGACGAGCTGGACTACATCAATGTGGGTCAGGTCGAGATGCCGTCGCGCGCGTACGTCTCCGCGTTCGGCTTCAAGGGCCCGGACCAGCAGAAGCCCGCCGGTGTCCTCTCCGGTGGTGAGCGCAACCGCCTCAACCTCGCGCTCACCCTCAAGCAGGGCGGCAACCTGCTGCTCCTCGACGAGCCGACCAACGACCTCGACGTGGAGACCCTGTCCTCGCTCGAGAACGCGCTGCTCGAGTTCCCGGGTGCCGCAGTGGTCGTCTCCCACGACCGCTGGTTCCTCGACCGGGTCGCCACGCACATCCTCGCGTACGAGGGCGACTCCAAGTGGTTCTGGTTCGAGGGCAACTTCGAGTCGTACGAGAAGAACAAGGTCGAGCGACTCGGCCCGGACGCGGCGCGCCCGCACCGTGCCACCTACAAGAAGCTGACCCGGGGCTGATCGATCTTGCGGCACATCTACCGCTGCCCGCTGCGCTGGGCGGACATGGACGCGTACGGCCACGTCAACAACGTGGTTTTCCTCCGGTACTTGGAGGAAGCCCGTATCGACTTCCTGTTCCGCCCGGAGAAGGACTTCAAGCAGGGGTCCGTGGTGGCTCGCCATGAGATCGACTACAAGCGGCAGCTGGTCCACCGGCACGCGCCGGTGGACGTCGAGCTGTGGATCACGGAGATCCGGGCCGCGTCGTTCACGATCACGTACGAGGTCAAGGACCCCGACGAGGTGTACGTACGGGCCTCGACCGTGATCGTGCCGTTCGACTTCGCGGCCCAGCGTCCGCGCCGCATCACCTCCGAGGAGCGGGAGTTCCTGGAGGGGTACCGGGACGACGTCGAAGAGGCCGTCGCGGCATGACCGTCCTGCACCTCGCCGACGAAGGGGAGGCGGCGGACCTCGCCGCCTTCCTCGCCCGGCTGATCCACTACGACCGCGCGGCGGCGGTACGACTGCAGGCCGCCGGGACCGCGCTCGCGGTCTTCGGGCGCCCGCCGTCGTTCGAGGTCCTCGCGATCCGTACGGCGCTGCTCGCCAAGCCGTACGAGAACGGGCTCGACGTCATGCTCGACGTGACCGTCTCCGCCGGTGAACTCCTGGAGTCCGTCGACGAGTCGGCCGCCACGGCCACTGTTCCGCAGGCGGTCACCGGGCCGCCGTGGGCCGGGGTGCTCCCGCCCCGCGGGGGCTGGCGGCAGGAGGCGGGGCTGCCCGCTCCGGACGCCGTGCGCGCGATGGTCTCCGCTGCGGTGGCCGAATTCCGGTCCCGTACACAGGAGTTGGCGCCCGAGCTGCGTACCCGCGCCGAACTCGACCGTATCGGGCGGGAGATCTGGTCCCGGCCGATCGGCGACACCGGCCTTCCGGTGCGCGCCGCCCACGCGGCGCAGTCGCTCGGATTCCTCCGGCCCGTGCGCCCCGAACGCCAAGGCGCGCCCGACGAGGCCCAGTTGGGGCTGTACTCGTCGGGCGCGTGGCTCCGGCTGCGTACGCCGTACGGATCGATCGCCGTACGCAAGGCGGGATTTGGGGCGCTGGACGTCAGCGTTCGCTGATCACCTCAGACGAGGGGCCACAGGGCCGCGGTGAGACCGAAGCCCAGCACGCCCATCGTGGTCGTCAGGACCGTCCAGGTGCGCAGGCCCGTCGCCACGTCCAGGCCGGCCAGCTTGGTGAACATCCAGTAGCCCGCGTCGTTGATGTGCGAGACGGAGAGCCCACCCGCGCCCATCGCCAGGGCGACCAGCGAGAGCTGGCCGGTCGACAGGTCGGCGCGCTGGAGGAGCGGGGCGAGGATGCCCGCCGTGGTGATCAGGGCCACCGTCGTCGAACCCTGGGCCGCGCGCAGGGCAAGGGCCATCAGGAAGGCCAGGAACAGCGCGGGCAGGCCCGTCCGGTCCAGTACGTCGGCGATCGCGTCGCCGATGCCACTCGCCACCAGGACCTTGCCGAAGACACCGCCCGCGCCCGCCACCAGGATCACCATGGCGACCGGCGGAAGGGCCGAGGTCATGACGTCCGCGATGCGGGCGCGGTCCCAGCCGCGGCGGGCGCCGAGGAAGTACGCGCACAGGGCCACGTCGATCAGCAGGGCGACCATCGGGGCCCCGAGGACCGTGAGGACGGCACGGAACGTGGAGCCCTCGGCGAGGAGATTCTGACCCAGGGTGCCGGCCAGGATCAGCAGGATCGGGGCGACGATCAGGGTGAGGACCATGACGAAGGAGGGCGAGGGGGCGTCCCCGTCCAGGGCCGTGGGGGCGGGCGCGGGCTTCGTGAGTACGGCGGTGCCGTGTCCGTCGTCGGGGGCCGGCGCGGCGGGAGCCGCACCACCGGCGGGCGACTCGTCCTCGCCATAGACCTCCGCGTACACCGCCGGGTCCATCGGGTACTCGCGGCGGGTCATCCGGCGTGAGACCAGGTAGCCGAGCAGGATCACGACCGCGGTGACCGGGATGCCCATGAGCAGGACCAGGCCCTGGTCGGCGCCGATGGCCTGGGTGACGGCGACCGCGCCCGGGTGCGGGGGCAGGAAGGCGTGCACGGTGAGCATCGCGGCGCCCATCGGAAGGGCGTAGACGAGAAGCGGCTTGCGGGAGGCGCGGGCCACGCCGTACGCGATCGGCATCAGGATGATCAGGCCGACCTCGAAGAAGACCGGGATGCCGAGGACGAACCCGGCGACGGTGAGCGCCAGCGGGGTGCGCTTGGAGCCGAAGCGGTCCATCAGGGAGTGCGCGAACGCCCGGGCGCCGCCGGAGAGTTCGATGATCCGGCCGATCATCGCGCCCAGGGCGATGATCGTCGCGATGTGACCGAGAGTGGAGCCCATGCCCTCCTCGATGGTCTTCACCAGATCGGCGGCCGGGACGTCGGCGGCGAGGGCGACGCCGATGGAGACGACGACCAGGGCGACGAAGGGCTGGACCTTGGCGCGGAGGATGAGCAGGAGGAGCGTGGCGACGCCGGCGACGGCGATCAGGAGGAGCGTGGTGTGGCTCATCGGGTCTCTCCCTCTGGGGAGTTGACGGGCTTGGGGGAGAGCACGGTGACCACCGAGGAGTCGTCGTGGGCGGCCAGGCCGGCGCTTTCGCCGAGGAGGTAGAGCTGCTGCGCGGCGGACGCAAGGGGGACCGGGACGTGGGCGTCCTTGGCGATGCCGGTGACGATGCCCATGTCCTTCACGAAGATGTCGAGGCGGGACTTCACCTCGGGGGCGACGTCGCTCTCGTACGTCTCGACCATGCGGGGGCCACGGTCCCCGAACATGAACGAACCGGCGGCGCCGTGCCGCAGGCTCTCCACGACGGTCGCCGGGTCGAGCCCCAGGCCGCGGGCCAGCGCGATCGCCTCCGCGGCGGCGGCGATGTGGACGCCGGCGAGGAGCTGGTTGATCGCCTTGAGGGCCTGGCCGTCGCCCGGGCGCGGGCCGACGACCGTGAGCGTGGAGGCGAGCAGGTCCAGGACCGGGCGGGCGAGGTCGAGCGCCTTGTCCTCGGCGCCCACGACGATCAGCAGGTCGCCGTTGCCCGCGCGGACCGGGCCGCCGCTGACCGGGGCGTCCACCGTGAGAACGCCGCGTTCGGCCAGGCGTTCCGCCGTGGCACGGGCCGCGTCCGGGCCGACCGTGCTGGTCAGGATGACGGTGCTGCCGGGGCGGAGGGTTTCGGCTGCGCCGTTCTCGCCGAACAGGGCGCCGTCGACCTGGGTCTGGTCGCGTACGGCGAGGAGGACGACGTCGGCGTCGCGGGCGGCCTCGGCGGGAGAGGCGGCGTCCGTGCCGCCGGCCGAGGCGATCAGGGCGCGGCGGGCGGGGGCTATGTCGTAGACGGAGAGGGGGAGGTGGGCGGCCAGGCGGTGGGCCATGGGGAGGCCCATGGCACCGAGGCCGATCACTGCCGTGTGGGGACGGGGGGCGGGTGAGGCTGACATGAGCGTGCCCTCCTATGGGGCGAGCGGGTTGTTTTGCGGGGGTTTCGGGGTTTCGGGTGGGGAGCCCGTGGTGGGTGCAGGTGCGTTGTCCTGCGGGTGCGGGTGCGGGTGCGGGTGCGGGTGCGGGTGCGGGTGCGGGTGCGGTGCGGTGCGGTGCGGGTGTGGGTGTGGGTGTGTGGGGGCTTGCGTCCTGGGGTTCGCCCCCTCCGCCCCTTCCCGTCCCGTACCGGGGGGCTGCCGCCCCCAGGCCCCCGCTTCGGCCTGGACGGCCTCGTCCTCAAGCGCCGGACGGGCTAAACGAGCGTGAGCTGGGCGATGATGCGTGTTGCCGCCTCTGTTACCGCGTGGCGGCCCGCCGACCAGAGGGCGACCACGTCCGAACCCGGGAGCGCGCTGGGGAGTTGGTCGCTCACCGCCTGGAGGTAGGCGCGACGGAGTTCGGCGTTGACGTTGACCTTCGCCACGCCTCTGGACAGGGCGCCGAGGAGTTGTTCCTCGGGGAGGCCGCTGGCGCCGTGCAGGACCAGAGGCACGGGGACGGCCGAGTGGATCGCGGCGAGGCGGTTCAGGTCCAGGCGGACCGGGGCCGCGGTGAAACCGTGGACGTTGCCGACCGCGACCGCCAAGGCGTCCACGCCCGTTTCGGCGACGAACTCGGCTGCCTGGGACGGGTCGGTCATGGCGGTCGCGGACGCGTGCGCGTTCGTCGAGACGTCCTCGTCGCCCGCCAGTGCGCCCAACTCGGCCTCCACCCATGCCCCGTGGACGCGGGCCCGGCGTACGGCCTCGCGGGTCAGCGCGATGTTCTCGGCGAAGGGGAGGTGGGAGCCGTCGACCATGATCGAGGTGTAGCCCGCCTCCAGGCAGACGGTGATCTCGTCCAGGTCGCGGCTGTGGTCGAGGTGGACGCCCAGGGGAGCGTCGGAGTGTGCCGCGGCGTCCAGCGCGAGGCGCATCAGGGGTTCGCGGCCCGCGTGCTTGAAGGGGCTGGAGCCGGCCTGGAGGAGGACAGGGGTGCCGGGGTTCGCTTCCGCCGCGGCGACGATGCCCTGCACCGTCTCCAGGTTGTACGCGACGAAGCCGGGGAGCGCATGCCCGGTCTCGTACGCCGTGGTCAGGGCCTTGAGGCCCTCGGTTCCGGTCAGCAGCACCAGGCGGCGCTCCTCAGGAGGGCGAGAGCGTCGGCGAGGGCGGTGTCTGCGCCGACGTTCCCCGCGAAGACGATGTACGGGATGCCGGCGGCCGGGCCGTCGACGGGCTGCCACAGCGAGACGATGCCGGGCAGCAGCGTGCCGCGGGCCCAGGCGCGGCGTATCTCGAGGCCGTGGGTGGCGGTGTCGCTGGAGGTGATGCCGCCCTTGGCGATGACGAAGGCCGGGCGGCGGGCCGCGTGGACGCGGCGGACCGCCTCGACGAGTGCGGCGGAGACGCTCCGGGAGATGGCGAGACTCTCGTCGGGGTCGTCGGTGGTGACCACCGTGCGGGTGGTGCGGATGATCGTGTCCGCTCGCTCCAGCGCGGCGGCCGCCGTCTTGGCGATCTCGTCGATGTGGGCGTCGCGGCGGGTGGTGTCGAGGAGCTGGGCGACGTCGAGTTCGAACTCCGAGAGATCACCGTGCTGTTCGCGCAGATGGTTCAACTGGCGGGTGGTCAGGGAGACATGGGAGCCGACCACGATCAGTCCGTGGGCAGCGTCCGCGCGCAGCGGCCTCAACTCGGCTGCGGTGAGCGGTGGGTGGGCGGACTGGCCCGCTCGGGCTCGTACGAAGGAGGGGCCCACGCGGTAGAGGAGGCGAGCGCCCTTCTCCTCGGCGTCGGCGAGGGCGAGCGCGAGGACGCGGAGGTCGTCGTCGCAGACCGCGTCGACCACGGCCATGGCGCCGTCGCGCAGCGCGGCGAGCTGCTCGGCGACGTGGGCGGGGCCGCCGGTGCGCAGGTCGGTGAGGGTGATGCGGGCGACCATGTCGGCGGGGGTGCGGCCGGACGTCTTCTCCTCCACCCACTCGGGGAGGGCGGAGGAGCGGTAGCCGAAGGTGGCGTCCTTCGCGAACTCGCTCTCGCCCACGGGGAGCAGGCCGTCCGGCGTGCGCATCCAGTGCGCCGAGTCGATGGTGAGGCGGCCGGCCTCGATGTACGCGGGGACGAGGACGACGCCGTCGGGGGTGTCCGTTCCTTCGGTCGCGGTCGTCAACTCCTCGGCGAGAACGTCCGTTTCGAGGGGGAAGTGGCCGCGAAGGGTGGAGTCGCCGCGGGAGGCGATGACGTACGGGATGTTCTCGGCCCGGGAGGCCTCGAGCAGGGCGCGGACGATCTCACGGTTACGGGTGGCGGCGTCCTCGGGGGAGAGGCTGCGGGTGTTGGTGAGCACGAAAAACGCGGTGCTCTTCTGGCGGAGGGCCCAGCGGAGGTCTTCCACCGTCCAGGTGGTGAGGACCGGGATGTCGGCGACTGTCTGGGTGCCGGTGGGGTCGTCGTCCAGGACGACCAGGCGGGGGGCGCCCTTGAGCCTTGCGGTGACCTCGGAGGCCTCTACTGCCCTGACGGGCGGGAGGCCGGCGAGGACCTCTGACTCGGGGAGGGCATGGCGGGGTAGGGACATGGCGGTTCCTGGGGACGGGGGTACGACAGGGGCTGGGACTGGGGTTGTCAGTGGCCCGGGGTACTGGGGTTGTCAGTGGCCCGGGGTACTGGGGCTATTTGTGGCCCGGCGTCGGGGCTGAGCTCGAGGTGGGTGGGCTTACCGGCGCTTGCAGGGTGCCCACGGCTACGACGGTTCGGTGTCCTTCAGCACGTGCGTGCGATAGTCGGTCGCCGTCTGGGTCATGTGGGCGTCCATTGCCTGGCGGGCCCTGTCCGGGTTGCCCGATTCCAGGGCGGTGAGGACGGACTCGTGGTGGGCGATGGCGTTGACGCGGATCTGGGGGACCGCGGAGGTCTCGCGGCGCCCCTCGGCCAGGAGGGGGCCGAAGGGTTCGAAGAGGAGCGGGACGAAGAGGTTGCCGGTCGCCCGCATCACGGTGTCGTGGAAGTCGATGTCGGCCTGCACGAACTGCTCCGTGTCGCCCGCGTCGGCCGCGGCCCGCATCGCGGCGAGGTGCTCGCGCAGCTCCGCGAGGTCGGCGTCGCTCCGGCGGACCGCGGCGAGCTCGGTCGCGCCGTTCTCGATGAGGCGGCGGGCCTCGATGAGCCGCTCCGAGAGCGAAGTGTTGGAGGCGCGGGAGGCGGCGCGGACGACCGCTTCCAGGGCGGTCCAGCGGTCCGGCGGGTTCACGTACGTGCCGCGGCCGCGGACCACGCGTACGACGTTCTGCGCGCGCAGCTGCTTCACCGCCTCGCGGACGGTGAGGCGGCTCACGGACGACTGCTCGGCGAGCTCGGCCTCCGGGGGGAGGGCGGCGTCCGGCGGCAGGGTTCCGTCGATGATCGCGCTGAGCAGGCGCTCGGCGAGGTCTTCGGAGAGCGACATCGTTGGGCCTCCGGCGGGCGGGTCGGGCGGTGTGATCGCGGTGGTGATCCAGAAGTCTGTCATCAGGTGATCGCCCTCGGACGAAGGTGGTCCGAAGATGATCCAAAGATGATCCAGAGGTCTGACGTCAGACATCTGATGTCTCGATGTCGGTAACCATGACACCGGGGTCGGGGCCCGTCAATACCTCCGCGTGATTGCCGTTCGGTTACGGAAGTGGATCACTCGTGGTTCGCCAGGTGCGTCACTCGCGGCCGCTGTCGTCCGGCCATACGCCGATGTGGTCCGGCTCCAGTTCCAGTGCCACGCGGTCCCGCATGCCCAGGGCCCGGGTGTACTCGGCGGGGAGCTGGAGGCGGCCCGTGCGGTCGAGCATCGCGTACTCCCGGGCCACCACCGCCTCCTGGCCGGTGGCCGCGTCGACCTCGGTGCGGCGCAGGACCTCGGTGGAGGTACGGCCGTCGCGGATGGCGACCGTGCGGCGGACCTCGCCGGCGACCGCCTGGTCGTGGGTGACGATCACGATGGTGGTGCCGAGGCGTTCGTTCGCGGTGCGGAACGCGGCGAAGACCTGCTCGGCGGTGTGGGAGTCGAGTTCGCCGGTGGGTTCGTCGGCGAGGAGGACGGCGGGGTCGGTCGCGAGGGCCACGGCGATCGCCGTGCGTTGTTGCTGGCCGCCGGACATCTGGTGCGGGCGGCGGTCGCGGCAGTCGGCCACCTCCAGCAACTCCAGTAGTTCCAGGGCGTGTTCGGACTGGGCGCGGCGTTTTTTGCGGGAGCCGGTGAGTTGCATCGGCAGCGCGACGTTCTGGGCTGCCGTCAGGTAGGGGAGGAGGTTGCGGGACGTCTGCTGCCAGACGAAGCCGACGACCTCGCGGCGGTAGCGGAGGCGGTCCTTCGCGCCCATCGTCAGCAGGTCGCGGCCCGCGACCCGGGCCGCACCCGCGGTGGGGGTGTCCAGGCCGGCCAGGATGTTCATCAGCGTCGACTTGCCACTGCCCGACGCGCCCATCAACGCCATCAACTCGCCCTCGCGGACCAGGAGATCCAGGCCCTGGAGTGCCTGTACCTCCACGCCGTCCGTGGAGAAGACCCGGACCAGGCGGTCGCAGGTGATGAGGGCGTCGTGGCCGTAGGCGGGGCGGTCCCGGTGGGCGGCGGCGCGGGTGGCCAGGTCGGTGAAGGTGGGGTTGGCGGTGGTCATGGGCGGCTCCTGTGGTGGTCACCGGGGGCGCTGTGTTGTGGGTGCGCCGGGGTCGCGGCGCTGGTTGGGGCGGGTGCGCCTGCCTGCGCTTGCAGGGTGCCCACGGCCATGACGGCCATGACGTGACCGCTCATCGTGCATCCCCCGCCCTCAACTCCTGTACCGACCCCCGTCTCCCCGTCCACCACGCCTGCGTCGCCGCGATGCCCGTCGCCAGGACGAGCACGGACAGGGACGGGAGCAGCAAGGACAAGGTGTCCGTGCGGAGTTGGGCGGCACCGGAGGGGGATTTTGCGGTGGCCAGCGCGATGGTCGTCAGGTCGATGCCGGGGGAGAGGAGGCGGATGGTCGCCCAGCCCGTGAGGGCGCCGCCCGCCGACGCCAGGAGGGCCTGGGGCAGGGACTCCAGGACGAGCAGGCGACGGCCCTGGGCGCGGGTGAGGCCCATGGTGCGGAGGCGGGCAAGGAGCGCGGCGCGTTCGGGGGCGGCGCGTACGAGGGACAGCAGCAGGGCGAGTACGGCGTATCCGGCGCCCGCCGCGACCGCCGCCGTGTAGATCCGCTCGGCGCCGGGCTGGAGCGGTGAGTCCACGTACCGCTTCCGTTCCTCCGCCCGCAGGCGTACGTCCACGCCGGCGCCCGCCGCCTCGCGCAGGGCGCCCCCGTCGAGGTGGCCGCCCGTCACGAGCAGCGCGGTCGGGCGCGCGGGTCGGGTACCGAGGCCCGCGCGGTCCACGACCAGGAAGTCCAAGTCCGACACGGCCGGGGTCAGCTCCCGTACGAGCACGATCCGCACGGTGACCTGGCTGTCGTCCTCCAGCCGCACCGGGAACGGCTGCGTGCCGTAGCGGTCGGCGACGGCGGGGGAGGCGAGGGCGGGGAGCACCCTCGTGCCGGTGCCGGTGCCGGAGGGGTCGGAAATGCCGGACGAGACGGACGAGTGGGAAGAGCTGGAGGAGTCGGGGGAGCCAGAGGTGCCGGGCGAGCCAGAGGCGCCAGGCGAGTCGGAGGGGCCAGAGGTGCCGGACGAGCTAGAGGCGCCAGGCGAGTCGGAGGAGCCAGAGGCGCTGGACGAATCAGTGACGCCCGACGTCCCCGACGTCCCCGACGTGGCCGACGTGCCAGACGACTCCGACGTGCCCGACGAGTCCGACGTCCCCGACGTGCCAGACGACCCCGACGCGCCAGCCCCGCCCGACCACCTCAGCTCCGCCCCCGCAAACCCCCCAAGCCCCATCCCCCGCGCCAACCGCGCATACCCCCCAGGCTCGACCCCCACCACCGGCACCGTCTCCGCCTCCCGACCCGTTCCCACTCCCAGCTGGGCCCGGTACGCGATGCTCACCGGAGCGACCTCGTGGACGCCCGGAGTCCGGCGCACTTCGGTCGGGAGCGTGGGCGGCAGGGGGTGGGACGCCTCGATCCGGGCGTCCGCGCCGGTGGCCAGGAGGGCCGCGTGGTCGCGGGCGTCTCGTACGCCCGCGAGGACCGAGCCGCCGAAGGCGGCGGTGGTGAGGGCGGTGAGGAGGGCCAGGAGGGGCAGGACGGTGGAGGTGGAAGTGCGGCCCGCGCGGGCCAGCGAGAGGAGGGCGACCGCGCCGCGCAGCCGCCCGGCCGGTCGTGCCAGGCGGCGCAGCGGCAGGGGGTAGAGCCGGACGAGGAGCAGCGCGGCGATGACGCCGACCAGCACCGGGGCCAGGGCGACCAGACTGTCTCCCGAGGCGCCCCGGCGCCGCAGCGCGACGACCGCCCCCGACGCCAGCACCAACAGGGTGAGTTCCGCGACCGTGCGGCGCCGTGAGGGACGTACCGCCACCAGGTCCTCGCGCGCCCCGTGGAGACGTACGGCACGGTGTCCGAGCGCGGCCCGCACCGGCAGCGTGGCGCAGGCCAGGGCGGTCACGGCCACGGCGGCCGCCACCGCGTACGACCGGCGCCCCTCCGGGACGGCGAGCAGCGCGCAGGTGAGGCCCAGCGCGCCCGCGGGCACCGCGACCACCGCCGTCTCGGCGAGCAGCCGGGCCGAGAGGCCGCGCAGGGAGGCGCCGCGGGCCCGCAGCAGGGCGAGCTCGGGGCGTCGGCGGTCGGCGGCGAGACCGCCCGCCATCAGCAGGACGACCGCGGCGACCGTACCTGTGCCGAAGGCGGCCACCGCCACCAACGGACCGACTTTGGAACGGAGTTGGGCGTAGTCCGACAGGACGTCGTCGAGGTCGGTGGTCGCGTCGGCCAGCGGATCGAGGGTGGCCCGCACCCTGCCCAGGCCCGGCCCCGACTCCAGCGAGGCGAGCGCGGAGTTCAGGTCGGACAGGTCGTGCGCGGCCAGGGCGGAGGTGTCGGGGGCCAACTGCCAGTAGCGCTCCGGTTTTCCGGGCGTGCCGAGCATGACCGGGGCCGCGTCCGGCGGCAGCAGCAGCGCGCCGAGCCAGTACTTGTCCGACTCGCCGCCCTGCGTGGGCAGTTGCATCAGAGAGGGCCTGCGCAGCACCGGATTCGTCGACCAGTACGCGCCTGCGGGCTCGCGCGGGGCGACGATGCCGGTGACTCGTATGGACAGGGGAGCGCGCTCCACGCCGGGGACGTGGATCACCGAACCCAGCTTGATCCGCAGGGTCTTGGCGGTGTCGGCGGTGATGGCGGCCTCCACCTCCGCCGTCGCCGCGGTCACCGTGCCGGTCACGCGCGGCAGGCGTCCGGCGCGGAGGCGGGCGTGGTCGGCGAGAGCGTTCGGCGCGGTGAGCGACATCCGCGCGGGCAGCCCGCTCGGCTGCGGCAGCCAACGGTCCAGAGCAGCACTGGGGTTGGAGGTGCGGACCCCGTACGAGGACTGCGCGGGGTCGACGGCGAAGGGCTTCTCCACAGCGTCCAGCACCTGAGCGTACGCCGTGTGCAGGGCGGCCTCGCGCACGGCCTTTTCCCGTTGTGGTTGCGGGAGTTCGACGCCGGGCTGCGGGGCATACAGCTGTACAGTGGTCCGCCGGGCCGTGGCCTCGTCGAGGGCCCGGCGCAGCCCCGCGTCCTCGTACTGGTCGACCGCTCGCGGGAAGGCGGCGGCCAGACACGCGGTCAGCGCGACGAGCAGGGCCAGGGCGACGGCCGCCCCACGCGCGACGCGCAGCCGGGTGCGCACCCAAGGGGCCGGCACACGCACGTCGTTCCCGGTCATAGGCACCTTGTTCCCGGTCATGTCACTCACCCCCGTGCCGCCGCAGCGAACTCGCCGGATCCGGGCGGTGCAGCGCCAGGAACGCCGTGATCGCGAGCGGTGTCACGGCCACGGCGGCCAGCAGCGCGGCGACGTGCGGGAGCGGGAGTTCGACCAGGACCTTCGGGACCGGCCGGGTGGCCTCGGAGGTCAGCACGATCAGCGGGACGACCGCCCGGGTCAGCACCGCCCCCAGGGCGACGCCCACCACCAGCGCCAGCGCCACCAGAATGCTCTGCTCGGCGGCGATCAGGCGGGCCAGCTGGCGGCGCGGGGCACCCAGCGCCCGCAGCAGCGCGAACTCGGTGCCGCGCTCCCGCAGGGATCCCACCGTGCTCACCGCGAAACCGACCGCCGCCAGCGCTGCCGCCACCAGGGCCGCCGCGGCGAACGCGGCCTCGGGGCCCGCCCCGAACGGATCGTCGCGCAGCCGGTCCGCGATCTCGTCGCGCACGACGACCTGCGACGGCTCGACGCTGGGCCGCTCCCGCACGGCGGCGGCGACCCGCGCCGCGTCACCGGGCGTGGTGCGCAGCCACCACTCGGTGGGCGGGACGCCCTGCCCGTAGCGCGCCTCCAGCACCCGGTTCACGGACCGGAGATCGACCAGCAGCGCTCCACCGTTCGACGTGCTGTCGGTCGTCGGCAGCGCCCGTACGCTGTCCACGATCCGCACCGGCACCGTCGAGCCGCCGAACGGCACGTCCACCCGCTGCCCGGTCCGCGCGCCCGCCGACTTCAGGAACTGGTCGGTCGCGACCGCGGCGACCTCCGACACCGGTGGCTGGGGCACTTGGAGACGGACCGTCAGGGAAGTCATTTGCCAGGTGAAGTCGTGCGGGACGTAGCCGGTGCCGTAGCGGACGGCAAAGGCCGAGTCCGATGCCGTCTCCACCTGCGGGGGTGTGGGCCGGGTCGAGGCGTCGGGAGACGCCGCCGTGCTGGTGGTGTGCGAGGTGGCCTTCCACCGGGCGGGCAGCGGGAGCCGCCGCTGCGTGCCGTCGCCGCCGGTCGTGCTCAACTCCTCGATGCCGAAGCGGTGTTGCTGCGCCTTGTCGATGGGCTGGGTCATGTCGAGCCGCAGCCCGGTGAGCGTCAGCGGACCGGTGGCCCCCGCGAGGTCCAGCGTGAGGGTATGTGCCCTGGAATCGGCGGCGAGCTGGCCGAGTGGCAGGGCGTACGGCGTCCCGTAGCGGTCCTCCAGAGTCACCGTCACGTCCGTCGTCGTCTCCTCCCCGCTGCTGCTCATCCGCGCGGTCAGACCGAGCCGCTCGGCGCCCTTCGGGAGCGGTGTGCCCACGGTCGCCCCCTTCGGCGCGAGCCCCGCCAGCAGCGGCCGCACCGGCCCGTCGGCCAGGTCGCCCCGCAGCAGCACCCCGTCCGCCGAGTGCGCGGTGTCCAGCGCCAGCACCGTCGCCGTACGGTTGGCGGACAGCGGCAGGGTCGTACGGGTGGCGGGTGCCGCCTCGCGGACGTGCGGGAGCGCCGTGTAGGTCCCGGCCTGGCCCAACTCGCCCTCGCCGCCCGGGAGGACACGGACGGACGTACCGGCCTCGAAGTCCGCCTGGTCGTCCTGCGAGCGGTTCCAGGAGGAACCCTGGCCGATGGCCAGCATGCCCATGGCGACGGCGAGGACGAGGAGCAGGACAGGACCTGCGCCCCGCATCGGGCGGCGGCTGAACTGCCAGCCCGCGAGCGCGGCGGGCAGCCCCCGGCCGCTCGCGGCACGGCGTTCGGCGAGCCGGGCCACGGGCGGCAGCAGCCGCAGGGTGAGCACGGTTCCGGCGAGCAGGGCGAGGGCGGGCGCGGAGACCAGGAGCGGGTCGATGCCGAGGGTGCCGATGGGGGTCCCCCCTGCCCGAGCGGAGCCGGGAGTTTGGGGGAGGTTGCCGGTGACGGCACCGGAGGTCTGCCGGTTCAGCTGCCAGTACGCGACCGCCGCGATCACCAGCAGACCGACGTCCGCGCCCGCGCGCACCGGAGCGGGCAGCGAGCGGGCCCGCCCCTCGACCGCGTCCCCGGAGGTCAGTGCCGGAACCGTCACGGCCAGCGCGCATCCCAGCGCCACACCCGCCGCGACCAGCCACACACCGCCGCGCCCGCCCGAGGTGTCGAGGCGCAGCCCGATCCGCGCCAGCGCGCCCTGCCCGGCGAGCAGCCGGGTCAGCGGCCCGGCGAGGAGCGGCGCGCAGAGCGCGGCGGGCCCGGCGAGCAGCAGCGCCTCCAGGGCGGCGAGCCCCGCGACCCGGCCGCGCGAACCGCCGCGCGCCCTCAGCAGCCGTGTCTCGCCCGCCCGTTCGGTACTCAGCAGCCGGGCGACCAGGAGCAGCGCGTACCCGGCGAGCAGCGCCAGCTGCAACACGACGATCAGCAGCGTCGAACGCGACACCAGCAGCGAACGCTCGACCCGGTTCAGCACCTCGGGCAGCGAGGTCGTGACGGCCGTGATGCCGCTCAGGGCACCGGCCTTGCGCAGTGTCCGCTGCCCCGCGCCGGCCGCGTCCCGCAGGGCGCCGATCCGGCCGGGCGTCAGCGTCGAGAAGTCCGCTGACGCCTGCCACGCGGATTCCCCGGCGCTCACCCGGCCACCGCCGAGGACGGCGGGATCGGTGAGCAGTGGCCCGTACGTCGTGAAGTCGACCTTGTTGATGCCGCGGCCGCCCAGCTCGTCCAGCTTCCAGTAGGGCGCGGTCGGTTGGGCGGGCCGGTACAGGCCGGTGATCCGGACGCGCACCTTCGGGCCGCTGAGCCGGTCGACGAGGGTGAGCCGCGCGCCGGGCTTCAGGCCGAGGCGGTCGGCGGCCGTCGCGGGCAGTGCGACGTCCACGACCGCGCCACCGGACCCGCCGGGCAGCCGCCCGGCGGTGACCCGGATCTGGGTGCGGTCGAGGGCGGCGAAGTGGGTGAGATCCGGGTCGCCGGAACGGGCGGCGGGCGGCTGCAGAGTGCGGGGCAGCGCGTACGGGCCCGAGCGCACCAGGGTCCGCAGCGTGACCGGGAACCCGCCGAAGGTCTGCCGGGCTCCCTCGCGCACGGCCCGGTCGGCGGCCTCGCGCTGCTCCGCGGGGACCTCGGCCTTGACGACCAGCGCGGTGTCGGCGGCGGTCCGGGGGTCCTGGAGCGCGTGGCGCAGGGACGCGTCGCCGATTGCGCCGGAGTACACCGTGAGGGTGGCGAGCACCGCCGTGGTCAGCAGGACGGTGAGCAGCGCGGCGGCGAGCAGCAGGCGATGCGCCCGCGCACGCAGTAGTACGAAACCCGTCACCCGGCCCCCCGCCGTCGTCCCGGCCTTCGGGCGATGCTGGCAGAGGGGCGGCACACGGGTAAGCGCTTGTGGGGTGGGCTTGACCGGATCGTGACCGGAATCCGGCGTCGAGCGACCGGAATGTGAGCGTCAGCGAGTAACCGGAATGCGTACGTCAGCGAGTGACCGGAATACGTACGTCAGCGACCGATCGGAATACGCGCGTCAGCGACCGAGGATCATCCGGCGGTGTTCACCATCGAAGCCGCCGCGTACGTCAGGTAGTTCCACAGCGTGTGCTCGTGCTCCTCGGAGAGGCCGAGCTCCTCGACGGCGACGCGCATGTGCTTGAGCCAGGCGTCGTGCGCGGCCTGGTCGACGGTGAACGGGGCATGGCGCATCCGCAGCCGGGGATGGCCGCGGTTCTCGCTGTACGTCGTCGGGCCGCCCCAGTACTGAATCAGGAACAGCGTGAGGCGCTCCTCGGCCGGACCCAGGTCCTCCTCGGGATACATGGGCTTCAGCAGCGGGTCCTCGGCGACACCCTGGTAGAAACGGTGGACAAGGCGCCGGAAGGTCTCCTCGCCGCCGACCTGCTCGTAGAAGGTCTGCTCCTGAAGCGTGCCGCGCCGAATCTCATTCACCCGTCCATGGTCTCAGACCGGGTGGCGGAGGACTCAAGGCTTGGGACCACCGGCTTGAGTGAGCCATTCCGGATCGGCCGGGTCCGGTGCTCGCCTCGCGGCCACCGCCGCAGCACAGTGGAGGTATGAGCGCGCACGCTCTCGACCACGACCTCGACGACCTCGCCACCCTGGCGCGGGCCGCCCTGGTGCGCGAGATCGACCGGAGCGGGGCCTGGGAGGATGATCCGGTCTGGCGGGAGGCGTTCGAGGCGGTCCCCCGCCACCTCTTCGTGCCGTACTACTACATCGGAGTCAAGGGCGGCTTCGAGCGGGTGTGGGGTGAGGACCCCGACCCGCGGGCCCGGGAGCGCTGGGTGCGCGGCGCGTACGCGGACTCCCCGCTGGCCACCCGGGTGCGCGACGGGGAGCTGGTCTCCTCCAGCAGTCAGCCGTCGCTGATGGCGAAGATGCTGACCGAGCTGGAGGTACGGGACGGGGACGCCGTCCTGGAGATCGGCGCCGGGACCGGCTACAACGCGGCCCTGCTCGCCCAC
Organism: Streptomyces sp. NPDC029292; assembly: GCF_055569295.1. Taxonomy (NCBI): domain Bacteria; kingdom Bacillati; phylum Actinomycetota; class Actinomycetes; order Kitasatosporales; family Streptomycetaceae; genus Streptomyces; species Streptomyces sp. NPDC029292. The sequence goes on from NZ_JBVHXR010000004.1 coordinate 36,371, forward strand.
CGCCTCGGCGACGACCTCGTGACCACCATCGACCTCGACACGGAGATCACCGAGTCCGCGCGACGGCACCTGGCCACCGCCGACTACCACCCGACCGTCGTCACCGGCGACGGCGCCCGCGGGGTCCCCGGGCGTGCCCCCTTCGACCGGATCATCGCCACCTGCACGCTGACCTCGATCCCGCACCCCTGGCTGCTCCAGTGCAACCCGGGCGCCCGCATCCTCGCGCCGCTGGCCACCGGACTGATCGCCCTGCGGGTCCGGGACACCGGGCACGCCGAGGGGCGCTTCCTGCACACGCCCGCCTATTTCGTGCCGCTGCGCGGCGGCACCCGACGCGAGCCGGAGCCGGAGCCGCAGCACCTGGGCGCGCTGCCGCGCCGGGCAAGGGTCCACGAGCTGTTCCGGTTCCTGCTGACCCTGACGGCCGGCCGCCTCGACCCGTACGAGGCGTACGCGCTGTGGGAGCGCGAGGAGCAGCCGGTGCGCGAGCGGTACGGGATCACGGTCAGCGGCGAACGCGCCTGGGCGTGGCTGGACGCCCCCGAGGGGCCGTACGCCTGGCCGCTGCCGTAACCACGTACCTCAGCGGGCGGTCCTAGCCGCGCCTGACGGTGATCGTCGTCCAGGCGCCCACGTGCACCCGGTCCCCGTCCTGGAGCGGTACCGGCACGAACGGCTGGATGGGCTCCTCGCCGCCGTTGACCGTGGTCCCGTTCGTGGAGTTCTGGTCGACGACCGCCCAGCTGCCGTCCGGCTGCTGGACCAGGACCGCGTGCTGGTGCGAGACGCCCGGGTCCTCCGGGGGCACCGACAGATCGATGTCGGGGGTGTCGCCGGTGGAGTGCCGGCGGCGGCCGATGGTGAACTGGTTGCCGGTGAGCGGGCGCTGCTGCTCCGGCGAGTACGCGGGCAGGTTCAGGCCCGCGGCCTCGGGGCCGGAGCGCTGCATCATCGCCATGAAGTACTCGCGGTCGGGACCGATCGTCACGGTCCAGGACAGCGCGCGCTGCTGCTGGTAGGCGGGGCCGGGCGGGGCCTGGGTCGGGCCGGACTGCGGGTAGCCGTAGCCGCCGCCCTGGCCGGCGCCGGGACCGTTCGGGCCACCCGGGCCGCCGGGCGCACCGGCGGACGGCGGGGAGATGACCCAGTCGTCGTCACCGCCGCCGAAGGACGGGCCGCCGGGCTGCGGGCCGGGGGCCTGCGGTGGTGCGCCCACCGGGAAGTAGGGCGCGGCCGGCTGCTGGCTGTAGGCCTGCGGGGCGCCGGGGCCGCTCTGGCGGCCGGGCTCGTCGGGGCCTCCGGGCGTGGGCCCGGGCGGCGGCGGAACCGGACGCGAGGGGTCGCCGCCGAACGCCGGGGGGCCGCCGCCGAACGGCGGAACGGGCGGACCCGGCGGAATCGGTTCGGCGGGCCTGTTCATCTGCGAGGGCCGCGAGCTCTGGTACTCGAAGGGGTCCTGACCGGGACCGGCGGGCTGCCCCGGCTGCTGGAACCCCTGCTGCTGGAACCCCTGCGCCGGATTCGGGCCTCCGGCAGGACCGGGCGCGGGAGCCGGCGGACGCGGCGCGGCAGGCGTGTACGAGGTCGCGGTGTTCGTCAGGAAGTTCCACCGGCACTGCTCGCAGAACGGCGCGCCGCCCTCACGGGGCGTACGGCACTGCGGGCAGAGCTCCGGCGCGGGGTCGGGCACGGCGGAGAGGTGCCCTCGCCCGCCGGCGCCGGGCGGCGGCGGCGAACCGGGCGCCGGATAGCCGTAACCCGCGGCGGGCGGCGGTGGTGGGGGCGGAGGTACGGCACCGGCCATGCGGTGACCGCAGACCTCGCACCAGTCGTCGGATCCCGACTGGTGTCCGTTCGGGCAGGTCGGCATGTCGGCGCGTCCCCCTTTCCTTTCCGGCCGTTATGGCCGGGTTTCTCCAGCCCCCAGGAGGGAACCGGGCTCGCTACTTCTTTACACGAACAGTCTTTGTGGACCGTGTCTCAAGGGTCATCTCGTCAGCCTCTGCGACCCTTGCCTTCAATCGCACAGTACCTGCCGCGGCGTCGACGACGTCCACCACCTTCGCAAGCAGTTTCGCAGTATCGGCGTTGCCGGACGCGCTGGCGAGCTGAACGGCGCGTCCCAGCTTGGCCGTTGCTCCATCGATATCCCCCGCTTTGCGGGCATCCAGACCTTGTTGGATGACTTGCGCCAGTTCCGCCTGACCTGTGTAGTGCGCGACCTGTGGATTGATCGACGTCGACGCCACCATGTCCTCGGTCCACACCGCCCGTACGAGCCCCTGCGCGCCGAGGTTCTGCACGCTGCCGTCGCCCCGCGGGATCACCAGAGAGACCCGGGCGGCCAGCATCTCCTGGCCGATTCCGGCCGAGGGGACCTCGACGCACACGTGGTAGTCGCGGGACTCGTCGCCCCAGGAACCGGTGGGGTAGTCACCGGCGCGCGGGCCCGCCTCGGTGCGGCGGTCGGTCAACTCCTCGACTGTGGGGGCCACTTGCTTGACGAACTTGACCGCCGTGCCGACGGGTGTCCACAGCCTGAGGGCGACGTCCGCGACCTCCTTGCCCATGGCCGTCTCCATCATCTGCGTGAAGTCGGCGGCGAGGGCGGCCGGGTCGGCGACGATGTCGGCGGTGCCGAGCAGCGCCGAGGCGATCCCGGTGACCTCCTTGACCTCCCAGTCCGTGCCGACACCGCGCGCGTCACAGGTGAAGCGCCCGGCGCAGGAGTCCAGGGCGGCCTTCAGGTCCTCGGGCGACTCGTGTTCGTTGCGGCCGTCGGTGAGCAGGATGCCGTGCCGGATCGAGACGTCCGCCGACGACAGCAGGCGGTCGGCGAGCCGCAGCCAGGTGCCGATCGCCGTACCGCCGCCCGCGCTCAGCTTGCGCAGCGCCTGCTTGGCCTGGTCGCGGGTCGCCGCGTCCGCCACGGCCAGCCGCCCGTTGCCCGGGTAGATCTCCTTGGCGATGTGCGTGCCGCCGATCACGGCGAAGTGCACGCCGTCGCGCAGGGAGTCGACCGCGGCGGCCGTCGCGTCCCGCGCGCCCCGCATCTTGGTCGGCGGGTAGTCCATCGAGCCCGAACAGTCGACCATGATCGCCACGGCCGCGTCCGGGCCCTGCCCCGCCGTGTACAGGTGTGGCGACGCGACGGCGCTTCCGATGGTGCCGCCGCCGGTGGCGCTCACCGTGACGATCGCGTTGACCTCGCGGCCGCCCTCGGGCAGGTACTCGTTCTGGTACACGTCCACCGAGAACTGCGGCACGTTCGACTTGGAGAAATTGGCCATGCCTTCTCTGTCCCCCTCAGGACCCCGCGGTACCGCGGGGCGATGACTGTATGCGGACCGGTCCCCTCCGGTCCGAGGCCGCTCCCGTTCGACGGCCCAGACCGTCGCCTCGTTCGCGGTTCTGCGGTTCTGCGGTTCGCGGCCTCAGGCCGATCCTGCCCCCTGTGGCGGGGCGGGGAACGGCAGGACCGCCACTGTTACGTTGTCGTGGCCCCCGCCGTCCAGGGCGTGGCCGACCAGGACCTGGGCACTGTGCAGGGGCCTCTCGGCCGCGTCGAGGGGCACGACCTCCGCCATGTCCTCGGCCGCCTCCGCGTAGTTCCACAGTCCGTCGGTGCACACCACCACTACACCCGGCCGGTCCGGCTTGAAGGAAGCGGTGTGCGGCTCCAGTTCGTACGCGTCCGCGCCGAGCCAGCCCGTGATGGCGTGGGCGCGCTCGTCGGCGTACGCCTCCGCCTCGCTCATCAGGCCCGCCGCGACCATCTGCGCGGCCCACGAGTCGTCCTCGGTGAGCCGGGCGGGGGGCGAACTCCGGTCGACGGGCACCCAGTAGGCGCGGCTGTCGCCGACCCAGCCGACGATCAGCAGGGTGGGGGTGATGACGGCGCCGACGAGCGTGCAGGCCGGCGCGTTCACATGGGGTGCGTGCTCGTCGTGCGAGGTGGGTGTGTCGGCCAGGGCGTTGACCGCGTGCGAGGCCGCGATGATCGCCTCGTGCATGGCCTGCTGCGGGTGCGTGCCGAGCGGCAGGGCCTCCAGCAGTGCCTCGTTGGCCGCGCGGGACGCGGCGAGCGAGGCCTCGTCCGGGCGGGTCGCGGAGGAGACGCCGTCACACACGATCGCGACGACCGCGGGCGAACCGTCGGGCAGCGCGGCCGAGGAGATGGCGAACGCGTCCTCGTTGCGGTGGTGGCGCAGGCCCCGGTCGCTGACCGCGGCGACCGCGCCCAACTCATGCTCCATGTGGTCGCGTTCGCGCGGCTGGGCGTGCCCGCAGTTCTCGCAGTAGCCGTCGCTGTCCACGCTGCCCGAGCGGCAGGCGACACACAGCTTGGTGCCCGCGGGCGGCGTCGAGAGGTCGGCGGTGCGCGGATCGGCGGGCGCCTCGGCCGAGGGAGGGGCCTGCGGCGCGGCCTGGGGTGCGGCCAAGGGGTACTCGTCCGGCTCCGAGGGCCTGTCGAACCGCACGCCGGCGGATCCCGCGGCGGCGTGCGGGATTTCCGAGCCGCCCGAGTCCGTGCCCCGGATGTCCGCGGCCCGGTGCACCGGCGCGGGCGTGTCGGAGCTGTCGACCTCGGGCGCGACGGGCCAGTCCACCGACGCGGAGGCCGAAGGGGGCCGCGACGAGGTGCCGTTCATGGTGATCGTGGGGTGATCCTCGGGCGGTGCGGGCACCACCGACAGGTCGTACCCGCACGCACCGCAGAAGCGGTCACCGGCCTCCAGCGGCTCCTCGCAACTGGGGCACCGCGAAAGGGCCGTCGGCTGGGGCATCTGCGACATCAATCACACCCACGTCCGGGGGCGGTAACGATTGGCACGTTCCACCAGGTCGATCCTCTCCTCGCCGCCCTGCGCGAGCCGGGCCAGCGTCCGGTACGAGCGTTCGAGGCCGAAGCGGAGGCCGCGCTCGTCGAGCTCACTGCCGAGCAGCACACGTCCGCCGCCGGAGGCCGGAGCGGAACCCTGGCTACCGGAGAGTATCCAGTCCAGCGCGCAGCCAAGGACTTCCGTCGACAACTGTTCGCGCCGGACCGCGTCCAGACCGTATCCGTCAAGGGCCTCGACCTGTCCGGCTGCCGCCGTCAGATCGTCCAGGAACGGTGCGGCCGCCGCCTCCTGGGCCAGCCGCTGCCGCAGCCGCGCCCGTACGGCCGCGACCCGCGCCGCCGTGTAGTGGATCGACGCCTCCGGTACGGACTCCAGCGTGCGTACGGCGCCACGGCGGTCGCCCGCGGCGAGCTGCACGCGGGCCAGGCCGAACGCCGAGCTCACATAGCTGGGGTCGGTCGTCCACACCAGGCGGTAGTACTCGGCGGCGTTGTCCAGCTGCCCGAGCACCTCCGCGCACAGGCCGAGGGCCAGCTTGGGCGCGGGTTCGCCGGGGAAGGCGTCGTAGATCGCGTCGAAGGACAGCGCCGCGATCTCGTACTCCCCGGTCGCGAGGGCCGTCACGCCCCGGTACCAGACCACCCGCCAGTCGTCGGGGTGGTCCGCCTCCAAGGTGTCGAGCGCCCTGCCCGCGCTGCCCAGTTCGCCCATCTCGAGACGGGCCCGCAGCTCACGAAGGCGCAGCTCCAGCGAGCCCGCCGGCGCCGTGTGCAGCGCCGCGATCAGCTCCGCCGGAGCGGAGGCCATGAGCCCCGCGAGGAAACCGGCGTTGGGGTCGCTCGGGTCCACCCGGGGGACGGGCAGCGCGAGCGCCGTGGCGGCACCCTGGACGGGTTTGACCAGGGTGGCCGGAACGGGTCCGGGTACGGGGGGAAGGACGGGGGTCCCGTTCGTGCCGGCAGGCAGCCGGGGTGCGCCCTTCTTCCCTCGTACGGGAATCTCCCGCGTCCCCAATCGCGACACATCCCCGTCCAGTCGGCCGAACAACTCCGTGTCCGTGACCTTCAGTTCGGGCCCGAACAGGGTGGACAGCGCCGGGCGGGCACGGCCCGACTGGAGGGAGACGACCTCGCGCAGGACGCCGGTCAGCTGCTCGGACATCTCCTGCGCGGAGGCGAACCGGCGGGCCGGGTCGGGGTCGGTGGCGCGGACGAGGAGCCGGTAGAAGGACTCGTAATGGCGGAAGACCTCGATGTTGTCCGGGTCGGGCAGGGAGTCCACGAAGACGTTCGTGTAGCCCTGGAAGTCGAAGGTGAGCACGGCGAGGGTGCGGGCGACCGTGTACAGGTCGGAGGCGACGGACGGGCCGACCTCGGCCACCTCCGGCGCCTGGTAGCCCACCGTGCCGTAGATGGCCGACTCGTCGTCGTCCATCCTGCGCACCGCACCCATGTCGATCAGCTTGAGCTGGTCCTCGGTCTGGATCGCGTTGTCGACCTTGAAGTCGCAGTAGAGGAGGTTGCGGGTGTGCAGATGGCCGAGCGCCTCCAGGGCCTCGATGCCGTACGCGCAGGCCTGCTCCACCGGCAGCGGATCCCGCTTCCCGTCCGCCGTACGGCGGTCGTTGGCGATCTCCTTGAGGGACTTGCCGCCGACGTACTCCATGACGATGTACCCGTCCAGCGAACCCGTCCGCTGGTCCAGGTGCTCCACGAAGTTGTAGATCCGCACGATGTTGGCGTGCTCGATCTCCGCGAGGAAGCGCCGCTCGGAGATCGCGGCGGCCATCGCGTCCTGGTCGCCCGTGTCGAGCAGGCCCTTGAGGACCACCCAGCGGTCGGAGACCGCGCGGTCGACGGCGAGATAGACCCAGCCGAGGCCGCCGTGCGCGAGACAGCCCACCACCTCGTACTGGCCGTGCACGATGTCGCCCGCGGCCAGCTTCGGCACGAACGAGTACGGGTGGCCGCACTTCGTGCAGAACCCCTCGGTGCGCCCTGCCCGCTCGCCGCGCGAACGCCCCACCGGCGCCCCGCAGTCGGAGCGCGAGCAGAACCGCTTGCGCTCGGGCACCTCCGGGTTCTCCTGGACCATCGCGCGCGGGTCGGGGCGCGGCACGTCCGGGACCTCGACCAGGCCGACGCCGAGCCGGCCCCGCCCGGAGGAACCCGCGGTCGAACCGGAGCTGCGGACCGACACCGAGCGGCCCGTCGAGCTGCCCGACAGCGAGCGCGAGAGGCGCCCGGAGACCGAGCGCCGCGACTGCGAGGAGCGCGACGACGTACGGGAGCTGGCGCGCGAACTGTTGCGCGCGCTACTTCTGCCCGATCCGCGCGAGTCCCTGCCGCCCGCCGTGATCCCGGTCGGGGGTGAGCCCACCGTGCCGTTCGTCGAGACGACCGGGGCCAGACCGCATGTGTCGCAGTACAGCTCGCCGCCGCCCACGTCCTCGTACGACCCCGAGCAACCGGGCCGCTGGCACTTCTGCTGTCCACTCACAGCCTGCTGACTCACGATTCCCCCCTCCGGTCCACACGGTCATGGGGCCCGCTCTGCTCGGGCACCCGCGGGTTGAGCAGATCGGCGGCCGCGCGCTGGTAGCGCAGCACCGACTCCGCCGCGACGCGCAGATCGCAGGGCGCGCTCCACAGCATGCGCCGCGCCGCGTCGTAGCGCTCGATGAGGAACGGGTCCTCCGCGAGGCCGTGCCGGGCGACCTTCGCCTTGTACGCGTCGAGGCGGCCGCGCAGCTCCGCGCGGACCGCCAGCGGCGCGGTGACCGCTGTCAACGACTCGCGGGCGCGCAGCAGCTCGTCCTCGGCCTTCTCCTCCAGCGACTCCAGGAGCGGCGAGAGGCGGTGCCACTGGGCGTGTCTGCGGTACTCGGCGGCCGTCGCCAGCTGCTCCTGGAGCGCGGTCGGCGGACCGCTGACGGCGGGCACCTCGGACGCGGCGATCTTCGCGAGCACCTCGCCGCGGGCGCTTCTCGCCTCGGCGAGCGTGCGGTCCGCGCGGCTCAGCACGTCCCGCAGCTTCACCAGCCGTGCCTCCGCGTCCTGGCGGACGGTGAGCACCGCGTCGATCTCCCGGCGCACGTCCTCCAGGGCGCGCGCCTCGCGGTCGTACGTCGTCGTGTCGGGGCGTCCGCCGCCGGGCGCCGAACTGCCCTGCGCGGGCAGCCAGAAGGCCAGCGGGTCGGAGACCACGCGCTCACGCAGCGTGGTGAGCGTGCGGGTGATCCGCTCCAGGTCGTCGCCCGCCGGGTGCTCGCCGGGGCGTACGCCGACGGAGTGCGCGAGCTGGCGGGTGCGCTGGAGTTCCGCGGCCAGTAAATCGATCCGGGCGGGCAGCGCGGACCACACGGCGTCCGAGGCGACGACCATGTCGAGCGAGGACGCGTACAGCTCGTTCATCCGCTCCACCAGCGCGCTCAGCGAGAACTGCTCGCTGAGCTTGGCCGACCCCGAGAGCGTCGGCGCGTTCGCCGTGGCGGTGGTGGACCCGGCGACCGTGATGCTGGAGCCGCGCAGCAGCTCGGTCAGCTCGACCAGGTCCTCGCGGCTCGACCAGCGGCGGCGGGAACGGATGTCGCGCGCGGAGCGCAGCGCGTCCGTGTACGCGTCGAAGTACGCCCACAGCAGGCTGATCGACGCCTCCGCGGACGTCCAGCGCTCCTTCGTCGTGCCCGTGAGCTCGGCGCCTTCGAGGAGTCTGCGGCCCGCGTGGTCCTGCAGGGCGAGGAGCGAGGTCTCGATGGCCTCGTGCTCCGCGCCGAGCCGCGCCAGCGCACGGTCCACCTCGTCCCGGTCCATCACCGGCCCGGGGGGTCCCGTGACGCCCATCGATCACCTCTCGCTCTCTTCGTTCCCTGCGCGCGTGTCCGGTGCGCCCGGGTAACTCTCCAGTCGTATCAGGTCGGTTACTTGTACTTCGCCGCGGGCGGGTTCGCCGACTCGGAGTCCGCGCCCAGGGTCGGGGACAGCCACTTGTCGTACGACGCGCGCCAGCCGCCGCTCTTGCGGTAGTCCACGAGAACCTGGTTGACCCGGCGTACCAGATCGTCGGACTGCTTGTTCATCGCCACGCCGTAGTACTCGGTCGTGAAGCGGTTGCCCTTGAGCTCGACCGTCGGATCCTGCGCGGCCTGGCTCGCGGCGAGCGCGCCGTCGGTCACGACGGCGTCGACCTCGCCGAGCTGGAGCCGCACCAGGCAGTCGAGCTGGTTGGGGACGGTGGTGGATATGTCGGCGGAGGGGACGAGCTTGCCGTCGGCCTTGTCGGCCGTCAGCTTGTCGAGCGCGGTGGAGCCCGCCGCCGAGCAGAGCCTCTTGTTCGCCAGCGACTTGTCGTACCCCGTGATGTCCGAGGTCTTCGAGGCGAGGATCTGCTGGCCGGTCAGGAAGTAGGGGGCGGAGAAGGCCACGTCCTTGAGACGCACGCAGTTGATGGTCATGGCGCGGACCACCATGTCGACCTGGCCGCTCTGGATCGCCGGGATGCGCTGGTTGGTGGGGATGGCGTGGAACCGGATGGCGTTCGGGTCGCCGATGATCTCCTTCGCGATCTCGCGCGCGAGATCGATGTCGAAGCCCTCCAGGTCGCTGTTCTTCTTGGTGCTGTTGGGATCGCGGTAGCCCCAGCGGTAGCTGTTCTGGTCGACGCCGACCGACAGATAGCCGCGCTTCTTGATGGCCGCGACCGCCGTGCGGCTCTCGTCACCGGACGGGGCGAGGCTCTGGTCCTGCGGATCGGTGCACTCGTCGGCCTTCGCCTGGGTGCCCTCGGCGACGCCCTGGCCGCCGATTCCCGTGCTGTCGTCCCCGCCCGCGTCGGTCAGCGGCAGCAGCGCGAAGGCCGCGGTGAGGACGCAGGCGACGGCCATCGCGCCCACGCCGCCCCAGCCCTTCAGGCTTGCCCTCAGGCGTCGTGCTGTCATCGCCGCTCCCCCTCTCACCGGTACTCCGAAAGCCTGCGCCCGATGCCGAGCAGCGCGCCCGCCGCGGCCAGCACCGCGAGGACCGCCGCGCCCACCGGGAGGCCGGTCATCGCGTCCCGGCCGTCGGTCGCCGCCTGCTTGAACTCGCTCTCCTCGTGCGCCAGCGCGATCGCCAGGTTCTTGTCGACGCCGTCGAAGCACTCGCCCGTCGGCTGGTCGCTCTTGGCGCCGATCACCTTGTCCAGTGCGCCCTGGTAGTCGCCCGCGTCGTCGGCCGCGCGGGCCTCCGTGTGGCGGGTCTTCCACACCTTCATGTTGCCGGTCGCGGCCTGTACGGGCTTCTCGCCCGCCTGGTCGTCGGCCAGGTCGGCCGCCAGGGTCAGACCCTTGGTGAGCGACTTCATCTCCTGCTGGAAGTCGTAGTCGAAGCGATCCACGGTCTTGCCGTCGGCCAGTGTCTTGGTCTCGGCGCCGCGGCTGACCAGCGTCAGGTTCTCGTTGCCCCGCGCGTTCAGGGAGGCGATCCGGGCGTCATGCAGCACGTTCAGAGAGCGGACCCCGTGGTCGAACGACTCGTTGAGTCCCGCGCGGGCGACGCTGTGCCCGACGACGAGCCAGAGCAGTACGACCGTGGAGGCGGCGGTGGCGGCGACCAGGCCTTGGTTCAACACCCGGTTCGTGCGGCGGTAGTTGCGCCGCTGGGCCCAGACGAGGCCGCCGAGGGCGAGTACGCCGAGGCCGATGGAGGCCCACGGGTAGGGCTTCGCGTCGGCGTAGTCGGCGCTCAGCCGCTGGTTCTCCCGCTCGTAGAGATCCTTCGACGCCGGGAGCATCTGCTCCTGCATCTTCTCGTTGGCGTACCGCAGATAGGCGCCGCCGAGGGGGAAGCCCTGCCGGTTGTTGGCGCGGGCCCGCTCGATCAGGCCCTTGTACTCGGGCAGCAGCTTGTTCAGCTTGGAGATGGTGTCCGCCGAGGGGGAGCCCGGATCCGAGTTGGCGGCGGCGGTGATCAGCTTCGCGGCGGCGGTCTTGATGTCCTTCTCGTACCGGTCCCGCGAGGTCTTCGTCTCCTGGCCGCCCGCCAGGAAGCCGCTGGAGGCCGCCGTGTTGGCGTCGGCGAGGGAGCGGTAGATGTCCGCCGCGCTCGCGCTCAGCGGCTGGCTGCGGTGCAGCACGTCGTCCGCGGCGGCCGAACGCTCCGTCATCTGCCAGGCCGTGACCGTGCCGAAGGCGACGACCAGCAGGGCGAGGACGGCGCCGATGATCCGGAGCCGGCCGGGCTCCGTCGTCGCCGCGGCGCGCAGCCGGTCGATGCCCTCCGCCCATGCCGTACGGCGTGCGGGCGTCGCGGGGCCGTGCTGCGGTGCAGCGGGGCCGCTCTGCGGTGCCGGAGGTCCGGACTGCGGCGGCACGGACGGCATCGTGGGCGCCACCTGTCCCGGTGGCGCCGTGCTGCCGTTCGGCGGGTATGTCACTTGACCTCCCCCATGGTCATCTGTCGGTCACCTTCGTCCCGTGCGCGGGAGCACGGACAAGGGTGCACGGCCGCAAGTATCGCCGCCGGGACTGACATCCGCACAGGCCTTGACTGGATCTTGTTCGGATTACAGCGCAGCGCGAAGCTTGCCGCACCACCCCCCTGTCCATGAACACGTGTTCCGGGGTTGTTCGGTTCCCGCCCGACCCCGGTGCCGTCCCGTACCTGGGGGCTGCGCCCCCAGCCTCCCGCTTCGGCCTGAACGGCCTCGTCCTCAAACGCCGGACGGGCTAAAAGACTTCAGCCCCTCCGGCGTTTGAGGAGCGGGGTCTGGGGCGGAGCCCCAGGAAGGGACGGGTAGGGGCGGCGGGGGCGAAAACCCTCTGCTCAGCCCCCCTCGTAAAACGCCCGCACGCGTGCGTGGACCTCGTCAGGGGCCTGTAGGTGGTCGAGGCCCAGGAGGGCGGCGCCGAGGACGGGGCTGGCGGTGACCACCTGGGGGACCGCCTTGGGGGCGCGGGCCGCGAGGAGTTCACGGATACGGTCGTCGAGTTGGGGGTGGCGCGCGGCGAGGATGCTGCCGCCGAGGAGGACCGGGGCCTCCTCGGCCAGGAGGTCGAGCCGGGTCAGGGCGACCGTGGCCATCGCGACCACCTCGTCCGCCAGCCGGTCCACGATCGCGCGGGCCACCGGATCGCCGTCCACCGCCGTGGCGAAGAGGACGGGCGTCAGCTCATGGCGCCGGGCGTTGCCGATGTGCTTCAGATGGAGGGCTTCGATGAGGGCGTACATGGAGGTGAGGCCGAAGTGCGCGGGCAGGGTGCGGGCGAGCGCCGTGGGGCCTCCCCGGCCGTCCTCGGCGCGGGCCGCGTGCCACAGGGCCTCCTCCGCAAGGCTCCAGCCGCCGCCCCAGTCACCGGAGATGGGTCCGATCGCCGGGAAACGGGCGGTGCGGCCGTCGGGGCGCATCCCGACGCAGTTGATTCCGGCGCCGCACACCACGGCGACTCCGCGCGGCTCGGCGATCCCGGCCCGCAGGATCGCGAAGGTGTCGTTGCGCACCTCGACACTCGTGCCCCACGCGCGCGCGTGCAGGGCGGCCGCCAACTGTTCCTCCTCGACCGGGAGATCGGCGTTGGCGAGACAGGCGGAGACATGGGCCACGGCACCGACACCCGCCTCGGCGAAGGCCCGCCGTACGGTGTCGGCGACCGCGTCCACGGCCGCCTCGATCCCCACGGCCGGAGGCCGGAAGCCCCCGCCGCGCGCCGTGCCGACGACCTCGCCGTCGGCCGCGACCACCGCGACGTCGGTCTTGCTGTTCCCCGCGTCGATGGCGAGGACCAGGCCCGCGGGGCCGGACCCGGCGGCCGTCCCGGCGCCGGGTCCCGATGACGTCATGCCCACGCGAGGTGCTCCCGGTTGTGCGCGATCAGCTGGTCGGTGAGGGCGTCGGCGTAGGCGTACTGGCCGACCAGGGGGTGGGAGAGGAGGGCCCGGAAGACCCGGTCGCGGCCGCCGCGCAGGGCGGCTTCCAGGGCCAGGTCCTCGTACGCCGTCACATTGGCCATCAGGCCCGCGTACAGCGGGTCCACGGACGGCATCGGAAGCGGGCTCGGCCCCTTGGAACCGATCGCCGCCTGCACCTCGATCACCGCGTCGTCCGGCAGGAAGGGGAGGGTGCCCTTGTTGTATGTGTTCACCACTTGGTACGGGCTGCCTCCCCCGCCGAGCAGCGCGGCCGCGAGGTCCACGGCGGCCTCCGAGTAGTACGCGCCGCCGCGCCTGGAGAGCAGCTCCGGCTTCTCGTCGAGCGCCGGATCGCCGTACATCTCGAGCAACTGCCGTTCCATCTCGGCGACTTCGGAGGCGCGGGACGGCTTCGAGCGCAGCTCCCGTACGACCTCGTCGTGCGCGTAGTAGTAGCGCAGGTAGTAGGACGGGACCACGCCGAGGCGGTCGACGATGCTGCGCGGCAGGAGCAGGTCGTCGGCGATGGCGTCGCCGTGCTCGGCGAGCAGCTTGGGGAGGACGTTCACGCCCTCGGGACCGCCCAGGCGCACACCGGTTTCCCAGGTGAGGTGGTTGAGGCCCACATGGTCGAGGTGCACATCGGCGGGTGCGACCCCGAGCAGTCCGGCGAACTTCCGCTGGAAGCCGATCGCCACGTTGCAGAGTCCGACCGTCTTGTGGCCCGCCTGGAGCAGGGCCCGCGTCACGATGCCCACCGGGTTGGTGAAGTCGATGATCCAGGCGTCCGGGTTCGTGCGGCGTACGCGCTCCGCGATGTCGAGGACGACCGGCACCGTGCGCAGCGCCTTGGCCAGGCCGCCCGCGCCCGTCGTCTCCTGTCCGAGACAGCCGCACTCCAGGGGCCAGGTCTCGTCCTCGTTGCGCGCCGCCTGTCCGCCGACGCGCAGTTGCAGCAGCACCGCGGCCGCGCCCTCGACGCCCGCGTCCAGGTCGGAGGTGGTGACGATGCGGCCGGGATGGCCCTGCTTGGCGAAGATGCGGCGGGCCAGGCCGCCCACGAGTTCCAGGCGCTCGGCCGCCGGGTCGACCAGGACCAGTTCCTCGATGGGCAGGTTGTCCCTCAACCGGGCGAAACCGTCGATGAGTTCGGGTGTGTAGGTCGACCCTCCGCCGACCACGGTGAGTTTCATATCTGTCAACCCTTCACTCCGGTGAGCGTGACACCCTCGACGAACGCCTTCTGCGCGAAGAAGAACACGAGGATCACGGGGGCCATGACCAGCACGGTCGCGGCCATGGTGAGATTCCAGTCGGTGTGGTGTGCGCCCTTGAACGACTCCAGGCCGTAGGAGAGGGTCCACGCGCCGGGGTTCTCCGAGGCGTAGATCTGCGGCCCAAAGTAGTCGTTCCAGGCGTAGAAGAACTGGAAGAGCGCGACCGCGGCGATGCCCGGTTTGGCCATCGGCAGGACGATCTTCAGGAGCGTCTTCAGGTCCCCGCAGCCGTCAACCTTCGCCGCGTCCACGTACTCGTTCGGGATGGTCATCAGGAACTGGCGCAGCAGGAAGATCGAGAACGCGTCGCCGAACGCCATCGGGATGATCAGCGGCCAGAGGGTGCCGGACAGGTCCAGCTGCTTGGCCCAGAACAGGTACATCGGGATGATCACGACCTGCGGCGGCAGCATCATCATCGAGATGACCAGCATCAGGGAGAGATTCCGGCCGCGGAAGCGGAACTTGGCAAGCGCGTAGGCGACGGGGATCGACGACACGACGGTGAGGACGGTGCCCGCACCGGCGTACAGCAGCGTGTTCCTCCACCAGGTCAGGAAGCCGGGGGTGTCGAAGACCTTCTTGTAGTTGGCCCATTCCCAGGTGTGCGGGATCAGATCACGGCTGAGTGCCTGGCTGTCGCTCATCAGCGAGGTCAGGAACACGAACACGAAGGGCAGGACGAAGAAGAGGGCGGCCGCCACGCCCAGCGCGTGGATCGCGACCCATTCCAGGAGGGCCTTGCGGCGGGCGGTGCGCTCGGCGGGCGAGACGGGTGCCTTCAACTGCATGGGCCTGTCGAGTACGTGGGGTGCTTGTGTCATGGTCAGTCACCTGCCTGGATGAGACCGCCCCGGCGCCGCATCAGGAACGCGGTGAACACCATGGACAGGGCGAACAGCACGAGCGCGACCACACAGGCGGAGCCGTAGTCGAAGCGCTGGAAGCCGAGGTTGTAGACGAGCTGCGGCAGGGTGAGCGTCGACTTGTCGGGATAGCCGGGCTCGAACTGCGTGCCGGCGCCCTGGATGACACCCGAGGCGACCTTTCCGGCGATCAGCGGCTGCGTGTAGTACTGCATGGCCTGGATCACGCCGGTGACCACCGCGAACATCACGATCGGCGAGATGTTCGGCAGCGTGACGTACCGGAACCGCTGCCACGCCGAGGCGCCGTCCAGCTCGGCCGCCTCGTACTGCTCCTGAGGCACGTCGAGCAGCGCGGCCATGAAGATGACCATCAGGTCGCCGATGCCCCACAGAGCCAGCAGGGTCAGCGCGGGCTTGGACCAGGTGGGGTCGTTGAACCAGCCGGGCGCCGGGATGCCGACCTTCTCCAGGATCGAGTTGACCGGTCCCGTACCGGGGTTGAGGAGGAAGGCGAAGGCCATGGTCGCCGCGACCGGCGGGGCGAGGTAGGGGAGATAGAAGAGGGTGCGGAAGACGCCGGTACCCGTCTTGATCTTCGTGATCAGCAGTCCGACGCCGAGTCCGAAGACCACCCGCAGGCTGACCGTCACGACGACCAGCCACAGGGTGTTGCGCAACGCGGGCCAGAACAGCGGGTAGTTCTCGAAGACGTACTTCCAGTTCTTCGTCCCGCTCCACGTCGGCGGTCTGAAGCCGTCGTAGTGCATGAAGGAGAAGTAGACGGTCGAGATCAGCGGGTACGCGAAGAAGACCGCGAAGCCGATCAGCCAGGGCGACATGAAGGCGAGGGTCCGCAGCGCCGAGCGACGGCGCTTCGAAGCCAGCGTGACGGTGCTCATTTCCGAATGGCTCCGTACTACTTCGCCTGCGCGATGTCCGTGTCGATCTGCTTGGCGGTGCTTTCCAGACCCGCCTTCAGATCCTTGGTCTTGCCGCTCTCGTAGTCGTATCCGAACTGCTGGATCGTCACGAGGTAGGTGCCGCCGTTGATGGACGCGGGAGTCGTCGTCGAGTTCGGGTTCGACGCGATGTCCAGGAACGTCTTGAAGCGCGGGTCGTACTTCAGCTTCGGCGACTTGAGAGCCGCGAGTGTCGACGGCACATTGTGGATGGCGTTGGCGAAGCCCACCACCGCGTCCGTGTCCGTGGTCATGTACTTCACCAGTTCCCAGGCCGCGTTCTGCTTCTTGCTGGTGGACGCGATGCCCGCGATGGTGCCGGTGATGTAGCCCTTGCCGTACTGGTCGGCCTGGTCGTCAGGTACGGGCAGCGGCGCGACGCCGATCTCGAAGCCGGGCTTGGCCTCCTCGGCCATGCCGAGCCGCCACTCGCCGTCCAGCTGCATGGCGACCTGACCGGTCTGGAAGGGGTGCTTGGCACCCCATTCGTCACCGAGCTTGGAGCGGTAGGTCTCCAGCTTCTTGTAGCCGCCGAGTTCGTCGACGAGCTTCTTCTGGAGGGTGAAACCGGCCGTGAAAGCCGGGTCCTTGGCGATGTTCGACTTGCCGCTGCTGTCGAAGTACGTCGGTGAGAACTGCCCGAAGTAGTGCTCGGTGGTGGACTCCCAGCCGTGGTAGTTCGGCATGAAGCCGAGCTGCGAGTAGGAGTCGCCCTTGGTGATGGTCAGCTTCTTGGCGTCGGCCTCGAATTCGGACCAGGTCTTCGGGGGGCTGGTGATTCCGGCCTTCTTGAAGGCGGTCTTGTTGTAGTAGAGCCCGTACGCGTCACCGAGCAGCGGCGCCGTGCAGCGGTTGCCGTCGAACTGGGTGTACTCGTTCATCGCCGCCGGGAAGGTCTTCTCCGGGTCGATGTCCGCCTTCTTGAAGAAGGGATTGAGGTCGACGAAGGCGCCGGACGAGCAGAACTTGCCCACGTTGTTGGTGGTGAAGGAGGAGACGACGTCGGGGGCCTTGTCGCCGCCCGCGCGCAGCGCCTGGTTGATCTTGTCGTCCGTCATGTTGCCGACGATGTTCACGTGGATGTTGGGGTGTGCCTTCTCGAAGCCCGCGACCAGTGACTGCACGGCCTTGACCTCGCTGGGCGCGCTCCAGGCGTGCCAGAAGTTGATCGTCGTCTTCTTGGACGCGTCGTCGTTCGCGCCAGAGGACGGCTTGTCTGCCTGGCCGGTACAGGCGGTGGCGAGGAGGGCTATCGAGGCGGAGGCGGCGAGCGCGGCGGCCGCCTTCCGGGACATTTCGGGCATGACGGGGTCTCCCTAGGGCAGGGCAGGGGTGGTGGTGTTCGCGAAAGGGACTGAAGGGCCGAGGAGGGACTCAGCGGGAGGTGTCGAAGACCTCGTCGCGGGTGGCTGCCAGCGCGCTCTCCAACGCGCCGCGCAGCACGGGGTGTTCGTGGACGTCGCCGACGGCGAGGCGCGGCCGGGAAGCGGCCAGCTCCTCCAACTCGGCCTGGACCAGTGCTCGTAGCGGTTCGCCGCCCGCGGTGAGCGAGGAGCCGCTGAGCACGACGAGCTCGGGGTCGAGCACGGAGACGAGCGAGGCGAGACCGGTGGCGAGACCGGTCGCGTACGTCTCCAGGAGCCGCTGGTGCGGCCCCTCGTTGATGGTGGCGGCCTGCTTGACGAGGGCGGCGGCGACCTCGGCGTACGGACCTGTGGGTACGTCCTTGATGCCCAGCTCGCGCGCCAGCTTGGGAAGGGCCTGCGAACCGGCCAGCTCCTGGTAACCGCCGCTGTTGGCCTTGGTCACCTGTCGCACCAGTGGCGCCCCCGGCACCGGCAGGAAGCCGACCTCGCCCGCGCCGCCGGTCCAGCCGCGGTGCAGCCGGCCGCCGAGGACGAGCGCGGCGCCGAGACCGCCCTCGTTCCACAGCAGGACGAAGTCCTCGTGGCCCTGGGCGGCACCGAGCCGCTGCTCGGCTATGGCGACGAGGTTGACGTCGTTCTCGTACTCGACGGGCATCGGCAGCGCGGCGGCGAGCTCGTCGAGGAGGCTGGGGGAGTGCCAGCCGGGCAGGTGAGAGGCGTAGCGCAGTCGGCCGGTGTTGGGGTCGAAGGCGCCCGGGGTGCCGATGACGAGCCGGCGGACGTCGTCCCTCGCCAGCCCCGCCGCCTTCACCGCGCCGTCGAGGGCGTCGGTGACCTGGCGTACGACGGGCTGGGCGGGGCGGCGTCCGGGTGTGGGCAGCTCGTACTCGCCCACCGTCCGCCCCGTGATGTCCGCGACGGCGGCGAGGATCCGTTCGGGGGTGACGTCCAGGCCCGCCGCATAGCCCGCGCCCGGATTGACCACGTACAACTGGGCGTTGGGGCCGGGGCGCCCTTCACTGGTGCCGGTGGCGAGCACCAGTCCGGCCGCTTCCAGGCGGGCGAGGAGCTGTGAGGCGGTGGGCTTGGACAGCCCGGTGAGCTTCCCGATCCTGGTCCGCGACAGGGGTCCGTGCGCGAGAAGCAGATCGAGGGCGGTGCGGTCGTTCATGGCGCGCAGGACGCGCGGAGTGCCCGGTGTACCGGCGGATCCTGCCATGTGTGTCGACACCTGCCTCTCTCGACTGCCCAGCTTTCCAGTGACCGGGCGGGGAAGTCCACGCCAAGATCATTGTTAGGAAAGTTTCCTATTGGGTGAGAGGAAAGTAGGCCGACGGCAGAGCGTGCGTCAATAGAAACCGCCCCCGAGGCAACAGAGTCGTTACCTGCGGGGGCGGCTGGGTGCCGGCGTGCGCCTTACAGCTTGATGGGCGCCGGGTCCACCTGGAGGTAGTCACCGGTGGACGTCTTCGCGCCGGTGGTGGACGTACCCGCGAACTTGTAGCGGAAGTAGCCGCTCTTCGAGGCCTTCACGGTGGTCGACAGGGCCCCGGCGGTGCCGGAGGTCACCGTCTTCACGGTCGTGTAGGTGTCGCTGCTCTTGGCCCGGAACTGGAGAACCACCGACTGGCCCTGGTAGCCCGCGTACTTGCTCGTCTCCCAGTTGGCCCGGGTCAGGGCGCCCTTGACGGTGATCGTCTTGCCCGCGACGGCCGGCTCCGGGGTGGCGTTGGTGGTGAGCTTGGCGGCGCGCTTCAGCTGGGCCGTGCCGAGGCCGCCCCACATGTCGTAGCCGTACTCGAAGCTGACGTGGCCGTCGGAGTCGTCGTTGTCCTCGGCGATGTGTCCGTAGAAGCCGGCGACCTTCCAGGTCGTGGCGTCCGCGGCCTCGAACAGGTAGTCCATCGGATCGAGGGCGATCGTCTCGGTGCAGGACTCCGTCACCGTGGTGTCGGTCGTGGCGGTGGCGGTGCAGCTGGGCGCGTCCTCGCTCTCTATCTCGTTGCCGATGGCCGAGAGGGAGCCCCGGTAGAGCGCGATGCCCGCGGCGTTGTTCTTGTAGTCGATCACGAGGTCGGACGGGCGGGTCAGCGTGTACGTGACCGGAATCTTCACCGTGCTGGTGGTCCCGACGACGATCGCCTTCCCGCCGTTCACCACCACATCGGAGAAGGTGAGGTCCGGCGTGGCGGCCGACGCGGTCGGCACGGCCAGGGCGGACAGAGCCAGGGCACCGGAAACGGCGGCGCCTATGGCGTATTTGCGCATGGATTCCCCACATTCGAAGCGGACACCTGGGCGTTGAGCACCAGAACAAGGGCCCGCGGTTGAGGGTGACGATAAGGGGTGGGCGAATGTGTCGGGTGTGCGGGCGACCTGTGAAGAGCATTAATTCCTGCCAGGCGGGAGCGATGGATCCCGGCCCGGTTCATGTCCATCACGACTTCGTCACGATCCTCCATAAATGCAGGTCGGGGCCGTGCGGCGGGCATTGGGGCCCATCTGTCCGATGTGGCAGGAATGCTTCGGCGGTGTCCGCACAGTCCCATCACAGGCGTGAACTGCTTGAGTCCTCTGTGCCTGGATGCGTCAAGGGTGTTGGCGCGGTTCGAGGTCACCATGTGGTGACGGTGGCCTGTCCGTCCTGTGCACGCTCACAGGTCCCCGTTTTTTGATGACGTACGGTGCCGGGCGTCCAGGGCTCCAGCCCGAACATCCCCAACCTGAGCCGAACTCTCCGGAAGTGACTGTATGAAGGCGAACCGCATGGCATGGGCGGGACCGGTGTGTCTGCTGACGGCTGCTGCCGTGTCCTGCGAGACGCGGTCCGGTGCTTCGTCGGCTGCCTCCGGCACGCCGTCTTCTGCTGCTTGGCGCAGCGGGAAGGCCGCGCCGCTCTACGGCAGCGTCACGTCCTGGTACGGGAGCGGTGGCGCCTCGATCGAGTGTGGCGTCGTACCCGCGAAGGACGAGTGGTTCCGAGAGGCCTGGGACATGCTCTGCCCGGCGGCCCGCTCATGAGGCTGTTGCTGGCGTGCTGGGGCGCGGCCGCGGGCAGGTGCGTCTCCGTGATGGTCACTCAGCTGGCCTTCTCCCTCTGGCCGGACAAATTCACCTGGGAAGCCGTGGGCGACCAGGTGGCCGGCAGCCTCGCGGGGTGGGGCGCCGTGAGTCTCGCAACGGCGGCCATCGGGGTGCTGTTGCTGAGGAGGCGGGCTCGTGGGGTCGGCGTGCCGCTCTCGGCCGGGGCCCTGGACGAGCGGCAGACGCATCTGCTGCGCACGGCACCCGTCTCGGACGGCTGGCAGGAGCGGATCCGTGGCGAACTGACCGCGTCGGACCGGGCGTTCCTCGTCGCCGACGTCGCCGAGAAGGGCCGCGAGGAAATCCACTTCCGGTGGCGTCCTGGGCGTTCGGACCGATCCGTCTGGGGATCGATGACCTTCGACGCGGCCTCGGGGACCGTCCTCCTCGATGTCCACGACGGAGAAGGCCTCCTGGGGGTGGCCGGTCTGGGGAAGGGGTCATCCTTTGTCGCGGTGTGCCAGATAGCACGGGCCGGGGGCCTGGTGGCCGTCGAGCAGGTTCGGCCGGAGAGGCTTGCGGAGGAGAAGCCGGCGTGAGGGCAGCGTACGAATCCATGGCCGGCGGGGTCCTGATGCAGTACGTCGCGTCCCGGCAGTCAGCTCAGTGACGTGAACTGGTTCGGCTGACGGCACTCCCCATCAGCTGTCCAGGAAGGGAGCTGTGTCGAGTGCGGGGTACGGGGCGGGGAGCGGGAGTGGGTGGCCCAGGTCGACCTTGACCTCGGTGGCGTAGTGCGCCTCGGCGGGGTCCTCGCCGGGGAGAATCGGCTCGGAGTAGCAGTGGGCCGTCTTCGTGTTGCGGTTGATCAGGACGTAGACAGGGACTCCGGCGGCGGCGTAGGTGCGTAGCTTGGGGCCGGTGTCCGTCTCGTGGTTGGTGGAGGTGACTTCGCCGACCAGGGCGATCATGTCGATGGGGTACCAGCCCTTGTGGGCCTTGCAGTACAACTCGTCCAGTTCGGAGGGCCTGCGGCGGCGGACGTAGAAGTCCGGGATGAGCAGCGACATGGTGCTGCCGTCCTTATGAGCCGCTCGGTAGCCGTTGCCCATGCCCACGAGGCGCATCCCGGCGGAGCGGAACTGGAAGGACAGCTCGAAGGCGCCGTCGTTGTGGTTGTCGTTCGGTGCCGGTGGCACGATGGCCATCCCCTCGATGTACTCGGGTCGAATCGGCGTCTCTGACGCCTCCTCGATCGCGATCAGCAGATCGATGGGGTCCTGCTTCGGATTCATGACCGCCTCCATAACGGGTTCGGCGCTCATCGCTGGTCCTCCTCGTCGAGCTGGTGTCAGGCTAAGCCCGCGCTGGGTGCCCCGGCCGAACGATGGGTCAACCGGTCGCCTCACGACCTGGGATTCCGCGCCCGTTCACTCGAACGAGCGTGCTGAACCGCTCCGGCGGTCGGCGGGCCGTACATACGAAGGAGGCGGCGCCCGGAACACCCGGGCGCCGCCTCCTTCGTACCGGCTGTGTCCGCTACTTCGGAGCGGCCGACGGTGCGGGCACGATCGGCGCAGCCGCCACGGACTGCGGCGATGTCGGGTTCGCGAGGGCCGACGGGGCCGCCACGGCCGCCGTCGGGTCAGCGGGCTCCTCCTCCGGCTCCGCCGCCGCGGCGCCGCCCACGATGCGGATGTCGGCGGCGTCGAAGGCGCGCTTGATGCGCCAGCGCAGCTCGCGTTCGACGCTCAGCGCCTTGCCGGGCATGGTCTTGGCGGAGACGCGGACGACCATCGAGTCCAGGAGGACGCTGTCCAGGCCGAGGATCTCGATCGGGCCCCACAGGCGCTCGTTCCAGGGCTCTTCCTTGCTCATCGCCTCGGCGACCTCGCTCAGGACGGACTGGACGTGGTCCAGGTCCTCCGAGGCACGGACGGTGACGTCGACGCCGGCGGTGGCCCAGCCCTGGGAGAGGTTGCCGATGCGCTTGACCTCGCCGTTGCGGACGTACCAGATCTCGCCGTTGTCGCCGCGCAACTTGGTCACGCGCAGGCCCACCTCGATGACCTCGCCGGAGGCGACGCCCGCGTCGATCGAGTCGCCGACGCCGTACTGGTCCTCGAGGATCATGAAGACGCCGGAGAGGAAGTCGGTGACCAGGTTGCGCGCACCGAAACCGATGGCGACACCGGCCACCCCCGCGGAGGCGAGCAGCGGGGCCAGATTGATCTCGAACGTGCCGAGGATCATCAGCGCGGCCGTGCCCATGATCAGGAAGGACGCGACCGAGCGCAGCACCGAGCCGATGGCCTGGGAGCGCTGGCGGCGGCGCTCGACGTTGACCAGCAGGCCGCCGAGCGCGGTGCCGTCGACGGCCTGCGCCGTGCGGTTCATGCGCTCTATCAGCTTGGTGATGGCGCGCCGGACCGCCACTCTCAGTACCGCCGCGATCACCAGGATCAGCAGGACCCGCAGGCCGATGCTGAGCCAGGTGGACCAGTTCTGCTCGACCCAGCTGGCGGCGTTGGTCGCACTTTCCTGGGCGTCCTGAAGCGTGGCGACCGTCGGGTGCGTCGACGTCGAGGGGGACGGCGACGGGGTCGAACCGGCGGCCAATAGGACGGGCAGGGACACGGCAGGTACCTCCAGGCGTAGCGGTCTGCCCGCGGCTGGGACACGTGAGGGGCACCGGTCGGGCAGAACCACCACACTAACGGGGCATTGTGTGTGGATCGTTGCCATGTTCGAGGGAGAGACTGTGCTCACCTGGGGATGAAGAAGGTGTGGTCGAAAACACTCCCAGCCCGTTACCGGGACATGGTGGCGCTTCCACCAGGCATTCGGGGACACTGGCCACAGATCGTCCCGGCGCGAGCCACGCGCCGCCGGCGTACAAGGAGGCATCCGTGCCGCATGTCCTGGTCCTCAATGCGTCGTACGAGCCGCTCGGCGTCGTACCGCTCCGCCGCGCGCTCGTCCTCGTCCTCGAGAACAAGGCCATCTGCCTCGAGGAATCCGGCGCCTTTATGCATAGTGCAACCGTTACTGTCCCCGCACCCAGCGTGGTCCGGCTGAAGAGGTTCGTGCGGGTCCCTTACCGGGGGCCCGTTCCGCTGACCAGGCGAGCTCTGTTCGCTCGCGACGGCGGCCGGTGCATGTACTGCGGTGGCGTCGCAACCAGCGTCGACCACGTCATCCCGCGCTCCCGCGGAGGTCAGCACGCCTGGGAAAACGTGGTGGCGTCATGCCGCCGCTGCAACCACACCAAGGCCGACCGTCACCTGGTCGAGATCGGCTGGCGCCTGCGCCATAAACCCGCCCCGCCGTCGGGGCTCGCGTGGCGCATCATCGGAACCGGGCATAGGGACCCGCGCTGGCTGCCCTACCTGCAGCCGTACGGCGCGGAGGACGCGATGGCCCGGATCGACGGCATCTCTGCCTGACGATCCGGGCTTTTGCATACCCGAGGCCTGGCCCCGTGCGGCCCCGCGTCAGACGCGGGGCCCTTCGGGGCGGGAACCGCGCACCGCGTAGAGTGCCGTGCCCAGCACGAAGAGTGCGAGGGCGGCGGCCCAGGCGCCGTGCTGGGGGCCTGTCTGCGTGGGCCAGGCCAGGACTGTCTCCTTACTCACACGCGGCGAGGCGGTCGACAGGTATACGGCGCTGAAGTACAGCGTCGTCGGCATCCAGCTCGCCCGGGCGCCGAACAGCACCGCCCCGGCCGCCGTGATGCCGACGGCGCCCAGCGTGTTGCGGACCATCCCCGCCGCACCGAACACCTGTGTGTGCCCCGGCACGGCGAGCGCGAGCACCGCCGCCGCGAGCGCGGTGAGGGCCAGCAGATGGGCCAGGCGCCTCGGCCACCAGGGGCGTACGGCGGTGTCGTCCAGGTCCCGCGCGTACGAGTGGAAGCTCACACCGATCGCCGCCGAGGCCAGCAGCGGGGCGAGGGAGAGCAGCGGGACCCTGCGGTACGGGTCGAGGTAGATGTCCGTGCGGCTCGCCACCCAGAGGGTGAGGAGGGCGGCGCAGGCGAGGGCGGCCAGGGTGGTCGGGAGGGCACGGGAGCGGGCGTAGAGGACGAGAGGGGTCAGCGGGGTGACTCTGCGCAGGGCGTTCACAGGGACGGGACCTCGCTCGGGTTCGGGTCGCAGTCCTGGGCCGTGGCGAAGTAGCGGCTGAGCACGGAGCGGCGCTCGTTGTCGGTCATGGCGGTGAGGTGCGCGTACGCCTTGTCCTCGGCGCGGTACTTCGCGAGGTCCTTTGTGTCACCCCGCTGCCGGGCCGATGCCACGGAGCGCTCGCGTATGTCCTTCTGTACGGAGTTCGGGGCCAGCCAGCGCAGTACGGCCTCGTCGGTGACCTGGATGCGCTGCGCGGACGGCGGCTCCTCGCACTCCGGGCGGACCAACGTCACGGCGCCCTCCCAGGCGTACTGCTCCGGATCGGTCACCTTGCCGCGGACGGACGACCAGCCGAACGGGGTGAGCATCGGCAGTTCTGCCTCGTCGTTGTGCGGGCGGCGCGGCAGGTCCTCGAAGCGGACCGGGAGGTTCTGCACGCCCTTCAGCCGGCCGGTGAGACCGGACAGCGCGTGGGTCACCTCCGGGAGCATGCCGGGGTAGGTGGCGTTGACGCAGACGCGCGGGGTGGTGGAGTCGTCGCACACCTGGCGGTGGGCGAGCGGGTTGTCGCGCAGCACGCCGTCGCCCGTGTGGACCAGGAGGACGGCGGCGCAGAGCGCGGCCGCGAGCGGCAGCAGCGCGGTGGCGCGGCGGTACGCGGCATGGGCCAGGGCCGCGGCGGCGGCGAGCCCGGCCGCCCACAGGGCCGATACGAGCGGATACCACCAGACCGGGACGTCCTCGTCGCCGAACAAGCGCAGGTACGCGGGGGCGAGGTGACGGAGGCCCGACTGCGAGTGGCCGACGGTGCCCAACAGGACGTATCCGCAGATCGCGAGCACGGGAGCGGTCAGCCGCCAGGGCATCACCCGCCCGGCCACATGACCGAGCAGTGTGCACGCGGCGATCGAGAGTGCGGTCCCCGCGAAGACGGTCGGGACCGGGCCGCCCGCCGACGCGTACCGCGCGCAGGCGAGCAGCACGCCGGCCACCGCCACCAGGTACGCCGCCGCGAGCCAGCAGGCGAGCGGCAGGGCGGCCGTCAGGAGCTGGGCGAGTGGTGTACGAGCGGTCGAGGCTCGCAGTTCCACCATCCGCAGCCGACGCTCCCGGCCACCCTGCCAGGCCCCCGCGGCGAGCGCGAACGGAACGATGATCATGCCGCTCGCGATGCCCAGCTTGCCTGTCGTCTCACCCCAACTGCCCTGCCACTGCGCCGCCGTGGCGGCGAGCATCCAGGCGAGAGCGAGCAGCAGCGCCGCGGCTGCCCAGGGGGCGAACCCGCGAAGGGACTCGACGCGGAGGGGGTGCGGGGCGGAGCCCGCACTCCGGGCGGGCGCCTCCCGGGTGGGCGCGCTCATCCGGGGGCTTCCGTGGGGTTGGGGCTGAGGGACTGCCGGGCGGTTGCCGCGGGGCTGGGTCTGTGGGTCTGTCGGGCGGCTGCCGTCGGGTTCGGGCCGCGGGTTTGTTCGGCGGTCTTCGTCGGTCTGGGTGTGCGTGGTTGCCGGGTGGTCCCCGTCGGGCTGGATGCGTACGTTCATCGGGCGGCCCCCGTCGAAGCGCGGTGGCCGCGCAGGACCGTGGTGTAGCCGCGCTCGATGGCGTTGCCGTCGGACTCGTGGCCGTCGGCGCCGAGGGCGGCGAGGGAGTGGGGCGTGCCGCGGTAGGCGACCTGGCCGGCCTCGATCAGGATGACGTCCGTGCAGGCCGCGGCCACGTCCTCCACCAGGTGGGTGGAGACGAGCACGATGGCGGTCCGGCCCAGGTCCCGCAGCAGTGCGCGGAACTCGACACGCTGCTCCGGGTCCAGGCCCGCGGTGGGCTCGTCGAGGAGCAGGACGCGAGGGTCGTTCACGATGGCCTGGGCGATGCCGACGCGCCGGATCATGCCGCCGGACAGCGTCTTGACCTTCGCGTCGATACGGTCGGCGAGCCCGACCCGGGCCACGGCCCGCTCGACCGCGGCCGGGGCGGCCGATCCCGGCACCTCCTTCAGCCAGGCCACGTACGCCACGAACTCCCGCACCGTGAACCCCGGGTAGTACCCGAAGTCCTGCGGCAGATAGCCCAGTTCCCGGCGGACCGCACTGCGTTCCCGGTGGTGGCGGAGGTCGCTGCCGAGCATCTCCACCCGGCCCGCGGTGGGCTCCGCGACCGTCGCGAGGACGCGGATGAGGGAGGTCTTGCCGGCGCCGTTGGGGCCGAGCAGACCGTGGACGCCGGGGCCGAAGTCCAGGTCGACGGCGTCCAGGGCGGTGGTTTTGCGGTGCCGGACGGTCAGTCCGGAGACCCGGATGGAGGCGGTTCCGGTGCCCATACCGTCGTCCGTCATCGAAGTGCCGGGCAAACCAAGGGTGTTCACATCGTCTCCAGACGGTCGTACGCGGAACGGCGCGCGGCGAGGAGGAGGGCGCAGAGCGCGGACGCCGCCGCCCAGCCCGCCTGCGGTGAGGCGCCGGTGAAGTAGAGGGAGAGCTGGTGCGTGAGGCGGGTCGTCATGACGGGGCCGGCGGCCGTGAGGACGGGCGCCGCAAGCGCGAGCAGCCAGCCGCCGCCGACCACCGCGGAGGCGGTACGGCAGCCCACGTACCCGGCAAGCGCCAGCGTGGCCAGCGTCAGGGTGAGTCCGGGCAGCAGCCAGGCGGCCGCCGCTGGTGCCTGCGGCACGCGCGGGCCGGCGGGCGGGAGCAGCAGTCCCGCCACCGTCAGCAGCGGCACGCTCACCGCCAGCACGCCGGCCGTCCGCATCAGCACCAGCCGCAGCCCGCCGGAGGGCGACGTCGCGACGATCTCGTGCAGCGGATCGGCGTGCCGCCCGTACGAGAGGGCGACCCCCGCCACGGGTACGACCGGCGCCACGGCCAGCAGCAGCGGCCGCGCGCCGTCGAACCCGCCCCCGTACGCGAGCGCGAGCGCCCCCACGGCGACCAGCACGACGGCCCCGGCCCAGGCCCCACGCAGGGCGGGCCCGGCGGCCCACACGATCCGTCCGATCCGTCCGATCCGTCCGAGCCGTCCCCCGACGGCGGGAACGGCATGCGGGGCGGCCCAGGGCAACCGGCCACGCCGGGCGGTGCCGCCCGCGACCGGCCGTAGCCCGAGCCGCCCCCTGACGGCCGGCGCGTGCCCTGGCGCGGGTGCGGATACCGAGGCCCGTGCGGACGCGGAGGCCTGTGCGGACGCGGAGGCCTGTGCGGACGCCGAGCCCCGTGCAGCGGCCGACGCCGGTTCGCGCACCGCGGCAAGGACCGCGTCCCGTACCTCCGCCAGCACCACTCCCGCCGCCCCCGCACGGGCCGCGCGCGAGACACGTGCGGCGCACGTCCCGCAGCTCTCCAGGTGTTTCTCCAGGGACCAGGCGTCGGTCTCCGGGAGGGAGCCGTCCGCGTAACGGGCGACGAGATCGTCGGGGGCGTGCCAGCCGGTCATGCCGGGCCTCCCAGCGGGGTTGGGGCCAGAGACGGGTTCAAGGACGGGTTCAGGTGGGCGAGGGCCGCGCGGAGTTCGGCGCGGGCGCGCATCGCGCGGGTCTTCACCGTGCCTTCGGGGATCCCGAGCAGACGGGCCGTCTCGCGGGTGGTCAGCCCGTCGATGACCGTGGCGCGCAGCACGTCGCGGAGTTCGGGCGAGATGCGGTCAAGGGCCGTACCCACGTCCCCGTACTCCAGGCCCGCCAGCACGCGCTCCTCGGCGGAGGGCGCGGGCCCGGGCGCCGCGTACTCGACCCGCGCGGCCCGCTCCTGCACCCGCCGCGCGTCGACGAGCCGCCGCGCCGCGATCGTCCACAGCCAGCCGCCCGCCTCCGCACCCCGGTGTGCGGCCGCCGACCGCCACACGGTCACGAAGGTGTCCTGCAGCACCTCCCGTACGACCTCGGGGTCGGCGCACCGCCGGGTCAGCCGCGTGTGCAACCACCCGGCATGCCGGTCGTACAGCGCGGCCATCGCCGCCGAGTCCCCGTCCGCGACGGCCCGCAGCAGCGCCGCGTCCGTAGCGTCCTCCCGGTGGCCCCTCATGGGGCGGAACAGTCTCACACCCCGTCTATCGACCCCCTCGGGGCCATCGGTTCACGCCGCGGCAACCCCCTGCCGCCACAGCGGCTCACCACGCGTGCACCGAGGGCGTGCGCCCCCGTACGGCGTCTCCTCACCCACGCGCGTCATGGGGTGGAACAGAATGTGACCAGAAGCACGTTGTTCGTCCGTGTACGTCTGCCGTCGCGCCCGCTGGGTAGGGCTGCGGTGACCCGCCAGCTGTCGTCTCGACAAGGAGGCCCCTGTGGCCGCATCGGCACACCTTCTGCTCTCGGCCCTGTCCAAACGCGAGGCGGAGCCGTCCGTCCACCTCGTGAACCCGCGTCCGCACGGGGACCCTCAGCTGCGCGTCTTCAGCGCGGAGGGCGCCGGCGCCGAGCCGCCGCTGACCAGCGAACCCCCACTCCCCGACGCCGAACCGCTCACCAGTGAGCCGCCGCTGGCCGACGCCGCGCACCTGACGAGCGAGCCCACCTCCACCGGCGCCGCCTCGGGGGTCTAGATGGCACCTCGTCGGCCCGCCGACCCTCCGCAGACGACGCCCCCGCAGACGACGCCCCTGTCCCGGCTCGCCGAACTGCACGGCGTCGCCACCTCCTACCGCCCGTCCCCGGACCGTACGGTCGCGGCCTCGGACGCCGCGCTCGTCGCGGCCCTGGCGGCGCTCGGCGTCGACGCGAGCACCGCGGATGCCGTACGCGCGGCCCTCGCCTCCCGGGAGGCCGAGACGCGGAAGCGGCTGCTGCCGCCGACGGTGGTGTGCTGGGGAGGCCGCGCCCCCACCCTGCTGGCCGAACTGCCGGACGGCACCCGCCTCCGTATCGAGACCGAACAGGGCGAGACCCGCGCCTCGGCCGAGCAACTCCCGCCCGGCGTCCACGCGTTGTACGCCACCGCCCCCGACGGCCGTACCGCCGACGTCCACCTCGTCGTGGCCCCCGCCCGGCTGCCCAGCCCGCCCGGACGCACATACGGACTCCTCGTCCAGCTCTACTCCCTCCTCTCCCGCCGCTCCTGGGGCATGGGCGACCTCGGTGACCTCGCCGAGCTGACCGCCTGGGCGGGCCGGGCGCTCGGCGCCGGATTCGTGCAGGTCAACCCGCTGCACGCGGCCGTACCCGGCGCCCCCACCGACCCCTCCCCGTACCGCCCCTCCTCCCGTCGCTTCCCCGACCCGGTGCACCTGCGGGTCGAGGACATCCCCGAATTCGCGTACGTCGACGACCGCGACCGGGTACGGGCGCTGCTGGAGCGCGCCGAGCGGCTGCGTGAATCCGTGCTGCACAAGGGCGCGTTGATCGACCGCGACGCCGTGTGGGAGCTCAAGCGCGAGGCATTGGAGCTCGTACGCGCCGTGCCGCTCGGGCCGGGGCGGCGGGCCGCGTACGTCGACTTCCTCGCCGAGCAGGGCGAGGCGCTGGAGGACCACGTCACCTGGTGCGCGCTCGCCGAGGTGTACGGCTCCGACTGGCGGACGTGGCCCGCCGGGCTGCGCGACCCCCGCTCGCCCGAAACCGCCCGAGCCCGGGGCGAGTTGATGGACCGCGTCGACTTCCACAGCCGTCTCGCCTGGCTCACCGACGCCCAACTCGCCACCGCCCAGCGGTCGGCCCGCGACGCGGGGATGGCCGTCGGGCTCGTGCACGACCTCGCGGTCGGCGTACACCCGGAAGGGGCCGACGCGTGGGCGCAGCAGGAGTACTTCGCCGCGGGCATGTCGGTGGGCGCGCCCCCGGACGCCTTCAACGCGCGCGGCCAGGACTGGAGCCTGCCGCCCTGGCGCCCGGACCGGCTGGCCGCCTCGGGCTACGCCCCCTACCGCCGCCTCCTGCGCGCCCTCTTCCGGTACGCGGGCGCCCTGCGCATCGACCACGTCATGGGCCTGTTCCGGCTCTGGTGGATCCCGCAGGGACAGCCGCCCACGGAGGGCACATACGTCCGCTACGACGCCGAGGCGATGCTCGCGATCCTGACCCTGGAGGCCTCGCGCGCCGGGGCGCTGGTGATCGGCGAGGACCTCGGCACCGTGGAACCCGGGGTGCGCGAGACACTGCACGAGCGCGGGGTGCTCGGCACATCGGTGCTGTGGTTCGAGCGCGACTGGGACGGCGACGGACAGCCCCTTCCCCCCGAGCGCTGGCGCGCCGACTGCCTGGCCACCGCCACCACGCACGACCTGCCGCCCACCGCGTCCCGGCTCACCGGCGACCACGTCGAACTCCGGGACCGACTGGGCCTGTTGACCGGCTCCCTGGAGGAGGAGCGGGCCGCGGCGGCAGCGGAGGCGGGGGAGTGGCTGGCGCTGCTGACCCGGCTCGGGCTGCTGAGCGGCGCGAGCGGCGGGTGCTCCGCGGTGTCGGAGGAGGCCGAGATCCAGGCCGTGCACCGGTTCCTGCTGCGCACCCCGGCCCGCATGATCGGCGTCTGGCTCCCGGACACGGTCGGCGACCGCCGCCCGCAGAACCTGCCCGGCACCTGGGACCAGTACCCCAACTGGCGCCTGCCCATCGCCGACGCCGAGGGCCGCCCGGTGACACTGGAGGAGCTGGCCGCGTCGCCCCGCCTGCATGCGCTGATGGAGGTGTTGCGGGGGCGTTCGGGTGCTGGAGGGAGCGGTGGAACGGGCGGGCACGCGGGACCCTGAGGCCTCCGTAGGGAACCCGGAGACCTCCGTACGGCACCCCCGGGCGCGCGGCTCATTCGGGTGTTCGCTACGTTTGCACCGTGGACAAGAAGAACGCCCTGCGCGCCGGCGCCCTGGCTGCCGGTACGACGCTGATGATGCTGCTCATGTCGTCCCCCGCGCTCGCCCTCACCCGCGACGACGGTGACGACCCCGGCAATGGCCTGAGCGTGATCGACACGCTGGGCCTCTACGTCGTGGCGCCGCTCGCGCTGTTCGCGATCATCGCGGGCCTCGTGATGGTCCTCGACAAGTCCCACAAGCAGCAGAAGCAGAGCTGATTCCCAGCCCTTCTCACCGGCTCTTTCCGTCGAGGGAGTCCGCGCACCCGCCGGGTGCGCGGACTCCCTCGACGCGTTTTTCCTCAAGGGCCCCGGTCGCGGGGGCGCCTTCGGCTACGGATTCGGCGCCGTGAGATACCGCTGCACCGTCGGCCCCAGCCACGCCACGATCTCCTCGCGGACCAGCGCGACGGCCGGTGGGAATCGCAGGACGTAGCGGGCGAGCGCGAGGCCGAGCAGCTGGGAGGCGCAGAGCGCGGCCCGTGCCGGGGCCTGCTCGGGGTCGGGGCAGGCGTGCACGGCGACCGGCGTGAGCTGGTCCCTGACGATGCCCTGCATGCGCTCGGCACCGGCCGGGTTGGTGACGCCGACCCGGAGCATCGCCGTGAGCACCTCGTTCTCCTCCCAGAGGTCGAGGAAGTGGCTCACCAGAACGCGGCCCACGTCGTCCGGATCGAGCCCCGCCGGGTCGGGCAGCCGCAGATCGACGTCGAGAACGGCGGCGAACAGCCCTTCCTTCGAGCCGTAGTAGCGCATCACCATGGACGGATCGATCCGCGCGTCCTTGGCGATGGCGCGGATCGTGGCGCGTTCGTAGCCGTCGGCGGCGAAGCGCTCGCGGGCGGCCGTGAGGATGGCCGAGCGGGTGGCGTCGGAGCGGCGGGGTGGTTGCGCTGATGCGGCTGATGCGGCTGATGCGGCTGATGCGGCCGGTGTGGCCGGTTCGGCGGACGCCGAGGGCGCGGGTGTGGGTGTGGGGGGTTCCTTGACAGCCATGCCAACAAACGTAGGCCAACATGTGTTGACGGTCCAGGGTGGGTCACCTTGTGTTGGCCAACGGGTGTTGACGGCCCGCGGGGTGGGAGGTCGACGTGCGTTGGCAAACAGTTGTTGGCCAACGAGTGTTGACATTCCGACGTGAGTCGCCGTATGTTTGCAAACAAGCGTTGGCCAACAGGCGTTGACCAACAAGCGTTGGCATCAGGAGGCCGCCATGAACGGCAAGACCCGCCCCATCGCTTCCCGCAACGTCATCATCGTCGGCTCCGGCCCCACCGGGCTGCTGCTGGCCGGCGACCTCGCCACCGCCGGCGTCCCCGTCACCCTCGTCGAGAAGCGCCCGCACAAGATCAGCAACCTCTCCCGCGCCTTCGTCCTGCACGCCCGCACTCTGGAGCAGCTCGACGCCCGCGGCCTCGCCGACGGCCTGGAGCCCCAAGGTCAGCGCCTCGACCGCATCCGCCTTTTCGGTCGTCTCACCGTCGCCCTCGACACCCTCCCCTCCCGCTTCAACCACCTCCTCGTCATTCCGCAGTACGAGGTGGAGAAGGTGTTGCAGCGGCGGGCGGAGGAGGCCGGGGTGCGGTTCGTGTACGAGACCGAGGTGACCGGACTGAGCCAGGACGCGGATGGTGTGACGCTCGAAGTCCGGGGCCCGAACGGTAGCCGGGACGGCGAGTCGGAGCAGCTCACGGCCGCGTACGTCGTCGGTACGGACGGGATGCGCAGCGCGGTGCGGGAGGCGGTCGGGCTGCCGTTCCCCGGCAAGTCGGTCATCCGGTCCGTCGTCCTCGCGGACGTCCTGCTCGACGAGAAGCCGGAGTCGGTGCTGACCGCCAACGCCGTCGGCGACGCCTTCGCCTTCATCGCGCCCTTCGGCGACGGCTACTACCGGGTGATCGGCTGGCACCGCGGCCGCAACGTCCCTGACAGTGAGCCGCTCGAGCTCGACGAGGTCAAGGAGATCGCCCGGCTCGCCCTCGGCCGCGACTACGGCATGCGCGACGCCCGCTGGATGTCCCGCTTCCACAGCGATGAGCGCCAGGCGCCCGCGTACCGGGTGGGGCGGGTCTTCCTCGCCGGGGACGCCGCGCACGTGCACACCCCGGCCGGCGGCCAGGGCATGAACACCGGACTCCAGGACGCGGCGAACCTCGGCTGGAAGCTCGCGGCCGTCCTCAACGGGCATGTGGACGCCGCCCTGTTGGACACCTATCAGGCCGAGCGCCACCCCGTGGGCAAGTCGGTCCTGCGCAGCAGCGGCGGCATCGTACGGCTCGCGATGGCCAAGTACCCCTGGACGCTGGCGCTGCGCGCCACGCTCACCACGTTCCTCAACCACGTCGGCCCCGCCCGTCGCAAGGCGGCGGGCCGGATCACGGGCATCGGGTACGCGTACGGGGCGCCGCGCGGCTCCCACTCCCTCGTCGGCACGCGCGTCCCGGACGTCGCCCTGGAAAGCGGCCGTCTCTACGAGGCCCTGCGCGGCGGCCGGTTCGTCCTCGTCACGCCGAAGTCGGCTCCGGGGACGGCTCCGGGGTCGGCTGCGCAGTCGTACGAGGCCGGGGACCGCAAGGACCGTCTCACCGTGGAGAGTTGGGCGAGCGACCGGCGTACGACGATGCTGGTGCGGCCCGACGGATACGTGGCCTGGGCGTCGGAGTCCCCGGACGCGACGGAGACCGAGGCGGCGCTGGCCGCGGCGGTGGGCGCCGCCTAGAGGAGAGGACGAACAAGAAGTGCCGCTGGTCCCGGCGTCGGCCGGGACCTCGGCGTCGTGCGTGATCAGCGTCGTGCGTGGCGGATCTTCAGCCGGCCGAAATGCATGGTCCCGGTGATCCGGATCCTCGGCCCGCCGGGGCGGGAGCGTCGCGGGATTCTGTAGAGCGGTGTCTTCCACACGGTGTGCAGATCCTCGAAGTCGACAACCGCGTCGTGAGGCACCGTGATCTTCGCCTTGCCGGAGCCGAGCTGCAACTCGATGTCGACCACCGGGTGTTCGATGACCGCCCGGGACAGGTCGAGGTGCACCCTTCCGTATGCGGACTCGACCTTGAGGAACCGCGGCACCCGCCATGCGCCGCGCCGCTCGATCCGTCCGCCGTTGGCGGCGATCGTGGACGTGGGGCCCGCGTCCACGTCCGGGAGCGAGGCCAGCGCCGGTACCAGCTCGCCGTGCGTCTCGGCGGTGAGCGCCTGGTGGAGGCGTTCGTCCATCTCCTCGTGCGAGAGGTGCCCTACGGCGTACGCGTCCTGCAGACGCCGCACGGCCGTGTCGCGGTCGTCCTCGGTGATCCGTGGCGGCTGGTTCTCCGGCGTGGTGGTCACCCTTTCACTCTAGTGGTGGCCTCTACTCGGTGGCCGCCAGCAACTGGCGCAACAGGCCCGCCAGTTGGCCGGCCTGATCCTCGTCGAGGGCGGAGAGGGCCTCCGTCTGGGCGGCCAGGCCCGCCTCGACGGCCCCGTCGATCAGGCGCAGGCCCTCGTCCGTGAGGGTCACCCGGAGCCCGCGCCGGTCGTGCGGATCGGGCGAGCGCCGCAGCAGCCCGGCCCGCTCCAGCTTGTCGAGGCGTCCGGTCATCCCGCCCGTGGTCATCATGAGCGTCGCCGAGAGCTGCCGGGGCGAGAGCGTGTACGGGGCGTCCGAGCGGCGCAGGGTCGCCAGTACGTCGAACTCCCCGCGCGAGATCCCGAAGCGCACGTACGCCTTCTCCATCCGGTCGCTCATCGCCCGCGAGAGCCGGAAGATCCGCCCGAAGACCTCCATCGCCGCGGTGTCGAGGTCCGGCCGGACGGTGGCCCACTGCTCGATGATCGCGTCGACGGGGTCGTTGCGGACCTTGGAGGTCTTGGTGGTCTTGGAAGCCGAGGAGGCCTTGGGGGCTGCCTTGGGGGCCGTGTCCTGCGGGCTCGCGTTCATGGGGGGAGTATCCGTCGCAGGTCGGTCGTTCGCAAGAAAGTGGCTTGACGGAAAGTAGCTTACGACTAAGCTACTTTCCGCTGACCTACTCTGACTCGCTCCGACCTGCCTTGAAACCGGGTGCCCTCATGGCCGCGAACCGCCCCGCCCTCATAGCTCTCACCGCGCTCGCCCCCATGTCCTGGGGCAGCACCTACGCCGTCACCACCGAGTTCCTGCCCGCCGACCGGCCCCTGTTCACGGGGCTGATGCGCGCCCTGCCCGCGGGGCTGCTGCTCCTCGCGCTGGCGCGGGTACTGCCGCGCGGTGTCTGGTGGGGGAAGGCAGCGGTGCTGGGCGCGCTGAACATCGGCGCCTTCTTCCCGCTCCTGTTCCTCTCCGCGTACCGGCTGCCCGGCGGCATGGCGGCGGTCGTCGGCTCGATCGGGCCGCTGTTCGTCGCGGGCCTCTCGGCGCTGCTGCTCAGCGACCGCCCGACCCTCCGTACGCTCCTCACCGGCATCGCCGCGGCCCTCGGTGTCAGCCTCGTCGTCCTGAAGGCGGCGGGCGCGCTCGACGCGGTGGGCGTGCTCGCGGCGCTCGCCTCGACCGCGTCGATGTCCACCGGCACCGTGCTCACCAAGAGGTGGGGGCGGCCGGACGGGGTCGGCCCGCTGGCGCTGACCGCCTGGCAGCTGACGGCCGGCGGGCTGCTGATCGCACCCGTTGCCCTCCTCGTCGAGGGTGCGCCGCCCGCGCTGGACGGCCGGGCGGTCGGCGGATACCTGTACCTCGCGCTGGCGAACACGGCGGTCGGGTACTGGCTCTGGTTCCGCGGCATCGGCCGGCTCACCGCCACCCAGGTCACCCTCCTCGGCCCGCTCTCGCCGCTGACCGCCGCCGTCATCGGCTGGGCGGCGCTGGGGCAGGCGCTGACGCCGGTGCAACTGGCCGGCATGACGCTGGCGTTCGGGGCGACGGTCTTCGGGCAGCTCAAGCCGCGTACCCGCGTGGCCGTGGAGGGACCTTTCAGTTCTTCTGAAAGGAATGCTCGAAAAGATTCGATGGACATGACAGGTCCTGCCTTGCGACGGTAGTTCGGTACCGATCACCGATCACCGATCACCGAGCACTGGAGAGGTACGAGACTTTCGTGGCAGTCCTGGACCGGACCCGTACGCACCGCACGCCGACCGTGACGACCAAGGGAGCGGCGACCAAGGGAACGGGAGCCGCCGGTCTCGGTATCGCCCTCGCGGCCGTCGCCACGGTCGTCTGGTCCGGCAGCTTCGTCGCCGCGCGCGCCCTGCACGACAGCGTGCCGCCCGTGCAGCAGGCGTTCTGGCGCTGGGCGGTCGCGCTGGTGGCGGTCGCCCCGTTCGCGGCGCGCCAGGCCTGGCGGCAGCGCGCGCTGGTACGTCGCCGCCTGGGCCATGTCCTCCTCGCCGCCCTCCTGGGCGTCACCGTGTACAACACCCTGGTCAACCAGGCGGGCGTCTCCACCTCCGCCGGAAACATGGGCATGATCATGGCCGCGTCACCGGTCCTGATGGCGGTGTACGAGCGGGGCGGCGGCGTACGTCTGGGAGCGCGCCGGGTCACCGGGATGCTGATCGCCTGCGCCGGGGTCCTGCTTCTGGTCGGCGGGGGCTCGCTCTCCCTGGACCTGGCCCCGGGCGACCTCTGGATGATCGCGGCGGCGACGTGCTTCGCCTCGTACAGCGCGCTCCTGCGCCGCAGGCCCGCCGAACTCACCGGACTCACCTTCCTGTTCACCACTTTCGCCCTGGGCACGGCGATGCTGCTCCCGGCGTACGCGCTGAGCGTGACCCTCCAGGGCGGGTTCGCGCCCACGCCCGCCACCGTCGGACCCCTCCTCTACGTCGGAGTCGCCTCGTCCGCCGTCGCCTTCTTCGCCTGGAACAAGGCGATCTCCCTGATCGGCGCGGCCCGCGCCGGAGCGGTCTACTACCTCCAGCCGGTGTGCGTGGCGGCCCTGTCGTACGCGGTCCTGGGTGAGCCGACGACCGGGACGCAGCTCGTCTGCATGGCCCTGATCCTGGGCGGAGTCGTCCTCGGCGCCGCTCCCAGGGGCCGCTGAACGGGTGCGGGATAGGTTGCCGCCATGGCCGAGTACGACAAGTGGGACATCAAGAAGCTGCAGATTCTGCGGACCCTGCGGGAACGCGGGACCGTCACCGCGACCGCCGAGGCGCTGCTGCTGACCCCCTCGGCCGTGTCGCAGCAGCTGACCAACCTCGCCAAGCAGCTCGGGGTGACCCTGCTGGAGGCGCAGGGGCGGCGGGTGCGGCTCACGGATGCGGCGGAGCTGGTGCTGCGGCACGCGGAGGCCGTGTTCGAGCAACTGGAGCGCGCGGACGCCGAGTTGACCGCTTATGCCCACGGAGAGGTCGGGGAGGTGCGGGTGGGGGCCTTCTCGACCGCCGTGCCCGCGCTCGTCGTGCCCGCCGTGCGGGCGCTGCGTGTGACCCGGCCCGGGGTCGTGGTGCAGGTGCGGGA
This sequence comes from Streptomyces sp. NPDC029292, assembly GCF_055569295.1. NCBI lineage: Bacteria > Bacillati > Actinomycetota > Actinomycetes > Kitasatosporales > Streptomycetaceae > Streptomyces > Streptomyces sp. NPDC029292. The sequence goes on from NZ_JBVHXR010000004.1 coordinate 73,921, forward strand.
GGCCGAGGCGGGGGAGGCGTACGAGTTGCTCGGCGCCGGGGCGGTGGATCTCGCGCTGTCGCTCGCCGCGCAGGCGCCGTCCGCGGCGGATCCGCGGTTCACCCGGGTGCCGTTGCTCGCCGATCCGCTTGATCTCGCGCTGCCTCGCGACCATGCGCTCGCCGCCGTGCCGGGTGTGCGGTTGGCCGACTTCGCCGCCGAGTCATGGATCTTCGGGGGGAGTGGGCCGTGGTCGGACATCACTCGGAGGGCGTGTGAGGCGGCCGGGTTCAGTCCCCATCAGGGGCACTCGGCGGCTGGGTGGACGGCGATTCTGTCCATGGTGGAGGCGGGGATGGGGGTGGCGCTGGTGCCGCGGATGGCTTGTGTGGGACGGGAGGGGGTCGTCATGCGGGAGCTTGTCGAGGATCGCCCGCGTCGGCATGTGGTCGCCGCGGTGCGGCGGGGGGCGGAGGAGGGGGCTGCGGTGGGGTGGGTGCTGGGGGTGCTTCGGGAGGTGGCGGGTGGGTTGGGGCGGTAGGGGTTTTTCGCCCCTGCCGTCCCTACCCTTCCCGTCCCTGCGGGCTCCGCCCCCAGACCCCCGTATCGCGCTGACGCGCTCGTCCTCAAACGCCGGACGGGCTGGAAACTAGCGTTACGTAACTCCCCGGAGGTCCCCGTGGTCGATGTCATGTGCCGCAGTTGTGGGAAGGCGTTGCCCGCGCGGGCGGGGCGGAAGGGGCGGAGCTCGGTGTACTGCTCCGCCGCCTGTCGGCAGAAGGCGTACCGGGAGCGGCGGGCGGAGCCCGCGGACACCGTGCAGGGGCTCATCGAGGAAGTCGGGCGGCAGGTCGGGGCGCTCGTGCCGCAGCCGCCGTCCGTCTTCTACTCCGGGGTCGGCGAGTTGGCGTCCTCCGTCGGACGGCTGCGGCGTATCGCCCGGATGGCGCGGGACACCGCGAAGGAAGGGGGAGGGGGAGGGGGAGCGAGAAGGAGAAGGGGAGAGGGAGAGGGAGGGGAGCCGCGGGACGATTCCGTCACGGGCGAAGGCGTTACGGAAGTCGCCCTCGGAGAAGGGGACTTCGCCGCGCTCGTGGAGTCGTACCGACGTGAACTCCGCGTGCACTGTTACCGGATGACCGGTTCGTACGACGACGCGGAGGATCTCGTACAGGAGACGTTCCTGAGGGCGTGGCGGGCGAGGGACGGGTTCGCGGGGCGGGCGAGCGTACGGACCTGGCTGTACCGGATCGCCACCAACACCTGCCTGGACTTCCAGCGGCGCACGGCACGCCGCCCCCAGCGGTACGAGCCGCTGCCCGGCATGAACCACGGCAGCGGTGCCGAGCCCCCGGCCCGTATCACCTGGCTGCAGCCGTATCCCGACGACGACCTGCCCTCCGCCGAGGAGCAGCCGGACGCCGTCGCCGTCTCCCGGGAGACCATGGAGCTCGTCTTCCTTGCCGCCGTCCAGCATCTGCCGCCCCGCCAGCGCGCCGTCCTCGTCCTGCGCGATGTGCTCGGGCTCACCGCCGCGGAGACCGCCGAGGCGCTGGAGATGACCGTGGCCTCGGTCAACAGCGCGCTCCAGCGGGCCAGGCCCACCCTGCGCGACCGGCTGCCCCGCCACCGCGCCGACTGGACCGCCCAGTCCGACGCTCGCGCGCGCGACATCCTCAAGCGCTACATGGCCGCCGCCGAACGCCTCGATCTCACCGAGGTCGCCACCCTGCTCAGCGAGGACATCACGCTCACGATGCCGCCGAATCCCTTCTGGTTCGTCGGCCGCGAGGCGGTCACCGACTTCCTGCGGACCAGTCTCGACCCCGCGTCCCCGATGTTCTTCGGCCACTGGCGTCACCTCCCCGCCCGCGCGAACGGGCAGCTGGCGGCCGGGGGGTACGTACGACGCCCGGGTACGACCGTCTATCGCGCCCAGGTCCTCGACGTACTGCGTATCGAGGTCGACCGGATCGTGGAGATCACCTCCTTCGAGCCGCACCTCTTCCCGGCGTTCGGGCTGCCGCTGCGGCTCTGACCGATGAGGACCGATGACGAGCGATGACAAGTGGTGAGGACCGGTACCGATGAGTTGGGGAGCGTGCGTACGTCTTCATGACCGACTCGTACGAACCCCGCCACCACGGAGGATCACCATGCTGCTCACCGACAAGACCGCGGTCGTCTACGGCGCAGGCGGAAGCATCGGCGGTGCCGTCGCCCGTACCTTCGCCCGCGAGGGCGCCCGCGTGCACCTCGTGGGACGTACACCGGAGACGCTCGACGTGGTGGCCAAGGACATCACGGCGGCGGGCGGCCACGCCGAGACGGCCGTCGTCGACGCCCTGGACGAAGCGGCGGTCGAGGCGCACGTCGCGTCGCTGGACGCCGTCGACATCTCGTTCAACCTCGTCACCCGCGGCGACGTCCAGGGTCTCCCGCTGCTCGACATGCCCGTCGACGACTTCGTGCGGCCCGTGGTGACCGGCATCCACGCCAACTTCATCACCGCCCGCGCCGCCGCCCGGCGCATGGCCGAGCGCGGCTCCGGAGTGGTGCTCGCCCTCAACAGCGGCTCGGCGCACGGCAGCCCGATGATGGGCGGTACGGGGCCCGCGGACGCGGCGACCGACACACTGGTGCGGAACCTGGCGATGGAGCTGGGCCCGCGCGGGGTCCGGGCCGTGGGCCTGTGGGCGGCCGGGGTACCCGAGACGCTGACCCGCGAGAAGCTCGCCGCCGTCGACAGCGCCATGGACCTCGACGAGAACGCGCTCCAGGGCCTGCTGGCCAACCTGGCGGGCATGCGCATGACCCGCCGCAACCCGACACTCCCCGAGGTCGCGGCCACCGCCGCCTTCCTCGCCTCCGACCACGCCGGCGGGATCACCGGCACGTTCGTCAACGTCACCGGCGGGATGATCCCCCGCTGAACCATCTGTTGCGCGCCCTGTGCACCGGAGCGTGAAAGGGGGCGCCCGGCCAACGCCGAGCGCCCCCACCCACGGACAACCAGTGCCTACGCGGCAGCCGCCGCCGCGTCCGCCGCCTGTGCCTTCAGGGCCCGCTCGATGCCCGAGCGGGACTCCGAGACCAGGCGCCGCAGGGCCGGGCTGGGCTCGGCGGAGGCCAGCCACGCGTCCGACTTGGCGAGGGTCTCCTCGGAGACCTGGAAGGACGGGTAGAGACCGATCACGATCTGCTGGGCGATCTCGTGCGAGCGGGAGTCCCAGATGTCCTTGACCACGGCGAAGTACTTGTCCGTGTAGGGGGCGAGCAGCTCGCGCTGGTCGGTCTGCACGAAACCGCCGATCACCGCCTCCTGCACGGCGTTCGGGAGCTTGTCGGACTCGACGACCTGGGCCCAGGCCTCCGTCTTCGCCTCCTCGGTGGGACGGGCGGCGCGGGCGGTCGCGGCGTGGCGCTCACCGGCCGCCGTCTTGTCGCGCTCGTACTCGCCGGCGATCTCCGCCTCGTCGTAGCGTCCGACCGCCGCGAGCCGCTCCACGAAGGCCCAGCGGAGCTCGGTGTCGACGGCGAGGCCCTCGATGGTCTCCCGGCCTTCGAGCAGCGCCTCCAGGAGGTCCAGCTGTTCCGGCGTACGGGCGGTCGCCGCGAACGCGCGCGCCCAGGCCAGCTGGTGGTCGCTGCCGGGCTCGGCCGCCTGCAGATGCGCCAGCGTCGCCTCCGTCCAGCGGGTCAGCAGGGCCTCGCGGGAGGCCGGGTCGGCGTACAGCTCGATCGCCATCTTCACCTGGCGCTGCAGCGACTGCACGACACCGATGTCGGACTCCTTGCCGATGCCGGACAGCACGAGCGACAGGTAGTCGCGGGTCGCGAGCTCCGCGTCGCGCGTCATGTCCCAGGCCGAGGCCCAGCACAGGGCGCGGGGGAGGGAGGACTCGAAGTCGCCGAGGTGCTCGGTGACGAAGGCCAGCGACTGCTCGTCGAGGCGGACCTTCGTGTACGTCAGGTCGTCGTCGTTGAGCAGGATCACGGCCGGGCGGCGCTTGCCGACCAGCTGCGGTACGGGGGTCAGCTCGCCGTCGACGTCCAGCTCCACGCGCTCGTCGCGCAGCAGCTTGCCGCTGTCGTCGTCGAGGTCGTACAGGCCGATCGCGATGCGGTGCGGGCGGAGGGTGGGCTCGCCCTTGGCGCCGGTGGGCAGCGCCGGGGCCTCCTGGCGGATGGCGAACGAGGTGATGACGCCGTTCGCGTCCGTCTCGATCTCCGGGCGGAGGATGTTGATGCCCGCCGTCTGCAGCCATTTCTCCGACCAGTTCTTCAGGTCACGACCGGAGGTCTCCTCCAGCGCGCCCAGCAGATCGGACAGCCGCGTGTTGCCGTAGGCGTGCGCCTTGAAATAAGCCTGTACGCCGCTGAAGAACTCGTCCATCCCGACATACGCGACAAGCTGCTTGAGGACGCTGGCACCCTTGGCGTAGGTGATCCCGTCGAAGTTGACGAGCACGTCGTCCAGATCGCGGATCTCCGCCATGATCGGGTGCGTCGACGGGAGCTGGTCCTGCCGGTACGCCCACGTCTTCATGGAGTTGGCGAAGGTGGTCCAGGAGTGCGGCCAGCGGCTGCCCGGGGCGTACGCCTGACAGGCGATGGAGGTGTACGTCGCGAACGACTCGTTCAGCCAGAGGTCGTTCCACCACTCCATGGTGACGAGGTCGCCGAACCACATGTGCGCCAGCTCGTGCAGGATCGTCTCGGCGCGCACCTCGTACGCGGCGTCCGTGACCTTCGACCGGAACACGTACTGGTCCCGGATCGTCACCGCGCCCGCGTTCTCCATCGCGCCCGCGTTGAACTCCGGCACGAAGAGCTGGTCGTACTTCTTGAACGGGTACGCGTAGTCGAACTTCTCCTGGAACCAGTCGAAGCCCTGCCGCGTGACCTCGAAGATCGCGTCCGAGTCGAGGAACTCGGCGAGCGAGGGCCGGCAGTAGATGCCGAGCGGGACGGTCTGCCCGTCCTTCTCGTACACGCTGTGGACGCTGTGGTACGGCCCGACGATCAGCGCGGTGATGTACGTGGAGATCCGCGGCGTCGGCTCGAAGACCCAGGTGTCGTCCTTGGGCTCCGGCGTCGGCGAGTTGGAGATGACGGTCCAGCCCGTGGGCGCCTTCACGGTGAACTGGAAGGTGGCCTTCAGGTCCGGCTGCTCGAAGCTCGCGAAGACGCGGCGAGCGTCCGGGACCTCGAACTGGGTGTAGAGGTAGGCCTGCTGGTCGACCGGGTCGACGAAGCGGTGGAGGCCCTCGCCGGTGTTGGTGTACGCGCAGTCGGCCACGACACGGAGGACGTTGCGGCCCTCCAGTAGCCCGGGCAGGGCGATCCGCGAGTCCTTGAAGACGTCGGCGGGGTCGAGCGCGTCCCCGTTCAGGGTGACCTCGTGGACGGCCGGGGCCACCAGGTCGACGAAGGACTCCGCGCCCGTCTCGGCCGAGTCGAAGCGCACCGTGGTCACGGACCTGTAGGTGCCGCCCTCCTGCGCGCCGGAGAGGTCGAGATCGATCTCGTACGAGTCAACGGTGAGCAGCGATGCCCGCTGCTGCGCCTCTTCGCGGGTCAGGTTTGTGCCAGGCACGCGGTCATCTCCTCGTTATGTGTGGGTTGCGCCATCCTTCCACGGGACGTGCACGGAACGCGATGTCCGTTTCCCGCCGGTGCCAGGCCCGCGCGGACGCGAGCCTGGACGCATGACGACGTACACCGCACGACCCATCGAAGCGACCGTCCTGAAGGAGCTGCGCGCGGTCGACGACGCGGGCCGCCCGATGACCACCGAGACGGACGAGGAGGGCGGCGCCCCGCTCCGCTGCTGCCTGCGCCGCAGCGAGCCCGGCGAGCACATCGCCCTCGTCTCGTACGCCCCGCTGCGCCGCTGGGCTGCCGGGACGGGCGCTGACCCGGGGGCGTACGACGAGCAGGGACCGGTCTTCGTCCACGCCGAGGAGTGCGCGGGGCCGGATGGGGAGGGCTACCCGTTCGCCAACGCCCACCGCACGGTCCGCCGTTACTCGGCCGGCGGCCACATCCTCGGGGGCCGACTCGTGGAGGACACCTTCGAGGAGTCCTTCGCGGAAGCCTTCGCCGACCCCGAGGTGGCCCTCGTCCATGTCCGGGCCGTGGAGTACGGCTGTTTCCTGTACGAGGTGCGCCGGGGTTGAACGCCACAGGGGGCGGCCACCGGTGTCCGGTGACCGCCCCCTGTCGGGTACGGAAGGCGTCAGCTCTTCAGCTCCGCGGCGACCAGCTCCGCGATCTGCACCGCGTTCAGCGCGGCGCCCTTGCGGAGGTTGTCGTTGGAGACGAAGAGGGCCAGGCCGTGCTCGACGGTCTCGTCGGTGCGGATGCGGCCGACGTACGAGGCGTCCTTGCCGGCGGCCTCGAGGGGGGTCGGGATGTCCGAGAGGACGACACCGGGGGCACCCGCGAGGAGCTCCGTGGCGCGCTCCACCGTGAGGGGGCGGGCGAAGCGGGCGTTCACCTGGAGGGAGTGGCCGGAGAAGACCGGGACGCGGACGCAGGTGCCGGAGACCTTGAGGGCGGGGATCTCCAGGATCTTGCGGGATTCGTTGCGGAGCTTCTGCTCCTCGTCCGTCTCGTGCAGTCCGTCGTCGACGATCGAGCCCGCGAGCGGGATCACGTTGAAGGCGATGGGGCGCTTGTAGACCTGCGGCTCGGGGAACTCGACCGCCTCGCCGTCATGGGTCAGCTTGTCGGCGTCGGCGACGACCTTCTGGGCCTGCCCGTACAGCTCGGCCACGCCCGCGACACCCGAACCGGACACCGCCTGGTAGGTGGCGACGACCAGCGCCTCCAGGCCCGCCTCCTCGTGCAGCGGCTTCAGCACCGGCATCGCGGCCATCGTCGTGCAGTTCGGGTTCGCGATGATGCCCTTGGGGCGGTCCGCGATCGCGTGCGGGTTCACCTCGGAGACCACGAGGGGTACGTCCGGGTCCTTGCGCCAGGCCGACGAGTTGTCGATCACTACCGCGCCCTGCGAGGCGACCTTCTCGGCCAGCGCCTTCGAGGTCGCGCCGCCCGCCGAGAACAGCACGATGTCCAGGCCCGAGTAGTCGGCCGTGGAAGCGTCCTCCACCGTCACACCGTCGACCACCGACCCGGCCGAGCGGGCCGAGGCGAACAGGCGCAGCTCGGTGACCGGGAAGTCCCGCTCGACCAGGATCCTGCGCATGACTGTGCCGACCTGACCGGTGGCTCCGACGATTCCGACCTTCACGGCGACTCCCTCTTTGCTTACGTATTGCGTGGTCGAGCGTTTCCATGATGCGTCTCACCCGTGCCCGCGTGTCCAATCCTTTCCCCGCGTGGCCCGAGGAGTGGGACGGGCCGGGACCGGCCTCCGGTTCCGATCATCCGGTCGTCACCCCTGCTGATCTGGAGAAATGCGCCCCGCGGACACCGTGGACGGGAAGCCGTACTGATCCGTTGCACCCGCTCCCGTGTACCGCGCCGCACCCGTTCGCGTCAGGGTGTGACGTACGCCTCGGGCCGGCGCGCGGAAACTCGGCCGAACGTTTCCGGCGCCCCCTGCGTCGTAGAGGAAACGCGGGGAGGGGAGGGGTGGCTGTGCTGCGCAGAAAGGCACGCCGTGCCCAGGGGGTGGACGACCCCCTGGACGCGGCTCAGGAACGCCGGGTGCGGGCGGTGCTCGCGCTCGGCGGCGTACCGCAGGCGGACCTGCCGGACGGGGTGCAGCAGGTCCGCCTGCGGTTGCTGGAGCGCGCGGCGAAGGGGGACGAGGCGCCGCGCGACGTGTCCGCGTGGGCGGCGGTCGTCGCCTCGAACCTGGCGATGGACTGGCACCGTGCCAAGCGACGCCAGGAGCGGCTCGGTGAACGCCTCGCCGGGCTGCGGCAGTTGGAGCACCCCTCGGACGAGGACTCCAGCGTGCTCTCGCTCGCCGTCGCCCAGGGCCTGGACGAACTTCCGGACGCCCAGCGCCAGGTCCTCGTCCTGCGTTTCTACGCCGATCTGCCCGTGCGCGGGATCGCCGAGGAGCTCGGCATTCCCGAGGGCACGGTCAAGAGCAGGCTGCACTCGGCGGTCCGCGCCCTGCGCGCCCGCCTGCACGAGGACGAGGTGGTGTGACGTGACCGAGTACGAGGGCAATCCAGTCGCCGACGCGCTCATGGCCGCGATCACGGACGAGCCGCTGTCCGAGGAGGCCCGCGACGACGCCGAGTTCCTGGCGGAGCACCGTGCCGCGGTGGCGGACCTGGCGCTGCTGCGGGAACAGCTGGCGATCATCGGGGGCGCGGTGGCCGACGGTGCGGAGGTGACCGAGTCGGTTCCGGCGCGCCGGAACCGGAAGGCAAGGAAGTCCAGGGGGGCCAGGAAGCCCAGGAACCGGCGTCCGGCAGGCGCCCCGAAGAAGCGCTCCCGGCATCCCGGCGCCCGCTCCGTCATTCTCGGGACGCTCGTCGCGGCCGTCGTGGCCACGATGGTCGTCGGCATGGGCTGGCTCATCGCACAGAACGGGGTCGGCGCGTCGAGCGACTCCGCCAAGTCGTCCAAGGCGGACAGCGGGGACAGCAGGGGCGGGGACGCCTCGCTCAGCGCACCCGGCTACGTCGCCTGCTCCCGGCTCATCGTCGAGGGCACCGTCGCGGAGGTCGAGCCGTTCCCCGGTGCGGCGCAGGACCGGATCACCTTCGACGTGGACCGCTACTACAAGCCGGACAAGGGGAAGGACCAGATCACCTTCGTGATGGACGAGGACGTCTACCCGCGGCTGCACAAGGGCGACCACGTCCTGATCGGCATCCCGGGCCACGCGGCGTCTCCCGACATCTGGACCACGGGCGAGAAGGCCATCGCCCGTGAAAGGGAGTGGATCCTCAAGGCGCTGCCCCAGTCCCGCGGCCTCACGTGTGAGTGAGTTCCACGGCCTCACGTGTGCATGAGACACGGCCTCACGTGTGCATGAGAAAGGGCGGGCGCCCGTTTCCCGGACGCCCGCCCCTACAGATCAGCCGAGTACTACGGCGTGACCTTCTCGATCTTCACGCTGCCGAGGCCCGCGACCGTGCCGCGCGCGTTCACCAGCTGGACCTGGCCGAAGAACTCGCGTCCCTCGGGCGCCGCGGCCGCGGCGGTGACCGAGGCGGACACGGACGCCGAGGCACCCGTGGCGAGCTTCACCGGGGTGGACTCGTCGACCGTGACGGTGCCGAGCGAGGACGAGAAGAACACGTCCTGGTAGTCGTACGCGGTCGAGCCCGACGGGACCGAGTAGCCCGCGACCTCGATGGTGTAGGTCCCGGCGGCGGGGGAGGCGATGGAGACGGCCTCCTCGGAGTCGCCGTCCGCGGAGGTGCCGACGACGGTCCCGGCGGCGTTGTACACCGTCAGGTCGAGGTCGGCGGCCGCGTCGGAGACGTTGCCGATGGCGACGTCGAGGGACGTGGCGCCCGCGGGCACGTCGACCGTGGTGGTCTGCGTCGCCCCGTCGGCGATGGTCGGCCGCGTGGTCAGCGAGGAGCCGAGCGGGCCGCCCTTCAGGGTGCCGTCGAGCGCGGCGTAGTTGTTCGTCACCTTCCAGGAGGCGGCGGCCGGGGTGCCGACCTTGGCCTCGGGGACGGTCACGACGGCCGGGTCGAAGGCCGCGCCGAGCACGGAGACGTCGAGCTTGTACGGGTTGTCGAGCAGTGGCGACGTACGGCGCGACTCGACCTCGATCTCCCAGACGCCGGCCTGCGGGTCCGCGTACGAACGCACGTCGGGCTTGCAGCCGTTGCCGTCGAGGTAGTTCGGGTAGCAGTACGGGGTGCCGGTGTTGTCGACCGGAACGCCGTACGGGTGGATCGCGATGAACCGCGTCTGGCTCTTGTCCTTCAGCCCGCTGATCGCGACCTCGAGGGACTTGGCGCCCTCGGGGACGGTCACGAAGTACGATTGGCTGCTGTTGCGCTGCACCGAACTCGACGCGGAGTAGGTGTACTTGACCGGCGTGGAGACCACGACGGTCGACAGGATCTGCTTGTCGATGCCCTCGGTGCTCGGGTCGTCGACCTCCAGGATCGCGCTCTTGATGCCCGCGGACGTCGGGGCGGCCTGGACCTTCACGGTCACCGGCTGGTTCAGCGGGAGCTTGACCTCGTCGGAGCCGACGATCTTGAACGTGCCGGCGGCGTTGTTCTCGAGGTGCAGCTCGTGGCGGATCGCCTTGTCGGCGCCGGACGTACGCGTGATGGTGATGTCGTACGTCTTCTTGTCACCGGCCTTGAGCCCGCCCTCGCGGTCGTACAGACCCGTGCCGTAGCCCGGCGTCTTCAGCGCGTAGTCGATCGCGGTGTCGACCGGCGCCTTGACGGTGTAGTCGTGGGCGGTCGCGTTGTCCTTGATGGAGTCCCACGCGTCCACGATGTTGATGAGGCCGGCGCCCTCCTCGTACGCCTGGACACCCCTGATGTGGTCGGCGGTCGAGGTCAGCGCCGTGCGCAGGGTGGCCGGGGTGAGGGCGATGCCCTTCTGCTTGGCGGCCGACAGGAGCAGCGCGGACGCGCCCGCGGCCTGCGGCGACGCCATCGACGTGCCCTGGAGCATCGAGTAGCCGGCTGGCAGCGTGTAGCCCGCCTCGGCGACCGGGGTGCCCGGGAGCCAGGTCTGCGTCGAGTTGATCGACGCACCGGGCGCGGTCAGCGTCGGCGTGAAGCCGCCGTCCTCACGCGGGCCGCGCGAGGAGAAGGGCAGCAGCTGGTACGGCTTCGTCACCTGCGAGCCGTAGTTGGCGGCCCAGGTCTCCTTGGAGATGGACGCGCCGACCGAGATGACCTTGTCGGCCAGGCCGGGGTCGCCGATCGTGTTGGCGCCGGGGCCGGAGTTGCCCGCGGAGATCACCAGCTGGACGCCGTAGGTGTCGATGAGGCGCGTGTAGAGCTCGGCGCGCGCGTTGTTGCCGTCGTTGAGCGCGGGCAGACCGCCGATGGACATGTTGACGATGTCGACGCCACGGTTGGCGACGAGGTCGATCATGCCCTCGGTGAGCGCGACGTTGGTGCAGCCGCCGGTCCAGGTGCAGGCACGGGACGAGACGATCTTCGCGCCCGGGGCCGCGCCGTTCATCTTGCCGCCGAACAGGCCGTTCGCGGAGGTGATGCCCGCGACGTGCGTGCCGTGCTCGGACTCGATGACGCCGATGTTGACGAAGTCGGCCTTCTTGCCGACCCAGTCGCCGCCGTACGGGTCCATCGGGACGTCCTTGCGGATCTCCACGACGAACGGCTGGCGCTCGACGACGTCGGTCGACGGGTCGTCGGTGCCGAAGTAGCCGATCTGGTAGCCGTCCTTGTACGGCTTCATCGGCGTGTCGTCGGTGAAGTCGCTGTTGTTGTTCAGGTCGACGGTGACCGTCCCGGCCGCCGCGTCGTACAGGACGCCCCACGAGTCGGTGGTGTCGCCGTCGCGGTTCGCGTCGCCCTTGGCGTCACCGCCCGCGGTCGCGGACTCCTTGAACGTGCTGATCTGGTACGAGCCCGCCGGCGCCGTCCAGGTCTTGCCGCCGTAGGTGAAGGTCGGCCCGGAGACGGACGAGACCATCGGGCGCCAGGTCGCGTCGCCGTCCACGATCGGGTCGGTCGAGGTGACCCAGTCGACGATCTTGCGCTCGCCGGTGGTCGTCTTCTGCAGCGCGGGGTGGCCCAGGTCGACACCGGAGTCGAGGATGCCGATGGTGATGCCCCGGCCGTCCGACTTCGGGTGCTCCTTCACGAAGTCGACGGCGCCCGTCTCGAAGGACGGGTTGTACGGGTTCTCGGCGGGCGTGCTCTTGGACGGGCCGGAGTACGTGGCCGTCGTAGTGGCCTGCTCCTTGGCGCCCTTGGCCGTGTCGGCGCTCGGCGTCGGGTCGTCCTCGGCGATCTCCTGGCGCAGGTCGATGCCGTGCACGGACGTCAGCTTCGCGGCGGCGGCGATGGCCGAGTCGGCCCTGCCGGTGGGTACGGTGGCCCGGACGTAACCGAGCTTGTCGTACGTGCGGCCCACGGAGCCGCCCTTGACCGCGTCCAGCTCCTTGGCGACCTGCTCGGTCTGACCGGGAGCGGTGGCGATCATCATCGTGACGTTCTTGTCGCCGTTGGCCTTGGCCTCGGCGAGGAGGTCGGCGTCGGCCGAACCGAGCTTGGCGGCCGCGGACTTGGTGCCGGGGTCCGCTGCCGGGGCGCCGCTGTCCGCGGAGAAGGCCATGGGTATCGGCCCGGCCGCGGAGAGCGCGGCCACCAGGCCCGCGGCCACGGCTATGCGGGCCACGCGTCTCGCGCCCGAGATCGGAGCGCGCTGAGGGTCGGGGGTCATCAGCATCCCTTGTAGGTAAAGGAACGAGCGTGGAACGAACGGGTTCCGACGGTCTATCGGGACCTGATCGCATCAGTCCGGTATGTGAACCCGGATGACCGCTCAGCTTTACCTAAGGGGCAGTTGTTTGGGGAGAGTTGACCGAGGCGGGATAGAGCCATGGCGTACTTCCGCCATACGTCACACCGGTGATAGCGCGCTATGGGGCGACATGTCGGGCGATAGGGTTATCCCTCTTTGTCGACTTGACTCTCTTTCGTGCGTGCGTGGTGCCGGTCAACTCTCCTTCGTGCGCGCGTAGTGCCGGGACGCCTTCGCCCGGTTACCGCACGTCGCCATCGAGCACCAGCGGCGGGTGCCGTTCCGCGAGGTGTCGAAGAAGTGCAGGATGCACGAGTCGTGGGCGCAGCGGCGGATGCGGTCGGGGGCGGTGCCGAGCAGCTCCAGGTAGTCGCGCGCGGCGAGCCACGCGGGCCCCCAGGACGGGTCCCTGAACTCGGCGCTCTCGCCCGGCCCTTGGGCGGCCAGTGTCAGGCGGACCCGCCCGTGCGCGAGGACGGCGTCGACGCGGTCGGCCCCTTCCTCCGGAGAGCCGTCGACGACGGCGCGCAGGGCGTCGCGGGCCTGGAGTGTGTGCCGCAGGACTGTCTCGTCGGCCGGGAAGTCGAGCCCGTTCGCGGCCAGCCACACCGCCAGGCCCTCGGTGTCCGTCAGCAGGTCCTGCACCACTCCCTCGCGGTTCCAGCGAGTGTTGAGCAGGTCGAGCGAGAGCGGCTCCCCGGTGAGCGGGCGGGGGTCGGAGGTGGCGGACACGGTGGGGCTCCCTTCGCTGCTAACCGGTCAAGAGTATGTGACCGGTTGCGTTCATGAATTCTAACCTTTAATCTCGATTGGAGAGGTTAGGTTAGGTTGGTTCCTTCATGGGGCTGCCATCGACAGAGGGGACTGTCCTGACGCTCGGCAATCCGGAGGCCCGCATACTCACCGGCCAATCCGGCTCCGGCGCGCTAACGTCGCTGCGTGCAGAGGCGGTTGAGGGTGGCGGCCTACGCCATATGTGTCAGGGACGGGCAGCTGCTGCTCGCCCGCAGCCAGGACGACGACGGCGTCCACGAGTGGGTGCTGCCGGGCGGTGGCATGGACCACGGCGAGGACCCGTACGACACCGTCGTCCGGGAGGTCGGGGAGGAGACGGGGTACGTGTTCGAGGCCACCGGGCTGCTCGGCGTGGACTCGATCCGGCGCGAGCTTCCGCGCCGCCTCGGGACCACCACCGACTACCACGCCCTGCGGCTCGTCTACGAGGGCCGGATCACCGGCGGCGCGCTGCGCCACGAGACCAACGGGTCCACCGACATGGCGGCCTGGCACCCGCTCGACGACGTGCCGGGCCTGCGCCGGGTCGGACTCGTCGACATCGGCCTCGCCCTGTGGCGAGAGCGTCCGGCCGTCGGACGTGTGCCCCGCCCCGGGACGTGACCGTGTGACCGCCCAGGCGGGCGGAACACCCGGGAAATAGGTTCAGTACCCCGGAAAATGAACGCGGAGTGACCGCCTCCCGGCCGTTCGGGGAGGGCTCCATGGACGCGCAGGGTAGTCCAAGATCCACGTACGGTGATCGGCGTTGGCCGTTGCTGCTCAGTTAACGTCCAGGTCATCCCCGGTGCCAACGATCCAGTGTGAGCGGGACGTTCGCGAGTCGAGCGCCCCGCGACCACTGCCGACGCGTTCGCACTCGGGGAGACCGCGCCATGTCGCGCATACGCTCTGTCGCCACTTCCGCTGCCATGAACCGCCGTACGCTTCTCGCCGCCACCGGGGCGGTGTCCCTCTCCGCGGGGATCGGCTTCGCCCTGCGGCCCGGCTCGGACGCGCACGCCGCGACGAGCCAGACGCCCGTCGCCGACTCCCTCGCACACACCGGCGCCCGGTCGAGCGGGGTGAGCCCGCTGGCCCCCGCCGAGCTGGTCCCGTACACGCGCGGCACCACCCTGCGCACCGTCTCCGCCCCGCGCTCCGGCTCCGCCGGATACCGGCGGCTCGGCGACGGCCCCGGCTGGAAGCGGGTGGTGCGCGGCGAGCTGGCCGCGGCCAAGTCGGGCCGGGCCGAGCGGCGCACCGCGCTCGCCGCGTTCGTGCAGCTCACCGACCTGCACCTGATCGACGCCCAGCACCCGCTGCGCCTGGAGTACCTGCGCTCGGGGGCGGCGAACGCCTGGCGCCCGCAGGAGAGCCTGACCGTCGCCGGCGCCGTCTCCCTCGTCGAGCGGGTCAACTCGCTGCGCGGAGCCCCCGTCACCGGCTCCCCGCTGCACTTCGTCATGACCACCGGGGACAACACGGACAACAACTCCAAGACGGAGCTGGACTGGTTCCTGAAGGTCATGAGCGGCGGCCGGATCAGCCCCAACAGCGGCGACCCGCGCCACTACGAGGGCGTCCAGAACAGCGGCCTCAAGCTGTACTGGCAGCCCGACGCGGCCCTGCGCGACGCCGACAAGCAGCTCGGCTTCCCGCACATCGACGGCTTCCTGGAGGCGGCGATCCGCGAGCTGCGCAGCCCCGGCCTGAGCCTGCCCTGGTACTCCACGGTGGGCAACCACGACGCCCTGCCGCTCGGCTGCTACGCCTCGCACAACGACTCCTTCCTCACCGACTTCGCCGTCGGCGGCAAGAAGCTGATGACGCTGCCCGCCGCGCAGAGCGTCGCGCTGCGCAAGGCCATCAAGGACGGCAGCGACCCGAAGGGCGCCCACTTCCGGGACCTGCTCAAGACGCAGACACGGCAGATGCGCTCGGTCACCCCGGACGAGTCCCGCGCCCCGTTCACGCCCGCCGAATACCTCCGGGCGCACCTCGACCCGGCGTACACCGGCCCCGGTCCGATCGGCCACGGCTACTCGCAGGCGAACCTCTCCGCGGGCACCCAGTACTACGTCTTCCGCATCGCCGAGGACGTCATCGGCATCAGCATCGACACCACCGACCCGGGCGGCCACTACGCGGGCTCCATCGGCACCGCCCAGCTGAAGTGGCTGGACAAGACGCTGCGCGACAACAAGGACTCGTACGCCATCGTCTTCAGCCACCACACCAGCAAGTCGATGGACAACACCCACCACGACCCGGCCCACCCGGCCGAGAAGCGGCACGGCGGCGGCGAGGTCGTCGCCCTTCTCTCCAGCCACCGCAACGTCCTGGCCTGGGTGAACGGCCACACCCACCGGAACGAGATCATCCCGCACTCCGCGCCGGGAGGCGGCTCCTTCTGGGAGATCAACACCGCCTCCCACGTCGACTTCCCCCAACTCGCCCGCGTGATCGAGCTGGTGGACAACAAGGACGGCACGCTCTCCCTCTTCACCACCCTCATCGAATCCGCCGCCCCGCACGGCACGGACTTCTCCGACCTCACCCAGACGGGCCTCGCGGCGCTGTACCGCGAGCTGTCCTTCAACGCCCCCGGCACCCACTCGGACCTGTCGGGCGCCTCGCGCGACCGCAACACGGAGCTGGTCCTCAAGAAGGGCTGGAACCGGCCCAACTGACGCGAGGGCAGCAACCTTCACGCCTGCCCGTCGGGTCCCTCCCCCTGACCTAGCTCGTTCAGCGACAGGGGGAAACACATGTCAGTGCGTACGGGACTGGTGGCGGCCACCGCGGCTGCGTTGGCGGCGACGTTGGCGGGCCCCGCCGTGGCGGCGCCCACCGGCAGCGACCACAGCGCCACCCGCACAGCGATGGACGCCGCCGTGAAGGACGGCGTGCCCGGCGTGACGGCGACGGCCGCGGACCGCCACGGCACCTGGTCGGCCACATCGGGCGTGGGCAATCTGCGGACGAACACACCCCGCACCACCGCGGACCACTACCGCGTGGGCAGCATCACCAAGACCTTCGTGTCGACGGTGCTGCTCCAGCTGGAGGCGGAGGGCAGGCTCTCCCTGGACGACACGGTGGACAAGTGGCTCCCGGGCGTGGTCCGGGGCAACGGCCACGACGGCCGTCGCATCACTCTGCGCCAGCTCCTCAACCACACCAGCGGTATCTACAACTACACGGCGGACGAGGACTTCGGCCGTACGTACTTCCTCAAGGACGGCTTCTTCGAGCACCGCTACGACACGAAGACGCCCGAGCAGCTCGTCGCCATCGCGATGACCCACGCACCGGACTTCCCCCCGGGCACGTCCTGGAACTACTCGAACACCAACTACGTCCTCGCGGGCATGGTGATCGAGCGGGTCACGGGCCACTCGTACGCGTCGGAGATCCGCTCCCGCATCATCAAACCCCTGGGCCTGCACGCGACATCGCTCCCCGGCACGAACCCGCATGTCCCCCAGCCGAGCAGCCGCGCGTACTCCAAGCTCGCCGAGTCCACGACGGGCAAGACCTACGACGTCACGACCCTGAACCCCTCCCTCGCCTCCTCCGCGGGCGAGATGATCTCCGATTCCTCCGACCTGAACCGCTTCTACACAGCCCTCCTGCGAGGCAAGCTCCTCCCGCATCACCAACTCACCGAAATGAAGACCACGATCAAGGTCGACGCCATCCCTGACGCCGGCTACGGCCTGGGCCTCATCGACCGCAAACTGAGCTGCGGGGTCCATGTCTGGGGCCACGACGGCGGCATCCACGGCTCGACGTCCTCGGCCGTCACCACGGCGGACGGGCGCCACTCCCTGGCCTTCAACTTCAACGGGGACTGGTCGGGGGACAGCGATGCGGTGATCGAGGCGGAGTTCTGCGGCGGGTAGCCCTACCCGAACGCAAGCTTGACCCCCCACCCGCTGGCGGAGCTGACGACCGCGGTCCCACTGCCGAGGACCTTGGCTCCTCGTCACCGTCGACAAGCGGAACTCGAAGTCGCTCTTGGGCTGGAAGAGTTCGCTGTCGGGCTCGCCCTCGCCCAGACCCGGAAACGGGCCGCTTCCTCTCCGCCGACCCCGTCCTCGACATCGCGGACCCGCTGTCGATGAACGGGTACGCGTACAGCAACAACAGTCCGGTGAGCCATTCGGATCCGAGCGGACTCACGACTGTGCCGGCGAACGGTGGGGGAGGCTGCGACCCGGTCACCTGCCCCGACCTGGACTGGGGCACCACGGAGGAAACTCAGGCTCTCGTCGACCTGCTCTATCCCGACGCGGACATCACGGTCACCGTCAAGAAGACCGTCACGACCACCAAGCCGCCGAGCGACTGCGACTGGAAGTGCACGCTCGGCAACTGGTGGGACGAGAACAAGGTTGCGATCGTCAGCTTTACCACCGAAATCGTGGTGGGCGCGACGTGTTACGGCACAGCAGCCACGGTCGGAACCGCGACCGGTGGCGTGGGCTACGGCCTCGCGGCCGGCTGCGGAGCCATCGCGGGCGCGGCGGGTGCCGCGGTCGGCAACGCGATGGACGACAACGCCGACCACAGCGTCGGCGGACAGCTGGGGGACATGGCCGAGGGCGCCGTCTGGGGCGCGGCGGGCGGTGTGGTAGGCGAGGGCCTCGGGCGTGTGATGCAGAAGGGCGCGAACGCTGTTGCCGGTAAACTTCTCGGCAACAAGGCCGCCGCGGGCACGATCAATTGCTTCCTGGCAGGCACGCAGGTTCTGCTTGCCGACGGCACGGCGAAGAACATCGAGGACATCGAACTCGGCGACGAGGTCCTGTCCACGGATCCGGAGACCGGCGAGACCAACTCCGAGCCCGTTACGGCGCTGATCCACACCGAGGCGGAGAAGTACCTCAACGAGCTTTCCATTGAGGGCCCGTCCGGCACGCACAAGATCACGGCCACTGCCGAGCACCCTTTCTGGGTCCCCTCGACCGGAGAGTGGGTCAATGCCGGTGAGCTGAAGTCGGGCATGATCTTGCTTACGGCCGACGGAACCACTGCCAAGATCAAGGCCAACCGGGCTTACACGGACCACGTCCGGACGTACAACTTCACCGTCGCTGAACAGCACACCTACTATGTGCTGGCGGGGGCCATACCGGTCCTCGTTCATAACACATGCAAGGCGGTCCAGGAAAACCAGGGAGGGCGGTTCGGCGATCTGGACCCCGGCCCGCCGGGTGATGACCTTACAGCCCATCACATGCCTCAGAATGCCCTCGGTCATTTGCCGAGAAAGGACGGGGGTGCGGTAGTGATGAAACAGGCGGATCACGAGCTCACCCGCACCTACGGTGGTCGAGGTGGAGGGACCAAGAGGCGTGATGCAGGTCTCCCCTTCCGGACCGTGCTTGCCATGGACATCTGGGACATGCGACGGATAGGTCAGCTTCAGTACAACGATCCCAGCTACTACAACAAGGGGATTCTTGAAATGCTGGCCTACTATCGACGAATCGGCAGGATGTAGGAGTTTATATGTCAATTCGTAGTGAAGTTGAGGATCTGGTCAACGCGGGTCCGTTCCCGTCGGAGGATGCAGTCGAAGAGGAGATCATGGAGACGCAGCGCTTGCTAGAACGAGTAACTAGGCCGGTTTCGGATGAAGAAGCTCAGGCGCTTGCCACGATCTTTGGTCCTGATGATTGCTTTGGGCTTTCCTGGACCTTGCTGCATCTCATTGAAACGGCCCCCGGTGCCCAGGCGGCGCACTACCCGGTAAGCGTGGGCAATATGTGGGTGGAACTTTTGAATTCGCGCGTCGAGTTTGGGCGAAAATTGGCAGAAGAGAAACGCCGTTCGGGTGGCATGTGATCCGCCTTCATAGGGCTCCCTGGGCTCGAATCCAGGTATTCTTTCGTTTGCCCTCCCGTTGAACGGAGTTCGATTCATGGCCTCGAATCTGTCAAGCAAGGTTGTCGAAAGATCGCAGGGTCTGTTGGAGCCTGGTGAGCGGGTACAGCGGGTTTTGTTGGCGCAAGACGGGATCAATCCCTGGGCGCAGGTCGCGTATTCATAGCAGGACTGATCGGCGTTCGGCTCGTTGCTGTAGAGGCCGGGGCGCCGACTGGGCTAGGGGCGTTGGTTGCCGCGGCATTGACCGCGCGGCGGGCGGTGCTCGTGACCGACCGCGGTGTCGTGGTTCTCGAGTACGGGCGGTTCGAGGGCGTGAAGCCGACCCGGGTGCTTGCGCGGCTACCGCAGGGCGCGGGGATCGGGGCCATGTCCGGTACTTGGGCGCGGACGGAGTTGGCCGGGGAGCGGCTGTGGATGCACAAGAAGTGGCACGGGGACGCGACCGCGTTCGCGGGGCGGATCGGGTAGGGCCCCGAAGCGGTCAAGGTGATTGTGCTGGGCGTCCGTTGGGGGCGCTCGGCTGAGTGAGTAGGCAAGAGAGCAAGGGAGGGGCGCGTGGCCCGGAACGTGTGGGCGAGTGCGGCAGCGGCATCGGTGGTGCTGGCGTTGGTCGCGGGGTGCGGTGCGAGTGGGGGAGTGGAGGGGCGGGCCGACGCGGCGAGTTCCTCGGTGACGGAGTCGGAGTCCGCCTCGGCTTCGGCTTCGCCTGAGGATTCGGCGGTGGCGACTGCGGACGCCGACTCGATTGTCTGGCCCTTGACCAAGGCGCAGCTCACCAAAGCTCTGTTGAAGCAAGGAGACTTGAAGGGGTATCAGGTCCAGGCGCTGTCGGGCCAGGACACCGGGGCAGTCCCCATGGACGCCGACGACGACATATGCGCGGCTGTGTCCATGATGACGCTCTTCTCGCTGAGCGTCAGTCCCGAGGCCCGCGTCGGCCGGTCCGTATCCGCCACGTCCGGCGACACCGTGGGCACGGGTACGAGCGTGCTGCTCACCTCTTACCAGGAAGATGACGCCAAGCAGGGCATGGCCGATCTCAAGCCGTCCGTGGAAGGGTGCCCGGACGGATTCGAGGTGAGCGACGACCTCAAGGTCTCCGCGGTGAAACCGCTGGACGCCCCGGACGTCGGAGACGAGGCCGTGGCCTTCCGCCTCAGCGGCGGAATCCTCGGCGAGGACACCCCGACCGCGTACACCGTCGTCCGCTCCGGCTCCACCCTCGCCCTCTTCTTCGCCGTCGACCTGACCGACCCGAAGACCGTCACGGTCCCGGACGAGGTCGTCACGGCGCAGGTCACCAAGCTGGAGAAGACGGCCGCGAGCTGAAGTGCGGGAGGCGCGATACCTCCCCAGCTGCCGCTTCGGGGACGGCGGGCGACCAGAGCCCACCCCGCTCCGTACTCAACACACCCAAGGAACTCCCATGCGCAGATCCGTCCTCATCGCTGCTCTCTCGGGTGCTCTCGCCCTCCCGCTCGCGGCTCTGCCCGCCACAACGGCGCAGGCCGCGGACAGCGACGTCACCTTCTCGGACGTCGTGATCAACGGTGGTAAGTCTGTGTTCGTCGGTACGTCCGCAGAGGTCGAGGTCCCCATCACCTACACCCTCACCCACAAGGTCAAGCTCGACGACCAGTGGGTGTTCCTCTACCGGGGCACGCTCGCCGACGAGGCCAACGTGCTTGCCACGATGTTCGGCCCCGACTGCACCACAGTGAGCAGCACCAAGCAGACGTGCACCGAGCGGGTCCTGATCGAGCCGAAGGACGACCTGACCAACTCGGACGCGGCCACCTGGAAGGCGGGCGGTAACGCCATCAAGGCCAGCGGCGGTTACGACACCGACGGCATCGGCGTCACCGCCAAGCTCAAGCGCTACGCGAAGCTGACCGTGAACGCCGCCCCGGAGCCCGTCGCCGCCGGCGGCACCGTCACCTTGACGGGCAAGCTCACGCGCGCCAACTGGAACACCCACAAGTACGCGGGTTTCAGTGGCCAGACGGTCAAGCTCCAGTTCCGCCCGGAGGGCAGCAGCACCTGGACCACGCTGAAGACCGTAACTTCCAGCAGCACCGGCGGTCTGAAGGCGACGGCCAAGGCCTCGGAAAGCGGTGCCTGGCGGTGGAGTTTCGCGGGCACGTCCACGACGGGGTCCGCCAAGTCCGCGGGTGACTCGGTCGACGTTCAGTAGACCAAGGGATTGGCAGATTTGTGCCACTTGGAGGACCCTGGAGCTGTGGTTCTGGCGGGTGGCGTGGCACAAATCTGCCAATTGATTCCTCCGGACGCGGGGGAGGGTCAGGGGGTCGGGGTGCGGATGTGGGTGACGAAGGCCGTCCAGGCTGTGGGGGGTAGGAGGAGCGCCGGGCCGGTGGGGGTCTTGGAGTCTCGTACGGCGATGGTGGTGGGGAGGGGGGCTGTTTCGAGGCAGTTCTGCCCCGTGCCGTCGCTGTAGGAGGACTTGAACCAGGCCGTTTCGGGGGCGAGTTCGCGGGCGTTGGGGTGGGTGGGCATGACCTACAGCTCTCGTTCTAGTCGGTGCAGGAAGTGTGCGGTGTCCTCGGGAGGCAGCGCCGAGGCCGTCATGGTGTCGAACCGGCGGATGAAGCGGTCGACTTCACGGCGCTTGTCCGACGTGTGGGTCGCTCCCCAGGCGCTGTCGATCTGGACTCTCGGCGGAAGTTCGTCGCCGAGGTCGAGAATCGCGAAGTCGTTGGCCGAGCGGTAGCCCGATCGGAACGGCAGCACCTGGATGGTGATGTGATCCCAGGAGTTCAACTTCACCAGCTTCTCGTACTGTTCGCGCATCACGTCGGAGCCTCCGACCGGGTATCGCAGGGCGGCCTCGCCGAGGATGACGCGGAGCTTGACCGGGTCGTCCCGGGTGAGCACCTCCTGTCGCTTCATCCGCAGTTCCACGCTACTGCGTACGAATTCTGAAGTGGTCTCCTCGACCGGCTTGTGGAGTTCGAGCAGTGCTCTTGCGTAACGCTCCGTCTGGAGGAGGCCGTACACCAGCGTCGGGTGGTACGCCCGCATGCCGCGCGCCTCGGGTTCGAGTCCTACGAAGCCAGGCATCCCAGCTGGCATGAGGCCGCGGAACTGGGTCAGCCAGTCCTGATGGGCGGACTCCCGGTTGAGGTTGATCAGCGACTCGATGACGTCCTCGTCGGTGACGCCGTACTTCTCCAGCAGTTTCCGCAGGTCGCCCACGTTGCGGAAGTTCAGTGCGCCGGTCTCGATCCGCAACAGCGAGGCTTCGGAGATACGCAGCCCTTGCACCGCCTGCTTGCGGGTCAGTCCACCACCACGGTCGCCGAGGCCGCAGTCGTCTCGTAACTGACGTAGTTGAAGTCCGAGTTCGAGGCGCTGGCCCGTCCGCCCACGCTTGGCCGCCATGTGCACCGCCTGTGTGCCGTAGTGCGTGTTGCTTGCCACTGCGTGCCGAGTGTGGCACTCCGTGCGTGGCCCGCGCAGCCGCTTGTGCAGATACGGGCATAGTCCATTTCTGACTTCTCTGAAATTTCAGAGGAGTTTCGATTGCAGGCGAACGTGGAGTCTCGCCACCGTAGTTGGGCAGCCCCAGTGCGAAAGGACCCCCCATGCCCAACCCCGAAGCCCCCGCCCTCCTCGCCCACGACTGGTCCATGGGCTACCCCATGACCCTCCGCAGCGTCCGCCTCGCCCGGCTCCAAGCCCGCCGACGGCTGACCATGTGGCAGTGGGCGGGGGATGTCGATGACGCCGTGCTCGTCGTCTCCGAGCTGGTCGCCAATGCCGTACGGCATGCGCGAGTGATCGGGCACGAACTGTGGTTGCGGCTGGCCGAGTTGGAGGACGGCGGGCTCGTCGTCGAGGTCTCGGACCCGGTGCGGGTGTTTCCCGAGGTCGCCATTGCCCCCGATGGCGAGGGCGGGCGCGGGCTCCTCGTCGTGGCTCAACTCGCTGACGAACTGCGGTGGTTCCTGCGGTCGGACGTCGGGAAGACAGTGCGCGCCCGGCTCAAGGGACGTACATGACGTACATGACGTACATGAGGAGGGGCCCGCGATGTCCATCTCGCGGGCCCCTCCTCTCTCCTCCTGATACCGCCCCGGTCCGTCACTACCGGGGAAGCACCACGACATACGCCGCCGGATCCCGGTCGTTCGACGCCATGAGCGCGGTGCGTACCACCGTCGCCTGCTGGTCCCTCGCTTCGCGGAGCTTCTTGGGCGTGATGTAGACGACCGTGATGCCCAGCCGCTCCAGGTGTTCGCGCTTGCGGGCGTACTCGGACCACAAGGCGTCCTCGTCCTGGCGGGGAGCCCGGGTGTCCAGTTCCACCGCTACCGCCTGCTCCGGCCAGTAGGCGTCGAGGCCGCCGAGGTGGGGGCCGCCCGGCAGGCGCAGGTCCACGTTCCAGACCGGGTCGGGGAGGCCGTGTTCGCGGACCATGCGGTAGAGGCGGTCCTCGGCGATGGCGCGGCCTTCGGCGAGCAGGGAGTCCACCGCGTTCACCACGTGCGGGCGGCTCAGCAGGCGGGCCTGGGTCAACTCGCGGACGACCGCGGACGGTTCGCAGTGGCCGCCGCGTACCGCCTCCGTCAGCAGGCGGCGTACCGCGCCCGCGTCCGAGAGCTCGGCGACCGCGTCGGCGAGGGCGCGCGGGACGGGGGCTACGGGGACGCCGGTGGCGTACGTGGGGGCCGGGAGGGAGGAGGTGCGGACGATGCGGGCGCAGCCGTGCGAGCGCAGGCGGCGCAGGCGGGGGACCAGGACGTCGATCCGGTCGAGGGAGAGGAGGGGCGGGGCTGAAGTGAAGCCGTGCAGGGTCAGCGCCGCCAGGCCCGTGATCAGCGCGTCCGAGTAGGGCTGCGGGGCGCGCGACTCCTCGGCGCCCGGCTGGGCGGGGATGCCGGCTGCCGGGCCGGGCATGGGGGAGCGGGAGGCGTACAGCAGGACGGCGTGCAGGCGTTCCTCGGAGGTGGGCGGGCCCGGGTGGAGGAGATAGACGCCCGGGAGGATCTGCTGCCAGGGGCCGCCCGGCCGGCACTGCTCGTTCGTTTCGGCGCCGGTCACGCCGTGGGCGCGCAGCTGGGCGGTGGTCAGTACCCGCCGCTGCACGTCGGACAGGTGGTGGAGGGGGCGGGGGGAGTGGGGGGTGTGGGAGAGCGGGGTGTTGTGGTTCATGACCGGGGGTTTTCCGCGCCCGGTCCGCGCTCTAACCGTTGTTACACGCCCGTCGACAAATCCGGACAAGATCGCCCTAAAGTACGGGCGTTCGACTGCCGAAAGGCGCTGGTCCGGATGGGGATTAATAGGGGTTACGGCTCTGAATACCTGTATTTGGTAACCACTGAATCTCGTCATCGTCGAGGTCATCGGATGTCGTCACCACTGAGGGCACCGGCCGGAACCAGTGCCCTCAAGGTGTCTCAGGCCGGATGCCTCTCGGGCCAAGCCGAGTCAAGCCGTGGCGCTAAGCCGCCGCCGC
Source organism: Streptomyces sp. NPDC029292 (assembly GCF_055569295.1). Classification (NCBI taxonomy): domain Bacteria; kingdom Bacillati; phylum Actinomycetota; class Actinomycetes; order Kitasatosporales; family Streptomycetaceae; genus Streptomyces; species Streptomyces sp. NPDC029292. The sequence goes on from NZ_JBVHXR010000004.1 coordinate 98,465, forward strand.
CCAGTCGCACGCCTGCCCCCGCAGCGTCCGCGCCAGGTCGTCCCGCGCCTCCAGCACCAGCCGCCGCAGCGCGGGCGGCGCGTCCTCGTGCCGCGCCAGCCACGCGTCCGTCGCGTCCAGGGTCTCCGGAGAGTCCTGGAGGGACGGGAACAGCCCCTTCACCACGTCCATGCCGATCTGGATGGAGCGTTCCGCCCAGACGCGCTCGATGGCGTCGAAGTACTTCGCGGCGTACGGTGCGAGCAGCTCCCGCTGGGACGACTGGTCGAAGCCCTCGATCGTCGCCTCGACAAGGGCGTTGGAGAGGGAGTCGGACTCCACCACGGCCGCCCAGGCCTGCGCCTTGACCGCCGCCGACGGGCGGGCGGCGAGGCAGCGGACCTGGTGGCGCTTGCCGGACGCCGTGTCGTCGCGGGCCAGTTCGGCCGCCAGTACGGACTCGTCCGCGGCTCCGTGCGCGGCCAGCGGCTCCAGGAAGTCCCAGCGCAGCTCCTGGTCGACCTCAAGACCGTCGATCTTCGCGGTGCCCTCCAACAGGCCCCGCAGCAGCTGGAGATCGGCCTCGCTCGACGCGACCGTCGCGAAGAAGCGGGCCCAGGTGAGCTGGTGCTGGCTGCCGGGCTCGGCGAGCCGCAGTTCCCTCAGCGCGCCCTCGGCGAGCAGCCGCCCGCCCTCCTCGCGCCAGGAGGGTGCCGCGTAGTACCTGAGCGCCGAGTTCGCCCAGGCGTGCAGCATCTGGAGCACACCGATGTCGGACTCGCGTCCCGCGAAGCGCAGGACCAGGTCGATGAAGTCCCGCGCGGGCATCAGCGCGTCGCGCGTGAGATTCCACAGCGCCGACCAGCACAGGGCGCGTGCCAACGGGTCGGTGATGTCGCCGAGTCGGTCCCGCAGCGTGGCCAGCGAGTTCTCGTCGAAACGGATCTTGCAATAGGTGAGGTCGTCGTCGTTGACGAGGACGAGTTCGGGGGCGTCGGCGCCCACCAGGTCTCCGACGACCGTGCGCGGGCCGTCGACATCCACCTCGGCGCGTGCGTACCGCTCCATGGCGCCGTCGGGCGAGCGCCGGTACAGGCCCACCGCCACCCGGTGCGGCCGCAGTTCGGGGTGCGACTCGGGGGCCTCCTGGACGATCGCCAGCTCGGTGATCCGGCCCTCCGAGCTCAGAATCACCTGCGGGGTGAGGGAGTTGACCCCGGCCGTCTGGAGCCACGCCCGCGACCAGGTCGCCAGGTCGCGCCCGCTCGTCTCCTCCAGCACGGACAGCAGATCACCGAGGCGCGTGTTGCCGTATGCGTTCCGCTTGAAGTAGCGGCGGGCACCCTCCAGGAAGGCGTCCCTGCCCACGTACGCCACCAACTGCTTCAGTACGGAAGCGCCCTTGGCGTAGGTGATGCCGTCGAAGTTCAGCTTGGCGTCCTCCAGGTCACGGATGTCGGCCGTGATGGGGTGCGTGGAGGGGAGCTGGTCGGCGCGGTACGCCCACGCCTTGCGGTTGTTGGCGAAGGTGATCCAGCCGTTGGTGAAGCGGGTCGCCTCGACCAACGAGAAGGTGCCCATGAAGTCCGCGAAGGACTCCTTCAGCCACAGGTCGTCCCACCACACCATGGTCACCAGGTCGCCGAACCACATGTGCGCCATCTCGTGCAGGATGACGTTGGCCCGCCGCTCGTACGACGCCTGTGTCACCTTGCCGCGGAAGATGAACTCCTCGCGGAAGGTCACCAGGCCCGGGTTCTCCATCGCGCCGAGGTTGTACTCGGGCACGAACGCCTGGTCGTACTTCCCGAACGGGTACGGGTAGTCGAAGTGGTCGTGGAAGAAGTCCAGGCCCTGCTTGGTGACGAGGAAGATGTCGTCGGAGTCGAAGTAGGGGGCCAGGCCCTTGCGGCACATCGCGCCGAGCGGGATCTCCAGCGTCGTACCGTCGTCGAGGGTGCGGGAGTAGCGGTCGGTCACATAGTGGTACGGGCCCGCGGCGAACGCCGTGATGTACGTCGAGATCGGCTTCGTCTCCGCGAACTTCCAGACGCCGTCGGTGAGGTCGCCGACGCCGTTGCTCCATACGACCCAGCCCTCGGGAGCCCGCACCTCCGCCCGGAAGGGCGCCTTGAGGTCCGGCTGCTCGAAGTTCGCGAAGACGCGCCGGGAGTCGGCGGGCTCGTACTGGGTGTAGAGGTAGACCTCGCCGTCCTCGGGGTCGACGAAGCGGTGCATGCCCTCGCCGGTGCGGGAGTAGGCGCACTGGGCGTCGACGACGAGTTCGTTGTCGGCGGCGAGGTCTTCGAGGAGGATCCGCGAGCCGTCGAAGACGGCGGAGGGGTCGAGGTCCTTGCCGTTCAGGGACACGGCGGTGACGCTCGGCGCGATCAGGTCGGCGAAGGTGGCGGCGCCCGGTTCGGCGCAGCGGAAGCGGACGGTGGTCACCGAGCGGAAGGTGCGCGGCCCGGTCTCTGCGTCGTCCACGGCCGACCGCAGGTCGAGGGACACCTCGTACCCGTCGACGGACAGCAGTGCGGCCCGCTCCTGGGCCTCGTCGCGGGACAGATTCTCACCGGGCACGGTCGGCACTCCCTCGTGGTGGCGTGGCATGGGGCGAACAGGACCGATCCTCCCATGTGCCCCTGACGCCGGGCACCCGGGAATGGGGCGGGTGGCCGACGGCGTTGGCTCGGGAAAGACCGCATTCCGAGGAGAGCCATGCCCGAGCAGACCGCTCAGACCAGTTCCGGCAAGACCCCCGTCGACTTCTGGTTCGACCCGCTGTGCCCCTGGGCCTGGATGACCTCGCGGTGGGTCCTCGAAGTGGAGAAGGTCCGGGACATCGAGGTCCGCTGGCACATCATGAGCCTCGCCGTGCTCAACGAGCCGAAGCTGGACGAGCTGCCCGAGGAGTACCGGGAGCTGCTGTCCACCAAGGCCTGGGCCCCGGTCCGCGTGGTCACCGCCGCCTGGCAGAAGCACGGCGACGACGTCCTCGGCCCGCTCTACACCGCGCTCGGCACCCGCTTCCACAACCAGGGCGAGGGCCCGACCCGCGAGGCGATAGCCGCCGCGCTCGACGAGGTCGGCCTCCCCGCCGACCTGATCGACTACGCCGACCAGGAGGACTTCGAGTTCGACGCCGAGCTGCGCGCCTCCCACAAGGAGGGCATAGACAAGGTCGGCCAGGACGTCGGCACCCCCGTCATCGCCGTCCCCGGCACCGACGGCGAGCAGCTCGCCTTCTTCGGCCCGGTCGTCACCCCGGCCCCCAAGGGCGAGGAGGCCGCCAAGCTCTGGGACGGCACGCTCCTCGTCGCCTCGGTACCGGGCTTCTACGAGATCAAGCGCTCGCGCACGGCGGGCCCGGACTTCAGCAACCTGTGAGGCTCAGTTCACATCGAACGGGATCCGTATGTGCCGGTCACCCGTACCGGCACACTGGGTCCACGTGTTGCGGACGTGGCGACAGCTCGCTCGTGCGCACATGACGTAACCGTCGACGTTCTTTGTCACCAGGCGACTCTTGAGCCACTCCTGCTGGCGTCGGGTCAGCGCGTCGTGTTGTTGGTCGTCCAGATCGCACGTGTGGCAGTTCAGGTTCGCCATCCGGCAACGGTCCCCCGGAGCCTCGCGTACCGGAAGGCCCCCGCGAGCCACTTTCTCGCGGGGGCCCACAACCATCAGCCCCTCGCGATCGTCGCCAGGTCCGGGAAGTCCGTGACCACCGCGTCCACCCCGAGCCCGTAATACAGCGCGTACTCCGCGAACGCGTCCCCGAAGTCGTTCGCGCCCGTTCCCTGGCGGAAGTCGGCCGGCAGGAACTGGTTCTCCGCCCGGAAGGTGTACGGGCCGACCTTCAGGCCCGCCGCGTGGGCGTCGGAGAGCAGCGCGGTCGGGGTGCCCAGACCGCCGTCCGGGCCCACGGGGACGATCGACGTCTTGTCGGGGCCGATCCAGTCCGCGTACGCGGCGATCTTCGCGAGGCCCGCCGGCGTCATCATGTCCTTGTACGTCGTCGGGTCACCGGCCAGGACCAGGTCGTACGGCCCGCCCGTGGTGCCCAGGGCCTGCCACAGCGGCACCCCCAGCCGCTCCGCCGCGATGCGCCGCAGGCTCGTCGGCTCGAACGACTGGACGACGCATTCGCGTGGGCCGAGCCGGTTGCGGCGGATGAGCTCCGCCAGCTTCGGCTCCAGTTCCAGGCCGATCGAGCGGAAGTACGTGGGGTGCTTGGTCTCCGGGAAGACCGCGACCGTACGGCCGTACGTCCGTGACAGACGGCGGGCCAGGTCCACCACCTCCTGGAAGGTGAGCACCTCGTGGCGGCCGTCGAAGACGGTGTTGCGGTTGCGGACCAGCGGGAGGCGCTCCACGGCCCGTAACGTCTTCAGCTCCGCCAGCGTGAAGTCCTCCGTGAACCAGCCCGTCACGCTCCGGCCGTCCACCGTCTTCGTCGTGCGGCGGTCGGCGAACTCCGGGTGCGAGGCGATGTCCGTCGTCTGCGAGATCTCGTTCTCGTGGCGGACCACCAGCACCTGGTCCTTGGTCGGCACCAGATCCGGTTCGATCCAGTCGGCGCCCGTCTGGACGCCGTACGTGTACGCCGCCGCCGTGTGCTCGGGGCGCCAGCCGGCCGCGCCGCGATGGCCGATGACCAGCGGGCCGTGCGGACGGGACGCCTCGGCAGCCGGGGCAGGGACGGCGGCGGCCGCGCCGGCCGGGACGGCAGCGGCCGCCGGGGTGGCGGCGGCCGCGAGCAGCAGGGATCGACGTCTCAGGTGCATGTAACTCCCTTTCCTGGTCGGGTCGTTGGCATATGTGTTCATGGGTAGGTCGTTGGCATACGTGTTCACGGGCAGGTCGTGACCTACGTGCTCAGCGCCGCGCCCGGCCCCGCGCCTCCGCCAGTCGCGCCAGGTACTCCTCGTACCCCTTGGTGTAGTGCGCGGCCCGCCCGGCGTCCGGCTGCACGACCACCGTCGGCTCGGTCCAGGCCGCCGCGTCCAGCGCGAGCCCGTGCCGTTCGGCCGCCGCTAGCACCGCGCCCCGCGCACCCACCTCGCCCTCGACGACCCGCAGGGGCCGCCCCAGCACATCGGCGAGCAGCCGCATCCAGGCGGGGCTGCGGGTGCCGCCGCCGCAGACCGCCAGGGACCCCGTCAGGCCTGCGGCCGCCAGGCAGTGACGGGCCGCATAGCCGATGCCCTCGCAGGTGGCGCGGATGAGGTCGCCGCGGGTCGACTCCAAGGAGACGCCGGTCAGCTCGGCGCGCAGGCGGGGCTCGACGAACGGGGCGCGCTCCCCGGAGGGGGCGAAGTGCGGCAGCACGCGGACGCCGTTCGCGCCGGGCGGGGTCGCGGCCAGCAGCTCGTCCACCTCGTCGTGGTGGACGCCGGTCGTGGACAGGACCCAGTCCAGGGCCGCCGTGCCGACCATCGCGGGCATGGCGCGCAGCCAGTACCCGGCCCGGTCGGTCGAGATGTGGAGACCCGCCGGTTCGCCGGTCAGGTCGAGGTCCGTCGTCCCGACCAGGCTGGCCAGGCAGGTGCCGACGATCAGCAGGCCGTCGCCGGGGGCCGTGACGCCCGCGCCGAGCGCGCAGGCGGGGAGATCGTAGGGGCCGTTGGCGAGAGGGGTGCCGGGCGGCAGTCCCTCGCCGTGGGTCCGCCCGGTGGCCACGGGGTCGCTCACCGGCGCCAGGAGTCCGCGTCGGTGGGTCAGGCCGAGCAGCTCGACGACCCGGTTGTCATAGGTGCGGGTGCGCGGGTCGAGGAACGGCATCGACGCGTCCGACACGTCCGTCGCCCGCACCCCCGTCAGCCGCTGGAAGACCATGTCCTTGCAGTACAGGGCGGTGGTCGCGGCGTCGAGGGCGGCGGGCTCGTAGCGGTCGAGCCAGGCGAGCAGCGGTCCCGGGCAGCCGGGGAACATCGCGCTGCCGGTGCGCCGGAAGACCGTCTCGAAGGTGCCGTCCGCCAGCCAATGGTCGACCAGCTCGTGGGCCCGGCCGTCCATCCAGGACGCGGCGGCCCGCACCGGCCGGCCCTCGCCGTCGACGAGCCACACCCCGTCGCCCTGCCCGGTGAGCCCGGCCAGCTCGACGGGGCCCGGCACGGCGGCGGTCAGCGCGGAGAGGACGGCGACCACCGCCGCGTACACCTCGTCCATGTCCTGCTCGACGAAGCCGCCACGGATGGCGAGGTCCACCGGTCGTGCCTGCACGGCCAGTTCATGGCCCGTGTCGTCGAAGGCCGCGGCCTTCACCATGGACGTGCCCACATCGATACCGACGTACATGCCGGACTCCCTCGGATCGGCTCATCTCATCTCGGCGGCTCAGTCGAGGCAGTTGGTGCGAATCCTCGGTCGAGGCGGCTGGTACGGATCCTCAGTCGAGGCAGTGTGCCAGCGGTTCCCCGCGTGTCCAGCGGCCCACCTCCGCCGCCGCGATCCGGGCGGCCTTCTCGGCCACGGCGCGGCTGGCGCCGCCCAAGTGCGGTGTCATGACCAGGCGTTCGGTCCCGGCGAGATCGAAGAGACGGGAGTCCGGCGGCACCGGCTCCCGTTCGTAGGTGTCGAGCGCCGCCGCCGACAGCTGCCCGCTCTTCAGCGCGTCGCACAGGGCGTCCTCGTCGACGAGTGGGCCGCGGGCCACGTTCACCAACACGGCGCCGGGCGGCAGCAGCGCCAGTTCGCGGGCGCCGATCAGGCCGCGGGTCTCGGGCGTGAGCCGTGCGTGCAGGCTGATCACCCGGGACGGGCGCAGGAGTTCGTCCAGCGAGCCGACGCGCAGCCCGTGCACCTCGCCGCGCACGTAGGGGTCGTACACCAGCACACGGGCCCCGAACGCGCCGAGTACCCGCGCGACCCGGCTGCCGACGGCCCCGTACCCGATGAGCCCGACCGGCAGGTCCTCGAGTTCGAGGCCGCTGTGCTCGTACGTGTAGTACGTGGCGCCCGCTCCCCAACTTCCTTGCCGAGCAAGAAGGTCGTGGGACTGCGGGATGCGGCGCAGTGCCGCCAGCAGCAGCCCGACGGTGAACTCGGCGGTGGCCGCCGCGTTGCGGCCCGGCGCGAAGCAGACGCGTACGCCGTGCGCGTGGGCCGCCTCCTGGTTCACGTTCACGGGTCCGCCGCGGCAGACGACCACCAGGCGCAGCCGGGGCGAGGCGGCCAGTACCCGCTCGGTCACCGGTCCCATCTGGGTGACCAGGACGTCCGCGTCGGTGAGCGCCTCGATCAGCTCGTCCTCGGCGTCGCTGGCCTCCTCGACCTCGCCGACAGGCCCGAAGGGTTCCAGTGGCCAGCCGAGTGTCAATTCCCGTACGGAGAAAGGGTGTTCACCCAGCTCGTCGCGGACCGCCTGGGCGATCAGCGAGGGCAGGACGAAGTGGTCGCCGGCGGCCACCACACTCACGGGCACGGTCATCGCAGGGAGTCTCCCGTCTCGGCGTCGAAGACATGGGTGAGGCCGGGATCGGCGGCCACCCGGACCCGCTCGTCGTGGACGAGCCGCACCTCGGGGTCGGTGAGGACGACGAGCGGTCGTACGACTCCTTCGAGGGCCAGGGTCGCGATGCCGGACTCGAGCAGGGGCTCGTGGGCCACGACCCGGGCCGGCAGGCCGCCGTCGGAGGTGAGCCGAAGGTCCTCCGGGCGGATGCCGACCACCACCTCGCGGCCCGCCGGCACCGGCACCGGCAGCGCGATCCGCACCGGGTCCGAGAGACGGGCGTGGCCGTCGCCGGTCGCGAGTCCGGGCAGCAGGTTGATCGCGGGCTCGCCGACGAAGTCCGCGACGAAGACGTTCGCCGGGCTGTCGTAGATCTCGTAGGGCGTGCCGAGCTGCTGGATGACGCCGTCCCGCATCACGGCGATCCGGTCGGCGAGGGACAGGGCCTCCTCCTGGTCGTGCGTGACCAGGATCGTCGTATGCCCCAAGTCCCGTTGGATGCGCTTGAGTTCACGCCGGGTGGTGTCGCGCTGGGCCGCGTCCAGGTGGGACAGCGGCTCGTCGAGGAGCAGGACGTCCGGTTCGCGGATGAGCGCGCGGGCCAGGGACACCCGCTGTTTCTGGCCGCTGGAGAGACCCGCGGGGCGGGCGTCGAGGATGTCGGCGAGGGCGACCCGCCCGGCGATCTCGGCGACCTTGCGGGCGATGTCCTTACGGCCCCTTCGCCCCCTCGCCCGCAGCCCGAACGCCAGGTTCTCGGCCACCGTCAGCGGCGGATACAGCGCGTAGTTCTCGAACGCGACCCCGATGTTGCGCTGCTGCGCCGGCCGCCCGACCACCGACGCGCCGCCCACCAGGATGTCCCCGCCGGTCACGGTCTCCAGGCCCGCGATCATCCGCAGCGTCGTCGACTTGCCGCACCCGGAGGGGCCGAGCAGCCCGAGCAACTCCCCGGACCGCAGCTCCAGGTCGATGCCGCGCACCGCGTCCACCGCCGGACGCCCGCGCGATGCGTAGGTCTTGCGCAGCTCACGCAGCTCCAGTTCGGCCATGAGGCCGCCTCCCTCTCAGGTACCGGTGGCACACACCTCGTAGCGGACCTTGTGCTCGTCCAGGTCGCGCAGCGCCTCCGCCGACGCCCCGTCGTCGACCAGGACCAGGTCGAAGCGGGACAGCGGGGCGACCCGGTGCAATGCGACCCGGCCGAGCTTGGTGTGGTCGAGCAGCAGGACGTTGCGGGCGGCGGAGTCGAGCATCGCCCGCTTCACCGACACGATGTGCTGCTCCTGGTGGTACGCGTGGCCGCCGAGCGCCGCCGACGTCGACGCGAAACAGAGGTCCACCCGCAGCGACTGCACCGCCTCCACGCAGGACACCCCGAGGAAGGAGGAGTGCAGCGGGTCGTAGTCGCCGCCGAGGGCCATCAGGTGGATGCCGCGCTGGTCGGAGAGCAGGTTGATCGCCTCCAGGAAGTTGGTGACGACCGTGAGCGGGGTGGTCTCGCCGAGGCGGAGTCTGCGGGCGATCTCCAGCGTCGACGTCGAGTCGTCGAGGAGTATCGCCATGCCCGGCTCTATCAGCTTCAGCGCGTGCGCGGCGACGGCGGCCTTCTGTGGCCGCATGGTCTTCAGCCGGTACTGCACGTTCGACTCGAAGACCCCGGACGGCTGCGCGGTCACCCCGCCCCTGAACTTCCTTACGATGCCCTGTCGTTCGAGCTCGTCGAGGTCCCGGTGGATGGTCATCAGGCTCACCCCGAAGCGCTCGGCGAGCTCGGCCGCGGTCGCCGAGCCGTCGGCGAGCACCTGCTCGGCCATGGCGGCCTGCCGCGCCGCGGGTCCCTGCTGTCCTTGCTGTGCACCACCGGTGCTGCCGTTGCCACCACTGCTGTTGCCGCCCCCGCTGCTGTTGCTGCCGCTCATCGCTTCTCGATCCGTCGTCCTGGGCGCTCCGGCCGGTCGGCCTCGAACAGCAGCAGGTTCTCAGGCCTGACCGTCAGCCGTACCGGATCGTCCGGACGCAGCCCCGCCGCCGCCGAGCGCGGGGCGACGAGCGCGACGTGCTGCTCGCCGAGGCGGACGGTGACCTCGACGGCCCGGCCGAGCACCTCGGTGACGTACACGGTGCCGGTGAGCTCGTGGCCGGGGCCCGCTCCGAGCGCGAGATCCCGGGGACGCACGCCCACCAGCACCTCCGTACCCGGGGATGCCTGGGCGCCGACCGGCAGTTCGACCTTCCCGTCCGCCGAGCGGAAGCCGTGGTCCTCGGTGACCGTCCCCGGCAGCAGATTGATCCGCGGCCGGCCGAAGGCCCGCGCGACCTCCGTGTCGTAGGGCCGGTACCAGATGTCCTCCCGCGTCCCGGTCTGCACGATCCGCCCGTCCCGGATGACCCCGATCCGGTCGCCGAGCGCCAGTGCCTCCACGGAGTCGTGGGTGACGTAGAGGGTGGTGGTGTGCCGCACGGCGCCGATCGCCTTCAGCTCGGCCCGCATCTGCTGGCGCAGCTTGGCGTCGAGGTGGGAGAGGGGTTCGTCGAGGAGGAAGGCGCGCGCGGGCCGGACCAGCACCCGGCCGAGGGCGACGCGCTGCCGCTGGCCGTTGGACAGCTGACCGACCGGGCGGTCCAACAGGCCGCCGATTCCCAGCAGTTCGGCGATCGCGTCGATCCGGTCACGGGCCTCGGCGGCGGGCAGCCGGTAGCGGGGCGAGCGCAGCGGCGAGGCGAGGTTGTCGTACGCCGACCGGTGCGGATAGAGGGCGTAACTCTCGAAGCACATGGCCACGCCCCGGTCGTACGGCTCCACGCCGGTCATGTCCGCGCCGTCCAGCTCGACCGTGCCGGAGTCGGGCTGTTCCAGCCCGGCCACGGTCTTCAGCGTCGTCGTCTTGCCGGCCCCCGACGGTCCGAGCAGGCAGAAGAACTCGCCCTCGCGGACGTCGAGTTCCAGCCCGTCGAGCGCGGTGTTCCGCCCGTACGTCTTGCGGACACCCCGGAGCGCGATGGCGGCCGTCACGACTTCACCGCCCCGAACGACAGCCCCCGCACCAGATACCGCTGGATCGTCAGCGCGAGCAGCAGCGGCGGTACGACGGAGACCAGCGCGGCGGCGGCCGTGAGGTTGTACTTGGGCCGGTCCCCGCCGAGGAAGGACAGCGCGCCCACCGTCACGGTCTGCGCCTGCGAGGAGGTGAGGATGAGCGGGAAGACGAAGTTGTTCCAGGCGAAGATGAAGGCGAGCAGCGACACGGCCGCGATCCCCGGCTTGACCAGCGGCAGCGCGACCTTGAAGAACGCCTGCTTGCGCGTGTAGCCGTCCATGAGTGCGGCCTGCTCCAACTCCGGTGTCAGATCGGCGAAGTACGACCGCATGATCCACACGATCAGCGGCAGGGTGACGAGTTGCAGCACCCACACCATGCCGACGTACGTGTCGAAGAGGCCGAGCTTCTGGTAGAGCACGAACAGCGGGATGATCACGGTGAGTTCGGGCGCGAAACGGAACGACAGCAGCGTGAACATCAGGTTCTCGGAGCCCCTGAACCGCCAGCGCGCCGACGCGTACGCCGCCGGAAGCCCGACCACGAGCGAGAGCGCCACCGCGCCCACCGACACGACCAGGCTGTTGACGAAGAAGCGGACGAAGGGGATGCCCTCGCTGTCGCCGAGCACCGTCCGATAGGAGTCGAGGGTCGGGGTGAAGGAGAAATACGTACTGAAGAGCTGGTCGGCGGGCTTCAGCGAAAGGATCACCATCCAGGCGATCGGGAAGAGCGCGAAGACGAAGTAGAGGATGAGCGCGGCGTCGGCCAGCCAGCCCAACAGGCGTGTTTTCCAGCTCACTTGGTCACCTCCGCTGCCCGGCGCTGGATCCTGCCCAGGTGGCGGACCAGCACCATCGCCGCCAGATACACCACGGCCCAGAGCACGATCGTGTAGCTGATCCCGAACGAGTAGCGCTGGAAGCGGATCGCCTCCAGATAGGCGCGGATCTGGAGCACCATCGTGGAGTCGCCGGGCCCGCCCTCGGTGAGGGCGTAGATGATGTCGAACACCTTCAGCGAGTCCATGAACCGGAAGATCACCGCGACCAGGACGTACGGCCACAGCATCGGCAGCGTGAGCCGCCGGAAGGTGTACCACCAGCCCGCGCCGTCCACCGCCGCCGCCTCGAAGGGGGAGGTCGGCAGTGAGCGCAGCCCGGCAAGGGCCAGGATCGCGACGAACGGGGTGTAGACCCACACGTCGACGGCGATCGACGAGAGCAACGCACCCGTCGGGGTGTCCGTCCACTGAACTCCCCCGAGGCCGAAGGGTTTCAGCAGGTGGTTGATCACGCCCACGGACGGCTGCAGCATCAGCTTCCAGATGATCGCCGCGATGACGGGCGCGATCATCAGCGGCAGGATAAGGATCTTCTCCAGCACCCGTCCGACGATCGACGACCGGTGCAGCAGCAGGGCCACGGCGACTCCGAGGACGGTCTCGACCGCGGCAGCCCCCACCGCGTACATCACCGTCACCCGGGCCGAGTCCCAGAAGGCCGACTGGGTGAAGACGGTGCGGTAGTTCTCGAAGCCCACCATGTCCGGCTGCGGCTTGCTCGCCGAGAAGTCGAACAGCGTGTAGTAGAGGCCGAGTCCGAAGGGATAGAGGATTCCGCCGGTGAGCAGCAGCGCGGGCACGATCAGCAGGTACGGGCGCAGCCCGCGCCGCCAGCGCGGGACAGCCCGTACCCGCCGCGCGCCCTCCTTGCGTGAGGCCGCCCCGTGGTCGGTCTCCGTCAACGAGGTCATCCGCGTCAACTCACCTTGGCAGCCAGGTCACTTGCCAGGCCGTTGAGCACGGACTTCGCGTTCTTGCCGCCGTAGATCTCCTGGAGCGAGGCCGCCCAGCTCGTCGTCGCGTCGAAGAACTGCTCCTGCGGGGTGAACTGGATCTTCGTCTGGTCGACGACCGTCTCGAAGGTGTCGATGAAGCCCTCAAGGTGCTTCATCTTGTCCTTGTACGCGCCGTCCTGGCTGATCGACTTCCTGACCGGGTCGATGTGGTTGTACGTGATCGCGCCCTTGCGCAGATGCTCCTTGCCGGTGGCCCATTGGAGGAACAGCCAGGCGGCGCTCTTCCTCTTGCTCTTGGCGTTCATGCCGAGCGACCAGATCCACATGTTGGTCGCGAGCGAGCCGTCCGGCCCCTTCGGCCCCGGGTGGAAGGCGATCTTCCCGGAGGCGGGACTCGCCCCCCGCACCGCCTGGAAGTACGCGGCCGTGTCCGCGTCGAAGAGCATCCCCGCCTTCTTCGCGCCGAGGTCGCTGGAGCACTGGTACCAGGTGTACGACGTCCACGACGGCGGGCCGCCCTGCTTGACCATGCCCGCCCAGTCCTGGGTGAAGGCGATGGCCTCCGGGGTGTTCATGGCGGGCTTGAGCTTGCCGTCGGTGACCGTGAAGTCGTGCAGTCCGTTGCGCGCGTACATCGTCATGAAGCCGGGGTGGATGGTCGCCCAGCTCCTCGACCCGCGCACCGCGATGCCGTACATGCCGTCGAAGCCGGCCCCCGGCGCCTTGCGCTTGATGACCCCGGCGAGCTCCCGGAGCTCGTCGAAGCTCTCGGCGGGCCTGAGGCCGAGCTTCTTGAAGACCTCCGTGTTGTACGCGACGACGTTCGTCTCCCAGCCCCACGGCAGCGCGTACTGCCCGCCCTGTCCGAGCGGTGCGCCCGCCTTGAGGGACCACTGGTCGGCCTGAAGGAGGTTCGGGAAGAAGTCGGCCTGGTCCCATTCATCGCCGGTGGCCGAGGAGTTGCTCATCCACGGTCCGAGATCCTCCAGCCAGCCGGGCGGCCCGTACTGCCAGACCATGTAGGCGCCGAGCATGAAGACGTCGTACGAGGCGCGGCCGCTGGAGAGGTCGACGGTGAGCTTGTCGAAGTAGTTGTCCTCGGGGAAGACGTCGTACTCGACCTTGATGCCGGTCTTCGCGGTGAACGCCTTCAGGTCGGCGATCAGCGCGTCCGTGTACGGGTGCTTGTTCAGCAGCGCCTTGACCGTCGTGCCCTTCTCCCGCTTCCAGTCGAAGGAGCCGGTCACGTCGGCTGCGGCCGACCCGTCGTTCTTCTTGTCGTCCCCGCCGAACCCGGCACCGCAGGCACTCAGCAGCGGTGCGGAGGCCGCGGCGGCGGCCAGCGCGAGGAAGCGTCGGCGGTCGTGCACGTGCGTGTCCATCCGTGACCTCCACGTCGGGTCCGGTTCGGTGCTGCATTCATCCGGGGGATAACCCCCGGGCCCCCAGCCGGAAAGACGGGTCGGCGGGGCCGCCCGGCGATGACACAGCGCGGTCGGCTGGTTAACACGTTGAGTCGACTCGTTAACAGAGGGTGTAACGGCCGGGGTTGACCGTCAATCCCTCGCGCAAGTGAAAATCTCAGGGCAGAGTGAGAAGTTCACAGTCTGCATCGCGATGTCTGGGAGGTCCGGATGGCGTACGAGGGTGATGCCTGGCTGGGGATCGACCTGGGCACGCAGAGCGTCCGCGCCCTCGTCGTCGACGGCGCCGGACAGGTCCTCGGCAGTGGTTCGGCGCCGCTCACCGGGCGGCGGTCGGGTACGCGCCACGAACAGGACCCGGGGGAGTGGTGGGACGCCGTCGGTACGGCATCCCGGGCGGCCCTCTCCAAAGGTGCGAGCGGGCGGATCGCCGGGCTCGCGGTGTGCGGCACCTCAGGAACCGTGCTGCTCACGGACGGCTCGGGCCGACCGCTCGGCCCCGCCCTGATGTACGACGACGGACGCGCGGCGGAGGAGGCGGCGCGGGCCCGCGAGGCGGGGCTGCTGGTACAGAACGGCTGGGGGCTGCCGAAGGCGATGTGGCTGTTGCGCGCGTACGACGGCGCCGGGCGGGCCCGCGCGTACGACGGCGCCGGGCGGGCTCGCGGATACGACCGTTCGCGGGACGTCCGCCTCGCCCACCAGCCCGACGTCATCGTCACCCGCCTCACCGGGCACCCGACACCCACCGACTCCAGCCACGCCCTCAAGACCGGCTACGACCTGGAGCGTGCCGCCTGGCCGTCCGCCGAGCTCGCCGAACTCGGCATCCCCGACGGCCTGTTGCCCGATGTGGTACCTCCCGGAACCCGCCTCGGCGTGGTCGGCCCGGCCGCCGCCGAGCGCACCGGCATCCCCGCGGGCACCCCCGTGATCGCCGGGATGACCGACGGCTGCGCGGCCCAGATCGCCTCGGGCGCCCTGCGCGAGGGCTCCTGGAACTCGGTGCTCGGGACGACCCTCGTGCTCAAGGGCGCCGCGTCGCGACCGGTACGGGACGCGACGGGCGTCGTGTACAACCACCATGCACCGGACGGGAGTTGGCTGCCCGGTGGAGCGTCCAGCGTCGGCGCGGGCGCCCTCGCGGCGTACCTCCCGGGCGCCTCGCCCGCCGCCATGGACCGGGCCGCAGCGGCCTTCGAACCCGCGTCCGTCCTCGCGTACCCCCTCGCCTCACCCGGCGAACGCTTCCCCTTCCTCGCCCCGGACGCCACCCGCTTCGTCCTCGGCGAGCCCGCCTGCGACGCCGACCTGTGGGCCGCGCTCCTCCAGGGCGTCGGCCTCGTGGAACGGCTCTGCCTGGACTACCTGCACCACCTGGGTGCCCCGCTGGACGGCCCGCTCACCTTCACGGGCGGCGCCGCCCGCAGCGCGTACTGGAACCAGCTGCGCGCCGACATCCTCGGCCGCCCCGCCCGCGTCCCCGAACAGACCGAACCCGCCCTGGGCATGGCCGCGTTGGCGGCATACGGCGCGGGCGCGGCCGCCACGCTCGCGGACGCCGCCGACCGCATGGTCCGTGTCCGCACGGTCCTCGCACCCCGCCCGGCACGCACGGCGCTCTTCGCGGATCCGTACGCGCGACTGGTCGACGAGCTGGAGCGGAGAGGCTGGTTGCCCGCGTCCGTCGCCGGGCACGCGCGGGCACGCCTCGACCGGGATACTGCGGGGTCATGAGTACGACGACCACGACCCTGTTGCTGGCCCGGCACGGGCAGACCATCTGGCACGCCGAGAACCGCTACGCCGGCGTCAGCGACGTCCCCCTCACCGACGAGGGCCGAGCCCAGGCGGAGGCCCTCGGCCGCTGGGCCGCCGCGCACCCGGTGGACGCCGTCTGGACGTCCACCGTCTCCCGCGCCGTCGCCACGGCCGACCCCGCCTGCCGCGCCCTCGGCCTCACCCCGCACCGCGAACCCGCCCTTCGGGAGTGCGACTTCGGGGTCGTGGAGGGCCGCACACTCGCCGAGTTCGAGGCCGAGAACCCGCAGCGGGCGAAGGCGTTCCGGGCGGATCCGGTGTCGTACCCCTTCCCGGAGGCGGAGGACCCCCGCACCGCCGCGGCGCGCGGCGTGCACGCCCTGCGCCGCATCGCCGCCGCACACCCCGGCGAACGCGTCCTGGTCGTCGCCCACAACACCCTGCTCCGTCTGGTCCTCTGCTCTCTGCTGTCCATCCCGCTGGGCGAGTACCGCCGCGTCTTCCCGCGACTGCGCAACGCGGCGGTGACGGAACTGCGGGTGCAGGACGGGGCTGTCGCGCTGCTGTCCTTCAACGTGCCGTGTGCCTAGCGGCTACGGCCGCCACGTGCCGTGCGCATGCGGCTACGGCCGTCGCAGCAGCCCGAGTTCATGCCCAAAAGCCTGCTTGAGCTGGGCAGTTGGGAGACAGAGGTACTCGGTTGAACGTGCCGTCCACCGATCGGTGGACCCCGGAGCGGGGGAAAGCCCCCGCGAGTCAGGTCCTCGCGGGGGCTTTCCTTCCATCCGCCTGCCACGTGAAGGGTGAGAAGACGATCACGAGCAGGACGTTTCATACATGCCTCAGGGGGTCAGCGGCAACACGTCCGCCCGGGACTTGGCCGCTTCGTAACGCCGGGCCACGTCCTGCCAGTTGACGACCTGCCACATCGCCTCGATGAAGTCGACCTTCTGGTTCTCGTACTGGAGGTAGAAGGCGTGCTCCCAGGCGTCGAAGACGAGGAGCGGCACCGAGCCCTGGCCCACGTTGCCCTGATGGTCGTAGATCTGCTCGACAATGAGGCGGCCGCTCAGCGGCTCGTACGCCAGGACGCCCCACCCCGACCCCTGCGTGGTCGCGGACGCCTTCGTCAGCTGGGCCTTGAACCCGGCGAAGGAGCCGAACGACTCGGTGATGGCGTCCGCGAGGCCGCCCACTCCGTCCGCGGCGAGGGGTTCGCCGCCGCCGTCCCCGGTCATGTTCGTCCAGTAGATGCTGTGCAGGATGTGCCCGGAGAGATGAAAAGCCAGGTTCTTCTCCAGCCCTCCGAGCTTATTGCAACTAGCTTGCAATTACACGCTAGCAACAAAAAGGCCCCCGCGTGTGCCACGCGAGGGCCTTTCGGCAGTTGAGAGACGTCAGCTCCTGGCGCGCGCCCGCTGCCAGGCGTAGCCGACCGCCGCCAGGAACAGCGTCATCCCGCCCGTCGAGTAGAGCTGCACCCGCGTGTCCGGCTCGCGTGCCATCAGGACGAAGATCGCGACCATCCCGGCCAGCGCCACCCAGGTCAGCGCCGGGAACAGCCACATCCGCACGACCAGCTTCTCCGGCGCCTCACGCTCCACCGTGCGCCGCAGCCGCAGCTGCGAGACCGCGATGAAGATCCAGACGACCAGGATCACCGCGCCGATCATGTTCAGCAGCCAGGGGAAGACGTCGTCGGGCCGCCAGTAGCTGAGCACCACGCAGACGAAGCCGAAGACGCAGGAGACGAGGACGGCGACGCGCGGCACACCGGCCGACACCTTGCCCAGGGCCTGCGGGCCGTGGCCGCGCTCGACCAGGGAGTACGCGATGCGCGAGGAGCCGTAGATGTTGGCGTTCATCGCCGAGAGCAGGGCCACCAGCACGACCACGTTCATCAGCTGACCGGCGCCCGGGATGCCCAGGTGGTCGAGGGCGGCGACGTACGGGCCCTTCTCGACGACTTCCTTGGAGTCCCACGGGACGAGCGTGACGATGACCGCCATCGAGCCGATGTAGAAGAGCGCGATGCGCCACATCGCCGTACGGACGGCGCTCGCGACGCCCTGGACCGGGTTCTCCGACTCGGCCGCCGCGATCGTCACGGTCTCCAGACCGCCGTACGCGAAGACCGACGCGAGCAGGCCGATGACGAGCCCCTCGCTGCCGTTCGGCAGGAAGTCGCTCAGGTTCGAGCTCCCCGGAGAGTCCGTGCCGGGCAGCACCCCGGCGATCGCGAGTACGCCGAGGACGAGGAACAGGCTGATCGCGCCGACCTTCAGCGCGGCGAACCAGAACTCGAACTCGCCGAAGTTCTTCACGGCGGCGAGGTTGGTGACGCAGAAGACGACCATGAACAGCGCCACCCACGCCCACTCGGGCGTGCCCGGCAGCCAGCCGGTGACGATCTTCGCGGCGCCGATGCCCTCCAGGCCCACGGCGGTGCAGAGCAGCACCCAGAAGGACCAGCCGGCGGTGAAGCCCGCCCAGGGCCCGATCGCCCGCTCCGCGTGCGCGGAGAAGGAGCCGGACGACGGATACGCGGCCGACATCTCGCCGAGCATCCGCATCACCAGCATGACGAGCAGGCCGGAGACGGCGTACGCGATGACGATGGAGGGTCCGGCGGCGGCGATGCCCGCGCCGGAGCCGACGAACAGGCCCGCGCCGATCACACCGCCGAGGGCGATCATCGAGAGGTGGCGCTGCTTGAGCCCGTGGGAGAGCGAGACGTCCGTGCCGGGGGTGCCGGGCGGGGAGTCGAGGGTGGTGCGGGACATGAGAGCAGGTGGTCCCTTGCGTGCGAGTACGTGCGGGTGGGCAAAAAACCCCCACAGTCTGGGCAGCCTCTCCGCTCAGAGGGAGGGGCTGCCCAGTATGCGGACACGCAGGGTGCGGAGCGTGCAGGCCCGGTTACGCGGCCGGGGTATGGACCGAGGTGTAGTGCGAGGCGTCGCCCGCGATCGAGTAGCTCTCCTTGCCCTCGATGCCGACCGGCACGTCACCGGCGACGGTCACGCGGTGCAGGCGGCGCGGCAGGCCGTCGTAGTTGTCGACGGCGTAGTGCTGGGTGATCCGGTTGTCGAAGAGGACGAGCTGGTTGGGGGACCAGCGCCAGCGCAGGATGTTCTCCGGCCGGGTGACGTACGCCTGGAGGAGATCGAGGATCTTGCGTGACTCGCCCACCGACAGGCCGACGATCCGCTGCGCGAACCCGCCGATGAACAGCCCGCGCTCACCGGTCAGCGGGTGGACCCGGACGACCGGGTGGGCGGTGCGGTACTTGATCGAGGTGAACTGGGCGCGCTGCGCGGCCTTGTCCTCGTCGATCTCCTCCTCCGGTACGGCGTAGTCGTAGTCGTTGGTGTGCTCGGCCCACAGGGTGTCGGCGAGCAGCCGGAGCGGCTCGGGCAGGTCGCGGTAGGCCCCCGCCGAGCTGGCGATCAGGGTCTCGCCGCCGTACGGCGGGACGGTGAGGCTGCGCAGGGTGCTGGCCTGCGGCGGATTGAGGACGAACGTGACGTCGGTGTGCCAGTGGTTGGCGCGGCCCCGCTCGCTGTCGACGGGCAGCACGTTCGGGGCGCCGGCCACGGCGGGCACGGTCGGGTGGGCGGTGGTGAGGTCGCCGAAGTGGCGGGCGAAGGCCTGCTGGCCCTCGTCGTCCAGATCGACGTCGTCGAAGACCAGCGCCTTGTGCTCGTTGAGTGCGGCGCGGAGGGCGGCGACGGTTTCGTCGTCGAGAGGCTTGGCGATGTCGACGCCGGATATCCGGGCGCCGATGTTGCCGGTGACCTTGTGGATTTCGATGTCAGCCATGTGCGGTGGGTCCTTTCAGACGAGGGTGCCGGCGTACTGGTTGGCGGGGCGGGGGAGTCCGTATCTCTCCCGCAGGGTCCGGCGGTGCCCGTATTCGGTACGGAGCAGGCCCCGGGCGCGCAGGATCGGGACGACCTGGTCGACGAAGAGTTCGAGGCCGGACGGCAGCACGGCGGGCATGATGTTGAAGCCGTCGGCCGCGCCCTGCCGGAACCACTCCTCGATCGCGTCGGCGACCTGCTCGGGCGTACCGGCGAAGGTCAGGTGGCCGCGTCCGCCGCCGAGTCGGCCGATCAGCTCGCGGACGGTGAGCCGCTCGCGCCGGGCGAGCTCCACGACGAGCGTGTACCGGCTCTTGGCCCCCTCGATCGCGCTCTCCGGCGGAAGGCCGGCGGGCAGCTGCGCGTCGAGGTCGAGGGTGCCCGGCTCCAGGTGGAGGAGGTGTTCGAGGCGGTAGAGCCCGTGCTCGTACACGATGTGGTCCTCGAGAACACGCTCGTGGGCGCGCGCCTCGGCCTCGGTCGAGCCGATGACCGGGACGATGCCGGGCAGGATCTTGATGTGATCGGGGTCCCGACCCGCTTGTGCCGTACGGGACTTGAGGTCGGCGTAGAAGTCCTGCGCGTCCTTGAGCGTCTGCTGGGCGGTGAAGACGGCCTCGGCGTAGCG
The DNA here is from genome assembly GCF_055569295.1 of Streptomyces sp. NPDC029292. Taxonomy (NCBI): domain Bacteria; kingdom Bacillati; phylum Actinomycetota; class Actinomycetes; order Kitasatosporales; family Streptomycetaceae; genus Streptomyces; species Streptomyces sp. NPDC029292. Next base: position 118,417 of record NZ_JBVHXR010000004.1, read on the forward strand.
CGCCGCGAACCGCTTGCCGTCCTCCGAGGAGCCCGCCTGCACGAGGAGCGGGTAACCCTGCGGTGTGCGGGGCACGTTGAGGGCGCCGTCGACGCTGAAGTACGTCCCCTTGTGGCGCGCCGGATGGATCTTCCGCTCGTCGCCCCAGACTCCGGCCGCCTTGTCGGCGACGACCAGGTCGTCCTCCCAGCTGTCCCAGAGCTTGAGCGCCACGTCGAGGAACTCGGCGGCGCGCTCGTAGCGGGTGGCGTGGGCGGGCTCGTCGTCGAGCCCGAAGTTGCGGGCGGCCTCCGCGCCGGCGGTGGTGACGATGTTCCAGCCCGCCCGGCCACCGCTGAGATGGTCCAGGGAGGCGAACCTGCGGGCCAGGTTGTAGGGCGAGTTGTAGGAGGTGGAGGCGGTGGCGATCAGGCCGATGTGCCGGGTGGCGGTGGCGATCGCCGTGAGCAGGGTGATGGGTTCGAGGGCACCGGACGGGCGCTGGCCCACGCTGTTGAAGAGGACCGGGCCGTCGGCGAGGAAGAGCGAGTCGAACGTCCCGCGCTCGGCGATACGCGCGAGGTTGACGTAGTGGGCCAGTTCGACGTGCGCGTACGGGTCGCTCTCCGGCAGCCGCCAGGAGGCTTCGTGGTGGCCGGTGTTCATCAGGAAGGCGTTGAGGTGGAGCTGGCGGGTCATGCGTGGTCCTCCGTGACGCCCAGGGCGGCGAGCAGGCGCTCCCGGTACTCGCCGAGCAGCGGGTCCCGGTACGAGCGCGGATGGGGTGGCTCGATGGCCAGGTCGAGGCCGATCCGGCCCTGGTCGAGCACGAGCACGCGGTCGGCGAGCACGATCGCCTCGTCCACGTCGTGCGTGACGAGCAGCACGGAGGGCCGGTGGCGCTCCCACAGCTCGCGCAGCAGTACATGCATCCGGATCCGGGTGAGCGCGTCCAGCGCGCCGAACGGCTCGTCGGCGAGGAGCAGTTCGGGCTCCCGTACGAGGGAACGGGCGAGCGCGGCGCGCTGGGCCTCACCGCCGGACAGCTCGTTGGGCCAGGCCCGTTCGCGCCCCGCGAGGCCCACCTCGGCGAGAGCCGAACGGCCCTTCTGCGCGGCCTCCTTGCCGTCCGTACCGAGCAGCACGTTGTCGAGGACGCGACGCCAGGGGAGCAGCCGGGAGTCCTGGAAGACGACCGATACCCGTTCCGGGGCGGTGAGTTGGCCGCTTCCGGTGACGGTGTGGTCGAGTCCGGCGATGGCGCGCAGCAGGGTGCTCTTGCCGGAGCCGCTGTGCCCCAGCAGGGCCGTGAACTGGCCCGCGGGGAGGTCGAGATCGATGCCGTCGAGGACCGTACGGCCCTCGAAGGAGCGAGTGAGGCCGCGGAGTTGGACCGCCGGCCGGGTCAGCTGCTGAGTGTTCGTCGCCACGACAGCACCCTCCGTTCGATGAGGCGGACCGCGCTGTCGGAGACGAGTCCGAAGACGCCGTAGATCAGCAGTCCGACGAGGATGACGTCGCTCTGGCCGTAGTTCTGGGCCTGGAACATCATGTAGCCGAGTCCGCTGGTCGCGTTGATCTGCTCCAGCACGACCAGGGACAGCCACGAGCCGGTCACCCCGAGCCGCAGCCCGACGAAGAAGCCGGGCAGCGCGCCGGGAATGACGATCTCCCGGATGAACCGGAACCTCGACAGGCCCTGGACCTCGGCGAGTTCGACGTAGCGGTGGTCGATGCCGGACAGCGCGGCGTGCAGGTTCAGATAGATCGGGATGTAGACGACGATGGCGATGATCGCGATCTTGAAGGTCTCGCCGATTCCCAGCCAGAGGATGAACAGTGGGATCAGACCGAGGGTCGGGATCGCCCGGTTGAGGTTCACCGTCCCGTCGATCAGCGCCTCGCCGACGCGGCTGAGCCCGGCGGCCAGCGCCAGGGTCACACCGGCGGTCAGACCGAGGGCGAACCCGTATCCCGCACGCTCCAGGGACGTCAGCACATCCTTGGACAGCGTGCCGGCGGTCCACAGATGACCGGCGGTCTTCAGGACCGTCCAGGGCGCGGGAATCGCGTTGGGGTCCAATTGCCCGGCCGCGGACGCGATCGCCCACAGGGCGAAGAAGAGCGCTGGGCCGATGAGGCGGGAGGCGGGCAGCCGCTTTCCGGGGGCGAGGCCTCGGCGCCTGGTGCGTCGTGGGCGAGGGGTCCCTTCGGCGGCCGTGGCGGGGACCGCGGCGGTGGCGGTGGTGGTGGTCGTCATGGCCGTCACCTCCGGTATTCCGCCGGGACGGCCTTCGCCGCGATGCCCTCGAAGCGCCGGTCGAAGAGCGAGCCGACCTTGAACGCCTTCACGAAGCCGCCCTCGGCGAGCAGGTCGGCGGTCTCCTGCTCCCACTTCACCGCCTCGTCCCAACTCGGCGGGAAGAGAGGCTTGTTGGCGAGCTCGGTGATCGACTGGGCCTGCGCGAGGGTCAGGTTCTGTGTCTTGACGTAGAACTCCTTGTTCCAGGCGTCGGGGTGCTCGTACGCCCACACCTGGCCCTTCGCCCAGCGCGGGATGTACGCGGCGACCGCGGCGGCCTTCGCGGAGTCGGCGAGCACGGAGGTGGGCGCCCACAGCAGGTTGAGGAGGTCCACGACGTCGGTGGTGATGGTGTGCGCGCCCTTGGACCCGTACTGCTTGAGGTACGCCGGGGACTGGTTGTTGGCGAGCGGGGCGATGTCCACCTGGCCCGCCTGGAGCGCGGTGAGGAACTGGTTGCTGGTCAGCGGGACCAGGTCCACCTCGTCGTACTTCAGCCCGGCCTGCTTCAGGGCGCGCAGCAGGACGACACCCTGCGCCTGGCCCTGCGAGAAGGCCAGCTTCTTGCCCTTGAAGCCCTGGACGTCCTTGATGTCGCTGCCGGGCTTGGTGGCGAAGACGTAGTTGGGCTTGCGGGTGATGTTGATCGCGACGATCTTCGCGTCGAAGCCCTGGTAGTGCGCCTGGATCGGCGGGATGCCCGCGTTGTTGCCGACATCCAGGGACTTGGCCCGGAAGGCGTTGATGACATCGGGACCGGCGCCGATGTTCACCCAGCTGGAGACGGTGAACGGCAGTTCGCTCAGGCCCGCCAGCTTGAGCTGGAGCTCCTGCTGGCCCAGGTACGAGGCGATCTTGAGCTTCGTACCGGACGGGACCTTGTCGGCCAGCGGGGCGGACGCGGCCCCCTTGGACTGGGTGTCGGCGGCGCTGGCACCCGCGCAGCCGCTGAGCCCGGCAGCGGCTGCGACGCCGAGCAGGGAGGACAGGAACAGCCGACGGTCGACACCGGACGCGGACGGGGGCACTGGTGGCATGGGAGGACTCCGTGAGTTCAAGTGGCAGAAAAACGCGCGGAATTCCGGGCAGGGCGAATTCGGAAAGGAAAATTGCGCGCAGGAGGGGGCGCACACGCCGAAGGCGCGGCATTAAGGGGAAGCCGAGTGAGCGACAGGGAAAGACGCTGAGCGATCGACAGGGCAAGACGCCGAGTGATCGTCAACACGAGGCGCTGAGCGATCGCAATGCAAGAGGCTGAGTGATCGTCAGTGCGTCAACACGTCAACACGTCAACACGTCAACACGTCAGCAACAAAGCGTGCGTCCGACCCGCATCAGGTCGATCACACGGCACTTGGTCAGCGGAACCTGCCGCGACGGCGACAGCGCGGCACCGGCGGTCCGGTCGCGGCCCTGCCGCGACCGGATCACCGGCGAAAAGTCCTGCGCGCTGCTCATGCACAGAATGCTCCTGGCCGTGCACAACACCTGTCAACATTCGGAGTTTCTGAATTAAATCGGAGCCGCTGACAGCGTCAGCGGATCCCGGTAAAACACATCGAGAGCCACCGATCCGCCCGCCACGGCCAGCACCGAGTCCGGGAAACTGGTCGGCACGACCGCCGCCGCCCGCTCCGGTCCCACTGCCTCGCGCAGCGCGCCGAGGCAGTCCTCCCGGTGCACGGCACCCACCTCGGTGACGACGACCGTGTCCGGGTTGAGCACGTCGAGCAGCAGCCGCGCCGCCCGCCCGACCATCCGGGCCCGCTCCACCAGCAGCCGTACGGCGACGGGGTCCCCGTCGGCCGCGGCGGCGACGACGTGCATCGGGTTCACACCGTCGATGACACCTTTCTCCCGCGCCCGCCGGCACAGCGTCCGCTCGCTCAGCTCGACCTGCAGGCACCCCGTCCGGCCGCAGCCGCACCGCTCCGTACCGCCCTCCAGCGGCAGATGGGCGATCGCCCCGGCCTGCGAACGGGGGCCGTGGTGCACCTCGTCGTGGGTGGCGAAGGCGGCGTCCACGACGTTGCCGACGAAGAGGTGCAGCACGCTCCGGCTGCCCCGCGCCCGCCCGAACAGCCGCTCCCCGTTGACCAACGCCCGCGCGTGCCCGTCCACATGGACCGGCAGGCCGGTGCGCGCCCCGATCTCCTCCCGCACGGCCACGTCACGCCAGCCCAGCAGCGGGTGCTCCACGAGAGTCCCCGAGTCCCGGTCGACCCAGCCCCCCATGGCCACGCCCACGCTCAGCGGCGTACGGCCGGAGGCGTCCGCCAGCAGCGCGCCGAGCCCGTCGGCCGCCCGCGCGAGCACCCGGCCCGGCTCGGTGCCGCCGTCGTGGCTCAGCCGCCGCTCGGCGACCACCCGGCCGCGCAGGTCGAGCAGCGCGACGGTCGTGTACGGCACCGCCACGTGCACCCCGCCGACCAGGAACCGGGTGTCGTCCAGGTCGAGCGGTACGTGCGGGCGCCCGACGCCGTTCGACTGGCGGGGCGCGGGCGCCTCCCGGATCAGGCCGAGCGCGGCGAACCGGGCGCAGTAGTCGGTCACCGACGCCGGGGACAGCCCGGTCAGCCGGGCGATGGTGCTGCGGGCGACCGGCCCGTGCTCCAGCACGGACCGCAGGACGACGCTCGCGCTGGTCCGGCGGCGGGCGCTGTCGGCCACGCGGTGGCGCGCGGCGGGTCGGGAGGGTGGGGAGGGTGCGGAGGGTAGGGAGGGTGCCAGGGATCGGGGCATGGGGTACTTCCTCGGGAGCTGGTCCGACACTGCGCCGTCACGTCTCGGCGAGCCGGATCCACTCCGCCCGCCTCAGCCGCGGCGACAGGTGGCCGTGCCCTGGCGTCGCAGGTCGACATAGCGACGCGACGCGAAGTTCTCAGCCTGCGGGACCATGCGTCGAAGGGTAGGGGGTAGGCGGCGGATCGTGCCAGAGGTGGGTTTTTCACCCCGGGCGTGAGTTTCCAGCCCGTCGTGGGGGAGTTCGAGGACAAGGCCGTTGAGGCCGAAGCGGGGGTCTGGGGGCGGCAGCCCCCCGGGTACGGGAAGGGCAGGGGCGGCGGGGGCGAAAACCCTTTGGCGGAACCCCACAGTCCCGCCCCACCCCACTCCCGCGGACAAATCGATCCCACCTCAGTGACCAGCATCACCCCTCTACGGGAGTACCCGGCACTCTTTGTGGAGAGCCCACCAAGCACCGGATCCCCCCTTTGTCAGGCGCTGACGGTGATCGGCTCGGCAGCCCTGGGATAGCGTCGCAACGTCCCCAACTGCCCGCACCCGCCGGAGACCCCATGAGCACCGCTGCCGCCACGACCCGCACGGGCACCCGCCCCGGCGAGGTCCTCGCCGACCTGCTTCCCGCCTCCCGCGTCAGGGACACCGCACTCGTGCTCGGCGGCGCCGCGCTCACCGGCCTCGCCGCCCAGATCTCCCTGCCCGTGCCGGGCTCCCCGGTGCCGGTGACCGGCCAGACCTTCGCGGCGCTCCTCGTCGGCACGGCACTCGGCGCGGGCCGCGGCTTCCTGTCGCTCGCCGTGTACGCGCTGGTCGGCATGGCCGGCGTCCCGTGGTTCGCCGGCGGCGGCTCCGGCACCACCGCCCCCTCCTTCGGCTACATCCTCGGCATGCTGCTGGCCTCCACCGTCGTGGGCGCCCTCGCCCGCCGCGGCGCCGACCGCTCCGTACTGCGCACGGCGGGCACGATGCTGCTGGGCGAGGCGATCATCTACGCGGTCGGCGTCCCGTACCTGGCCCTCGCCACCGGCATGTCGGCGAGCGCCGCCATCGCGGCGGGCCTCACCCCGTTCCTGATCGGCGACGCGCTGAAGGCCGCCCTGGCGATGGGCGCGCTGCCCACCGCCTGGAAGTTCGTCAAGAAGTGATGTTGTAGTTCCTGCGGAAGAGGTTCGCCGGGTCGTACTCCGACTTCAGACCGGCGAGCCTCTTCCGCGTTTCGCCGTCGTACAGCCCCTCCGTACGATCGCCCGCCCCGAACGCGAAGTTGAGCGCGCGCCCGACCGTCCGCGGCGCCAGCACCGCGAACGCGGGTACGTGATCAGTACGCCGCCCTCCGCCGCGCCCGGCAGCCCGTGCCCGGTGGCCTGGACGCCGACCGGCAGGCCCTCGGAGGCCGCGTACGTCACCGCGGCGACCACGTCGTCGGCCGAGGGCGCGGCGAAGATCACGGCGGGCCGCTGGGCGAAACCGGTCTGGAAACCGGCGAGTTCCGCGTCGTACCCGGCGTCGCCGGGGCGCAGGACGAGCTGGTCTGCGGTGTTGTCCACGGTGTTCATGCGGCTCATCGTGGCGGCATTACCTGACAGGTCCCGTCATATTTTCCGGGAGTCGGCCGGTCAAAGGTCGGCCGGTCAAAGGTCGGCCGGTCAAAGGTCGGCCGGTCAAAGGTCGGCCGGGATGCCGCGCTCGGCATCCCGGCCCGCCTTTACGGCTGCTGCCCGCCTTACGGGGTGCTGCCGCCCTTACCGAGTGCTGCCCGCCTTCATCAGGTGCTGCTCAGGACTGCTGCGACCGCGGGCGCCGATGGGTCCACCACAGGCCCGCCGCTCCCGCGGAGATGAGCGCCGCGCCCGCCGCGCCGAGCGGCAGGACCTCGCTCCCGAGACCGGTGCTGGGCAGCTTGTCGCCGCCGGGTGCCACCGGCTTGTTGTCGGTGCCGAGCAGCAGCGGGGTGGCCGGGGCGTTCGGCGACGGGTTCGTCGTACCGAACGGCACCGGGCCCTGCTGCCAGAACGTCTTCTTCCCGTCACTCGTCTGCACCGGCAGACAGATCTTTCCGGTCTTGCTCAGATCGAAGGTGGCGTCGACGGCGTACGACTTCGACTTGCCGGCCGCGAGATTGCCGACGGCGCAGCTGAAACCACTGTTCGATCCCTTGGGCAGATCCTTTGCTGCGAGGGCGGAGCAGCCCTTGACGTCCTTGACCTGCAGGCCGTCGAAACCGACCACCAAAAGCCTGAGGTCGCCGCTTTCCTTGGTCCCTTCGTTCTTTACCGTGGCGGTGATCGACGTCTTCTGTGAACTGTTGTCGACCGAGATTTTCTCGGGCAGCAGCGTGGTCAGCTTTACACCCGCCGGCGCCTCGTCAATGACCTTTCCCCCCTTGCTGCTCCCCGGTCCCTGGTCGTCCGCGACGGCAGTGAAAGAAAGGATCATCACGGCCGAGAAAGATGCCGTGAGCAGCGATCCTGCGATGGTCGTCGTGTGACGAGAACTCATGTTCGTCCCCCTTGGCTGCGCCTGAATTCGCAGTACTTGAAGAGGTACCACAAGATTTCTCCGCACTATGCTGGTACGGCCTGAAGTGTGACCATTGTGTTTCTGTTGTGGCGGGCGATTGTGGCGGGTGTTGAGGGGGTGCAGGGATTGTCGGGGAATGTACAGGGCGGTGTTCCGGGATTATTGGTGACGGCGCGCTATCGGCTGGTCGAGAGTATTGGACAGGGGGGAATGGGGCGGGTGTGGCGAGCCGCCGACGAAGTGCTCGACCGGCAGGTGGCCGTCAAGGAAATGCGGATCGACGGACTCGATCCCGAAGACACACGCACGCGCCGCGAACGCACATTGCGCGAGGCCAGGGCCACGGCCCGGATCGACCACCCCAACGTCGTCCGTATCTACGATGTCGTGGACGAGGGCGAGCGGTTGTGGATCGTCATGGAACTGGTCGCGGGCCGCTCCCTCGAACAGATCGTGGTGGAGGACGGACCGCTCGGCCCGCGCGAGGCGGCCCGGATCGGGCTCGAACTGGTGCCGGCGCTGCGCCAGGTGCACGCCGGGGGAGTGCTGCACCGGGACATCAAGCCGGGCAACGTCCTGGTCGAGCGCCGCGGACACCGGGTCGTCCTCACCGACTTCGGCATCGCCGCGCTGCAGGACGCGGAGGCGCTCACCATGGTCGGGATGCTGGTCGGCTCCCCCGACTACATGGCGCCCGAACGCGTCTCGGGCCGCCCGCAGGGCCCGCCCTCCGACGTGTGGTCCCTGGGCGCGACCCTCTGCGCCGCCCTCGGTGGCCGCTCCCCGTTCTCCCGCTCCACCACCCTGGCGACCCTGCACGCCGTCCTCTACGAGGAGCCTGAACTCCCTGCCTCCGCAGGTGACTTGCGGGACATCCTGGCCGCCCTCCTGGAGAAGGAGCCGTCGACCCGGCCCAGCCTGGAGGAACTTGAGGCGGCGCTCGTGGCGCTTGCTTTTCCGGAGCCGGAGCCGGAGCCGGAGCCGGAGCCCGAGGCGGCGGCAGGGGTGGCGGCAGGGGGTGGTACTGAGCTGGGCAGTGACAGCGCCACCGGCACGGGAGCGGAATCCGCCGAACTGCCGTACACGGGACCCGAGTCGGAGTCCGAGCCGGTGCGGGAAGCGCCCGAAGCCATGCCGCCCCTTCCGCCGGTCCAGCAGGAGTCACCCACGCCCGCACTCCTGGACGCTCAACTCATACGTGCGGTACGGCAGCCCCCGTCGGATTCCCCTGAATCCATCCCGCCTCCGGACGAAGAACATCTCGGCGTGAGCGACCCCGGGCGCCTGGAGCACCGGTTCGAGCCGGAGCTGGAGCCCGAGCCCGTGCACGATGCCATCCCATCGCAGCGAACCCCGACGCGCAGGAGCGCCTCGGACCCCGAGAAGACCTCGCCGGAGCAGCCGCCCGCCGCGGCTCCCGAAGCAGCAGTCCCCGAAGCCGGGGCCGCCGCCTCCCAAACCACCCCCCTCCCCTCTACCCCCACCCCCACCCCCACCCCCACCCCTGCCCCCGCCTCCGCCCCCTCCGAACTGCGCGCGGAGGCCGGTTCGGAGATCCCCTCCGCCCACCCCACCCGCACACCAGGCCCCGCACCCGTCCCCATGCCCCCGGGTGAACTCCCCGGCCCCGCAGTGCCGTCCGGCCCACGAGGGAGCCGGCGCCGTATGGGTCTGGCGGCCGCCGGCGGTGTGGTCGTCGCGGGAGCCGTCGCCGGGCTCATCATGGCGGCGACGGGAGGATCGCACGACGACACGAACGGGGCTTCCTCCTCCTCGTCCGTACCGACCGCCTCGTCGGACACCACCGGCACCACTGGCACCACCGGCAGCTCCCCGTCCCCCTCGCCCACCGTCGAGGGCACCTCGCGTGCGCCCAGCCTGCCCCCGGGAGCGCACCGGGAGGCCGGCGGGTACGCGTGGGTGACGCCCAAGGGCTGGCGCCGGGACCTGAAGACGGGCTCGGAGGTGCACTACACCTCGCCCGACGGCAAACAGGAACTCGCGGCCAAGTCCTCACTCGCCAAGGGAGACCTGATGAAGACGTGGCAGACCTCGGAGCAGAACGCCCGTCAGGGGCGGGACTACCAGAAGATCCGGCTGGAGAAGACGACCTTCCAGGGCCGGCCAGCGGTCGTCTGGGAGTACACCTTCACCCTCAAAGGGGTGCACTGGCACGCCCTGCTGCTGGGCTTCGACGCCGACGGCAAGTCGTACCAGATCAACACCTGGTACCAGCCGGACATCGAGAACCAGGCGCTCCAGGTCTACCAGCGGGTCAAGAACAGCTTCACCGTGCTGTGAGCGGAGCGGGGGGACCCGCACACGACGGACGGAGGGCCCCGCGGCAAACGCCGCGGGGCCCTCCGTCAGCAGTCAGGGCAACCGGCTCAGCCGACTTCCACCGGAACCTCGTCCCGGGGCTCGTCCGCGACCCGTCCCGCGGGCGCGGGCGTGCCCGCTCCCAGCTTCTGGCGCACCAGCGCGATGACGATCACCACCGCCGCGACCAGCAGGGACAGCAGTACGGTCGTTCGCCCGCTGCTCTCGCCCTCGGTGTCGGTCAGCATGTAGCCGAGCACGAAGACGATCAGCGCGGCCGTCGCCCAGGTCAGATACGGGTACAGCCACATCTTCACGACCAGCTTCTCCGGCGCCTCGCGCTGGATGATCTTCCGCATCCGCAGCTGCGAGAAACAGATGACGAGCCAGACGAACAGGGCGACCGCACCGGAGGAGTTGACCAGGAAGAGGAAGACCGAGTCCGGGAACTTGTAGTTGAAGAAGACGGCGACGAAGCCGAAGACGACCGAGACGACGATCGCGGCCATCGGCACACCGCGCGAGGTGGTCTTCGCGAAGGCCTTCGGCGCGTCCCCGCGCCGGCCGAGCGAGAAGGCCATCCGGGAGGCCGTGTAGAGCCCGGAGTTGAGGCAGGACAGCACCGACGTCAGCACGATGAAGTTCATGATCTGACCGGCGTGCGCGATGCCGAGGGAGTCGAGGGCGGCGACGTACGAGCCCTGCTCCTTGATGGACGGGTCGTTCCACGGCAGCAGGGCGACGACCACGAAGATCGAGCCGAGGTAGAAGACCCCGATACGCCAGATGATGCTGTTGGTGGACTTGGTCACGGCCCGCTGCGGGTCCTCGGACTCACCCGCGGCGAGGGTCGCGATCTCACTGCCCATGAAGGAGAAGACGACCAGCAGGACGCCGGTGAGGATCGCGCCGGGCCCGTGGGGCAGGAAGCCGCCGTGGCCGGAGAGATTCCCGAGCCCGGCCTTCTCGGCGTCGACGCCCGGCAGCACACCGAAGATGGCCAGTCCGCCGACGATGATGAACGCGCCGATCGCCACGACCTTGATCCCGGCGAACCAGAACTCGAACTCGCCGTACGACCCCACGGACACCAGGTTGGTGGCGGTGAGGACGACCATCACGATGAGCGCCCACCCCCACTGGGGCACGCCCGGCATCCACCCTTCGAGGATCTTGGCACCGGCGGTGGCCTCCACCGCCAGCACCACGACCCAGAAGAACCAGTACAGCCAGCCGATGGAGAATCCGGCCCAGCGCCCGAGCGCGCGGTCGGCGTGGGCCGAGAACGAACCCGACGTCGGGTTGGCGGCGGACATCTCGCCGAGCATCCGCATCACGAGGACGACGAGCGTGCCGACGAGGGCGTACGACAGGAGGATGCCGGGACCGGCGGTGGCGATACCGGAGCTGGAGCCGACAAAGAGCCCGGCTCCGATGACACCGCCGATGGCGATCATCGAAAGATGACGGTTCTTGAGTCCGGCCTGGAGGCCGCCACCGGGTTCTCCGGGGCCTCCCGGGCCGCTTGCGGCCTTCGTGGGGTTCGGCTGCGAGGTCATGAAGGGGGGATTCCTTTGCGCCGGATGAGCAGATCCCGTACGAGCGGTGTACGGACTCGCGCGGTGCTCTGATGGGAGCGGTGTACGAGCCGGTCCAGTGAATCCGAGGCATTGGAATTCTTGAACCTTTGAATCCGGATTGTTACTTGAGGTTTCCTTGAGGTTCTGTAGTGTTGCTCACACTTTTCGCAGGCGACACCCGGCGAGGCCGTTCCGAAACAGCCGTGTCACACTCGGACCATGCGCGTGTATCTCGGCTCCGATCATGCCGGTCTCGAACTCAAGAACCACCTCGTCGAGTGGCTCAAGGCCGCCGGGCACGAGCCCGTCGACTGCGGGCCCCTCATCTACGACGCCCAGGACGACTACCCGCCCTTCTGCCTCCGCGCCGCGGAGCGAACCGCTGCCGATCCCGACTCGCTCGGCATCGTGATCGGCGGATCCGGCAACGGTGAGCAGATCGCCGCGAACAAGGTGACCGGTGTGCGGGCCGCCCTCGCCTGGAGCGAGGAGACCGCCTCCCTCGGGCGCCAGCACAACAACGCCAACGTCGTCGCCGTCGGCGCCCGCATGCACTCCGAGGAGGAGGCGACGAAGTTCGTCGAGACCTTCCTCGCCACCCCCTTCTCCGGTGACGAGCGCCACGTCCGCCGCATCGACATGCTCTCCGCATACGAGACGACGGGCGACCTGCCGCCGATCCCGGCACACCATCCGCAGGCGTAGCGCCGGGGGCGGGGGCGAGCTTTTCGCCCCCGCCGCTCTATCAATGCCGTCCCCGGTTTTCAGCCCGTCCGGTGTTTGAGGACGAGGCCGTAAGGCCGATAACGGGGGTCTGGGGGCGGCAGCCCCCAGGGACGATGGGGGTCCCCCCGCTCGAGCGAAGCCGAGAGTGGGGGAGGGTAGGGGCGGAGGGGGCGAAATCCCCCCGGCCCCGCACATCACTCACCCGCAGGAGGACCCCGTGCCCGAGGGGCACACGATTCACCGGCTGGCCGAGGACTACACCGCCGGTTTCGGGGGCGGGACCGCCCGCGTGACCAGCCCGCAGGGCAAGTTCGCCGACGCGGCGGCCCTCCTCGACGGCGCTGTCCTCGAGGACGCCGACGCCCACGGCAAGCACCTCTTCCTGGGCTTCCGCGGCGCCGACTGGATCCACATCCACCTCGGCCTCTTCGGCAAGGTCACCTTCGGCGACGCCCCCGCACCCCCGCCCACGGACACCGTCCGCCTCCGCCTCGCCAACCCCACCGCATACGTCGACCTGCGCGGCCCCACCACCTGCGCCCTGATCACGGACGACGAGAAGCAGGCGATACACGACCGCCTCGGCCCGGACCCCCTCCGCCCCGACGCCGACCCGTCCACCGCGTACGCCCGCATCTCCCGCAGCCGCACGACGATCGCCGCCCTCCTCATGGACCAGAAGATCATCGCGGGCGTCGGCAACGTCTACCGCGCGGAGGTCCTCTTCCGGCACGGCATCGACCCGTATCGGGCGGGCAAGGACATCACCCCCACGGAGTGGGCCGCGATCTGGGCCGACCTCGTGGAGCTGATGCGCGAGGGCGTCCACCACAACCGCATCGACACGGTCCGCCCGGAACACACCCCCGAGGCGATGGGCCGCCCGCCACGCGTGGACGACCACGGCGGCGAGGTCTACGTGTACCGCAGGGCCACCCTGCCCTGCCACATCTGTGGCGGCGAGATCCGCACCGCCGATCTCGCCGCCCGCAATCTCTTCTGGTGCCCGGCCTGCCAGCAGCGCTAGCCGTCACAGCCGACAGCCGGCACAGCCAACGGCCGTCAGAACCCGTGCGGCAGCCAGGGCGCGACCGCTGACGAGAAGGCCACGGACGCCTCCGTCAGCGCGCCGTGCCGCAGCTCCCGCACCCGCCCCGCTGCCCCGAGCGAGACAAGGGACACCCCACCGAGATATGCCGCCCCCAACTCCCGTACGGACAGGGCGAGATCGGCCGTATCTTCGGTACGCACGCACGACGCGCCCTTCGCGTCGCCCGTGAGCCGCCAACGCCCCTCGTTCCAGGGGCAGAACGCGTCCTCGACCTCGAACACCACGTCCACCGGCGCCTGATACGTCCGCGCCTCCAGCGCGGCGCCGACCTCGACGAGCCGCACATGCAGCGCGTCCTTCACGCGCAGACCGCAGCGGCGGATGTCGGACACCAGGTGCTGCCAGTCCTCGTCGACCGGGCGGCCGCGGGTGCGCAGCGTCGTCGTGAGGTCGATGTCGAACAGGAACCGCCACAGCGCGGCCCGCGCCGCCGGGTCGAGCCCCTCCAGGTCGTCCAGCAGCACCGCGCCGTTGTGCCCGGACGGGCCCCAGTCCGGCTTGACCCGGAACCGCGCGTAGCCGACGACCTCGCCGTCCCGCTCGGCGACCACGCACTGCAACGGCGACGCCCCGTCCCGCTCGCTCTCCGGGTCGATGATCCACAGCCGCTCCCAGCCGGGCCGCCGCGCCAGCATGCCCGGCCGCTCCGGAACCCGCCGCGCGTACACGGCCTCGCACGCGTCGAGTACGTCGGCCGGCGCGGCGTAGCACAGATGTACGTCGTCGGTGCCGGGCGGCACGGACAGCTGTACCCGGCTGGTGTCGATCTCGGCGTTGAGCTGGTGTGTCCCGATGCCGTACCCGAACCGGCCGTAGATCGCCGGTTCGGACGCGGTCAGGACCGCGAGCGGCTCGCCCCACCCATGAACGTCGTCCAGCTGGCGTCGCATCATCGACCTCAGCACCCCGCGGCGCCGGTGCGTGGCCGCGACGCTCACCATCGTGATGCCCGCGGCCGGTACCAAGGCGCCGCCCGGCACGGTGAGGTGGAAGCCGAAGGCGCCCGCGGTGCCCACCACCTGGTCGCCGTCCCAGACACCCAGGGAACGGTCGTACTCTGTGAGCGCGTTGAACAGCTCGCGTTCCTCGGACGACTCTGGCACCCCGCCGAACGCGCGGATCAGGTTGTCGTACCACTCGCCCCAGTCGGCCTGCCGCAGTACCCGAACGTCAGTCGTCATAGCCCATGCCTACCAGGGCAATGCGGTACGAGCGAGGGAATTTCCCCCGTCGTCGCGGATGCCTGCCGTGCGGCTCGCTGTGAAGTTCTCTGTGAAGTTGAGCGCTCGGACGGGGGACAAGTGGGACCTCCCGTGCCAAGCACCTGGTCCGATGGATAGGGTCCCGAACTAATGGCAGCAGGACGAGAGCGGCGCGCGGAAGCCGAGACGTTCACGGCCCGGTTGAAGAAGCAGTGGCACCGGGCCCGCACAGGGCTGCGCAGATCCGCCGTCGACTACTTCCGCGGGGACGGCTCCGACTGGATCGCGCTGGCCGGTCTGCTGCTCACGATCCCGCTGATCGCCGCCACGACACTCGTGAATTCGGTGTGGTGTTCACCCGCCGCCCTGGTCCTCCCGATCGTGGCCGGAGGTCTCCTTCTCCGCCCCTCCAGCCTGCTCGGTCTGTACGCGGCCGCCGCCACCGCGCTGATAGTGGAGTCCGTGAAGCTCGGCCCGTACACGGAGGGCCCGTCCCGGGTGACGCCGGGCGTGGTCCTCGTCGTCGCCGCCTGTGGCTTCTTCGGTCTGCTGATCGCGCAGTTCCGCAGCCGGGTCGGGGTGCCCTGGCGGCGCGGCGGCACCATGCTGTTCGACCTGCGCGAACGCATCCGGGTGCAGAGCAAGCTGCCGCAGCTGCCGCTGGGCTGGCATCGCGAGATGGCGCTGCGGCCGGCCGGCGGTCAGTCCTTCTCGGGCGACTTCGTGGTGGCGGCCCGTACGAACGGGGGCCGCACCCTGGAGGTCGTGCTGACGGACGTGTCGGGCAAGGGCATGGACGCGGGGTCGCGTGCGCTGCTCCTCTCGGGAGCGTTCGGAGGACTCCTGGGCTCGCTTCCCCCGCACGCCTTCCTTACCGCCGCGAACGGCTACCTCCTCCGCCAGGACTGGGACGAGGGCTTCGCGACGTCGATCCACCTCGTCCTCGACCTTGATTCGGGCGACTACGAACTCTTCTCCGCCGGACATCCACCGGGTCTCCAGCTCAGCGCGGGCAGCGGGCGCTGGGAGGAGAAGGCCGCGGAAGGTCCCCTCCTCGGGGTGTACGACGGGGCCCAGTTCGACCCCGTCAAGGGATCCCTGCGGCCCGGTGACGTCCTGATGCTCTTCACGGACGGCCTGGTCGAAACCTCCGACCGCGACATCGTCGAGGGCATCGACCGCCTCACCGGCGAAGCCGACCGCTATGTCGCCGGCGGCTTCCACGGCGCCGCCTGGCACCTCATCGAGGCGGTCGCGAAGGACGTCAACGACGACAGGGCGCTCCTGCTGATCTGCCGCGAGGGCGCCCTGGTGACGGCCCGCTGACGTGGGAAGGTTCTAGCCCGTCCGGCGTTTGAGGACTAGGCCGTTCAGGCCGACACGGGGGTCTGGGGGGCGGAGCCCCCAGGTACGGGAAGGGCAGGGGCAGCGGGGGCGAAAACCTTCCCCAGCCCCCGCGCCCACGGTGGGGTTCTCCCCACCCCGACTCGGCGGTGGTCCTCATGGCCCGGACACGCCCGGAGTCACCTCCGCCGTGGGCCTGTTGAAGACGGCGGTGCTGGTCCCGGTGAGCGGCTCGCCGGAGTCGGCCACCACACAGGGCGTCACGGGGTCCGCGGAAGACCTCGCCGCCGTTCAGGACCTGGACGTACGGCACGGCCATCGCGCTCGCCACGCTCGTGCCGATGATGAAGGGCTGACCGGGCAGGCGCCGTACATACCGCCGCTGCTGTACGGCTCTTTCGCCGGGGCGATCGTCGTCCTCGGGGTGACCGCCGCCACCGTCCCGGCCCGCGCGGCGCTGCGCGGGGAGACACTGGAGGAGTGACGCAGACTCTCCTGACACTGGCCGAAGTCGAGGCCCTCGCCCGCGAGGCGCACGCCGCCCAGACCGACAAGGCGGGGCGGCCGTACGCCGAGCACCTCCAGGCCGTGGCGGAGGGCGTCCGCGAGCGTGGCGGCGACGACGAGCAGATAGCGGCGGCCTGGCTGCACGACGCGATCGAGGACGACGCGCTGTCGCCGGAGTGGCTGAGCGAGGCCGCCCTGACGCGGCGCACGAAGGACATCGTGCTCGCGCTCACCAAACGCGAGGGCGAGCCCCCTCAGGCGTACGCGCAGCGCATCCGCACCACCCCGGGCGCCCTCCTGGTGAAGGTGTCGGACCTGGCGCACAACGCCGATCCGGCCCGGCTCGCGGTTCTCGACGAGCACACCCGGGCCCGGCTGACGAAGAAGTACGCGACGATGCGCGCGCTGTTGGGGCTGGCTCCCTGAGCCCCCTGACCCCCTGAACAGTGAAGTGCGGGCCAGGGATGTCCCGGACCCGCACTTCACCACTTCATGGGGAGGCGTTACGCCCTGACCTTCTCCCGTTCCCGGGCGAGCTCCGTCGCGTCGCGCTTGAAGGCCCACGTCATCTCGGGCTCCATCGCGAAGCGGAAGATCCGCCGGACGGGTGCCGTGCACAGCACGGTGACGGCCGCGGCCGCGGCGAGCGTCACGAAGATCTCACCGAGCGGCTTGTGCAGCCACTGGGGCTCGAACCAGCCCCAGTAGTCCCCGCCCTTGACCAGGAAGCCGTGCAGCAGATAGCCGTACAGCGTGCCCGCGCCGAGCGCGGTGAACCACATCTTGCGGCGCGGCACCCAGGCGAAGAAGCACGCGGTCAGCAGCAGCGAACAGCCGAAGAGCGCGAACACCATCACGGGGCCGACCCACCACTGCACACCCAGTTCCTGAGCGCTGTCGCGGTGGTAGAACCAGGCCGTGTTCATCCGCGGCACCGCCCACCAGCCCACGACCAGCGCCGCGGCGACGACCGGCACCGACAGGATCCGGACCTCACGGCGGCGGACCAGCTGGAAGTGCTCGGGCTTCATGACAAGGCCCAGGACGAAGAACGGCAGGAACTGCAGGACGCGCTGGAGGTCCAGGTCGTCGCCGATGTCCGGCGAGACGGACGCCAGCATCGCGATGCCGAGGGCGACGGGGAGCGGCCAGCGCACCAGCTTCCACAGCGGCGTGGTCAGCCGCCAGACGAAGAGCGCGCACAGGAACCAGGTGAGATACCAGGGGTCGAGCAGGCTGATCGGCATCGACGGATCGTCGTCGGCCCAGCGCTTGAAGAGCACGTACGCCACTTCGAAGACGACGTACGGGACGGCGACGCCGGTCACCAGCCGCTTGAGCCGGTCGGGGCGCATGTCGAAACTGCGCGAGAAGTAGCCGGAGATGATGATGAAGGCCGGCATGTGGAAGGTGTACACGACCGTGTACACCGCTTCGAGGATGCGACTCTGGCCCTTCAGTGGCTCCCAGGCGTGAGCCATGGCCACCAGCACGATTGCCAGGTACTTGGCGTTGTCGAAGAACGCGTCGCGTTGCTTGGCGGGCTTGGCGCCCGGGGCGGCGGCACCGGTGGCCGCCTGTTGTTTCTGGGGTGAGCGCGGACTCGGCACTCCGTCCGTCGGCTGCTGTGCCGGGGGGAGTGGCGCTCGGTGGCCGTGGGGTCGGAGCGAGTTGGTCACAGGCCCTCCCACCAGGAACTCGGGGAGACGATCCGGGACCTCGCTGCGCATACGGGGGACGTGGCGGCGTGGAACATCTGAGGCACCCTAGCGTTGTCTATGCGTCTTCGTAAAACTCTCGACGTCATTCCTGCTTATCGCCTGCGAGTATCCGGGATTCAGCGAAGTCGGCCCGCCGGTTCGCAAGGGGATCCGTATACCGATTAGCTTACTGTCTGGGGACGTTCTGTCCTCATTCATCCTGACTAAATGGTGCATAAGGCTCGCGGGCGACTCTGGTGAAATGTCCGGTTCATTAGCCTTTAGTGACCCGTCTGCAGCGTCTTTGGATGTGCCTGTGGCAACAATTCGAATTACCTGCGAACAGGATGTGTGGACATGGCAACGGTCCCTCTGAATTTACCGTGGGAGTGCACTCTCGAATTGCAGTGCGGGGCACTGTCGTTGGTCCGTCCCGAGGGGGTACGGGTGGGTCGGGCCCGCATGTCCGTGGCCGACGATGCGTCACCCGCCGCATACAGGAGCCGGGTTGGTGGCACGATGGTTCTGGCGGGGGTGTGGGGTTGCACCTCCGGGCCGGGAGAGCGGACCGACCGTAGGGTGTGATCAGTTGTGGCCATTTCGCTGTCAGTGGTGCTGCTGTTGGCGATCATCCTTGTGGTGTTGATCCGAGGAGGATCGATCAAGGCAGGGCCCGCCGTTGTCGCGGTGCTCTTCGGTTTCTTCCTCGCGTCGACCGGCATGGCTCCGTCCATCCAACGGTTCCTCGACTCGATAGCGGAGACGATCAACTCGATCAGTTTCTGACGCGATCGGCTTCTGAGAGCTGGGGGAGGTTACGCGCCGGGCGGCGCGTCGGGGGATTCGGAACGGGGGAGCGTACGGGGATGGGGCTGCGCGAATCGGACCCGACGGAGGTGGGCGGTTACCGCATAGAGGACCGCCTCGGCTCCGGCGGAATGGGCGTCGTCTATCTCGCCCGCTCCGCCTCCGGCCGCCGCCTGGCGATCAAGGTGGTGCACGGCCAGTACGCCGACGACGAAGAGTTCCGTACCCGCTTCAGCCGCGAGGTCGCCGCCGCCCGCCAGGTGAGCGGCGCCTTCACCGCACCCGTCGTGGACGCGGACGCCGACGCGCCGCGCCCCTGGATGGCCACGCTCTACATACCGGGCGAGAACCTCGGCACCCGTGTCCGCGGCCAGGGTCCGCTGCCGCCGGACCGGCTGCGCGACCTCGCCGCGGGCCTCGCCGAGGCGCTGCGCGACATCCGCCCCCACTCTCGGCTTCGCTCGAGCGGGAGGTACCCCCTCCGCCGGAGTGGTCCACCGCGATCTGAAACCGGCCAATGTGATGCTCGCCGACGACGGCCTCCGCGTCATCGACTTCGGCATCTCGCGCGCCGCCGAGTTCGCCGCCGCCGACGCCCTCACCCAGACCGGGCGCGATGGGGGTCCCCCCGGCTCGAGCGCAGCCGAGAGCTGGGGGAGGGCACCCCGCCCTTCATGTCCCCCGAGCAGTTCTCGTCCCCGCACGAGGTGGGCCCGGCCGCGGACGTCTTCTCCCTCGGCGCGGTCGTCGTGTACGCCGCCACCGGACGCGGCCCCTTCGACAGCCCCAGCCCCTACGAGACGGCCACCAGGGCCATCGAGGCCGTCCCCGAACTCGACGGCATACCCGACGAGTTGCGCCCCTTCGTCGAACTGTGCCTGGAGAAGCACCCCAAGTCCCGGCCGACCCCGGACGAACTCCTCAGACTCCTGCGCGACGGCACCCGCCCGGACCCGCGCCCCGACGCCGCCGAGATCCCGACCGCCCCGGTCGAGCGCCCCCGCTCCCGGCGCCCCCGCTCCCGGCGCCAACGACGGGTCCTGATCGCCTCCTGCGTGGGCGCCGTGCTGCTCGCCGTCACGGCCTCGGCCGCGGTCGTACGGTTCGCCGGCGGCGACTCCGTCCGCAGCGATCTGCCGACCCGCTGGCGCGAGTGGCACGCGACGGCGAAGAAGGACGTCGCCGACCCCAGCGGCCCGCTCACCAGCTGTGGTGCCGCCGGTACGGCACTGGTGTGTGCCGGAGACGACGTCAAGGCGGCCCGATTCTCCCTCGCCACGGGCAAGCCCACCTGGACCCTGCCCGTCGACTCCACGCCGGACGACTACGGCAGCGACGAGGGCTCGGTCCTCGGCACCCGGGGCGGCCGCGTCTACGTCTACGCCAACGACGAGGCGGAGCCGCTCAAGGACACGGGCATGTCCCAGGCCCACTACTCGGTCCAGTTCGTGAGCGCCACCACCGGGCACGTGTTCTGGAAGACCCGCACCGGCGACGGCGAGAACGCGATCGCCCCCGACCTGGAGGACGACGGCGCCACGGTGATCCCGCAGGGCATCGTCACCGCCTTCGGCGACAACGCGCGCTCGTACGCCCTGCTCGACGCGGACAACGGCAAGGTCCGCTGGAAGCGGCCGATCCCCTCCCGCACGACCTGCTCCCTCGGCTCCGCCGCGCACCGCGCCTACCTGGTCTGCCAGCCCGACGACCTGAACACGACGAGTGTGTCCGCCCTCGACCCGGCCACCGGAAAGCCGAGCTGGACCGTCACCACCAAGGGGACGCTCGCCCTCCTCGGCCAGGACCACGGCCGCCTGATCCTGGCCGAGCTGGACACCGGCACGGCCTACCGCGCCTTCACGACCGTCGACACCACCACGCACCGGCTGATACGCGTCCCGCTCGCGCGCTCCCAGCCCGCCGGCGCGTCCCCCCACCTCGCCGGAGGCACCCTCTACTTCACGCTCGGCAACGGCAGCGTCCGCGCCGTCTCGCCCCGCACCGGACACCAGTCCTGGGAAAGCAACTCGACCGTGGAGTCCCCGGGCCCGCCCATGGCCTCCGCCGACCACGTCTACGTCGCGTCCCCCAGCGGCCGCCTCGCCGCCCTGGACAGCCACACCGGCAGGGTCATCGCCACCCGCCCCGGCCGCAACGACGCCGGCCCCACGAACATGACCATCTCCGGAGCCCGTCTCCTCCTGGTCGGCGACGCCCTCTACGTCCCGTACGGCATGCGCTCCGTCTACTCCGTGGACGTCCGCCACCTCTGAACACACCCGGGCCCGGTGAACGCACTCGAGGCCCGGTTCCGTGGAACCGGGCCCCGAACGGCCGAACAGAGCGGGCGACGGGAATCGAACCCGCGTAGATGGTTTGGAAGATCGCGTAACCGGGTGTGGCCTGACCTGACGAGACGCTCACCTGTGTGTTTCCGGGGCACGTGCCGAGGTTCCCCGTCGTTCGCTGCCCGATCGGGCACACAGGGGGCACAGATGGCCTTCTCTCGCCCTCGTAGGTCGTCAGTGCCCTCCCGGGGCGAACACAGCCTAGTCGGCGCTCACGCGCCCGTCGGCTACCCGTTACAGCTCTGCTGGGCGTAATTCGTACTGGAATTTGCTGCGGTGTCAGAAGGCAGCGACCCCAAGCGGGTTGTTGCCGACGGTGATGGGGGTGACTGCGTTGTTGGTGGTGTCGATCAGCGACACGGTGTTGACGTTGAAGTTGGTCACGTAGGCGCGGTCGCGGGGCGGATCCACCGCCACCCCCTGCGGGCCGCTGCCGACGGTGATGCGGGGCAGGATCTCCGTGTTGTTGCTGGTGTCGATCACCGACACGGTGTCGTCGCCGTTGTTGGTCACGTAGGCGCGGTCAGTGGACGGGTCCACCGCCACCCCGACCGGCCCGGTGCCGACGGGGATGGTGGCGATGACCGTGTTGGCATCGTTGTTGATGTCGATCACCGACACGTTGTTGTCGACGAAGTTGGTCACGTAGGCGCGGCCACTGGACGGGTCCACCGCCACCCCGACCGGCCCGGTGCCGACGGTAATGGTGGTGAGCTGCGTGTTGTTGCTGGTGTCGATCACCGACACGGTGTTGCCGTTCGGGTGGGTCACGTAGGCGCGGGCACGGGACGGGTCCACCGCCACCTGCTCGGGGTTGGTGCCGACGGTAATGGTGGCGATCACCCGGTTGTTTCTGGTGTTAATCACCGACACGGTGCCGACGTTGAAGTTGGCCACGTAGGCGCGGGCACGGGTCGAGTCCACCGCCACCCCGAACGGTCCGCCACCGACGGTAATGGGCTGTCCGATCACCCGGTTGTTTCTGGTGTTGATCACCGACACGGTGCCGTCGCTGGTGTTGGTCACGTAGGCGCGGGTACGGGGCGGGTCCACCGCCACCCCGAACGGGTCGTTGCCGACGGGAATGGTGGCCGTGACCGTGTTGGTGGTGGAGTCGATCACCGACACGGTGTCGTCGCCGGCGTTGGTCACATAGGCGGTGTTGGAGCGCTGCCCGTCTGGGTGCCCGTCTGCCGAGGCGTGCGGGGTGACGCCGGGCAGCAGTGCGGTGCACAGTGCGGCCAGGGCCCCAACCAGCCATACGCGTCGCCCGTGACGGGTCCGCTTCGCTTTCGTGTTCGTGCGTCTTTCCGGGGCGTGGGTGGCGCACTCGTCCGGGGTGGTGTGCATCGGTATCTCCTGGCTGCTGCGTCTCGTGATTCAAGAGGCCTGAGATCGGATACGGCTGCTGAGCTGTGCTCGGCTGCGATTGATCAGCTAGTAGCAGCGTCCTTGAGCCAGCTTCGATGACCTAGTAGGCAGGCCCGGCCGAACGGGTTGCCCACTCTGCAGACGGCCCAGTCCTCGGCGCTGTGCCTAGGTGTATTGCCCCGTGAGGTTGGGGACGCGGCTGGCGGGTGGCTGGCCTTTCAACGCGGCGTGGCCGCGATGGTGGTTGTAATGGTGTAGCCATATGCCGAAGGCGTCGCGTCGTTCCTGCTCGGTGCGATAGGGCCGGGCATACGCCCATTCATCGAGAATGGTGCGGTTGAAGCGTTCCACTTTCCCGTTGGTTTGGGGGCGGTAGGGGCGGTCAGTGACCGCTTGATCGGCTGTCCGGTCTTGTCGTTGTGCCAGATCGCCGCTGTGAGCGCGAGGATCCGGCACAGGACGCGGGCCGCCACCCCTGCCGGGCTCTTGGCGCCGTGTCGTTCCAGGTCGAGCTGCCCCTTGAAGGTCTGGTTGATCGACTCGATGATCTGCCGCAGCGGCTTGAACAGATGTGCCCCGGCCCGCTCAGCCTCCCCCTTGCGAGCCGGCCGCAGCAACTCCAGGTGACGCTCGGCAAGGTCGCACTCGAACTCGCGGCCGTAGTAGTTCTTGTCCCCGATGATCGTCTGCCCGGGGCGGGCTGCTTCGACATCGGGCGCGGCATCGAGCATGTCGCGCAGTGTCTCGCGTTCGTCGGCCTTCGCACCGGTGAGGGCGAACAGGATCGGCAGCCCGCCGAGCGTGCACACCAGGTGCAGCCGCAGGCCCCAGAAGTACCGTGAGTGCGAAGCGCAGTAGCCGTACTGGGCCCAGCCCGCCAGGTCCGAGCGTTTGGCCGTCTCGCGGGAGCATCCGCAGCCGACCGGGGTGGAGTCGACCAGCCACACATCGTCGCTCCACAGCGAGGTGTCCCGGGCCAGGATCCGGATCATGCTGGTGAGCAGCGAGGACGCGGCGCGCAGCCGCTTGTTGTAGCCGGACTGTTGGGGCACGTAGGGGAATAGGTGGCCGAAGTCCCGCCCGACGCGGCGCAGCCAGCGCCGCTCGGAGGTGTAACCGAGCAGCGCTGACGTGACTGCGAGGGTGACCAGTTCGGCGTCACTGAGCGTGGGTGCGATCCCGACGGCGGGCCGGCACGGGGCCAGTCACGGCGAAGCCTTCAACTCGTCGTCGATCCGGGCATAGAGTGCCGTTGCGAGGGTGTCCAGGTCTGTCTTCACACACTGACATTGGACGCCCTCGTCTCATGTCCGCAGGCCATCCCTTGGACTCGTTCATCCAGGCCGCAGGGGGTCGCTGGTCATGAGCCACTTCCGCGACGCGATCGCGAAAGCCGACCGATAACCGGGCCCCTGGGCACGCATGACCGCGTGCCTACGCCTCCAGCGCTCGTCGAGCGGCGCTGAGCCGTAAGTTCTCAGCGGAAGCAAGGTCGGCGGAGTCTCCATGGGTGAGTCAAGCCGCACACGGTCTTGAAAACCGTCGTGGCGCGAGTCACCGTGGGTTCAAATCCCACACCCACCGCGCACGTTGACGGCCCCTGACCAGCAACATTGGTCGGGGGCCCTCGTCTTGCCCGGTGCCTGTGAGCGACCGTTGTTCACCGTGGGTCCTCGGTCGTTCGGGCACACTAGGGGCACGGCCTCTGGGCGCTAGTTTCGAGCGTTGTTCAGCTTGGGGGGCTATTCACTGAATGGCCATATTTATGATTAATAGTCCGCTTGGTGCTAGATCATGACAGGATCGGTGCCATGGACTACCGATATGCCGCTGCGGCTGATGCCCCGGCTATGGCTGAACTTTTCGCGGCCAATCACTATGACGCGCTCACGGAGCAGGAGCGGGCCGAACAGGGCTTTGTGCAGGGCGGCCTCGATGCCGACACACTGCGTTCGATGGTCGAGCATGGGAGTCTTCTCGTCGCGGACGATGACGGGCGCTTGGCTGGCCTGCTCGGGTTGGCCTCCCCGGAAAATATGCCCAGTCCACCGCCACCGGCTAAGGCGCTGCTGGATGCGCAGGATTCGCTGCGGTGGCAAGGGCAGCCGCTCCGTGCAACGCCTTGGCTGTTCTATGGGCCTGTGGTGGTCGCCGCCGCATACCGTGGGAAGGGAGTGGCTCGCGGGTTGTTCACGGCGGCTCTCCAAGCAGCCTCAGGACGGGCCGATGTGGTGGTCGCTTTCATCGAACTGGCCAACCAGGCGTCTTGGAGAGTCCACGTCGACGGCTTCGGTATGACCACTCTGGGAGAGTTCACCATTGGCGATCGTGCCTACGGTGTCGTGGGTGCATCCACCAGGCCGTCAGCGGCCTCTGGAGCCTGAGTTACCCACCACCTTCCCCCCAACGCACGCCACGATGTGCCCGCAGCCGGGAACGGCGCCCCCTCCATCCCGGTGTCGGCCGATCCCCCGCCGGAGGCATCGTCCTTGACCGTGGCCATGATGGTCGGGTGCTCGCCTTATGGCCTTCGGCCCTATCCATGTGTGAGCGGGCGTCGGCGCAGCCGGGTGCCTTGATGAGGTAGAGAAATCTGTAAGTCCCAATCCACGTCGACGGCGCCAGCGGCGGCTTCGTGTGGCCCTTCCTCTATCCGGACTCGAAATGGGACTTCCGGCTCGAGCAGGTCCGCTCGATCAACGTATCGGGACACAAGTACGGCCTGGTCTACCCAGGCATCGGCTGGCTGGTCTTTCGCGAGGAGTCCGACCTGGCCAAGGACCTCGTGTTCTACGAGAACTACCTGGGCAAGACCGACGCGACGTTCACGCTGAACTTCTCGACCGGCGCGTCGATGGTGCTCGCCCAGTACTACAACTTCGTGCGGCTGGGTCGTCAGGGCTACACCTACGTCATGGTGACGATGCAGAAGAACGCCCACGCGTTGGCGGACAACCTGCGTAGCAGCGGCCGCTTCGAAGTCATCGGCAGCGACCTCGAGCAGCTGCCGCTGGTCGCTTTCCGCCTCGCCGGCAAGCACTCCTACGACGAGTCCGACATCGCGTGGCAGCTCTCGGCCGAGCGCGGCTGGATGGTGCCGGCGTACACGCTCCCGCCCAACGCGGAGCGGCTGAAGATCCTGCGTGCCCTGGTCAAGGAGACCCTGAGCCGCGAGCAGATCGAGCGTCTGACCCAGGACATCGCCGACGCGTGCGACACCTTGGACCACAAGGGTGCGACCACCGAGGCCGAGCGGGCCCAGATCAAGCGCGGCACCGGCTACTAACGCCCGCAACCGGCACCCTCAGGGGCGGGCGACGAAGTCGCTCCCTGCTGGCGAGAAACAATGTCCCCCGCGTCGCGGTCGAGTGGGTCCTGACGGGCAGCTCCGTCCCGTCCCGGAAACCTTCCGCACGAAGAAGGACGCGGACGACTGGCTGGCTGACAAGCAGACCGAGATGCGTCGTGGCGACTGGCACGATCCGGACGCTGGGAAGGTGCCGTTCGGCTCGTACGCCGCTGCCTGGATCAGGGAACGCGAGCTGACGGCGACCACGCGTCAGCTCTACGGCTCGCTCCTGCGGCATCACCTGGAGCCCGCCTTCGGCGCCGTCAACGTCGCAGAGATCTCGCCGCCGCTCGTTCGGGGGCTGGCGCGCCGACAAGCTCGCATCCGGCACCGGTCCGACGACCGTCGCCAATCCGTACGCCCTGCTGCGCGCGATCATGGGTACCGCCGTGGCCGACCAGATGATCAGGCGCAACCCGTGCACGATCAAGGGCGCGAGCACCGTGCACACCCCGGAGCGGCCGACCGCCACGGTGCAGGAGGTGTACGACCTCGCCGACGCGATCCAGCCCCGCTACCGGGCGCTCGTGCTCCTGGCCGGGTTCCTCGGCCTGCGCTTTGGTGAGCTGGGTGGCCTGCACCGCCGGGACATCGACCTTGACGGGGGCGCCCTCCGCGTCCGCCGTGCCGTCGCCGAGCTGAACAACGGGCAGCGTGAGATCAAGGCGCCCAAGAGCGCTGCGGGCAAGCGCACCGTTGCGATCCCGGGCGCGATCCTCCCGGACGTCCGCGATCGCCTGGAGCGGTATGCCGAGCCGGGCGCCGACGGCCGTGTTTTCGTCGGGGCCAAGGGAGCGACCCCGCGCCGCAACCACTTCAACCGGCTGTGGCGCAAGGCCTGCGAGGACGCCAGGATCAAGGGCCTGCACTTCCACGATCTTCGGCACACGGGCAACACCCTTGCCGCATCGACCGGGCCAGCACGCGGGAGCTGATGTCCCGTATGGGCCACAGCGACTCGCGCGGCACTGATCTACCAGCACGCCAGCGCCGACCGTGACCGCCTGATCGCTGACGCGGTGAGCGGTCTGGTGAAGAAGGGCCGGAAGGGCGCCAAGAAGCCGAAGAAGCAAGATCGAAAGCCCGAGGGGCACGCGGGGGACACGGCGGACTGATCGGAGCCCCCGGAAACGACAAGGGCCAGGCAGAGGAATGAACCTCTGACCTGGCTCTACGTCATTTGGAGCGGGCGACGGGAATCGAACCCGCGTAGCTAGTTTGGAAGACTAGTGCTCTACCATTGAGCTACGCCCGCACAGGACGCGCCGCAGCTCAGTGGCCGCGGCACAAGAGGCATCGTAGCGGGTCGCACCCCTTCACCGCACACCCCGTTTCCCCGCCGCGCAGGCGCTCGGAAAAATGCGGCAGCCGCGCTGCCTGCGGGCATGTACCCTACGTGTCGCACCGACGGGGTGTGGCGCAGCTTGGTAGCGCGTCCGCTTTGGGAGCGGAAGGCCGTGGGTTCAAATCCCGCCACCCCGACCATCAGTCCAGGACCACCGGTCAAGATCGCCTTTTGGGGCGCGTACCGCCTGCGGTTACTATGCAAGCTGCGCGCCCGTGTGTCTGCACTGTTACGACGTCTCTCAAGGGCCGCGAATCCGCCGAAGCTCTGTCCGGCCGGACAGAGCACCTTGGCAGAACCCCAAGAAGTCAGCCCCCAAGGAGACCGAACCGTGAAGAGCGCCGTGGAGACCCTGAACCCGACCCGGGTTCGGCTCAGCATTGAGGTGCCCTTCGAGGAGCTCAAGGACAGCCTCGACGCGGCGTACAAGAAGATCAACCAGCAGGTCACGGTGAAGGGCTTCCGGAAGGGCAAGATCCCGGCGCGCGTCATCGACCAGCGGTTCGGTCGCGGCGCCGTGCTCGAAGAGGCCGTCAACGACGCGCTCCCGAAGTTCTACACCGAAGCGGTCAACGAGGCTGAGCTGAACGTCCTCGGCCAGCCCGAGGTCGACATCACCGAGCTGAAGGACGGCGAGACGCTGAACTTCACCGCCGAGGTCGACGTCCGCCCGACCATCGAGATCCCGGACTACTCCGGCATCGAGGTCGAGGTCGACGCCGTCGAGGTCAGCGACGAGGACGTCGAGAAGGCCGTCTCCGAGCTGCGCGAGCGCTTCGCTTCGACCTCCCCGGTCGAGCGCGCCGCCCAGGACGGCGACGTCGTCACCCTCGACCTGGAGGCCAAGGTCGACGGCGAGGTGCTGGAGGACGGCGTCGCGAGCGACGTCTCCTACACCATCGGCTCCGGTGAGCTGCTGGACGGCATCGACGAGGCCGTGAAGGGCCTGGAGGCCGGTGGCGAGGCCACCTTCGCCTCCGAGCTCAAGGGCGGCTCCGCGGCCGGCAAGGAGGCCGAGGTCACCGTCAAGGTCACCCAGGTCGCCGCGCGCGAACTGCCCGAGCTGGACGACGACTTCGCGCAGCTCGCCTCGGAGTTCGACACCCTCGACGAGCTCAAGGCGGACAGCCGCAAGCGCCTCGAGAACATGAAGCAGTACGACCAGGCCACGCAGGCCCAGGAGCGCGTCCTGGAGAAGCTGCTCGAGCTGGTCGAGGTGCCCGTCCCCGAGAAGCTGCTCGAGGATGAGATCAACACCCGCAAGCACAACCTCGAGCACCACCAGCTCGGCCAGATGGGCCTCGACCTCGCGAAGTACCTGGAGATCCAGGGCAAGACCGAGGAAGAGTTCGACGCCGAGACCAAGGAAGCCGCGGTCAAGGGCATCAAGACGCAGTTCGTCCTTGACGAGCTCGTCAACAAGGAGAAGCTGAACGTCAACCAGGAGGAGCTCACCGAGCACCTCATGCGGCGCGCTGCCTCCTCCGGCATGTCCCCCGACCAGTTCGCCCAGGCCGTCGTCGAGGGCGGCCAGGTTCCGATGCTCGTCGGCGAGGTCGCCCGCGGTAAGGCCCTCGCGGTCGTCGTCGAGGCCGCCACGGTCAAGGACACCAACGGCGAGATCGTCGACCTGGACGACGAGGACGAGACGGAGACCGCCACCGAGGTCGCCGCCGAGGCCACCGACGGCGAGCCCGCCGAGGCCGAGGAGACCACGGAGGCGTAAGCCTGCGGCGCTTCAGCAGCTGTACGACGGGCCCCCGGGGACTTCTTGCCCCCGGGGGCCCGTCGTCTTCAGGGGGGCGGGGAACCGCGCGCTCAGCCCCAGCGCTCAGCCCCCTGCAAGCCGCACCCGCCGATGCACCAGGCGTGGCAGACGCGCCTGCGGCTTTGTGGGGGTTGCTCGCGCGGTTCCCCGCGCCCCTTACGGGGCCAGGCCAAACCCCCGGTCAAACCCGGCGGAGCGCATGCGCTCACAGCGAACAGTTCCTTCTCCGGGATTCCCCGGAGGGACCCGCGCGTTAGGGTCCATGAATACGAGGGCAGGGGAGCCCCGGACGCCGCCGGGAGGCGGCACGGAACCCGGGGTACCAGGCCCCTGCAGAAGACGTGAGACGGCCCGGCGCCGTCGTAAGACGAGCAGGTGGATACGTGACGAATCTGATGCCCTCCGCCGCCGGTGAGCCCAACTTCGGTGGTGGCCTCGGCGACCAGGTCTACAACCGGCTGCTCAACGAGCGGATCATCTTCCTCGGCCAGCCGGTGGACGACGACATCGCCAACAAGATCACCGCGCAGCTGCTGCTCCTTGCCTCCGACCCGGACAAGGACATCTACCTCTACATCAACAGCCCCGGCGGATCGATCACGGCCGGCATGGCGATCTACGACACCATGCAGTACATCAAGAACGACGTGGTGACGATCGCCATGGGCATGGCGGCCTCGATGGGTCAGTTCCTGCTCAGCGCCGGTACCCCCGGCAAGCGCTTCGCCCTGCCGAACGCCGAGATCCTGATCCACCAGCCCTCCGCGGGCCTCGCGGGCTCCGCGTCGGACATCAAGATCCACGCCGAGCGGCTGCTGCACACCAAGAAGCGGATGGCGGAGCTGACCTCCTTCCACACGGGCCAGACCGTGGAGCAGGTCACCAAGGACTCGGACCGCGACCGCTGGTTCGACCCGATCGAGGCCAAGGAGTACGGCCTCATCGACGACATCATGCCCACCGCTGCCGGTATGCCGGGCGGCGGCGGCACAGGGGCGGCGTAAGCCCCTCAGGGGAGGCCGCACCGCCCCCGGGCGGCCGCAGGCCCTTCCAGCGCCCCCAGCCACCGCCTCAGCCCTTTTCAGGCTTCTCAGGAGACACAGTGAACGACTTCCCCGGCAGCGGCCTCTACGCCCGCACGCAGGCCGAGTACACCGGTCCTCGTGCGGAGTCCCGCTACGTCATCCCGCGCTTCGTCGAGCGCACCTCGCAGGGCGTGCGTGAGTACGACCCGTACGCGAAGCTCTTCGAGGAGCGCGTGATCTTCCTCGGCGTGCAGATCGACGACGCCTCCGCCAACGACGTCATGGCGCAGCTGCTGTGCCTGGAGTCGATGGACCCCGACCGTGACATCTCGGTCTACATCAACAGCCCCGGCGGCTCCTTCACGGCTCTCACGGCCATCTACGACACGATGCAGTTCGTGAAGCCGGACATCCAGACGGTCTGCATGGGCCAGGCCGCCTCGGCCGCCGCCATCCTGCTGGCCGCCGGTACGCCGGGCAAGCGCATGGCGCTTCCGAACGCCCGTGTGCTGATCCACCAGCCCTACAGCGAGACCGGCCGCGGCCAGGTCTCCGACCTCGAAATCGCGGCGAACGAAATCCTCCGGATGCGTTCGCAGCTGGAAGAGATGCTGGCCAAGCACTCGACCACGCCGATCGAGAAGATCCGCGAGGACATCGAGCGCGACAAGATCCTCACGGCTGAGGACGCACTGGCGTACGGCCTGATCGACCAGATCATCTCCACCCGGAAGATGAACAACTCGGCGGTCGTCTGACGTATCGCTGTATCGTCTGCCGCTCGTCCGTCGCCCCTTGGCGCGGTTCACGACAAAGTGAACCGCGCCAAGGGGGGCCCGAACGGGGGGCTCGGCAAGGTACCGTCGGACATAAGGCAGCACCAGGAGCCGCTGGACCTAGGCGTCTCCCAGGCGAAGGGGAAGCACACCGTGGCACGCATCGGTGACGGCGGCGATCTGCTCAAGTGCTCGTTCTGTGGCAAGAGCCAGAAGCAGGTCAAGAAGCTCATCGCAGGCCCTGGTGTGTACATCTGCGACGAGTGCATCGATCTCTGCAACGAGATCATCGAGGAAGAACTCGCGGAGACGAGCGAGGTCCGCTGGGAGGAGCTCCCGAAACCCCGCGAGATCTACGAGTTCCTCGAGGGGTACGTCGTCGGCCAGGAGTCGGCCAAGAAGGCCCTCTCGGTCGCGGTGTACAACCACTACAAGCGGGTCCAGGCCGGCGAGAACAGCACGGGCCAGAACCGCGACGACGCCATCGAGTTGGCGAAGTCCAACATCCTGCTGCTCGGCCCCACGGGCTCGGGCAAGACCCTCCTGGCCCAGACCCTGGCCCGGATGCTGAACGTTCCGTTCGCCATCGCAGACGCGACGGCGCTGACGGAGGCGGGTTACGTCGGCGAGGACGTAGAGAACATCCTCCTGAAGCTCATCCAGGCGGCCGACTACGACGTCAAGAAGGCCGAGACGGGCATCATCTACATCGACGAGATCGACAAGGTGGCTCGGAAGAGCGAAAACCCCTCGATCACGCGCGATGTGTCCGGCGAGGGCGTCCAGCAGGCCCTGCTGAAGATCCTCGAAGGCACCACGGCCTCCGTCCCGCCGCAGGGCGGCCGCAAGCACCCCCACCAGGAGTTCATCCAGATCGACACGACGAACGTCCTGTTCATCGTGGGCGGCGCCTTCTCGGGCCTGGAGAAGCTCATCGAGTCGAGGGCGGGCGCGAAGGGCATCGGCTTCGGCGCGACGATCCGCTCGAAGCGGGAGCTGGAGTCCAAGGACCAGTTCGAGGACGTCATGCCCGAGGACCTGGTCAAGTTCGGCATGATCCCCGAGTTCATCGGCCGTCTGCCCGTCATCACCTCGGTCCACAACCTGGACCGCGAGGCCCTGCTCCAGATCCTCGTCGAGCCCCGCAACGCGCTGGTGAAGCAGTACCAGCGCCTCTTCGAACTCGACGGCGTGGAGCTGGACTTCGAGCGCGAGGCGCTTGAGGCGATCGCCGACCAGGCCATCCTGAGGCAGACCGGCGCCCGAGGGCTCCGCGCCATCATGGAGGAAGTCCTCATGTCCGTGATGTACGAGGTCCCCTCCCGCAAGGACGTGGCCCGCGTCGTCATCACGGCGGACGTCGTCCACTCGAACGTGAACCCGACGCTGATTCCGCGGGACGCCCGCGGGCGGGGGCCGGGGGAGCAGAAGACGGCTTAGGCGGTTCTTGTTCGTCGATGGGGTGTCGGGCGTCGTTGCGCCGGGCACCCCATCTTGCGGTGGTGGCTCGTGGTGTGGGCACGAATTGTGGGGCACGTCCGGCCCTCACCGTGCGCTTCCTTCTGGCAAGTGAACGTAACTGTCTGCGCCTGGAGTTGCGTCGGAGACCAGTGTCATGGCTGAGAGTGACGCTCCAAGGTTCCACGCCAGATGGAAGGATTGCGCCAGGTTCACATCAGAGCCTGCGAGTGGGCCCTTGTCTGTGATCCACTCCCACTCGACCCTGTCGATCATCTGTTTGGGTGATTGGCGAAATGAGTACGGGAGGATCTTCACGTGAAGTCACAGATGGCGAAGCGGGCGCTACTGGTGGCAGGTGTGGTTGTAGCAGCTGGAGCCATGCCGCTCATGGTGGCTGCGCCTGCGTCCGCCACGGCTTCCGACTGCAGGGCATATCTGGCCTGGGCTGGGTACGACGTCGGGCCGAAGGTGAAGGAGGCGTGCGGGCATGCGGCTATTCCGCAGCCTTTCGGCGGCAAGATTCCCAACCCCACCTGCACCGCACATCTGGAAAACATAGGCGTCACAGAGTCTCACGCGGTTAGCGCTTGTCGCCGCGCTTGACGAAGGCGGGGCGCCCGGCAGGGTTTGCCGGGCGCCCGTTCACGGCTGACTACCTTCTCGCCGTGTTTCTTTGACCTGACGTCAGGCCTTGACGCGCACGTCGCTGCGGAGCTTGCCCGTCATGTCCGCGGTGTCGGACAGGGAGCCGCTCTTGCCGGCCATCATGCTGGCCACGTCCGTGGCGATCACCAGGCCGAGGGTGCTGTGGTCGGCCCAGATACAGGTCGGCACGGTGAATTCCTTGGGTCCGGCCGCGCTGCTGCTCGACGACGTGTCGTCGTTCTTGATCTTGATGGCCTGGCACTTCAGGACGGCGCCGTCCAGGTCGAACTTCTGGGGGCTGCCGACGGGCGTACCCTCGCTGTCGTCCTTGGAGGCCTCGGACTTCATGTGGGCGTACATGGCGTCGACGACCTTCTCCGGGTCGTCGATGGTGCCGTAGACGCCACTGAACTGCAGAAGCTTCTGCGCCAGCGGGTTGCTCTTGTCGCCGGACGTGTACTGGGCGCTGACGTCCTTGGGGTTCTGCACACCCCACTTCTTGGCGTCCTCGATGTCGCTCTTGGACATCGTGTTGCTGTCGCTGTCGCCCTTCGTGTACTCACCGCTGAGCACCGTCGCCGGTGTCGTCAGCTTGTGCGGGCCGTCGTCGGCGACCGAGCTGCCGCCCCCGCCACCGCCGATGACGAAGTACGCGCCCACCGCGATCGCGGCCACGACCGCCACCGCGCCGATGATCAGGCCCGTCTTCTTCTTGCCGCCGCCCGGCGCGGGCGGCGGCGGGACGGCGCCGTAGGGCTGCTGGCCGTACGGCGGCTGCTGGCCGTATGCGGGCTGCTGGCCGTAAGGAGGAGTCTGCGGCGGGACACCCTGGGGAGCCTGCTGGGGGTAGCCGTAGCCGGGCTGCGCGGGCGGAGCCTGCTGCGGGTAGCCATAACCGGGCTGGGGGGCCTGCGGCGGCTGCTGGCCGTACGGGCCCGGCTGGCCGTACGGTCCGGGCTGCTGGGGCTGCCCGCCGTACGGGCCCGGCTGGTTGTAGCTCATTACTGGGTTCCCCTCCAGATACTTATGTGTTCCGAACATCCTGGCGCACAGGTCACGGGTGCAGGTCCCCGGGGGCTGCACCGTTACGAAAGAATGGGGTTCGGGACACGGGCGTGACGCCTCTAAACTGACCCCGTGACCGACAACGCTCAGCAGCAGCCGCCAGCATCCACTCCCGAACTGCCGACCCAGTACGCGCCGGCCGAGGTAGAGGGGAAGCTGTACGAGCGCTGGGTGGACAAGGGGTACTTCGCCGCTGACGCGAAGAGCGAGAAGCCGCCGTACACCATCGTCATTCCGCCGCCGAACGTCACGGGAAGCCTGCACCTCGGGCACGCCTTCCAGCACACGCTCATGGACGCCCTGACGCGCCGTAAGCGCATGCAGGGGTACGAGGCGCTCTGGCTGCCCGGCATGGACCACGCCGGCATCGCCACGCAGAACAAGGTCGAGCAGCAGCTTGCCGAGGAGGGCAAGTCGCGGCACGACCTCGGGCGCGAGGAGTTCGTCGAGCGTGTGTGGCAGTGGAAGGAGGAGTACGGCGGGAAGATCCTCGGGCAGATGCGTCGGCTCGGGGACGGCGTCGACTGGGACCGCGAGCGGTTCACCATGGACGAGGGGCTGTCCAAGGCCGTCCAGACCATCTTCAAGAAGCTGTACGACGACGAGCTGATCTACCGCGCCGAGCGCATCATCAACTGGTGTCCGCGCTGCCTCACGGCCATCTCGGACATCGAGGTGGAGTACCAGGAGGACGACGGCGAGCTGGTGTCGATCAAGTACGGGGAGGGCGACGAGACCCTCGTCGTCGCGACCACCCGTGCCGAGACGATGCTCGGTGACACGGCCGTCGCCGTTCACCCCGACGACGAGCGGTACAAGCACCTGGTCGGGAAGAGGATCAAGCTGCCTCTCACCAACCGGACCATTCCCGTCGTCGCGGACACGCACGTCGACCCCGAGTTCGGCACCGGTGCCGTCAAGGTCACCCCCGCCCACGACCCGAACGACTTCGCCATCGGCCAGCGCCACGGCCTGGAGTCGATCACGGTCATGGACGAGCGGGCGGTCATCACGGTCCACGGCCCGTTCGAGGGACTCGACCGCTTCGAGGCCCGCTCCGCCATCGTCGGCGCGCTGCGCTCGCAGGGCCGGATCGTCGCCGAGAAGCGCCCGTACGTCCACTCCGTGGGCCACTGCTCGCGCTGCAAGACGACCGTCGAGCCGCGCCTCTCCATGCAGTGGTGGGTCAAGGTCGGCCCGCTGGCCCAGGCCGCCGGCGACGCCGTCCGGGACGGCCGGGTCGCGATCCACCCCGCCGACATGTCGAAGCGCTACTTCGACTGGGTCGACAACATGCACGACTGGTGCATCTCGCGGCAGTTGTGGTGGGGCCACCGGATCCCGGTCTGGTACGGGCCGGAGGGGCAGATCATCTGCGTCGGTCCCGACGAGGAGCCGCCGACCGGTGAGGGGTGGACACAGGACACCGACGTCCTCGACACCTGGTTCTCGTCCGGCCTGTGGCCGTTCTCCACGCTCGGCTGGCCGGAGAACACCCCCGACCTGCAGAAGTTCTATCCGACCGACGTCCTGCTCACCGGCCACGACATCATCTTCTTCTGGGTCGCCCGAATGATGATGTTCGGCCTGTACGCGATGGATGGCGAGGTCCCCTTCAAGACCATCGCCCTCACCGGTCTGGTCCGCGACGAGCGCGGCAAGAAGATGTCGAAGTCCTTCGGCAACGTCGTCGACCCGCTCGACTGGATGGACAAGTACGGCTCCGACGCCGTCCGCTTCACCCTCGTCCGCGGCGCCAACCCCGGTACGGACGTGCCGATCGGCGAGGACTGGGTCCAGGCCTCCCGGAACTTCGCCAACAAGATCTGGAACGCCACGCGCTTCGCGCTGATGAGCGACGCGACCATCGAGGGCCCGCTGCCGGAGCCGGAGAAGCTGTCGGCGACCGACCGGTGGATCCTCTCCCGCCTCAACAAGACCGTCGCCGAAGTCGACGCGTTCTACGAGGACTTCCAGTTCGCGAAGCTCTCCGACGCGCTCTACCACTTCGCGTGGGACGAGGTCTTCGACTGGTATCTCGAGCTGTCCAAGACGACGTTCATGGCGGGCGGCGAGCCCGCGAAGGTCTCGGGCCGGGTCCTCGGTGAGGTCCTGGACGTGACGCTGCGCCTGCTCCACCCGATCGTCCCGTTCGTCACGGAGACCCTCTGGACCACCCTCACCGGTGGCGAGTCGGTCGTCATCGCCGACTGGCCCAAGGACAGCGGCTTCCGCGACGACGCCGCCGAGCGCGAGATCGAGACGCTCCAGCAGGTCATCACGGAGGTCCGCCGCTTCCGTGCCGACCAGGGCCTCCAGCCCGGCCAGCGCGTGCCGGCCCACCTCACCCTCGACGGCACGGCGCTCGCCCCGCACGAGGCGGCCATCCGCCAGCTGCTGCGCCTCCAGCCGGAGGGCGAGGGCTTCTCGGCCACGGCGACCCTGCCGGTCGCGGGCGCCACGGTCGCGCTCGACCTCTCCGGCACGATCGACGTCGCGGCCGAGCGCAAGCGCCTCGCCAAGGACCTCGCCGCCGCCGAGAAGGAGAAGGCCCAGGCGAACGCCAAGCTGGGCAACGAGGCGTTCCTCGCCAAGGCCCCGGACCACGTGGTGGAGAAGATCCGCACGCGGCTCGCCAAGGCGGACGAGGACATCGCCCGCATCCAGGCGCAGCTGGACCGTCTGCCCGAGGCGTAGCCGACGGCTGTACGCAGACGAAAGGCCCCCGGGACCGTCGAGGTCCCGGGGGCCTTCGTCTGCGCCCACCCGTCGTGGTGGCACACATCACCTCACGCACGGGCGGAGGGGGCGAAAACCCCACACGAACACAACCCCCGCCCCCTCCGTAGACTGGCCTCGTGAGTGACCTCCCCCCGCACGACAGCAGCGAGTCAGACGAGCCGGAACCGCGTGATCCACACGGTCTCTTCGACGAGATCGTCGCGGCCGAGACCGACCGCGACCCCGACCTCGCGGTGATCGAGGCCGGCAGCCGCACCCTGCGCACGCAGGGCGGCGGCGGCCGGCAGGCCGACGTGCCCGCACGCCCGGCCGACCC
This sequence comes from Streptomyces sp. NPDC029292, assembly GCF_055569295.1. Taxonomy (NCBI): domain Bacteria; kingdom Bacillati; phylum Actinomycetota; class Actinomycetes; order Kitasatosporales; family Streptomycetaceae; genus Streptomyces; species Streptomyces sp. NPDC029292. The sequence goes on from NZ_JBVHXR010000004.1 coordinate 155,467, forward strand.
CGAGATCGACAAGGCGCTGCGCGAGGTGGAGGCCGAGCTCGCCACCCGCTGGGGCGAGACGAAGCTGGAGCCGTCCGTCAGCCGCATCGCCGCGCTGATGGACGTGCTGGGCGAGCCCCAGCGCTCGTACCCCTCGATCCACATCACAGGGACGAACGGCAAGACCTCCACGGCCCGCATGATCGAGGCCCTGCTGGGAGCCTTCGACCTGCGCACCGGGCGGTACACCAGCCCCCACGTGCAGTCGATCACCGAGCGGATCAGCCTCGACGGCGCTCCGATCTCCGCCGAGCGGTTCATCGAGACGTACAACGACATCAAGCCGTACATCGAGATGGTCGACGCCCAGCAGGAGTACCGGCTCTCCTTCTTCGAGGTGCTGACCGGCATGGCGTACGCCGCTTTCGCGGACGCGCCGGTCGACGTGGCCGTCGTCGAGGTCGGCATGGGCGGCAGCTGGGACGCCACCAATGTGATCGACGGGGATATCGCCGTCGTCACGCCCATCGATCTCGACCACACCGACCGGCTCGGCGAGACGCCCGGCGAGATCGCCACGGAGAAGGCCGGGATCGTCAAGCAGGACGCGACCGTCATCCTGGCGCAGCAGCCGGTGGACGCGGCCCAGGTGCTGCTGAAGAAGGCCGTCGAGGTCGACGCCACGGTGGCCAGGGAAGGGCTGGAGTTCGGTGTCGTCGCCCGGCAGGTCGCCGTCGACGGGCAGCTGCTGACGCTGCGCGGGCTCGGCGGGGAGTACGAGGAGATCTTCCTCCCGCTGCACGGCGCGTACCAGGCGCACAACGCCGCGGTGGCGCTCGCCGCGGTCGAGGCGTTCTTCGGCGTCGGATCCGCGCACGCCCAGCGGCTCGACATCGACGGCGTCCGCAAGGCCTTCGCCTCGGTGACCTCGCCGGGCCGCCTGGAGATCGTACGCCGCTCGCCGACCGTCGTCCTGGACGCCGCGCACAACCCGGCGGGCGCCCGCGCGACCGCCGAGGCCGTCAGCGAGGCCTTCGACTTCAGCCGGCTGATCGGGGTCGTCGGCGCGAGCGGTGACAAGAACGTACGGGGGCTGCTGGAAGCCTTCGAGCCGATCTTCGCCGAGGTCGTCGTCACGCAGAACTCCAGTCATCGCGCGATGGACGCCGACGAGCTGGCCGGGATCGCCGTCGAGATCTTCGGTGAGGACCGGGTGCAGGTCGAACCGCGGCTCGACGACGCGATCGAGGCCGCGATCACGCTGGCCGAGGAGGAGGGCGAGTACACGGGCGGCGGCGTCCTCGTCACCGGCTCCGTCATCACCGTCGGCGAGGCCCGACTGCTCCTGGGGAGGGGCTGACCGCTGTGCGTACGCTCTGTGCTTCGACTCTGATCGGCGAGTTCTTCGTCATCGGCTTCGCCGGGCTCGTCGCCATGAAGGATCCCGATCTGTCCACGGCCACGGTCTGGACGGTCAGTGGGATCGTCATGGCGCTGAGTATCCTGCTCTGCGGCATGATCACCCGGCCCGGTGGGATCCAGCTCGGCTGGGCCCTCCAGATCGCGCTGATCGCCAGTGGGTTCGTGGTGACGTCCATGTTCTTCCTGGGTGCGATCTTCGCCGCGCTGTGGTGGGCGTCGGTCCACTACGGACGGAAGATCGACGAGGCCAAGGCCCGGTTCGCCGCGCAGGCCGAGGCGGCCGGGGGCGGCGCGGCGTAGCGCCCGGGCCGGGGCCGCGCGGCGTAGGGGTCCCTGCCGGGGGCTGCGCGGCGTAGGGGCCCAGACCCGAGGTGGCGCGGCGTAGGGCCCGGGCCCGAAGATCCGCACCATCTGACTCTGCGTAACAACCACCCAGACACGCCCTGTAGCCTCGGTGACCCGCACACTTGTGACCTGAAGGAGCCACCACCGTGAGCCAGCGCACCCTCGTCCTTCTCAAGCCCGACGCCGTCCGTCGCGGCCTGACCGGCGAGATCATCAGCCGTATCGAGCGCAAGGCCGGCTGGCAGATCACCGCGCTGGAGCTGCGGACGCTGGACCAGGACACGCTGGAGCAGCACTACGGTGAGCACAAGGGCAAGCCGTTCTACGAGCCGCTGGTCGAGTTCATGGCGTCCGGTCCCGTCGTGGTTCTCGTCGTCGAGGGTGAGCGGGTCATCGAGGGCCTGCGCGCGCTGGCCGGTCCGACCGACCCGATCGCCGCCGCCCCGGGCTCCATCCGCGGCGACTTCGGTGTGATCGTCCGGGAGAACCTGATCCACGCCTCCGACTCCGAGGAGTCCGCCGAGCGCGAGCTGAAGATCTTCTTTCCCGGCCGCGTCTGAGCGCCTGCGGCAGACGGACCGACATCGGTCTTCGAGAATTTTCTGCAATTTTTTCTGAGGGGGCGTCAGCTCCACTCGGACACCTGACCTGGGACGGCCGTGGATTTCCGGCCGTCCCGTGGCATATGCGTGCCGATTGGGGGAACGAGTGCCTCCGATGGCCCGTCTCCACAAGCGAGGCGGCGCCTCATCTGCTGACAATGGCGAAGACCCTCGCGCAGTGTTCGTGCAGGCGCGTCTACGATGGAAGCCTTCACGCCACCGCACCCACCTCGCCTACCTAACAAGCCATCAAAGCTCCACTTGGGAAGGCCAGACGAATCCTGATGGGGAACTCAATGTCGTTCATCGGCCGTGACATGGCTGTCGACCTCGGGACCGCCAACACGCTGGTGTACGTCAGGGGTCGCGGGATCGTACTCAACGAGCCGTCCGTCGTCGCGATCAACACCAACACCGGTGGGATCCTCGCGGTCGGCGCGGAAGCGAAGAAGATGATCGGGCGAACGCCGGGCAACATCGTTGCCGTGCGTCCGCTGCGGGACGGTGTCATCGCCGACTTCGAGATCACCGAGCGTATGCTCCGCTACTTCATTCTGAAGGTTCACAAGCGGCGTTACCTCGCCCGTCCCCGTGTCGTCGTCTGTGTGCCCTCCGGCATCACGGGCGTCGAGCGCCGTGCCGTGATCGAGGCGTCGTCCCAGGCCGGCGCCCGCCAGGTGCACATCATCGAGGAGCCCATGGCCGCGGCCATCGGTTCCGGCCTGCCGGTCCACGAGGCCACGGGCAACATGGTGGTGGACATCGGCGGCGGCACCACGGAGGTCGCGGTCATCTCGCTCGGCGGCATCGTCACCGCCCAGTCCATCCGCGTCGCGGGCGACGAGCTGGACAACGCGATCATCCAGCACATCAAGAAGGAGTACTCGCTGCTTCTTGGTGAGCGGACGGCCGAGCAGATCAAGATCACGATCGGTTCGGCGTACGACCTCGATGCTGACGAGCACACCGAAATCCGCGGCCGGGACCTGGTTTCCGGTCTGCCCAAGACCGTCGTCATCTCCGCGGCCGAAGTGCGCAAGGCCATCGAAGAGCCGGTCAACGCGATCATTGATGCCGTGAAGACGACCCTCGACAAGTGCCCGCCGGAGCTGTCCGGTGACGTGATGGACCGCGGAATCGTACTGACCGGCGGCGGCGCCCTGTTGCGCGGCCTCGACGAGCGGCTGCGCCGCGAGACCGGCATGCCGATCCATATCGCCGAGGACCCGCTGGACAGCGTGGCGCTCGGCTCCGGCAAGTGCGTCGAGGAGTTCGAGGCGCTCCAGCAGGTGCTGGACGCCCAGCCCCGCAGATGAGGTAACTCTTCGATTCCGCCGTACGGGATGACCCCTCCTCGTACGGCGGATCGTTGATATTGAGGCATAAGCTCCCCCATAACACCCGCGGGCATTCCGTGCCCGGGGTGCACTCCTGTTGACTCATTTCGACGAGGAAGGCACGGCCGCCGCACGTGAGGGACACACGAGAGAGCCGGCTGCTCCTGGTGCTGCTGATCGCCATCGCGTTCGCGTTGATCACGGTGGACATCCGCGGTGGACAGGACTCACCGGTCGACGGTGCCCGCCAGGCCGCCGCCACGGTCTTCGGCCCGATCGAGAACGGGGTGTCCTCCGCGGTCAACCCCGTCGGCAACGCGATCGCGGCGGTACGCGACTCGGGCGGCCGGCACGACCGCATCGCCCAACTCGAGCACGACAACGCGGCGCTCAAGGCGAAACTCGGCAGCAACGACCGCAACCGCAGCCGCCTCAAACAGCTCGACAAGATGATCAACGTGGCCGCTGAGGGCCAGTACGGCATCAAGGGCGCCGAGGTCATCGCCATAGGCGCGGCCCAGGGGTTCTCCTGGACCGTCACCATCGACGTCGGCGCCAGTGACGGCATCAAGCGCGACATGACCGTGCTGAACGGGGACGGGCTGGTCGGGCGCGTCACGACCGTCGGGCCCAACACCGCCACCGTGCTGCTCGCCAACGACCCCGACTTCACGGTCGGTACGCGGATGGAGTCGACCGACGAGCTCGGCTTCGCCTCCGGCCAGGGTGACCGCCCGCTGCGCGTCGAGCTGCTCAACGGCAAGGCCAAGATCAACAAGGGTGACCGGCTCGTCACCTTCGGCTCGCAGGCCGACAAGCCGTTCGTGCCCGGCGTCCCGGTCGGTGTGGTCTCCCGCGTCGACCCGTCCGGCGGCGACCTGACCCGCACGATCTACGTCAAGCCGTACGTCTCGTTCACGAAACTCGACATCGTCGGCGTCGTCATCGAAGCCCCAGACAAGGACCCCCGCGACACCGTGCTGCCGCCGAAACCCGAGCCGACGCCCACGCCGACGGTGACCGTGACCGTCACCCCCTCGGAGTCCGTGCCCGTCGACGGCCAGCAGCAGTAGGAGGAGCTGAATCCCATGCGTTTCAACCGGATGCTGCTCTCCGCCACCCTGGTGGTCGTCGCCCTGGTGATCCAGGTGAGCGTCCTCGCCCGGCTCCATCTCCCGGGCGCCGTCCCGGACCTGGTGCTCCTCACCGTGCTCGCCCTCGCCATGGTCTACGGCCATGTCAGCGGCGCCCTCATCGGCTTCGGCGCGGGCCTGCTCGCCGACCTCGTCCCGCCCGCCGACCATGCCGCCGGGCGCTACGCCCTGGTGCTGTGTGTCATCGGCTACCTCGCCGGACTGGTGAAACCGGAGAACGGCCAGCTCAAGTCCGCGACCGGACCGATGGCCGTGGTCGTCGTCGCCGCGGTCGGCTCGACCCTGCTGTACGCCCTCGTCGGCGCCCTCGTCGGCGACACCGCCGCCCGCCATGTGGGCCTCAGTAGCCTGCTGTTCACGGCCGCCCTGTACGACCTGCTGCTCGCGCCGTTCGTCGTCCCGGGGCTGATGGCACTGGCCCGGCGCTCCGAGAACAACCCGCTCGCCGAGAGCAGTCCGTCCGGCAAGACGGCCGACGTCTCCTCGGGCTGGCTGTCCTCCGGCACCGGTCTGCGCATCGGCAGCCAGCGCGGCGGACTCCGCGTGAAGGCGGCCAAGGCGCGCGTCGCACGGGCGGGGCGCATCAAGGGGGTCAAGCGGCTGTGAAGTCCAGGCAGTTGGGGGCAGGCGCACACAGGTTGGCCGTGTACTCGTATGACTCGTACATGTACTGAGTGGGGGAGGCAGCAGCAGTGACCAACATCCCCGAGACCGGTCGGACCCCACGGGTCCAGATCCGACTCGTCGTCATCCAGATTCTCGTACTCTCCCTCCTCGGCACCCTTGGCGGACGCCTCTGGTATCTCCAGATCCGCAACGGCGACGAGTACGCCAAGGAAGCCTCCGGGAACCACGTCCAGCAGGTCGTGCAGCCCGCCGTGCGCGGCTCGATCCTGGACGCGCGCGGCGTGCCGATCGCCGACAACGAGACCCGGCTCGTCGTCTCCGCCTCCCGCACCGACCTGCTGAAGATGAAGGACGACGGCAAGGCGGTGCTGACCAAGCTCGCCGGCGTGCTGGGCATGAAGCCCGAGGACGTCATCCAGAAGGTCCGGCTGTGCGACGCCAAGACGCCGCAGCCGTGCTGGAACGGCTCGCCCTACCAGCCGATCCCGATCACCGACGAGGCCACCGCCCGGCAGGCCCTGCAGATCCGCGAGCGCTCCGAGGACTTCCCCGGCATCACCGCCGAGCCCGAGGCCGTGCGCCGCTACGCCAGCCCCGGCAAGGCCAACACCGCGCAGGTGCTCGGTTATCTCTCGCCCGTCACCGACGACGAGATCACCAAGGCCAAGGACACCGATTCGCCCTACCTCCGCTCCGACCAGGTCGGACGCAGCGGCCTGGAGCGCGAGTACGACAAGGAGCTGCGCGGTAAGGCGGGCGTCACCCGCTACGAGGTCGACAACCTCGGCCGCGTCATCGGCAAGGCCAAGTCCGACGCCGCCGAGCCCGGATCCAACCTCGTCACCAGCATCGACTCCCGCGTCCAGCGCGTCGCCGAGTACGAGCTGGACGAGGCGATGAAGGCCGCCCGCCAGCAGTACGACAAGATCACCGGCGAGAACTACAAGGCCGACTCGGGCGCCGTCGTCGTGATGGAGGCCAAGACCGGCCGGGTCGTCGCCATGGCGTCCGCCCCGACGTACGACCCGAACGCCTGGGTCGGCGGCATCTCCGCCAAGGACTACGCCGCGCTGACCGGCAAGAACTCCGACTACCCGCTGCTCAACCGGGCCATACAGGGTCAGTCCGCGCCCGGTTCGACCTTCAAGGTGGTCTCCACGGCCGCTGCTGTCGAGGCCGGCAACGACTTCAACGGCAACTACCCGTGCACGAGTTCGTACTCCGTCGGCGGCCAGGTCTTCAAGAACTTCGAGGGGGAGAACTTCGGCCCCATCTCGCTCGGCCGGGCCCTTGAGGTCTCCTGCGACACCGTCTTCTACGGCCTCGCCGACAACGAGTGGAAGAAGGACGGCGGCATCAACCCGAAGAAGGGCCAGCCCAAGGACTACTTCTTCAAGGCCGCCCACCAGTTCGGCCTCGGCAAGGCCACCGGCGTCGACCTGCCCAACGAGGTCACCGGCCGCGTCCCGGACCGCCAGTGGAAGGAGAGCTACTGGAAGGCCAACAAGGACGCCTGGTGCAAGACCGGCAAGAAGAACGGCACATACGTCGAGAAGATCGCCTACGAGAACTGCCTCGAAGGCAACAAGATGCGCGAGGGCGACGAGATCAACTACTCCATCGGACAGGGCGACACCCTCGTCACCCCGATCCAGGAGGCCATGATCTACGGGGCGATCGCCAACGGCGGCACCATCCACACGCCGACCATCGGCAAGGCGATCGTCAGCGCCGACGGCAAGACCGTCAAGGAGATCAAGCCCCAGGTCAGCGGCAAGCTGCCGATCAGCCAGGCCACGCTCAAGGGCATGGACTCGGCCCTCGCGGGCGTCGTCACCCGTGGTACCGCCGCCTGGAAGTTCGGCGGCTGGCCGCAGGACGAGATTCCGCTGCACGCCAAGACCGGTACCGCCGAGGTCTACGGCAAGCAGACCACGTCGTGGTTCGCCACGTACACCAAGGACTACACGGTCGTCATGACGATCGCCCAGGCCGGTACGGGCTCCGGCGCCTCCGGTGAGGCCGTGCGCAACATCTACAACGCGATGTACGGCGTCCAGGCCGACGGCTCCATCGACAAGTCGAAGGCCTTCCTGCCCACCCCGGTGAAGAGCCTGCCGAAGATCCAGTCCGACGGCTCGATCGACGCCCCGGCGATCTCCAAGGATCCGGTCAAGGACCTGCAGGCCAGCGAGACCGACACGTCCGGGACCACCGACCAGCAGCAGATCGCGGGCACCACGCCCTCGCCCACCGCGAGCAACCGCAACACACGCAGGCGCGCGACCCGCCCGAAGAAGCGGCGGAGGCTGCTCACATGACCGGCACGCCGAAGAAGCGGCGGAGGAACCTGACATGACCGGAGCGAACAACTTCTCCGTCTCCGGGTACGGCCCCGAGCGCGGCGGTCTGGCGCGGCTCTTCGCCCGCGACTCGCTGGCCCGCCGTCTCGACTGGCCGATACTGTTCTCGGCCATCGCGCTCTCGCTGATCGGCTCGGCCCTCGTCTACTCGGCGACCCGCAACCGCACCGAGATCAACCAGGGCGACCCGTACTACTTCCTGATCCGCCACCTCATGAACACCGGCATCGGCTTCGGCCTGATGATCGGCACGATCTGGCTCGGCCACCGCACCCTGCGCACGGCCGTGCCGATCCTGTACGGCCTCTCGGTCTTCCTGATCCTCGCGGTGCTGACCCCGCTCGGCGCGACGGTCAATGGCGCACACGCCTGGATCGTGATCGGCGGCGGCTTCTCCCTCCAGCCCTCCGAGTTCGTGAAGATCACGATCATCCTGGGCATGGCGATGCTGCTGGCGGCCCGTGTCGACGCGGGCGACACGCCCTACCCCGACCACCGCACGGTCCTGCAGGCCCTCGGCCTCTCCGCCGTCCCGATCATGATCGTCATGCTGATGCCCGACCTCGGCTCGGTCATGGTCATGGTGATCATCATCCTTGGTGTGCTGCTCGCCTCCGGCGCCTCCAACCGCTGGGTGTTCGGGCTGCTCGGCGCGGGCGCGCTGGGCGCGGTCGCCGTCTGGCAGCTGCACATCCTCGACACGTACCAGATCAACCGCTTCGCGGCCTTCGCCAACCCCGACCTCGACCCGGCCGGCGTCGGCTACAACACCAACCAGGCGCGCATCGCCATCGGTTCGGGCGGCCTCTTCGGCACCGGCCTCGGACACGGCTCGCAGACCACCGGCCAGTTCGTCCCCGAGCAGCAGACGGACTTCGTCTTCACCGTCGCGGGCGAGGAACTGGGCTTCGTGGGCGCCGGGCTGATACTGCTCCTGCTGGGCATCGTCCTGTGGCGGGCCTGCCGCATCGCCCGCGAGACGACCGAGCTGTACGGCACGATCGTCGCCGCCGGCATCATCGCCTGGTTCGCCTTCCAGGCCTTCGAGAACATCGGCATGACCCTCGGCATCATGCCGGTCGCCGGCCTGCCACTGCCCTTCGTGTCGTACGGCGGCTCGTCGATGTTCGCGGTGTGGGTGGCGGTGGGGCTGTTGCAGTCGATCCGGGTGCAGCGCCCCATGTCGGCGTAGGCACGGTCGTTTCGGCCCGTCCGGCGTTTGAGGACGAGGCCGTCAGGCCGACAGCGGGAGTCTGGGGGCGCGGCCCCCAGGTACGGGAAGGGTAGGGGCGGCGGGGGCGAAAAACCGCCCCTCTCCCACCCGGAGAGCTCACCCACTCCCGCCACGGCCGCGCTGGCACTAGATTCAGGTCATGGCGGACACCAAGCGCGAGATCGAGCGGAAGTACGAGGGTCCCGCAACCGGCGAAGACGCGGGACTACCGGACCTGACCGGCGTCTCCGGAGTCTCGGGCGTCATCGACAAGGGCGTCGCCGAACTCGACGCCACGTACTACGACACGGCCGACCAGCGGCTCGCCGCAGCCTCCCTCACCCTCCGCCGCCGCACTGGCGGCGACGACGCGGGCTGGCACCTCAAACTCCCCGTCTCCGAGGGCGTACGCGACGAGATCCGCGCCCCGCTCTCCGACACCGTCCCCCGGTCCCTGTCCGGCCTCGTACGCTCCCGGGTGCGCGACGCCGAACTCGTCCCCCTTGTACGCCTGTTGTCGGCCCGCGACATCCGCCACCTCGTCGACGCCGACGGCGCCCTGCTCGCCGAGGTCAGCCTCGACCGCGTCCGCGCGGAGCGCCTCAGCGGCGGTGCGGGCACCGCGGAGTGGACCGAGATCGAGGTGGAACTGGCCGACGACGGCGACCCGGCCTTCCTCGACAAGGTCGAGAAGAAGCTCCGCAAGGCGGGCCTGAGCCGCTCGTCCTCGGCCTCCAAGCTGGCGAAGGCACTGGGGGAGACCGGCAAGCGCAAGAAGACCGCCGCGACCGCCGGCGCCGCTGTCGAGAAGGACCCGGTGACCGCGGGCGACCACGTCCTCGCCTACCTCCGGGTCCAGCGCGACGCGATCGTCGAGCTGGACCCGGCCGTCCGCCGCGATGTGTACGACGCCGTGCACAGCATGCGCGTCGCCACCCGCCGGATGCGCAGCGTGTTCCGCTCGTACGGCAAGGTCCTGGACCGCGCCGTCACCGACCCGATCGGCGACGAACTGAAGTGGCTGGCCGGTGAGCTGGGCATCGACCGCGACCAGGAGGTACTCACCGAGCGGCTGACGGTGGCGCTCGACAACCTGCCGCGCACCCTGCTCTCCGGCCCCGTACGCACCCGCCTGCGCACCTGGTCGCACGCCCGCCGCGGCGGCTCCCGACGCCATCTGATCGCCGTACTGGACGGCAGGCGCTACCTGGACCTGCTGGCCGCGCTCGACGCGGTCGTCGCCGACCCGCCGCTGCTCAAGGCGGCCTCCCGGGATCCGGAGAAGGTGATCGCGAACGCCGTGCGCAAGGACTTCAAGAAGGTCTCCGACCTGATCGGGCAGGCCCTCGACCGGCCGCCCGGCGCCGACCGCGACCTCGCGATGCACGAGGCCCGCAAGAAGGCCAAGCGCACCCGGTACGCGGCCGAGGCCGCCACCCCGGCGCTGGGCAGGCCCGCCGCCGACCTGGTCAAGGACATGAAGGCGTTGCAGAGCCTGCTCGGCGACCACCAGGACAGCGTGATGACCCGCGAGGCTCTGCGTGAACTCGCAGGTCAGGCGTATGCGGCGGGGGAGAGCTCGTTCACGTACGGGGTGCTGTACGGGCGGGAGGAGCAGCGGGCGGCGGCGGCCGAGGCGGCGCTTCCGGAGGCCTGGGAGACGATCGTGGGCCGGGTCGCGGTCTGACGGTATCGAGGGCCGGGTCGCGGTCCGACGGTGCGGTGGGTCTCTTCGGCCGCGTTAGGCTAGATGGTCACCCTTGTCACCTCACGAAAGTTCGCGAGATGCCTGCCGAAGCCGCTGTATCGGTGTTCCCGCAGCTCGAAGCTCTGCTCCCGCATGTGCAGAAGCCGATCCAGTACGTCGGCGGCGAGCTCAACTCCACGGTCAAGCCCTGGGACGCCTGTGACGTCCGCTGGGCGCTGATGTACCCCGACGCGTACGAGGTCGGGTTGCCCAACCAGGGCGTCATGATCCTCTACGAGGTACTGAACGAGCGCGAGGGCGTGCTCGCGGAGCGCACCTACAGCGTGTGGCCGGACCTGGAGGAACTGATGCGCGAGCACCAGGTCCCCCAGTTCACGGTGGACAGCCACCGCCCGGTCAAGGCCTTCGACGTCTTCGGCCTGTCCTTCTCCACGGAGCTGGGCTACACGAACATGCTGACGGCCCTTGACCTGGCCGGGATCCCCCTCGAGTCCAAGGACCGCACGCTCGACGACCCGATCGTCCTGGCCGGCGGCCATGCCGCCTTCAACCCGGAGCCGATCGCCGACTTCATCGACGCGGCGATCATCGGCGACGGCGAGCAGGCCGTGCTCGACATGACCGAGATCATCCGCGCCTGGAAGGCGGAGGGCCGCCCCGGCGGCCGCGAGGAGGTCCTCTTCCGCCTCGCGAAGACGGGATCGGTGTACATCCCGGCGTTCTACGACGTCGAGTACCTCCCCGACGGCCGTATCGCCCGTGTCGTACCGAACAAGTCGGGCGTCCCGTGGCGGGTCAGCAAGCACACCGTCATGGACCTCGACGAGTGGCCGTACCCGAAGCAGCCCCTCGTCCCCCTCGCGGAGACGGTCCACGAGCGCATGTCGGTGGAGATCTTCCGCGGCTGCACGCGCGGCTGCCGCTTCTGCCAGGCGGGCATGATCACCCGCCCGGTGCGCGAGCGCTCCATCACGGGCATCGGCGACATGGTCGAGAAGGGCCTGAAGGCGACGGGCTTCGAGGAGGTCGGCCTCCTCTCCCTCTCCTCCGCGGACCACTCGGAGATCGGCGACATCGCCAAGGGCCTGGCGGACCGGTACGAGGAAGACAAGATCGGCCTCTCCCTCCCCTCCACCCGTGTCGACGCCTTCAACGTGGACCTGGCGAACGAGCTGACCCGCAACGGCCGCCGCTCGGGCCTGACCTTCGCCCCCGAGGGCGGCTCCGAGCGCATGCGCAAGGTCATCAACAAGATGGTCTCGGAAGAGGACCTGATCCGCACGGTCTCGACGGCGTACGGCAACGGCTGGCGCCAGGTGAAGCTGTACTTCATGTGCGGCCTGCCGACCGAGACGGACGAGGACGTCCTCCAGATCGCCGACATGGCGATGAACGTGATCGCCGAGGGCCGCAAGGTCTCCGGCCAGAACGACATCCGCTGCACGGTGTCGATCGGCGGCTTCGTCCCCAAGCCGCACACGCCGTTCCAGTGGGCCCCGCAGCTCTCCGCCGAGGAGACGGACGCGCGCCTCACGAAGCTGCGTGACAAGATCCGCGGCGACAAGAAGTACGGCCGCTCCATCGGCTTCCGCTACCACGACGGCAAGCCCGGCATCGTCGAGGGCCTGCTCTCCCGCGGTGACCGCCGTATCGGTTCGGTCATCCGCGCCGTCTACGAGGACGGCGGCCGCTTCGACGGCTGGCGCGAGCACTTCTCGTACGACCGCTGGATGGCCTGCGCCGAGAAGACGCTGCCCGCCTTCGGCGTGGACGTCGACTGGTACACCACCCGCGAGCGCACCTACGAGGAAGTCCTCCCCTGGGACCACCTCGACTCGGGCCTCGACAAGGAATGGCTCTGGGAGGACTGGCAGGACTCCCTCGACGAGACCGAGGTCGAGGACTGCCGCTGGACCCCGTGCTTCGACTGCGGCGTCTGCCCGCAGATGGACACGCACATCCAAATCGGCCCGACGGGCAAGAAGCTGCTGCCGCTGACGGTGAAGCAGCCTGCGGGCAGTGGGCACAGCCACTGATCGTGAGCGATGCGCTGTGACGCATCGCTGATGCCTTGGCGGCCGCGCGAGGGGCAAGCCGGAGGTCGGAGTGGGTCTGAGGGACGACGAGCCCTCAGGCCCACTTTTTTATGACCATTCCGATAACCCTATGCAGCGCATGTTCAGAATTTAATCAACCATGCACTGTAATCCCATAACCAAGATAATCCCTGTTGGCGCGCATTCGCCCGAATGCCCCAAACCTGCGCCCCGTGACGCTCGTTAGGTGGTCGTGAGCGAACCGGAACAGCGGATTTTCTCCTCAGCGGATCGGGACACTGCCGGAAGTGGCAGCGTCTGGCTTGAGATGGCCGACGGGAGAGTGCATCTCAAGCACTCGTCGGACCTATTTGAGGACTTCCTTAAATCCATCAGTCGGATGGAACGTGAATACCTGTGCGCTGCGCTGGAAGAGTGTGGAGGGGGCAAAAATGGACAGGTATCAGGATGAATCAACTCTCCGTGACATTCAGTTCAATCTGAGAACTGACTATGATTCGGTAAACCAGCACCTCAATAACATGGATCGGCTCGGGACGGATCACGGCTGGCACGACCCCGATCCGGCGATCGTGACGGACGCATGGTGGGATCCGGCTGAAGAGTTGGCCGAGATGCTGTACACGTCGTCCAGTGCGGCTTCCAATCCGACCCCCGGGGACGGCGGTAGGCGGACCCGCCGCTCGGTCGATCGACGGCGGCCCCGGCCACTCCTTCATGTCATTGCCGGAAGACAAAAGATCATCACTGTTGTGATCTTGGTTGCAATGATCACCGTATGTGCAGTGATGATGCTGAGCTGGTCCATCTCTTATTCGTACAATCAACTGCGTGTCATTTCGCTGCTGGTAGTGTCCGCGAGGCTGGCGAAATGGTGGCCGTTGATGGTGTACGGGCCGTGGCTTGTGGCAGGTCTGTCCATCTTGCGGGCATCCGTTCAGCAGCGAACTGCTCGGCGGTCCTGGGCTGTGCTGCTGATCGCCTCCGCCACGGCGGTGGCTCTGTGCGTCGGTCATTCACCGCGTTCTCTGCTCGCGATGGTCGTCGTCGGAATTCCACCGATCACCGCCCTGGTCTGCTTCCGGGAACTCGTCGGCCAGATCTCGCCCGAAAATGGCCCCCGGCATGCCTCTCATGCCGCAAAGCGGTCCAAGCAAACAGCGCCGTAGGCAGTCGGCGGTAGCTGGTCGGGGCCTGTGTGCAGTGGGCCGTGCACACAGGGCCCGACTTGTTCGGCGCGCACCTATGGGGTTGGCGTGTCCTGAAGCCGGGTCCACGCCTCGTCGTAGATCAGGGTGGCTGGGCCGGCGCTGATGTGGCCCGCTCCGGTGGCCCGGCCCTTCCGCGTCCCGGCACACTGAGACGATGCCGCAGCTGACTCCGCCTCATGTCCGTTACCGGGTCTCCTTCCTGGAGGCCGTACGGGAGAACGTCGCCGAGGGCGAGTTCTTCGGCAACTCCCTCACCAGGGAGCTGGAGGTCCACGGGGACAGCTGGCACGACCCGGAGGGCTTCGCGCGGTATGTCGCGGCGATCCGCGAGGAGGAACTGGAGGAGGGCCGCCGCCCGGCGGGATTCGTGCCCGCCACCTGGTACTGGTACGTGGACGGGGACACGTATCTCGGACGTATCCAGATACGGCACCGGCTGACGCCCACCCTGCGCGAACTCGGGGGCCACATCGGGTACGGCGTCCGGCCGAGCGCCCGTCGCAAGGGGCACGCCACGGCGATGCTCCGGGAGGTGCTGCCGTACGCCCGTGCCCTCGGGCTCGAGCGCGTGCTGGTCACCTGCGACACCACCAACACCGGCTCCCGCAAGGTGATCGAGGCGAACGGCGGGGAGTTCGAGGACGAGCGGGGCGGGAAGTTGCGTTACTGGGTGCCCACCGGGCGCATCCAAGGCGGCGGCTGACGCGTCTACGCAGGCATGGAGCTCGAAAAGCCGTCGGACCGGCAGCCCGCGGAAGATGCCCGGGGTGCCGAGGGGTGTCTCACCGTCGCGATCCGCATCCCGGTGCGGATCGTGGTGCTCGTGCTGGTCGTGCCGGTGCGGATGGTGTGGGACGCGCTGGTCGTCGGCGGGCGGTTCCTGAGGGACACCGTGCTGCGGCCGCTGGGACGGGCGCTGGCGTGGGTGGCGTGGGCGGTGTTCGTCTGGCCGTGGGTGGCGGTGTGGCGGTATGTCGTCGTGCCGGTCGGCAAGGCGCTGGGGTGGCTCGGGCATGTGCTGCTCGTGGTCCCCGCGGTGTGGCTGTACCGCACGGTGCTGACGCCCCTCGGGCACGCGATCGCGTGGGTGGCGCGCGGTGTCGGGGCCGGGGTGGCCTGGGTGTTCGGCGGGATCGGGATCGCGCTCGCCTGGGTGTACGCACGACTCCTCACGCCCGTCGGCCATGCGATCGCCTGGCTGATCAAGGGCGTGGGACTGGTGCTCGCGGCCGTCGGGCTCGGGGTGTACACCGCTG
Organism: Streptomyces sp. NPDC029292; assembly: GCF_055569295.1. NCBI lineage: Bacteria > Bacillati > Actinomycetota > Actinomycetes > Kitasatosporales > Streptomycetaceae > Streptomyces > Streptomyces sp. NPDC029292. The sequence goes on from NZ_JBVHXR010000004.1 coordinate 170,741, forward strand.
TGGCCTGGCTGGTGCGGTACCTGGTCGTCGTGCCGGCCGGGTGGCTGTACCAGTGGATCCTCGCACCTGTCGGGAGGGGGATCGCCTGGACTGCGCGGGGTCTCGGGTGGCTCGTACGGATGATCTTCACCGGGATCGGTACCGCGGCCTACTGGACGGCGCGTGTGCTGCTGGTGCTGCCCGCGCTCGCCCTGTGGCGATGGGTGCTCGTGCCGGTCGGACGCGTGCTCGCCGTCATCGGCAGGGAGATCGGTGAGGCGCTGGGTCATGCCTGGCGGGTCGCCGGACACATCTCGCTCGCGGTCGGGCGTTTCCTCGGACGACTCTTCCGGTGGATCTTCGTGGAGCCGGTGCGGTGGGTGTACCGGACCGTGCTGACGCCCGTCGGGCACGTCGTCCGCGACGCGATCCTGCGGCCCGTGGCAGAGGTCGCGCGCGGTGTGGGCCGGGCGACGCGGCAGGCCCTGGCCGCCGCACGGGAGTCCGCCCGGCAGGCCCGCGCCGACTTCCGGCGGATGCTCTTCGGGACGTCCCCCGAGCCGCAGCCCGTGGCCCGGCGGGAACCAGGAGCCGGTGAGACACGTACTCTAGGTAGCAGTACGACAGCTCTCACGAAGGACTGAACGACACTGGGCAAGCGACAGCCCGAAGGCCCGCCGCCCGCACCCGCGGTGCAGCGCATCCGACTGCGCTACACCAAGCGCGGCCGCCTCCGGTTCACCAGCCACCGTGACTTCCAGCGCGCCTTCGAGCGTGCGCTGCGCCGTGCCGAGGTGCCGATGGCGTACTCGGCGGGGTTCACGCCGCATCCGAAGGTGTCGTACGCCAATGCCGCACCCACCGGCACGGGCAGTGAGGCGGAGTACCTGGAGATCGCGCTCACCGAGACGCGTGACCCGGACAAGCTGCGCGAGCTCCTCGACGAGTCGCTGCCCGCCGGGCTCGACATCACCGAGGCGGTCGAGGCCCGGACCTCCGGGCTCGCCGACCGGCTCACCGCATCCGTATGGGAGCTGCGCCTCGACGGCGTGGACCCGGCGGAGGCGGAGCGTGCGGTCGAGGCCTTCAAGGCGGCGGATGTCGTCGAGGTGCAGCGCAGGACAAAGAACGGCATGCGGACCTTCGACGCCCGCAGCGCCGTAGCAAGCCTTGAGACAGCCCTTGAGACAGCCCTTGAGACAGACAGTCCACAGGCTGATAGGCCGACCGACCAGCCCTGTGCGATACTGCGGCTGGTTGTTCGGCACGTGACGCCTGCCGTACGACCCGACGACGTCCTGTCCGGTCTCCGCGCCGTGGCCGACCTGGCGCCGCCGGTCGCCGCAGCGGTGACCAGGCTGGCGCAGGGGCTGTTCGATGAAGAGACCGGCACGGTGACCGACCCGCTCGCGCCCGACCGCGAGGCAGTCACGGCCGCCCCAGCCGATCGCACCGGGGTCGCCGCATCTGCCGCCGCGAAGGCGCCGGTGCCGGAAGGTCCCGCGTAAGGACAGATGTCGTAGCGCCGCCCTCGTACTCGGGAGCCACCTGGGTCGGGCAGCGCACCGACCACAAGACTTTCGCCAGGCCGTACGCACACATGGCGTACGGAACCGGCGAGACAGGACACAGAGAGCTCCCGTGCGGCGCCCGCGCCCCGGACGGCGGCACCGCGCATCGCGCGAGCCGCGGACGTCACCGGCACTGCCGGACCAGGCGCGGCGCCCGGGAGCCTGACGGGAGATCCACCCGCATGCTCGAGCCGACCGAACCCACTGAGGGTTCCGAGAACAACAACACCCCCAGCGACACCCTGCCGCCGCGGCGCCGCCGCCGCGCCGCGTCGCGCCCGGCAGGTCCGCCGACCGCCGGTTCCGAGGCCGTGGCCGAGACCACGGCGCCGGCCATACCGGCCGTCGCCTCCGCCGACCTCGCGGAGGACGAGACCGCCGCGATCGCCGAGACGGAAGCGGTCGCCGAGACCGAAGAGGCCGAGGAGGCGGTGGCCGAGGCCGCCGTCGAGCCCGTCGAGGAGGCCGCTCCGCGTCGTACGCGTCGCCGTGCCACGCGTCGGGTGTCCACGCCCGCCGGTGCGCCCGGGACCGCCGAGGCGGCTGAGACCGTGGTGCCCGAGGCCGAGTCCGCCGTGGCCGAGACCGCCGCCGCGCCCGCCGAGGTCCCCGCTGCCTCCGCCGAGGAGGCCGCTCCCGCCGGTCGTACGCGTCGTCGCGCGACCCGTCGCGCCTCCGCGCCCACCGGCGCGCCCAAGACGGCCGAGACCGTCGAGGCTGCCGAGGTCGCCGAGGAGCCGGTGAGTGCCCCCGCCGCCCCCGCCGAGATTGCTGAGCCCGTCGAGGAAGCCGCTCCCCGTCGCACCACCCGTCGTCGCGCCACCCGGCGCGTCTCCGCGCCCGCCAGTGCGCCCGAGGGCGACGCCGCCGACGAGCGTGTGGAGGCGCCCGTGACCCGCGAGACCAAGCCCGAGGAGACCGACACCGAGCCCGCCGAGGCCGCGCAGGCCGAGGACGGCGCCCCGCGTCGCACCACTCGCCGTCGTGCCACCCGCAAGGCCGCCGTCGGTTTCTCGGCGCCCGCGCCGAAGGAGGCCGAGGAGCCCACGCGGCGCCCCGCGCGTCCGTCCGTCGCCGTGTTCCAGGCGCCCGTGTTCGCCGAGCCGATGTTCCAGACGCCGGAGCGGGCCGCTGCCGCGGCTGCCGCCGAGGCGGCGGAGGAGGCGGAGGAGACCGCGGAGGTCGCCGAGGCCCCCGCAGCTCCCGTGGCCCCCGAGGCCCCCGAGGCCCCCGAGGCCCCCGAGGCCGTCGAGGAGGAGACCGGGCCGCGTCGTCGCCGTCGCCGCCGGGCCGTCGAGGAGGAGCCCGCGGCCGTGACCGCGGAGAGCGCCGAGGCGGAGCAGCCCGCAGAGGACGCCGAGTCCGCCGAGGAGGCCGTCGAGGGTGACGAGGGCGAGGAGGAGTCCGCGGGCTCCCGCCGCCGTCGCCGCCGCGGTGGCCGTCGCCGTCGTCGTGGCGAGTCCGCCGAGTCGGACAGCGAGGCGGGCGAGGACGAGTACGCCGCCGAGCAGGCCGCGCAGGACGCCGAGGACACCGCCGAGCAGGCCGAGGAGGACGCCGAGGAGGCGGACGAGCGCGAGGAGTCGGGCGGCTCCAGCAGCAGCCGTCGCCGCCGTCGCCGTCGCCGTCGCGCCGGTGACTCCGGCACCGACACCGAGCCCGGCGAGAGCGACCCCGAGCGCACCGTCGTCAAGGTCCGCGAGCCCCGCAGCAAGAAGGACGAGCACCCGTCCGACGAGGTGCAGTCCATCAAGGGCTCGACCCGGCTCGAGGCCAAGAAGCAGCGGCGCCGTGAGGGCCGCGAGCAGGGCCGTCGCCGCGTCCCGATCATCACCGAGGCCGAGTTCCTGGCCCGCCGTGAGGCCGTCGAGCGCGTGATGGTCGTCCGCCAGAGCGGCGAGCGCACCCAGATCGGCGTCCTCGAGGACAACGTGCTCGTCGAGCACTACGTCAACAAGGAGCAGTCGACCTCGTACGTCGGCAACGTCTACCTGGGCAAGGTCCAGAACGTGCTGCCGTCGATGGAGGCCGCCTTCATCGACATCGGCAAGGGCCGCAACGCCGTGCTCTACGCCGGTGAGGTCAACTTCGAGGCGCTCGGCATGGCCAACGGGCCGCGCCGCATCGAGTCCGCCCTGAAGTCCGGCCAGTCGGTCCTCGTGCAGGTCACCAAGGACCCGATCGGCCACAAGGGCGCCCGCCTCACCAGCCAGGTCTCCCTCCCCGGCCGCTACCTGGTCTACGTGCCCGAGGGCTCGATGACCGGCATCAGCCGCAAGCTGCCCGACACCGAGCGCGCGCGTCTGAAGACCATCCTCAAGAAGATCGTCCCCGAGGACGCGGGCGTCATCGTGCGCACCGCCGCCGAGGGCGCGAGCGAGGACGAGCTGCGCCGTGACGTCGAGCGACTGCAGGCGCAGTGGGAGGACATCCAGAAGAAGGCGAAGAACGGCAACGCCCCGACGCTGCTGTACGGCGAGCCGGACATGACCGTCCGCGTCGTCCGCGACATCTTCAACGAGGACTTCACCAAGGTCATCGTCAGCGGCGACGAGGGGTGGGAGACCATCCACGGGTACGTGTCCCACGTCGCGCCCGACCTGGTCGACCGCCTGTCGAAGTGGACCTCCGAGGTCGACGTCTTCGCCACGTACCGGATCGACGAGCAGCTGATGAAGGCGCTGGACCGCAAGGTCTGGCTGCCCAGCGGCGGTTCGCTGGTGATCGACAAGACCGAGGCGATGGTCGTCGTCGACGTCAACACCGGCAAGTTCACCGGTCAGGGCGGCAACCTCGAAGAGACCGTCACCAGGAACAACCTGGAGGCGGCCGAGGAGATCGTGCGCCAGCTGCGGCTGCGCGACCTGGGCGGCATCGTCGTCATCGACTTCATCGACATGGTGCTGGAGTCCAACCGGGACCTGGTGCTGCGGCGCCTCCTGGAGTGCCTGGGACGCGACCGTACGAAGCACCAGGTCGCCGAGGTCACCTCGCTGGGCCTCGTCCAGATGACGCGCAAGCGCGTCGGACAGGGTCTGCTGGAGTCCTTCTCCGAGACCTGCGTCCACTGCAACGGCCGCGGTGTCATCGTGCACATGGAGCAGCCGACCTCGGTCGGTGGCGGCGGCAAGCGCAAGAAGCGCGGTCGTGGCGGTGCCGAGCAGGCGCCCGAGCACGAGCACGAGGCTGTGGCCACGGAGGCCGCCGAGGTTGTCGAGGAGGCCGAGACCGAGCTCGAGGTCGCTGCCGAGGCCGCCGGGGCCGCGCTGCCGGTGCCCGAGTTCGTGCCCGACGAGGAGCTGTACAGCAGCGCCGCCGAGGCCGAGGCCGCGGCTTCCCGTGGCCGTTCGCGGCGCCGGGCGACCCGGCGCGCGTCGGCTCCGGCGGGCGCGCCGAAGGCCGAGGGGCGTCCCTCGCGGCGTGAGGAGCGGGCCGAGCGGGCCAAGTCCCGGGAGGCCGTCGAGGCCGAGCCCGTCGCGGTCGAGGAGCCGGTCGTCGAGGTCCCCGAGGCCGCGCCGGTCGCCGAGGCCGCCCCCGTCGCCGTACAGGAAGAGGCCGTGGAGGCCGCTCCCAAGGGCCGTACGCGCCGTCGTGCGACCCGCAAGGTGTCGGCCCCGGCCGGTTCCCCCAAGGCGGCGGAAGAGGCCGTGGTGACGGTGACGGAGCCGGTTTCGGGGCCCGAGGCCGCCGAGCCCGTGGCCGAGCCGACGCCCGAGCCGGTCGCCGAGGCGCCCGTCGAGAGCGCCGCCCCGGCCCGTCCGCGCCGCCGTGCCGTCCGCAAGGTCACCGCGCCCACCGCGCCCGAGGAGGCGGCCGTCGTGGTCGTCCCGTCGGTCTCGGCGGAGCCGGCTGAGGCGGTCGCCGAGGCCGAGGCTGAGGTCGAAGCCCCGGCTCCGGCCAAGAAGGCGGCTGCCCGTAAGACGGCGAAGAAGGCCACCGCCAAGAAGGCCGCCACCAAGAAGACGGCGGCCAAGAAGACGGTCGCCAAGAAGGTCACCGCCAAGAAGGCGACCGCGAAGAAGGCGGCCACCAAGACGGCGGCGAAGAAGACCGCGGCGGCCGAGCAGACGCTCTCCTCCGTCACGGCTTCGACCGAGGGCTGAGTCTCGTCCTGGGGGGGGGGGGGGGGGGGGGGGGGGGGGGGGGGGGGGGGGGGGGGGGGGGGGGGGGGGGGGGGGGGGGGGGGGGGGGGGGGGGGGGGGTGTGGTGGGGGGGGGGGGGGGGGGGGGGGTGGTGCTGCTCGGCGCGCTGACGAGCGACTCAGGT
>NZ_JBVHXR010000004.1:176566-229763 GCF_055569295.1 Streptomyces sp. NPDC029292
AAAAACCCCCCCCCCCCCCCCCCCCCCCACCCCCCCTCCCCCCCCCCCCTCTCTCCCCCCCCCCCCCCCCCCCCCCCCCCCCCCCCCCCCCCCCGCCGGCGTGACCGGTGGCACACCCGCGGGGCCCGGCCTGGTTTGACCCTTTCGGTCGCGGCCCCGTAACCTTGACCGTCGGCGTGTCCCCTGACGCGCCGCACCCCCGTAAACCTCTTCCTCCCGGCGCCCGGCGCTTCGGGAGAGGCCGCTCGCGCAGCGCGCGGCTGGACTGCGGGGTCCGTTCCGAGCGAGAGAGAGATCCGCGTGTACGCCATCGTGCGCAGCGGTGGTCGCCAGCACAAGGTTGCTGTCGGCGACATCGTTGAGGTTGACAAGATTTCCACTGCCAAGGTTGGCGACACGGTCGAGCTCTCGACCCTGCTCGTTGTCGACGGCGAAGCCGTGACGAGCGACCCGTGGGTCCTTGCCGGCATCAAGGTCCAGGCCGAGGTCGTGGACCACCACAAGGGCGCGAAGATCGACATCCTTCGCTACAAGAACAAGACCGGCTACCGCCGTCGTCAGGGCCACCGCCAGCAGTACACGGCGATCAAGGTCACTGAGATCCCCGCGGCTGCGAAGTAAGGGACTGAGGAGAGATGGCACACAAGAAGGGCGCATCGTCCACTCGGAACGGTCGCGACTCCAATGCTCAGCGGCTCGGCGTGAAGCGCTTCGGCGGTCAGGTCGTCAACGCCGGTGAGATCCTGGTCCGCCAGCGCGGCACCCACTTCCACCCGGGCAACGGCGTCGGCCGTGGCAAGGACGACACGCTGTTCGCCCTTGACGCCGGTGCGGTGGAGTTCGGTACCCACCGTGGCCGCAAGGTCGTGAACATCGTTCCGGTCGCCTGATCCAGTCCCTTTAGGGCTCAGGCTCCGTAGAACAGAGTTCTTCGTGAGGCGGACCTCACTTCCCGATCGGGAAGGCGGGTCCGCCTTTCGCGTGTTACGTAAGAGACATTCCGTACGTAAGACAATTCCGTACGCAACCGAAGTAACCGAAGTGCTGGAGGCACCCCCCATGACCACCTTCGTGGACCGCGTCGAGCTGCATGTCGCCGCGGGTAGCGGAGGCCACGGCTGTGCCTCCGTACACCGGGAGAAGTTCAAGCCGCTCGGCGGCCCGGACGGCGGCAACGGCGGCCGTGGCGGTGACGTGATCCTGGTCGTCGACCAGTCGATCACCACGCTGCTCGACTACCACCACAAGCCGCACCGCAGCGCCACCAACGGCAAGCCCGGCGAGGGCGGCAACCGTTCCGGCAAGGACGGCCAGGACCTGGTCCTGCCGGTGCCGGACGGCACCGTCGTGCTCGACAGGGCGGGCAACGTGCTCGCGGACCTCGTCGGCCACGGCACGTCGTACGTCGCCGCGGAGGGCGGCCGCGGTGGCCTCGGCAACGCGGCGCTGGCCTCGGCCCGCCGCAAGGCGCCCGGCTTCGCGCTGCTCGGCGTTCCCGGCGGCCTCCAGGACATCGTCCTGGAGCTGAAGACCGTCGCGGACGTGGCGCTCGTCGGCTACCCGAGCGCGGGCAAGTCCTCGCTCATCTCGGTCCTGTCGGCCGCCAAGCCGAAGATCGCGGACTACCCCTTCACGACCCTCGTCCCCAACCTCGGTGTGGTGACGGCGGGCGAGACGGTCTACACGATCGCGGACGTGCCCGGTCTCATCCCCGGCGCGAGCCAGGGCAAGGGCCTCGGCCTGGAGTTCCTCCGCCACGTGGAGCGCTGCTCCGTCCTGGTCCACGTCCTCGACACGGCCACCCTCGAATCCGAGCGTGACCCGATCTCCGACCTCGACATCATCGAGGAGGAGCTGAAGCAGTACGGCGGTCTCGGCGACCGGCCGCGCATGGTCGTCCTGAACAAGATCGACGTACCGGACGGCAAGGAACTGGCCGAGATGGTGCGCCCGGACCTGGAGGCGCGCGGCTACCGCGTCTTCGAGGTGTCCGCGGTCGCGCACATGGGCCTCAAGGAGCTGTCCTTCGCGCTCGCCGAGCTGGTCGGGAACGCGCGGGCCGCCAAGCCCAAGGAGGAGGCGACCCGGATCGTCATCCGCCCGAAGGCGGTCGACGACGCCGGCTTCACCGTGGTCCAGGAGGAGGACGGCCTCTTCCGCGTGCGCGGCGAGAAGCCCGAACGCTGGGTCCGCCAGACCGACTTCAACAACGACGAGGCCGTCGGCTACCTCGCCGACCGCCTCAACCGCCTCGGCGTCGAGGCGGAGCTGATGAAGGCGGGCGCCCGCTCGGGCGACGGCGTCGCCATCGGCCCCGAGGAGAACGCGGTCGTCTTCGACTGGGAGCCCACGGTCATGGCCGGTGCGGAGATGCTCGGTCGCCGGGGTGAGGACCACCGCCTCGAGGCTCCGCGTCCCGCCGCGCAGCGTCGCCGCGACAAGCAGGCGGAGCGGGACGAGTCGGACAAGGAGTACGACGACTTCGAGCCGTTCTAGGGTTTCCGGGGGAGAGATTCAGCCCCTCCGGCGTTTGAGGAGCGGGGTCTGGGGCGGAAGCCCCAGGTCGGGACGGGAAGGGGCGGCGGGGGCGAAGAACGCACCACGCACGCCCCCACACACCCGCAGCCGCCCACGCACATGAACGCCAGGGAAAGCCCTGGCGTAGGCAGGGCAACCAACCGGGTGGGCCGGAGGTCGTATGGGACGCGGATGAGGATCTTCCTCTCCGCGTCCAACTGCCTTCCAGCTGCCCGGAGTCGACGTGTCTGAGCCCGCCGAGCCGAGAACGCGCCGAGCGGTGGTGGTGGCGATCACCCTGCTCGCCGCCACCACCACCGCCCTGCCCCTCGCCCACGCCCAACCCGCCACGACGAGTGTCCGCCAGGACTTCAACGGCGACGGCTACTCCGACCTCGCCGTGGCCGCCCCTCAGGCGACGATCGGCGGCAGGAAGCAGGCCGGTTACGTCGCCGTCCTGTATGGCTCGGCGACCGGGCCGAAGGCCTCGACGAAGCAGGTGGTCAGCCAGAACACCGCGGGTGTCCCCGGTACCGCCGAGGAGGACGACTGGTTCGGCTCCGCGCTGACCACCGCCGATCTCGACGGGGACGGGTATGCGGACCTGGTCGTCGGGGTGGGCGGCGAGGACACCACGAGCGGCACCAACTCCGGGTATCTGGAGGTCATGTGGGGCGGGCCCAAGGGGCTGGCGGGCGGCGCGACCCTGGCGGTCGGCACGGGGGAGAACGACAACCTCGGCAGCGTGGGCCTGGTGGCCGGGGACTTCGACGGCGACGGCGCGTCCGACGTGGCGGCCGTCACGGACAACCGCGACCTGCGGGTGCTGACCGGCCCCTTCGGCCGTGACGGCGTGGCGAGCGGCGAGGAGTACGAGCGTGACCAGTTCGACCGGGTCGTCCTGGACCTGGCCGCGGGCGACCTGAACGGCGACGGCATCACCGACGTCGCCGCGACCGCGAACGACGCCGACGAGTGGGACTCACGGCTCGTCCAGTACTGGACGGGCACCCGGGACGGGCTCACGCCGTACCAGCTGGTCACGGACAACGACGGTGCGGGACTGCAGGGCGGCGAGAACCTCGACATCGGTGACGTGAACGGGGACGGCTACGAGGACCTCGTCGTGGGCCGCGCCATTGACGGCTACGACAGCGACCTGGACACCCCGCTCGCCAAGGGAGGCCGGGTCACGTACATCCCCGGCAGCGCGGACGGCCCCGTCGGCGTCCGGGCGAAGTCCTTCAACCAGGACAGCTCCGGGGTGCCGGGCACCGCGGAGAAGGGCGACCACTTCGGGTCCGGCGTCGCCGTGGGTGACATCGACGGCGACGGGTATGCCGATGTTTCCGTGGGCGTGCCGTTCGAGGACTTCGACGGCACTCAGGACGCGGGCACCGTCGTCACCCTGCGCGGCACCGCGTCCGGCCTCACCGGCACCGGCGCGAAGGCGGTCAGCCAGAACACCGCCGGGGTGCCGGGCACCGCGGAGTGGCGCGACCACTTCGGCTGGGCCACCCACCTCGTGGACGCCAACCACGACGGGCGGGCCGAGCTGTCCGTCGGCGCCCCCGGTGAGAACGCCACCGCCGGGTCGGTGTGGGTGTTCCGGTCCACCGCCTCCGGAGTGACCCCGACCGGCTCGTACACCTTCGGCGCGGGCACGCTGGGCACGGTCGCGGAGGGCGCCCACCTGGGCGAGGGCTTCACCTACTGAACCTGCTGCCGGTCCGCGAGGGTCACGGTCAGTGATGGCCCGTCAGGATCCGCCGTGACAGAGGGGTGTCGCCCTGTCACGGCGGGTCGTCCGTTGCTCCTGCATTTGTCATGCCTACGATGCGTTCTGTTCAACGAGCGGGCTGCTGCGCCGTGTGAGCTTCCCAGAGTCCAAGGGGCCACCGACGCAAGGGAGTTCACCGATGGCCGGAGCAGTCTCACGCGATCGACGCCGCTTTCTCACCGCCTCGGCCGCCGTACTCGGCGCCGCCGCCTCCGCCCAGCTGTGGCTGCCCACCACCGCGCGTGCCGCCGAAACACCACTGCCCGACGGAGTGTTCACGCTCGGCGTGGCCTCCGGCGATCCGCTGCCCGACGCCGTCGTGCTGTGGACCAGACTCGCCCCCGACCCGCTGAACGGCGGCGGCATGCCCGACCGCGCCGTGCCGGTGGACTGGGAGCTCGCCGAGGACAGCCGCTTCAGAAAGCCGGTGCGGCGCGGCACCGCGCAGGCGCGGCCCGAGTACGGGCACAGCGTCCACGTCGACGTCCGCGGGCTGCGCCCCGACCGCAGGTACTGGTACCGCTTCCGCGCCGACGGACAGCTCTCGCCGACCGGCCGCACCCGCACCGCGCCGCACCCGTACAGCTCCGGGGGCTCGCTGCGCGTCGCCCTCGCCTCCTGCCAGAACTGGCAGAACGGCTACTTCACGCCGTACGCCGACATGCTCGACCAGGACCCCGACTTCGTCCTCTTCGTCGGTGACTACATCTACGAGACCAAAGCCTCGGCCACCGCCGTACGCCGGCACGAGGGCAGCGACGAGCCGTACACCCTCGTCCAGTACCGCAACCGCTACGCCCAGTACCGCACCGATCCGCACCTCGCGGCGATGCACGCGAACGCCCCCTGGGTGGTCACCTTCGACGACCACGAGGTCGACAACGACTTCGCCGGGGAGATCCCGCAGGACCCCGACAAGCAGTCGCACGACGCCTTCGTGGCCCGGCTGACCGCCGCCTACCAGGCGTACTACGAGCACATGCCGGTCCGGGCGACCGCGATCCCGAACGGGCCGCACATCCAGATGTACCGCCGCCTCGACTTCGGCCGCCTGGCCCGCCTGAACGTCCTGGACACCCGGCAGTTCCGCAGCAACCAGGTGACCAGTCAGGAGGCCGCCGAGGACCCCTCGCTCACCATGCTCGGCGCCGAGCAGAAGGAGTGGCTGCTCGACGGCCTGCACCACTCGCCGACCCGCTGGAACCTGATCGCCTCGCAGATCATGATGGCCGAGACCGACCTGCAGATCGGCGAGGGCAAGCTCTGGTACTACGACGCCTGGGACGGCTACCAGGCCGAACGCAACGCCCTCATGGAGGAGTTCGCGAGCATCCGTAACCCGGTCGTGCTGACCGGCGACCGCCACCTGACGATGATCAGCGACCTCAAGGAGGAGTTCGCCGACCCGGACTCCGACGTCGTCGGCGCCGAGTTCGTCGGCACCTCCATCTCCAGCGGCGGCGACCAGGACCAGGCGGCCTTCCACGAGGTGTGGGACCCGCGGATGGCGGACAACCCGCACTGGAAGTTCATCGACGCCCACCGCGGCTACCACCTCTTCGACATCCGCCGCGACGGCATCGACGCCCAGGTGCGCGTCCCGGAGACGGTGCTCCAGCCGGACGCCGCCTCCAGCACCGTGGCCCGGCTGCGGGTGGAGGCCGGGGAGCCCGGGGTGCGGCTGGCGTGAATCATGCGCCTTGAACGACGCGCCTTGAATCACGTGCCTTGAGTCACGTGCCCTGGGACTCACAGGAGTCCCAGGGCATTCTCAGCGTCGTCTCAGGTTTGCTCCTTAACGTCCTCTTACCATGGAGACCGACTGTTCGACACACCACACGGCAGCCTCTGAGAAGGCTGTGCCCGCGCCGCTGCCCGCCGGCACCCGGCTGCTGCACATAGGCCCGCACAAGACCGGGACCACGTCGATCCAGGGCGCGCTGTTCGCCGCGAAGGACACGATGGCCGGGCACGGCGTCGACTTCCCGGCGCGCAGCAGGCACCCCATGGAGGCGGCCCTCGCGGTCTGCGCCCGGCCCGGCATGATGGGCGACACCCAGCCCACCGAGGGGCACTGGCAGCGGCTCGTGGACGCGGTGCACGCCGGCGGGAAGCGCACCTCGGTGATCAGCAGTGAGTTCTTCGCCGACGCTCCCGACGACGAGACCATCGCGCGGATCGTCGACGACCTGGGCCGCGAGCGGGTGCACGTCCTCGTCACGCTGCGCCCGCTGGCGAAGATCATGCCCTCGCAGTGGCAGCAGTACGTGCAGAACGGTCTGCGCATGGGCTACGAGGACTGGCTCGAGCACATGCTGCGCAAGGCCCCGTACGAGAAGCCCAACCCGAGTTTCTGGCGCCGCCACCGTCACGACCGGCTCGTCGAGCGCTGGACGCGGGTCGTCGGTGCCGAGAACATCACGGTCGTCGTGGTCGACGACAGCGACCGCGGCGGTCTGATGCACACCTTCGAGTCGCTCCTCGGTCTGCCCGACGGTCTCCTGGTGCCGGTGGCGGACACGGCCAACCGCTCCCTCACGCTCGCCGAGACCGAAATGCTGCGGAAGCTCAACATGGAATTCCGCGGCAACGGCCTGCCCGACGAGCTGTATTCCAAGCTGGTGCGGAACGGCGCGGTCATGCATATGAAGAACACCTGCCCTCCTGCGCCGGACGACGCGCGGATCAGCACCCCGGCCTGGGCCCTGGAGGCGGCCGCGGGTATCGGCGCCGAGATCGCCGAGCGGATCGGCACCATGGGCGTACGGGTTCTCGGTGATCCGGCGCTGCTGTCCGCCGTACCCACCGCGCAGGGTGCGGAGAGCGCGGAGCCGGAGCCCGCGCGGATCGACCCTGAGGTGGCGGCCCACGCGCTGTACGGTGCGCTCGCCGTGGCGGCCGAGGCCCCGGCGCACCCCGACGCCGTCCGCTCGGTGCACCAGACGCCGTCGAAGGAACTCGTCCGAGTCCTCGGTCACCGTGTGCTCAGGCGCCTCAAGCGGACCTGAGGAGAAAGCGTACAAAAAACGTGTGCAGTTACTCACAGCAAATCCGGACAATCCGGTCCGACGTTCCGGAAGTCGCCAGCGTGCAAGGTGAATAACCGGTTGCGCGCACATATGCAGCAGTGGGCGCTCACCTTGCACCGCAGTAACCGTAAGTGGGACCATCCGAATGTTCCCTGTCGCCCCAAGGTAGGTCACCTGTGTCTGAGCACTTTGCCAAACCCCGTACCACCGCAGTGATCCTGGCCGGCGGCACCGGTCAGCGCGTGGGTCTGTCGATTCCGAAGCAGCTGCTGAAGATCGCCGGCAAGGCGGTCATCGAACACACGCTGACCACCTTCGAGCAGGCCGACTCGATCGACGACATCATCGTGCTGATGGCTCCGGGTTATGTGCCGGACGTCGAGAAGATCGTCGCGAAGGCGGGGCTGCAGAAGGTCACCAAGGTGATCGAGGGCGGCCAGACGCGGAACGAGACCACCGAGCGCGCCATCGCCGCCCTCGGTGAGGGCCTGGCCGAGGGCGAGGACGCCAACGTCCTGTTCCACGACGCCGTGCGCCCGCTGCTGTCCGAGCGCGTCATAGACGACTGCGTGACCGCGCTGGAGCGTTACCAGGCCGTCGACGTCGCCATTCCGTCCGCGGACACGATCATCGTGACCCGCACGCACGGCGAGGACGGCGAGTTCATCACCGAGATCCCGGACCGCTCCCGGCTGCGCCGCGGCCAGACGCCCCAGGCGTTCAAGCTGTCCACCATCCGCCGGGCGTACGAGGTCGCCGCGAACGACCCGAACTTCCAGGCCACCGACGACTGCTCGGTCGTGCTCAAGTACCTGCCGGACGTGCCGATCCACGTCGTCGCGGGCGACGAGTACAACATGAAGGTCACCCAGCCCGTCGACGTCTTCATCGCCGACAAGCTCTTCCAGCTCGCCTCCACCGCCGCGCCCGAGCAGGCCGGCGAGGAGGCCTACCGCGAGCTGCTCACCGGCAAGACCGTGGTGGTCTTCGGCGGTTCGTACGGCATCGGCAAGGACATCGCCGAACTGGCCGAGGGCTACGGCGCCAAGACCTACGCGCTGGGCCGCTCGACCACCGGCACGCACGTCGAGAACCCCGAGGAGGTCGACGACGCGCTGTCCACGGCGTACGCGGAGACCGGGCGCATCGACTACGTCATCAACACCGCGGGCGTGCTGCGCATCGGCAAGCTCGCCGAGACGGACAACGCGACCATCGAGGAAGCGCTGAAGGTCAACTACCTGGCCCCGGTGCAGATCGCCCGCTCCTCGTACAAGTACCTGGCCGAGACCAAGGGCCAGCTGCTGCTCTACACCTCCAGCAGCTACACCCGCGGCCGCGCCGAGTACAGCCTCTACTCCTCGACCAAGGCCGCCATGGTGAACCTCACCCAGGCGCTCTCCGACGAGTGGGCCGGCGACGGCATCCGCGTCAACTGCATCAACCCGGAGCGCACGGCCACCCCGATGCGCACCAAGGCCTTCGGCCAGGAGCCCCAAGGCTCGCTGCTCTCCTCCGAGGCCGTCGCGCGCACCTCGCTCGACGTCCTCGTCTCCGAGCTCACCGGACACGTCATCGACGTCCGTCAGCAGGACCCGACGGCGGGCGCCGGCCAGGCTTCCGGCTTCGAAGCGGCCCTGGCCAGCGTCCTGGACCGCCAGGACGGCGTGGCATAATTACCGAATAGCTTTCTGGAATTCAGGCCTCTGTGTCTGCGCATTTGTCGCGCATTCGCAGAGGCCTGAATCCGTAAGGTTCCAGAAGATTCCAGATCGCCCGCAATACGCTTTCGGGTTCTTTCTAGTACCAAGCAATATTTTTAGTACCAAACCGGCACTCATCCCTCAAGAGCAGGTTTCTCCGTGATTTCCACCGCTATTCGCGTTGCCCGGGTGGGCAGCGCGGCCGAGCTGGCCGCGGCGGCCCTCATGATGCTGGGCTTCCCCTGCCTGATGCTCGCCGCGCTCCTGCCGAGCGTCGCCGCCTTCGCGGCCGCGGCCGCCGTGACGTACCTGGCGGACCACTATCTGCACCGGCGTGGCAGTTATCTGATCAATCGCCTCAGCAAGGTGCGGGCCGGTCTGTCCATCAGGTTCCTGATCCGGCAGCTGCTGCTTGTGCTGCTGCTGGCGCGGCTCGACCTGTCCGACAGCATGGTCTTCTACGCGGCCATCGCGTGCTTCCTGGCCTTCTACGGCTTCCAGGCCCCGCACGGCGCGCTGATCACGCTGATCCGGCTGCGCCGCAAGATGCCCGTCGCCACCCGCAACGTCGACCTCGGCTCGCGCGTCCGCATCCCGGACGCCCCGCCCCGCGGCCTGCTGGACCGCTCCGCGGAGAAGATGCTCCACCTCGACCTGGCGGCGGTCGTCGGCGTCCTCGTCACCGCGGGGACCGACAGCGACGTCTACGGGTTCGCGGGCGTCGCGGTCACCCTGGCACTGGGCTTCCTCTACGTCGCCGCGCTGGTCCCCTACGTCCGCGGCAGGAAGACCCCGCCGAACGCCGAGAAGGTCCTGGCGGCGGTCGACGAGTGGCTGCGCGAGTACCGCCCGGAGACGGTGCTCTACTTCTCGGGCTCCAAGGACTCGGCGTACCAGGTCAACATGTGGCTGGAGACGATGGAGCAGCTGGACACCCGGCCGCTGATCATCCTCCGCGAGCGCGCCATCCTGGAGCGCATGGCGCCCACCACGGTGCCGGTCATCTGCGTGCCCGGAGGGGTGCACCTGATGAACATGGACCTGTCCACGGTGCGCGTCGCGCTGTACGCGGCGAACGTCGGCAAGAACATCCACATGCTGCGCGTGCCGACCATCAAGCACGTCTTCATAGGCCACGGCGACAGCGACAAGCTCGCCAGCGTCAACCCGTTCAGCAAGGTGTACGACGAGGTGTGGACCGCCGGTCGCGCGGGCCGCGACCGCTACGCCATCGCCGACGTCGGCGTCCGTGACGACGACATAGTGGAGGTGGGCCGCCCGCAGCTGGCCCCGATCCAGCCGTGGCGCGGGGTGCCCGAGGGCCGTATCCCGACCGTCCTGTACGCGCCCACCTGGGAGGGCTGGGACGACAACCCCGGCAACACCTCCATCCTGCTCGCGGGCGAGAACATCGTGCGGGGGCTGCTCAAGGCCGAGCAGCCGGTCCGCGTCCTCTACAAGCCGCACCCCTTCACCGGAACCCGCAGCGCCGAGGCCAAGGCCGCGCACCAGCGGATCACGGCGCTGGTCGAGAAGGCGGCCGCCGAGCGCGCCGCCGACCCGCGCTTCGTCGCCGACACCGCGGCGCAGAGCGCGGCCAAGGCCGAGCTGGCCCGCATCGAGGCCCGTATCGCGGTGCTGTCCGGCGCCTCCGAGGCGGGCGACGAGGCCGAGGCCACCCGCGACGGCATGGTCGACGCGGCCAAGCACGCCGAGGTCGCCCGGCTGCGCGGCGAGTGGAACGACGCCTACTGGCGTTCCTTCGGCGCCTGGGAGCACCGCGTCATCACGGGCGCCGAGCCGCGCCTGTACGACTGCTTCAACGTCTCCGACGCGATGGTCTCGGACATATCCAGCGTGGTCTCGGACTTCATCGCGAGCGGCAAGCCGTACGCGGTCACGGACTCCGCGGAGCTGGGCGTCGAGGAGTTCAAGCGGCAGAACACCGCGGTGCGCGCCGCCGTGATCCTGTCCAACTCGGCTGCGGAACTGGGGCAGTTGCTCACTGCGGTGATCGACACGGCCGCCGACGCGCAGGCGGCCGACCGCCAGGAGCTGAAGCGGTACCTGCTCGGCCCCGACGAGCCGGCGTCCATCGACCAGTTCAACTCCGCGGTGCGGCAGCTGGCCCAGAAGGCCGAGCGGCGCAACCTCGGCCAGGAGAACGGCACTTCGGCCGCCGCCGTGGACCTGGCGAACGCGCTGCCCGGCCAGCGGGTGGCCGATGAGACGCGAGTGACCGGTGAGACGGACGGTGCGGCGGTCACGGGCTGACCTGGTCATGAGCTGACCCGCCGAGCCGCGCAAGGGCCCGGCCCCGAGGAACACTCCTCGGGGCCGGGCCCTTTTCTTACGTTTTCTTTTGCGTACGTTGGTGAGTCCTCTTACGTCTCCCTGTAAGTCTGGACTGTGAGGCACCTCATGGCCTCCTGTGAGCTGAGTCACGAAATGAGCGACTCAGGGCAACCGGTACGTACTTTCAGTCGTCTTCCAAGTAGCGATTGAGGTGATAAGAGGGAAATGTTCCACTGGACACTTCCCCGTAATAAGGGGGAAATGTGACGCAGCCTGATGTGAGTGTGATCATCGGCGCGTACGAGGCAATGCCGTACCTGGTCAAGTGTCTGCAGTCGGTGGAGGCGCAGACGCTCGACGCCGCGCGTATCGAGGTGATCGCCGTCGACGACGGGTCGACGGACGGTACGGGGGAGTACCTGGAGCAGTTCGCCGAGCGCGCGCCCATGGCCGTCTCAGTGATCAGGCAGTCCAACTCGGGCGGCCCCAGCGGCCCGCGCAACGTCGGTCTCGACAAGGCGCGCGGACGCTACGTCTTCTTCCTCGACGCGGACGACTACTTCGGCCCCGAGGCCCTGGAGCGCATGGTCGCGATGGCCGACGAGCAGGGCACCGACGTGGTGCTCGGCAAGGTCGTCGGGGTCAACCGGACCGCCCCCAAGTCGATGTGGGGCAAGGACCAGCCCCGTACCGACGTCTTCTCCTCGCAGATCAAGTTCACCCTGAGCGCCCAGAAGCTCTTCCGGCGCGAGCTGCTCACCCAGCACGGCATGCACTTCGACGAGTCGCTGAAGACCGGCGAGGACGCCCTGTTCACGATGGAGGCGTACCTCCGGGCGAACGGTGTCTCCGTGATCGCCGATTACGAGTGCTACTACCTGGTCGGCCGCGACGACGGCAAGCACATGACCAAGAGCGGCAGTTACACCCTGCGCTTCGACTCCGCGCGTGCGCTGATGGGTCTGATCGCCGAGCACGTACCCGCCGGGCCGCGCCGCGACGCCCTGATGGTCCGCCCCTTACTTATCACCCTGCTCCCGCAGTTCGGCCCCGGCTTCCTCAAGGTCAGCGAGGACGTACAGCGTCATAAGCTCGAGCTGGCCAAGCCGCTGATGGACGCGCACTGGCACGAGGGTGTCGCCGCACGCATCAAGGTGAACGAGCGGCTGCGACTCCACCTCGTGGCGCGGGGTCGCGCCGATCTCCTCATTGACGTACTGAAGTTCATCAAGGCGAAGAAGACCCCCGCGGTCCTGCTGGAGTCCCGCGGCCGCAAGGTCTTTCTCGCCTACCCCCACTTCCGCGACCCGGCCGCCGGCATCCCGGACAGCTGTTTCGTGCCGACCACCCGTGAAACGGTCACCATCGAGGGCTTCAGGCCGCCGCGCACCCGCTTTCCCCGGCTGCGTCGAGTGGCGCGCCGGGTGTTGGGGGCGCGCCGCGCGGCGTGATCAGTTCCCGGGGGTGCTCGTGAGGCCCTTGCGCGCGTCCGGAGCACGTCCGCGGGCGCGGTACCTGTCAGGCGCGCCCGGGCCCCGCAGTACGCCGCGGCCACGCGCCCGCGGAGATCGACCCTGTGGGGGTTGCTGTTGCTACCGCCCCGACTGCAAGGCCTTCCGCAGCGGCCGCCCCACCGCGCTGCGCGCCCGTCGGTAGACGGAGCGTCCCGGCGAGCTCGCCGCGGCGACGACGGTGCTCTTCGCCGCCGTCTTGCGTGACCGGTCGAGCTCGCGCTTCAACTGGGCGTTGGCCGTGGACAGTTCGGTGATACGGCTCTGGAGCCAGCCGAAACGGGTGGTGAGGGAGGCGACGTCGGCGTCGTTCCAGGGGCGGACGCCGGGCGGGAAGGCGAGCGAGTCGATGCGCTCCTCGTAGGCCGCGCCCGCGTCTCCGTGCGTGAAGGTGTTCTCCAGACCGTTGCGGTCCAGGAAGCCGGTGAAGCGTTCGAAGCGCTCCTGGTGACCGCCCGTCAGGGCGCTGAAGTCGGCCTCCGCGTACAGCTGGGCCGGGTCGAGATCCTCGGGCACCGTGTTGAGCGGCCGGTGCGGGATGCCGAAGTAGCGGCACAGCTCCAGGGTGCGGGAGTCGGAGCACAGCACCGTCGCGGGCGTACCGGCGAGCAGCGCCGCGATGTTGCCGTGGATGCGCGAGCCGAAGGAGAAGTCGAAGTCCTGGAGGTCGTCGATCCAGGTGACGGGGTCGATGTAGACGCGGACCTTGTCCTCGCGGTACATCGGGTGGTCCGGGTGGGTCGGCATCCCGGTGACGGAGCCGTTCGGGTCCGTCAGGTCGCGCCAGTGCAGCTGGCGGGCGTCGCTGAGGTTCTGGCCTATGAAGCGCAGGTACGGGTAGCGCGCGTGGGCGCTGCGGATGACACGGTCGAGGCCCTGTGTCTTCACCGCGCTGTGCGAACCGTTGATCGCGATCCGGGACTCGGGACCGAGCGCGTCCGTCCGTTTCCGTACGTCGAGATCCTTGCCGTACATGAACAGGGAGGGGCAGCCGATGACCTCGACGTCCCGGAAGCCCATGTCCTTCAGATAGCGCTCGGTGAACTCGCCGCGCACCCCGATGGTCGCGCTGCGGTCGAGCACCGCGGAGACGAACTCCCGGACGGCGGGCTCCATGGGCTTCAGCCGCGCCGGGTTGTAGTCGAGGCCGGCCTGCGCGCCGATCCCCGGCACGATCACGGGGATCTTCAACTTGCTGATGAGCTGCGTCAGGCGTCTGAGCTGAGGCTCGAACGACGGCCTGAACGCGTTGGCCAGCGGGACGACGAAGGCGTCGAACTGCTCGTTGATCCGGCCCGCGGCGTTGACGTTGGTGCGGATCCCGTTGGACACGACCTCGGCGTTCGGGGTCGAGAGGATCTTGTGCGCGGCATCGCTGAAGATGAGGTTGCCCGAATTGGTCGCGAAAACGTCCCGGTGGAGTGCCTGCTCCACGGGGACGACGTCGAAGGGGCTTTTCCCCGATCTCAGGAGTATGCGCTTCACCGCGCGAACTTTAGGTGCCACATTCATCAACTTAACTTTACGGGGACTTTAATTTCCATGAGGAACCTGCACAACCTTTTTCGCATACGCGTCGCGTAAGCATTCGATTACATGACGTCAGCCCATAAGTTGGGTCAATTCGGTGTGAACCGGGCACTGCGGGCGTCCGTGTACTGGACGGACACGCATCTCCCCTGCCCCTTCGCGTAGATTGCCGGACGGGGCAGCCGGACCGACGCGAGGGGACACACAGCAGGTGGCAGGGGCAAGGCAGGCCGTGGCACAAGCCCACAGAATCGTCGTCAAGGTGGGTTCCTCATCGCTGACCACGGCCGCGGGCGGCCTCGACGCGGACCGGGTCGACGCTCTCGTCGACGTGCTCGCCAAGAGCCGCAGCGGCGGCGAGAGAGAGGTCGTCCTCGTCTCGTCCGGCGCCATCGCCGCCGGGCTCGCACCGCTCGGACTGCGCCGCCGCCCCAAGGACCTCGCCCGGCAGCAGGCCGCCGCGAGCGTCGGCCAGGGTCTCCTGGTGGCCCGCTACACCGCTTCCTGCGCCCGCTACGGCATCCGCGTCGGCCAGGTGCTCCTGACCTCCGACGACACCAGCCGCCGCGCCCACCACCGCAACGCCTCGCGCACCCTCGACAAGCTCCTCGCGATGGGTGCCCTGCCGGTCGTCAACGAGAACGACACGGTCGCCACGGACGAGATCCGCTTCGGCGACAACGACCGGCTCGCCGCGCTCGTCGCCCATCTCGTACGAGCCGATCTGCTCGTCCTGCTCTCCGACGTGGACGGCGTGTACGACGGCGACCCCAGCAAGCCCGGTACGTCGCGGATAGCGGAAGTACGCGGGCCCTCCGACCTCGACGGCATCGACATCGGCAGCACGGGCAAGGCGGGCGTCGGCACCGGCGGCATGGTCACCAAGGTCGAGGCGGCCCGGATCGCGGCGGCGGCCGGCATCCCGGTGGTGCTGACCAGCGCCGTCCACGCCGCCGACGCCCTCGCGGGCGGGGACACGGGCACGTACTTCCACCCCACCGGCAAGCGGTCCGCCGACCGGCTCCTGTGGCTTCAGCACGCCTCCACTCCGCAGGGCGCACTCACCCTGGACGACGGGGCCGTGCGCGCGGTCGTCGAGCGGCGCAAGTCGCTGCTGCCCGCGGGCATCGCGTCCGTCGAGGGCGAGTTCACCGCGGGCGACCCCGTCGAGCTGCGCGACAGCACGGGCCGGGCGGTCGCGCGAGGCCTGGTGAGCTTCGATGCCAAGGAGATTCCCCAGCTCATCGGCCGCTCGACCAGGGAACTGGCGCGCGAGCTGGGTCCCGCGTACGAGCGTGAGGTCGTACACAGGGATGATCTCGTGCTCCTGGAGCCGTAAGGCATCCGGTCCGTCGGCCGTGAGCCGTCCGGTCCGTCAGTCGTCGGACATCCGTTCCGTCGGCCTTGGGACGTCCGGCCTGTCAGCCGTCAGACATCCGTTCTGCGGGACCCGGCGGCCTGCGTAAAACAGCTGCCCACTACACCCGTAAACGGCCGATTCCCCCGCCTCCCGTGGGGGACGTTCCGCAAAACCGCCACGCGGAGGCGGCCTACCTGCTCAACTTTGTGGCAGGGAGATTCGGCACGACCATTGCGTAAAGGAGGCCGTCGTGAGACGAGTGCGCCCTGGGGCGGCGGCGTCCCGCGGTGGTGCCGCCCCCACTCTCGGCTCCGCTCGAGCGGGGGGACACCCATCCCGTGTGACGGGCGAGGAACGGGCCCTGACGAGCGTCGCGGCCGGCGACACGTACGAGGGCGAACAGCCGGCGGACCAGCCCCGGCTGTGGCACGTCACGCTGAGCGTCTCGGGCGGTGAGGCCCCGCTCAAGGAGGTCAGGCGCGGTCTCGAACAGCTCGCCCACGACCACCCCTTTCTGCTGACCAGCCGGTATGCCAACGACCACGCGGAGATCCGCTACTGGGAAGAGGCCCGCGACCTGCACGACGCCGCGGCCGTCGCGCTGCGCCTGTGGGGCGAGCACCGGCAGACCGCCAAGCTCCCGCCCTGGGAGATCGTCGGCCTCGAGGTCATCGACCGCGAGACGTACCACCAGCGGATCGCCGAGGGGTACGGACCGCTGCCGGCGACGCCTGTCGGAGTTCACCCCTTTTGAGCCTGTCTCGCGGTGTGGGATAGCCGGTGGACCCGTCCGCTCGGCGCACTACCCTTCCGATATGACCACGCTCTCGCCGTACGACTCGATGTCCCCGGTCACCCAGGCCGCCTACCGCGCGAAGGCCGCCGCCGCCGACCTCGCGCCCCTGCCGCGGGCCGAGAAGGACGACGCGCTGCTCGCGATCGCGGACGCGCTGGAGGTCCGTACGAGCGAAATCGTCGCCGCCAACGCCAAGGACATCGCGCGCGCCCGCGAGGCCGGCACCAGCGAGACCGTCATCGACCGGCTCACGCTCACGCCCGAGCGCGTGCGCGCGATCGCCTCGGACGTCCGCGACGTCGTGTCGCTGCCCGACCCGGTCGGCGAGGTCGTGCGCGGGTCCACGCTGCCGAACGGCATCGACCTGCGCCAGGTGCGAGTGCCGCTCGGCGTCGTCGGGATCATCTACGAGGCCCGCCCGAACGTGACGGTCGACGCGGCCGCGCTCTGCCTGAAGTCCGGCAACGCGGTGCTGCTGCGGGGCTCGTCGTCCGCGTACGAGTCGAACACCGCCCTCGTACGGGTGCTGCGCGACGCCGTGGGCGGCGCCGGGCTGCCCGCCGACGCCGTCCAGCTCGTGCCCGGCGAGAGCCGGGAGTCCGTGCGCGAGCTGATGCGCGCCCGTGGCCTGGTCGACGTCCTCATCCCGCGCGGCGGCGCCTCGCTGATCCGCACGGTCGTCCAGGAGTCGATCGTCCCGGTCATCGAGACCGGCACCGGCAACTGCCATGTGTACGTCGACGCGAACGCCGACCTCGGCATGGCGATCGACATCCTGATCAACTCCAAGGCCCAGCGGCCCAGCGTCTGCAACTCCGCCGAGACGCTCCTGGTGCACCAGGACATCGCCCCGGAGTTCCTGCCGCGGGCTCTGGACGCCCTCGCGGACGCCGGAGTCACCGTGCACGCCGACGAGCGCGTCCTCGCCTACGCCAAGGACTCCAAGGCCACCGTCGTCGAGGCCACCCCGGAGGACTGGGAGACCGAGTACCTCTCGTACGACATCGCCGCCGCCGTCGTGGACTCGCTCGACAAGGCCGTCGAGCACATCCGGCTGTGGACCTCGGGCCACACCGAGGCGATCGTCACCACCTCGCAGCAGGCCGCCCGCCGCTTCACCCAACTGGTCGATTCCACGACGGTCGCCGTGAACGCGTCGACCCGCTTCACCGACGGCGGCCAGTTCGGCTTCGGCGCCGAGATCGGCATCTCCACGCAGAAGCTGCACGCGCGGGGGCCGATGGGGCTGCCGGAGCTGACGAGCACGAAGTACATCGTCACCGGGGACGGGCACATCCGGCGTTGACTCCCGCCCCCGGCGAACTGTCTCGTCGGGCGGATGAATTTCCATACCGTCTGCCCAAAATGACCCCCCAGGTCTACTCTGGATCCGTGCCGGAGGACGTGGGGGGCACGCCGTCCCCTGACGGCTGGGAGCCCGACGACGACCGCGATCGCGGGGGTGCGGACGAAGAGTTCGCCTCCGTGGTCTTCGACGAGGACTTCGTACGGGCGGCCGTGATCCACGAGCCGACCGCCGTGGAGAGACTGCTCGCCGCAGCCCAGGCCCGAGCGGAGGCCTCCGAGGCCGAGGCGCGCCGGGCGCACGCCCGGGGCGCACGCGGTGACGACGAACGCTACGAGGACGGCTTCGGGCCCGACGACCGTGGTGATTTCGGCCATGACCCCGATCTGGACGATCTGGACGACACCGAGGTCATGGAAGGCCGCTACGGCGCACCGGGAACGTACGGCAGGGCCTACGGAAAACCGTCCCGCTGGCACCGCCCCGTGGCCTGGATGCTCGCCCTGATGATGGGCATCGGCATGGTCGCGCTCGCCTTCACGGCGGTCTACCGGGGCGCGTCCTCGGGCCGCCAGGACCTGGTCCCGTCGCCCGCTTCCACGGGCCTCGAACAGGGTCAGGACAAGGTCACCGGCACCGGCCCCTCCGCTTCGGCCGACTACTCCCAGCCAGCGGTGTCGGCGGTCCCTCGAACACCGTGACGACCCTGGTGCGAACGCCATGACAGCCCTGGTGCGAACACTGTGACGACCCTGGTGAGAACCTGTCAGAACTTGTCGTGTACCAGGGCGTTTACCGGGGCTCCCGGAGACCTACTCTGAAGGTATGGGCGGGCCAGGAGACCCACCTGAGGGGACACCCGAGGGCGCTCCCGGTGGTGGAGAGGACGAATACCGATCCGTCGTCTTCGACGAGTCGTTCGTCCGTGCTGCCCGCCTCCAGGAGTTCTCCGCCCAGGAGCGCATGGCCGACCACGCCCCGGCCGTACGCCGCCGCCCGGCCCTCCAGCGCGGACTGTCCCGGCAGGCGATGATCCTCGTCCTGCTGATCGCCATAGCCTTCGGCACCGCGATATACATGGGCGTACGCCACCCGTACCAGACCCCCGCCGCGCAGCCCCCCGAGCCGCTGCGCATGACGGTGATACCGCTCGCCCCGCAGACCGCCGTGCCGGGCTCCACGAGCGCCGAGGAGCTGTACACGCACAGCCCGGCCGCCCAGTTCCGCCTCGGCGCCGAGGGCATCACGATGCCCGCCTCCCGGCGCACCGCGCACTTCTCCGACAGCCAGGTCGTCACCGCCCTGACCACCGCCAAGGACTACCTCGTCGAGTCCTCCCTCGACCCGGACGTGCTCACCGGCGCCACCAACCGGCCCGTACGGATCCTGCTCGACCCCCAGCAGCTCGACCAGTTCGACCAGAGCTTCGAGCGGCCGACCGCCGACGGGCGGCACGCGCCCACCGGCTGGCTGGTCCGCTTCGACGCGACCCGCGTCCAGCTCGCCGACCAGCAGATTCGCGTCCAGGGCACCCTCCAGGCAGCCGAGTTCGACTCGAACACCCTTGAGGTCATCGCCGACCACACCTTCGTGTACGCGCTGAAGGCGGCGGGCTCGGACGCCAACGCGCGGGCCTCGCTGTTCACCGTCCGGCGCGAGCTGCACTTCCGCTTCGACCGCGACGACCTGCGCATGCACCAGGCCGAGCTGGTCGTCTCCTACATCCAGGCCGGGCCGCTCGCCTGCTCCGAGGACTCGGTCAGCCGGCTGCGCCCGCTGCTCGCGGGGCAGACGGCGAAGGCGGGCGGCCCGGCCGGCACGGACCCGTACGCGACCGGGAGCGCGACGGCGCTGTGCGGGTCGCTGGCGACGAGCGCGCAGCCGAGGCTGTGACCGGCGGTCGCCGTTCTTGAACCGGTGGCGGTCGGCCCTGGGCCTCCGCGAACCGGTGGTCGGCGTGGGCGTCCGCGCACCGGCGGTCGGCGTGGGTGTCTGCCAACCCGGCGGTCGGTCTGAGCGACTGCGAACCGGCGTTCGACCGAGGGCTCTGATCAGCCGTTGCCGTTGGGGCTCTCGTCGTCCGGGTGCTCGTCGGTGTCCCGCGGGGGCGCGTCCTTGGGCGAGCTGCTCGCGAAGCCGCCGAAGCCGCGTCGTACCCGGCCGCCGAGGTCGCCCGCACCGCCCGCGAGGTCGCTGACCAGCTTCATCAGCGGGTCCTTGGAGTTCTTCACGTCGCTGGCGTAGCTGGCCGCGGACTGCCGGAAGGAGTCCGAGACCGAGGTGTCCTTGTCCTCGCTGCGG
Source organism: Streptomyces sp. NPDC029292 (assembly GCF_055569295.1). NCBI lineage: Bacteria > Bacillati > Actinomycetota > Actinomycetes > Kitasatosporales > Streptomycetaceae > Streptomyces > Streptomyces sp. NPDC029292. The sequence continues at coordinate 196,695 of NZ_JBVHXR010000004.1, forward strand.
CGCGGGTAGTGACCGTCCATGATCCGCTGGTAGTCGCGGGACTCGGCCCACTTCTTCAGCTCGCCCGCGCGAACCGTGGTGAAGGGGTGGGTGCGGGGGAGAACATTGAGGATCTTGAGCACGGAGTCGCGCAGGTCGCCCCCGGCCTCGTACTCCTCGGCCTGCGCGAGGAACGCGTCCACGTTCATCTCGTGCAGATGGTTGCCGCCCGCCATCTTCATCAGGCCGCGCATCGAGGCCCGCAGGTCCTGGCCGGCCAGAAGCCCGGCGCGGTCGGCGGACAGCTCCGACTTGCGGAACCACTCGCGCAGCGCGGTCACGATCGCCATGATCGCGAGGTTGCCCAGCGGGATCCAGGCGACCCGGAGCGCCAGGTTGGTGAGGAACAGCAGGATCGTGCGGTAGACCGCGTGGCCGGACAGCGCGTGGCCGACCTCATGCCCGACGACGGCCCGCATCTCCTCCTCGTCCAGCAGCTCGACGAGCCCGGTGGTGACGACGATGATCGGCTCGTCCAGGCCGATGCACATCGCGTTCGGCTGCGGATCCTGGGTGACGTACATCGGCGGGACCTTCTCCAGGTCCAGGATGTAACAGGCGTCCCGCAGCATGTGGTTGAGGTGCGCGAACTGGGCGTCCGAGACGCGCACCGAGTCGGACAGGAACAGCAGCCGGAGGCTGCGTTCGGGCAGCAGACCGCTGAGCGCCTTGAAGACCGTGTCGAAGCCGCTCAGCTTGCGCAGGGCCACCAGGGCCGAGCGGTCCGCCGGGTGTTCGTACGCCCGCGAGGAGATCCCCTCGAAGCGCCTGCGCTGCCTGCTCGGCACGTTCTCGTGCCCGTTCTGGTCGTGGCCGTCGTCGGACATGTCTTCCCCCATGTGCGTCTGAGTGCCCTATGTGCCCCCAAGGCAGAGCCCAGCCTAGGCGGAGATACCGTGGACGGGCAGTACAGAGAAGGAGTCGTACGCCATGGAGCACATCCCCGCAGCCGTCTGGCTCACGGAGGCCGCGAGCGCGGCAGACAAGCAGGGCCCGGGCAATCTGCTCCGCGTCGTGCTGATTGTTCTGGCCGTCGGAGTGCCTCTGACCGCCTGGTTCCTGCTGCGGGGGTACAAGCGGGACGACTGAGTTCCCCGCGGGGATCGCCGTATCCCTGAGGGGCGTGCGCGGCAACCGGTGGGAGGCGTGCGCCGTAACCGGCGTCCCCAACGGCGGAGTCGGCGTGATCGCGGCCGAGGCCCCCGCATACGATGGGCCGACGTCTTTATCCCGCCCACACCGGATAGGTCCTGCCGAGATGAGCTTCCACAGCACCGCTGCACAGTTGGTCACCGTCGCCGCCGAGGGCGAGCACGGCGGCAACCACGAGAGCCTCAGCCCGTACCTGACCGGTGGCGGCGCCTTCTTCATCCTGCTCCTGCTGCTGTGGATCACCACGCGCTTCAACCGGGACCGCTGAGCCCCACCGGGCCCGCTCAGGGGCCCCTGTCGGCCGGAGCCCGTCGACCGGGCCGGTAGGGTCTGCACGCATGGGAGAGCAGGACATGCCTACCGGTCCGGCGAGTGACACGGAGAGCGGCGCCGCGGGCGCCGCCACGGGTGGCGCGAGCGGCGTGGCCGACGATGGTGCGGCGAAGCGTCTGACGACAGGCCCCGGAAACGGCCCCTCGAATCCAGGCAAGCGCCGCCTCGGCGTCATGGGCGGAACGTTCGACCCGATCCACCACGGGCACCTCGTGGCGGCCAGCGAGGTCGCCGCGCAGTTTCACCTCGACGAGGTGGTGTTCGTGCCTACCGGGCAGCCGTGGCAGAAGACCGAGCGCAAGGTCACCCCGGCCGAGGACCGCTATCTGATGACGGTCATCGCCACCGCCGAGAACCCCCAGTTCTCGGTGAGCCGCATCGACATCGACCGCGGCGGTCCGACCTACACCACGGACACCCTGCGCGACCTGCGCGCGCTCAACCCCGACACGGACCTCTTCTTCATCACGGGCGCCGACGCGCTCGGCCAGATCCTCACGTGGCGGTACACGGAAGAGCTGTTCTCCCTCGCGCACTTCATCGGGGTCACCCGGCCCGGCCACACCCTGACCGACCCGGGGCTGCCCGAGGGCGGCGTCTCGCTCGTCGAGGTCCCCGCGCTCGCCATCTCGTCCACAGACTGCCGTGCGAGGGTCGCCAAGGGCGACCCCGTCTGGTATCTGGTGCCGGACGGTGTGGTGCGCTACATCGACAAGCGCGAGCTGTACCGCGGCGAGTGAGCCGAGAGGGGCACCGGTGAACGACCGATACGACGGATACGCGGGCGAGCAGTACGAGCTCGTCGGCTACGACGAGTTCGGGCAGCCTGTGTACCGACAGGTGCCGCAGCAGCCTTCCCAGGGGTACGACCCCTACGGCGCCCGGCAGCAGGGCTATGGCTACGACCCTTACGCGACCGGCCAGCAGCCGCCTGTGTCGCCGTATGACACCGGTCAGCAGCAACCTGTGTCGTCCTATGACACCGGTCAGCAGCCGCCCGTCCCCTCGTACGACTCCTACGACCCGTATGGCGCCGGCGCACCCGGAGCCTCCGGGACCTCGACCGCGTACGACCCGTACGGGCAGACCTCAAGTACCGGGCAGCAGCCGCGAGTCGCCGAGCAGACCGCGTACATCCCGCAGCAGGCCGGTCCCGCCGAGCAGAACGAACCGCGGGCCGACCGGGACCGGGACTACCGCACGGAGCAGTTCGCCTTCGTCGAGGAGCAGGAGGACGACTCCGAAGACGTCATCGACTGGCTGAAGTTCACCGAGAACCGCACCGAGCGCCGCGAGGAGGCCAAGCGCCGCGCCCGCAGCCGGGTCGTCGCCCTGGTCGTGGTGCTCGCCCTGGTCGCGGTGGGCGGCGTCGGCTACCTCTGGTACGCGGGCAAGCTCCCCGGCCTGTCGTCGAACGACAAGGCCGGCACGACCACGTCCACGGCCGCCCAGAACCGTGACGTGATCGTCGTCCACCTGCACAACACCAAGAAGAGCACCACGTCCACGCTGCTGCTCGTCAACAACACCACCACCAAGCAGGGCACCACCGTCCTGCTGCCCAACTCCCTTGCCCTGACGGACGACGACGGCAGCACGACCACGCTCGCCAAGTCGGTCGACGCCGACGGCTCGTCCGGGACACAGGACGCCGTCGACACGGTGCTGGGAACCGACATCGAGGGCACCTGGCGCCTCGACACCCCGTTCCTCAGCAACCTCGTCGAACTCGTCGGCAACATCGACGTCGACACCAACGTCGCTGTGCCGGACCCCGATTCCAAGAAGAAGGGCGAGTCGCCCCTCGTGAAGAAGGGCCAGGCCCAGACCCTCAGCGGCAAGATGGCCGTCGCCTACGCCACCTATCAGGCCTCCGGCGAGGCCCAGAACGCCCAGCTGGAGCGGTTCGGGCAGGTCATGCAGGGCGTGCTGCGCAAGCTGTCCTCCGACCCGCAGGCCGCGACGACCACCGTGCAGACCCTGGCCCAGATCCTCGACCCGCCCCTGACCGACAAGGACCTCGGCGCCTTCCTCGCCAAGCTTGCCGACCACGCCAAGGGCGGCGACTACAAGACGGCGCTGCTGCCCGTGCAGCAGGACGGCACCCTGAGCGAGAAGGCCACCGACAGCGTGGTCAAGGACGTGCTCGGCGGCACCGTGAAGAGCCCCGAGAAGGGCGCCGCCGTCCGCGTCGGCATCAAGAACGCCACCGGCAACAAGGCCGCCACCGAGCAGGCCCGCGTCGTCCTGGTCAACGGCGGCTACACCTTCCTGGACTCCGGTACGACAGGCACCGCCCAGAGCGTGTCCCAGATCACGTACACCGACGCCGCCAAGAAGGCCGACGCCGTCGAGGTGGCCAAGACGCTGGGCCTGGCGACCAGCACCGTGAAGAAGGGCACGGTCACCTCCAACGCGGACGTGTCCGTGGTTCTAGGCCAGGACTACAAGGTCAGCACCTCCACGGGGTGACCGCCGCCGCGCTCCGGGGTGAGGGACACCACGCCCTGCGGGGGTGACCGACGCCACGCCCTGGAGTGACCGGCACCCGCCCCGGGGCGGTCGACGGCCCCGTCCCGGGCGCCCCCGGGGCGTGATCGAAGAAACGCGTGGGGTGTCGTCGGCGGTCCGTGAGACCCTTGAGTCATTACTGACCGCCGACGGAAAGCCGCGTAGTGACCGCCACGGACCGCTCCATCGAGCTCATCAAGACCGCCGCGCAGGCGGCCGCCGACAAGCTCGCGCACGACATCATCGCGTACGACGTCAGCGACGTACTCTCGATCACCGACGCCTTCCTGCTGGCGTCCGCGCCCAACGACCGCCAGGTCAAGTCGATCGTCGACGAGATCGAGGAGCGGCTGAGCAAGGAGCTCGGCGCCAAGCCGGTGCGCCGCGAGGGCGACCGCGAGGCCCGCTGGGTGCTGCTCGACTACATCGACATCGTGGTGCACGTGCAGCACACCGAGGAGCGCGTCTTCTACGCCCTGGAGCGGCTCTGGAAGGACTGCCCGGAGCTGGACCTGCCCGCCGACGCCAAGGCGACCCGCGGCAAGGCCGCCGAGCACGCCAAGCTCCAGGCCGAGGAGGACTCCGCCGAACTCGGGGAGCTGCGGTGAGCGCGGACGGCGTCGAGGCCGGGAAGAAGCCGGGCCGGGGTCGCCGCGTCATCCTCTGGCGGCACGGCCAGACCTCCTGGAACGTGGAGCGCCGCTTCCAGGGCACCACGGACGTCGAGCTCACCGAGACCGGCGTCGGTCAGGCCCGCCGCGCCGCCCGGCTGCTCGCCTCGCTGAAGCCCGACGCGATCGTCGCCTCGGACCTCAAGCGCGCCGCGCACACGGCCGCCGAGCTGGCCGCGCTCACCAGCCTCGACGTCACCCACGACGAGGGCCTGCGCGAGACCTACGCGGGCGTCTGGCAGGGGCTGACGCACGAGGAGATCATCGAGCGGTACGGCGACGAGTACACCGCCTGGAAGCGTGGGGAGCCGGTGCGCCGCGGCGGCGGCGAACTGGAGACCGAGGTCGCCGAGCGCGCCGCCCCCGTGGTGCTGCGGCACGCCGACAAGCTCCCCGAGGACGGCACCCTCGTGGTCGTCAGCCATGGCGGCACGATCCGCACCACCATCGGCCGCCTCCTCGGCCTCGAGTCCCAGCACTGGGAGAGCCTCGGCGGCCTCTCCAACTGCTGCTGGTCCGTCCTCGGAGTGGGCGCCCGCGGCTGGCGGCTCCTTGAGCACAACGCCGGCACACTGCCGGAACCGGTGCTCGGCGACGACGACTGAGCGGCCCCTGTCCGGTCCCGGGGACCCATCGGGACCGGATTTCACTTTCCGGCTGGTCGCAGGCTAAAGTTCTTCTTGTTCGCCCCGCAGGGCGGGAAGAACGCAAGGGGCTATAGCTCAGTTGGTAGAGCGCCTGCATGGCATGCAGGAGGTCAGGAGTTCAATTCTCCTTAGCTCCACAAGATCGACTCTTTTGAGTTGTCAAAGATCAGTAATGAGGATCCCGTCCCCTTCAGGGGGCGGGATTTTTCATGTCCCGGCCCCCACCGTGCTGCCGCTCACGGTGCCGGGAGGCGGCCACAACGCCTCCCGCCGCTCCCGCAGGATGGCCACGCCCCTCTTTGCCTCCTCGTCGGCCGGTGTGTACGTCACGATCCGGCACTCCGGCATCCCGTCGATGGAGAGCGAGACCGAGGTCATTCGCAGTTCGCCGACCGCGTCGTGCCGGAATGTCTTCACCCGCGACCCGGGCGGGATGACCTCGCCGCCCGCCCACAACTCGGCGAAGAACGCGCTGGCGGCCGACAGCCTGCGTATGAAGTCCTCCCATGCGGGCTCGCCCACATGTCTTCCGTACGAGGAGCGCAGCGTCGCCACCATCATCGGCAGCTCTCTGTCCCGGGACACCAATGGGCAGTCAGGCTCGGGCACCGTGAACATCGTCCACAGCACATTGGGGACCTCGATGCCGAGCGGCTCTGCCCCGAAGAACAGGTCGCTATAGGCGGAGTTGGTGGCGAGGACGTCGTACCGCGAGTTGTAGACGACCGCGGGATGCGGGTCGAGGGCGTCGAGGATGCCCTGGATCTCCGCACCGACCGTCAGCGCGGGGACCTCCGGATCCGCCGCGTACGGCACCTCCGCCAGGTGGTACAGATGCTCGCGCTCCGGCTGGTCGAGGCGCAGCGTGCGCGCCACCGCGTCCAGGACTTGAGGAGACGCGTTGATCCGGCGCCCCTGCTCGAGCCATGTGTACCAGGTGACGCCGACGCCGGAGAGCTGCGCGACCTCCTCGCGCCGCAGCCCTGGTGTACGGCGCCGTAAGCCCGGCGGCATCCCGACGTCGGCCGGTGTCACCCGTGCCCGCCTGCTGCGCAGAAAAGCGGCCAGCTCCGGCCTGCGGCGCTGTGTCGTGGTCATCGGCTTCACATCCCCCCGTCATTCATCGTCCGTGCTGAACCCGTCCGCTGCCAGGTGCTGTCAGTACCAGCATCGGCGGGCTCTCGTTACCCGTATCCAGCCGCCGTCACGCTCGATGCCATGACGACAACAACCCCCGCGGGAGCAGGTCCCGCACCAGGTCCAAGTCCTGTGACCAGTAAAGCCCCTGGCACTGACAATCGCCCCGGACGGCTGCTCGCGGTCGTGCTCGCGGCCCAGTTCATGGCACTGCTCGACGTGTTCATCGTGAACGTCGCGGTGCCCACGATCGGTTCCGAACTCCACGCGTCCGGCGCGAGCCTGCAGCTGGTGGTCGCCGGATACTCCATCGCCTACGCCGTGCTGCTGATCACCGGAGCGCGGCTGGGCGACCGGCTCGGTCACCGGCGGGTCTATCTGGCCGGCCTTGCGCTGTTCACGGCCGCCTCGCTGGCGTGCGGACTGGCCCGGGGCACCGGCGAATTGATCGCCTTCCGCCTGGTCCAGGGCGCCGGATCGGCCGTGATGATCCCGCAGGTGCTCAGTCTGATCCAGCGCAACTTCACCGGCGAGGCACGGGCCCGTGCCCTCGGCGCGTACTCCGCCGTCGTCGCGACCGGCGCCGCGGCCGGACAGGTGCTGGGCGGCGTCCTGGTCAGCGCCGACCTGTTCGGCGCCGGCTGGCGGCCGGTGTTCCTGGTCAACGTGCCGGTGGGCGTCGTGCTCCTGGCCGTCGGCAGCCGCGTACTGCCGCGGGACGACGCGCGGGCTCTCGAGCGCTCGCGCGGCCTCGATCTGCCGGGGCTCGTGCTGCTCGCCGGCGCCGTCTCCCTGTTCACCGTGCCGCTCGTGCTCGGACAGGAGGAGGACTGGCCACTGTGGTCCTGGCTGTCGCTGGGGGCGGCCGCGGTGTTCTTCGCCCTGTTCGGCCTGTACGAGTCCCGGCTCGCCCGGCGCGGCGGGGCGCCGCTGATCGCGCCGAGGGTGCTGCGTCATCCCGGCATCGGCCTCGCGGTGTTCCGGCTGCTGGCCGTGATGGCGGTCAACGCGGGCTACCTGTTCGTGCTCACGCTGCACATCCAGGGCGGTCTGGGGGACAGCGCCCTGCGGGCGGGACTCACCTTCGCGCCGACCGCGGTGGTCTTCGGCCTGGTCGGTCTGACCTGGCGCAACTGGCCCGTTTCCTGGCAACGGGCCCTGATACCGGCCGGGTTCGCGCTCGCCGCCGTCTCCGTGGCCGGCGTCGGACGCGCGCTGAAGGACGGGGGCGACGGCGGCCTGTGGCTCTATGTGGCGTTCGTGGGTGTGGGCACCGGTCTCGCGCTCGGCTTCAGCCCCACGCTCACCAGGGCCCTGGCCACGGTGCGGCCCGAGGACGCGGCGGACGCCGGCGGGCTGCTCGCGACGGTCACCCAGCTCGGTCAGCTGATCGGTGTCGCGGCCTTCGGCACACTCTTCCTGAACCGGCTTGAGTCACTTGGAGCCCCCGGGGCGTATACCTCTGCGGACGCGCTCCTCGCGTGCACGTATGCGCTGGCCGCGACGGCCACACTGGGTGCCGTGTCCGGACTGGTACGAAGGCGTCGCTGACCGTATTGCTCCGGCCGTGGCAGAATCAAACGGCCGGAAGGGGGCGCGGCCCGACGGGAGGGAGAAGCGATGCCTGCGAGCATCCTCGAGGAGGTCGACAATCTCCTCGAAGTGGCACTGAAGCGGAAAAAAGCCACGCTCCTCGACTGCCCTTCCTGCGGCTCGGTCCACGTCGCCCAAGTCCTCGGCGACAACGGCGGGGTCTCCTACGTGTGCACGGCCTGCGGCCACAGCTGGAGCTGATCGATGGGTGCACACAGGCGAAAGTGCGATTGGTGCGGCAGTGGTACGCCGATCGTCCGCGACATGGAGCCGGTCAACCACGACTACCAGTACTGGTGCGAGGAATGCGCGCGGGCGCTGATCATAAAAGGCGACCCGATCGAGACGTACCGCGAACTCGAGGGCGAGCCGATCTACGGCCGGCTCCTCGACGAGCACTGCACACTCAAGCGGTTCTACTCCTTCGCCACAGCCTGACCCCGGTGAGGGTCAGGAAGGCGAAACCGACTCCTACGTAGAGGGCCGACAACGTCAACTCGGCGCCGCTCTGATGCAGTTCGAGCCTCCCCGGGCCGTGCGGCACCCACCACAGCGCGTACGAGCAGAAGGCCAGCGCCGTGCACAGGGCGGCCGCCCGGTTCGTCGCCGCGAGGACCAGGATCATCGGCAGGCACCACACCCAGTGGTGCGACCACGACACCGGGCTGACCAGCAGAGCCGTCACCGCGCAGGCGACCACCGCCCAGGCCCGCCGCCCACGCAGCTCGGCGGCAACGGCCACCGCCAGGCCCGCCATGCCCGTCACCGCCGCGGCGGTGATCCAGCGGACGCCGGGCTCCGTGGTGTGCAGCAGCCGGGCCAGGGCGCCGCGCAGCGACTGGTTCGCGGTGTCCTCGACGAGCCCCACGCGGCCCGCCTCGAAGACCATGCGGGTCCAGAAACGCCATGAGTCGTACGGTAGGACGGCCGCCGCCAGCAGCGTCGCCCCGGCGAACGCGGCGGCGGCGTCTCGTGCCTGCCGCAGCCACGGCCCTCCGGAGCCCTGCCTCATGTGCCTCACGACACCGGTGACCAGCAGGAACACCGCGAAGAGCGCGGGCGTCAGCTTGATCGCCGCCGCGATGCCGATACCCACCCCGGCCAAGCGGTGTTCCGGCCGACGTGACAGGTCCCACAGTACGAGCACCGCGAGCAGCAGATTGATCTGGCCGTACCGCAGCGTGGTCCACACCGGCTCGCACCACACGGCCGCCGCCGAGACCCACCAGACGCACTCCACGCGCGCGTGGCCGACGAGCCGCAGCGAGAGGGCCACGAACACCACAAGAAGAGCCAGATTTCCGGCCGTCGCCAGGGTGCGCATGGTCGGCGTGTCCAGCAGCGTCAGCGGTGTGAACAGCAGCGCCGCGAACGGCGGGTACGTGGTGGGCAGATGGGCCTCGGTCGTCCGCAGCGCGTAGAGGTCGCCGCCCGCCCGGACCGTCTCGCCCTCCGCCCGGTACACCATCAGGTCGATCATCGACACGTGTGCGGCCCGCTGCGCGCACCAGAAGACCGCGAACGACAGCAGGCACACCCCCAGGGCGACGGGCGCACGGCGGCTGGCACGGGGGAGCGCGATCACGGTCACGAAGGCCGACACTATCCCCCATATCCGTATTGTCCGTACGGCGCGGAATCGATTTGGTGGTGCACCCGGAGGACCGTGTAATGTTGGCGTCGCCGCCGGGGAAACCGGGCGACGCGGTCAATATGCGGCTCCGCCGCGTGACCGCAAGGGGCTATAGCTCAGTTGGTAGAGCGCCTGCATGGCATGCAGGAGGTCAGGAGTTCAATTCTCCTTAGCTCCACAGACGTTGAAAGCGGGCCACCCGATCAGGGTGGCCCGTTTCTTCGTGTTTCAGCGGCCGCTGCCGAGCGCCCGGCGGCCGCGCCCCTGGGAGAGGACCGGCAGGTTGTTGCGCGCCGGGGCGGAGGACCGGGTGTCCTCCTCGATGCGCAGGGCGAGCGCGGGGCAGCGGCGTACGGCGCGTAGGGCCTTCGCCTCCGCGTACCGGGGTACCGACGCCTGCGCCACGGTCGGGAAGCCGTCGGCGCCCAGCTCGAAGACCTCCGGAAGGATGTCCGCGCACAGGCCGTGCCCGCGGCACAGTGTCCAGTCGACGTAGATCTTCTGACGGCTGGGGCCCGCCTCCAGCTGCCCCTGGCCGCCCGGGATGCCCGTCGGGGTCTGGCCGTCCTCGAAGAGCGGCAGAACGCCCTCCACGGGCCTTCCGCAGCCGTTGCCGAGGACGTGTGCGGCCAGGTCGTCCGTGAACGCCTTGATGGTCGACTCGATGAACATCGCCGAGCCGTCCGGGTGCGAGCAGGCACCACGTCGCTTCACGGCCTTGGCGACCTGCTTCACGGCCTCCAGGGCGGCCGGGCCGCCGCCGTTGAGGATGTCCTCCAGGCCGCGCGCCGCGGCGGGCAGACCGAGGTAGCAAGGACCGCACTGTCCCGCGCTCTCCTCGGCCAGCCACTGCGCCACCCGCAGCGACTCGCCCAGCGGGCACGTCTGCTGGGTGATCGGGAGGATCGCGCCCGCACCGAGCGCGCCGCCCACCGCGTCCAGTGAGTTGCGCGAGACGATCGCCTCGTTGACCGTCGTCGCATCCAGCCACTTGCCGTGGTACCCGCCGGTCAGCACGCCCTGCGGCATGGGCGGGGCGCCGGCGAGCTGGAGCACGTAGCGCAGCGGTACGCCGGTCGGGACCTCGATCACCATGGGGCGGGCGACCGCGCCGGAGACGGTGAGCATGACGGTGCCGGGCTCGTCGTACAAGCCGGTGTTGCGGTAGCGGTCGGGGCCGATGCGCGCGGCGATGGCCAGCTGGGCGAACGTCTCGGCGTTGGACAGCAGCGTGGGCGCGCCGCCCACGCCGCTCTGGGACGCGCTGATCTTGCGGCCCGGCGGGATCGCCGGACCGCCGTCGATGGAGCGGATCAGCGAGGCGGCCGCTCCGGTCACCATGCGCACCGGATTGCGCTGCACGCGCGCGCGGAGCGGCGATCCGCGCCGGTTGCTCAGCCCGCGCTCGGCCAGCGCGGCTTCCATCGAGGCCTGTGTGGACGCGCGTGTCACCCCGATGACCAGGGTGCGGGCGCCCATGGCCTCCGCGGCCAGCAGGGCGCCGTCCAGGATGAGGTGCGGGGCACGGTTGATGAGCACCGTGTCCTTGCGGCAGGCGGGTTCGTCCTCACTTCCATTGACGACCACCACGGGGCGGATGCCCTTCTTGATGGCCGATTCGGCGACCGAGCGCAGTTTCTTGGCGAAGGGGAAGCCCGCGCCGCCGCGGCCCTTCAGGGATATCGCTTCGGCGAGGCCCGCGAGCTGCTCGCCGCCCATCGGTTCGAGCGGTCCGTGCACCTTGAGGTGCATCGGCAGATCGAGTCGTTCAACCAGGTCGAAACCCGACGTGAGCTGCGGAAGTCCGACTACGCGGACTTCCGGGACGTCGGGCAGGGCCTCGTTCACTTAAAAGCCTCCGGAAGGGGCGTTCCATGATTCACCGGAGCCAGGAGCGTCGAAGGCGCCCGGCAGTACTTCAGTCGTGGGACCGCTGTCGTACGTGTCGTTGGTGTTGTACGTACCGAAGCCGGGATTTGTCTCACCCGTGTCGTACACGTCACTCGCGCCGTACGCGTTGGCGGCCGAATTGTCATAGACAGGGATGTTGTAACCCGTGTCGTTGAGCGGGTCGTACGCGGATTGGGGTGCCTCGCCGACGGGCGGTGGGGAGGGGATGGGCCAGCTGCCCGACGTGCTGCCGCTCTCGTAGCGCGGGAGCGACTCCGTGGGCTGCATGTCCAGGGGCATCTGGAGGTGCTCGGTCGGGTTGGGCCCCAGGGCGTCGCCACCGGGCGGGTTGCCCGACACGGCCCGGTAGGCGGCCGCGAAGCCGGACATTCCGCTGCCCGCGGTGGCCGTCAGGTCGGATGGGGCCTCGTACATCGAAGGCGCGGGCGACGGCATGCGCTGCGGGGGCGCGAACGTGTCCTCCGCGGACTGCCTTCTCGAGCGCGCGGCGAAGCCCGGCAGCGGGGATTCCGCGGCGGCGGCACGGGATGCCTCCAGCTCCTCGCGGGACAGGCGGGCGCCCGGGCTGTTGTTGTCTCCGATGATCGCCAGGATCCGGTCGGCGACCTTGCGCTTGAAGGGGCCGGAGGCCGAGCGCAGCGCCAGGGCGGCCATCACGGCGACCAGGCAGAGGCTGTAGAGCACGGTGACGTAGGTCTTCGCGGGGCGACCCGCGTACAGGCCGTGCACCAGGGCCGAGCACCAGGCCGGGTACGCCAGCATGTGCACGGCCCGCCAGCGCGCCGCGACCGGAGCGGGGGACGCGAAGGCGCTGCGCAGCGCGCCGGTGATGGCCGTGAAGATCATGAGCAGGCCGGCCAGGGAGCCGAAGCCGATGAGTCCGTTGGTGCCCGTGAAGCCGAGCCCGAAGGGGATCACCGCGGCGACCAGCGTGGTGTGGTCGAGGGCCAGCTTGACCGTGATGTGCAGCAGGAGGAAGGCGACCGAGGAGACCGCGGTCGTCCTGTGCACGGCCTGGGCGACCAGCCGCTGGCGCGTGTTGAGGAACAGCCGGTCGGTGGCGACGAGTCCCCACACCACGGAGCAGGTGAGGGCGACCAGTGACAGCACGCCGGCGCCGAAGTTGAGGAAGTCGCGCAGACCGTCACCTCCGACCAGCACGACCATGGGTATGAGCAGTAGAGCGGCAGCCGTCAGCGCCCCGTAGGCCGAGCGGCCCGGTTGGGTAATCGAGCTGTTCTTGCGACGAGGGTTCATGGGGGTTACTCCCAAACAGTTCGGGGAAGCGGTCCCGAGGTCGCACTCTAGGTCGAGCCATACCGATGGGTACGAGGTTTGAGTTATTGCGTTGTTACCAAAGGGCAATCAGGTCTTTGTGTTGTCCCTTAGGGGCCGTTACGCGAAGTAATATTTGAATCTTGTTCAGCTTTTCGCGGTGATCGTGGCGGTGGCACGGGGTGCCGAACGGTCGCCGGAAGCTCGTCGCGGCGCGTGCGGGGGCTGCGGTACCCTGACGCCATGCGTGCCGTACGCCTTCTGCTTAGCGAGCCGCGCTGATCAGTCCCGACCACTGAAGAACCGTGGTCGGAATCGGCGCGGCGTCCCCTCCTGTGCGAGGGGATTTTTCGTTTCTTGAATGTCGCAGCCGCTGGCAGAGACGATCGATGGAGCTTTGAGGATCATGAGCGAGACGAATACCGCTGCCACCGCCGAGGTGGCCGCGCCGCACCGCTACACGGCCGCCCTGGCCGCTGACATCGAGGCACGCTGGCAGGACTTCTGGGACGCCGAGGGCACGTACGAGGCGCCGAACCCGACCGGTGACCTGGCCGGCGACCCCGAGCTGGTCGCCAAGCCCAAGAAGTTCATCATGGACATGTTCCCGTACCCCTCCGGTGCGGGCCTGCACGTCGGCCACCCCCTGGGCTACATCGCCACCGATGTATATGCCCGGTTCCAGCGGATGACCGGCCACAACGTCCTGCACACCCTGGGCTTCGACGCCTTCGGCCTGCCCGCCGAGCAGTACGCCGTGCAGACGGGCACGCACCCGCGCGTGTCCACCGAGGCCAACATCGAGAACATGAAGGTCCAGCTGCGCGCGCTGGGCCTGGGCCACGACAAGCGCCGGTCGTTCGCCACGATCGACCCGGACTACTACAAGTGGACCCAGTGGATCTTCCTGCAGATCTTCAACTCCTGGTACGACGACGAGGCGAAGAAGGCCCGTCCGATCTCCGAGCTGGTCGCCCAGTTCGAGAGCGGTGAGCGTGCTGTTCCCGCCATTGACGGCACCACGCGCGCGTGGAACGAGCTGAGCGCCGCCGAGCGCGCCGACGTCCTGAGCGAGTACCGCCTGGCGTACGCCTCCGACGCGCCCGTCAACTGGTGTCCCGGACTGGGCACCGTGCTGGCCAACGAGGAGGTCACCGCCGACGGTCGTTCCGAGCGCGGCAACTTCCCCGTCTTCAAGGCCAAGCTGCGCCAGTGGAACATGAGGATCACGGCGTACGCCGACCGGCTGCTGGACGACCTGGACGCGCTGGACTGGCCCGAGGCCATCAAGCTGCAGCAGCGCAACTGGATCGGCCGCTCCGAGGGCGCCCGCGTCGACTTCCCGATCGACGGCGAAGCCATCACGGTCTTCACCACGCGCCCGGACACCCTGTTCGGTGCCACCTACATGGTGCTGGCGCCCGAGCACCCGCTGGTCGAGAAGTTCACCCCGAGCGCCTGGCCCGAGGGCGCCCACGAGGTGTGGACCGGCGGTCACGCCACGCCCGCCGAGGCCGTCGCCGCGTACCGTGCGCAGGCCGCCTCGAAGTCCGACGTCGAGCGGCAGGCCGAGGCCAAGGACAAGACCGGCGTCTTCACCGGCGCGTACGCGACCAACCCGGTCAACGGCGAGCAGGTCCCGGTCTTCATCGCCGACTACGTGCTGATGGGCTATGGCACCGGCGCGATCATGGCCGTCCCGGCGGGCGACCAGCGAGACTTCGAGTTCGCGCGCGCCTTCGAGCTGCCGATCCGCTGCATCGTCGAGCCGACCGACGGCCGCGGCACCGACACGTCGACGTGGGAGAACGCCTTCGGGTCGTACGACGCGAAGATCATCAACTCCGTCAATGACGACATCTCGCTGGACGGCATGGGCGTCGTCGACGCCAAGGCGCGCATCACCGAGTGGCTGGAGCGCAAGGGCATCGGCGAGGGCACCGTCAACTTCCGGCTGCGTGACTGGCTGTTCAGCCGCCAGCGCTACTGGGGCGAGCCCTTCCCGATCGTCTACGACGAGGACGGCATCGCCCACCCGCTGCCCGAGTCGATGCTGCCCCTGGAGCTGCCGGAGGTCGAGGACTACTCGCCGCGCACCTTCGACCCGGACGACGCGAACACGTCCCCGGAGACGCCGCTGTCCCGCAACGAGGACTGGGTCAACGTCACCCTGGACCTGGGTGACGGCCGTGGTGCGCGGAAGTACCGCCGCGAGACCAACACCATGCCCAACTGGGCCGGTTCCTGCTGGTACGAGCTGCGCTACCTGGACCCGCACAACGACCAGAAGCTGGTCGACCCGGCGATCGAGCAGTACTGGATGGGCCCGCGCGAGGGCATGCCGCACGGTGGCGTCGACCTGTATGTCGGCGGCGCCGAGCACGCCGTGCTGCACCTGCTGTACGCGCGCTTCTGGTCCAAGGTGCTGTTCGACCTGGGGCACATCTCCTCACCCGAGCCGTTCCACAAGCTGTTCAACCAGGGCATGATCCAAGCCTTCGTGTACCGCGACAGCCGTGGCATCGCGGTGCCCGCCGCCGAGGTGGAGGAGCGCGACGGCGCGTACTACTACCAGGGCGAGAAGGTCTCCCGACTGCTGGGCAAGATGGGCAAGTCCCTGAAGAACGCGGTCACTCCGGACGAGATCTGCGCCGAGTACGGGGCGGACACCCTGCGCCTGTACGAGATGGCGATGGGTCCCTTGGACGTGTCGCGGCCGTGGGACACGCGCGCGGTGGTGGGCCAGTACCGCCTGCTGCAGCGGCTGTGGCGCAACGTCGTCGACGAGGCCACCGGCGAGGTCACGGTCGTCGACGCCGAGCCCGACGAGGACACGCTGCGTGCCCTGCACAAGGCCATCGACGGTGTGCGCCAGGACCTGGAGGGCATGCGGTTCAACACCGCCATCGCCAAGGTCACCGAGCTGAACAACCACCTGACCAAGGTGGGCGGCCCGGTGTCGCGCTCGGTCGCCGAGGCCCTGGTGCTGCTGGTCGCGCCGCTGGCCCCGCACATCGCCGAGGAGCTGTGGCGCAAGCTGGGCCACACCGACTCGGTCGTCCATCAGGACTTCCCGGTCGCCGACCCGGCGTACGTCGTCGACGAGGCCGTGACCTGCGTCGTGCAGATCAAGGGCAAGGTCAAGGCGCGCCTGGAGGTCTCCCCGTCGATCTCCGACGAGGAGCTGGAGAAGGTGGCGCTGGGCGACGAGAAGGTCGTCGCCGCACTGGGCGGTGCGGGGATCCGCAAGGTGATCGTGCGGGCGCCGAAGCTGGTGAACATCGTTACGGCGTAGCGGTCTCCGCCGGGTCGGCGCCGGTGCGGTGAACCGCCTCGGGGTAGTCCCCTACGGGCAGGTTCGGGGTTCTTCTGGAACTCCGGACCTGCCCGTAGCGTTTACCGTTGAAGAGCGCCGTGGCTGCCGCCGCGACCGGTCGGAGGAGGAGTGTGGTGGAAGCCGTGATCACAGTGATCGCCCTGCTCTTCCTGCTGTTCGTGGTGCTGGGCGCGTACGCCACGGTGAAGGTGGTCGGTGCCGCCAAGCGCGGCGTGGACCGCACGATCTCGCAGGCGCGCCGCACGGTCGAGGACACCACGCTGCGCGCCAAGACCCTCGCCCAGCCGGGCCCGCTGGGCGAGCTGGCCCAGCTGCGTCTGAAGCTGCGCACGTCGATGCGGGCCACGCAGGACGCGCTGCACGCGGGCGTGGCGGAGGACGAGTCCCTGAAGGAGTCCCTGGGCCTCTTCGAGCGGCTCAGCGTGCACGGACACGAACTGGACGACGAGCTCAAGCGACTGGAGGCCGAGCCCGACCGGGGCGCGCTGGCCTCGCGGCTGCCCGGACTGCGTGAGCGCACCGAGCGGATCACACAGTCGGCGGACTCGCTGCGCTGGGCCGCACGCGACCGGGCCCGCCGGTTCGCGGACGACGACTTGGACTCGCTGAGCGCGCAGATTGACGTCGAGGCCGGTGCGCTGCGGCACTGGACGACGGAGCCGAAGCCCGCGGCTTCCTGGCCCGAGGCACCGTCGCCGGACGCGGCCGCTTCCGACGGGCAGACCTGGCCGGAGAGCCCGGATTCCCGCACGGCAAAGGAGCCGACGCGCTCCGCCATCACCCCGCCGGGACGACGGCCCGCCTACCCCTGGCAGAAGAAGCCCCGTCCCGAGAGCACGACTTGATCGGGCCGGTGCGACCGCAGGTGAGAGGGGCCGGGCTGCCGTCCATGCGCCCCGGCAGGTAACCTCCAGCTCATGTCCCGCCATGTCGCGATCGTCACCGATTCAACGGCCTACCTGCCGCCGCGGATGATGGAGCGCCACGGCATCAACGCGGTGCCCCTGACCGTGGTCCTCGGCGACCAGGCGCTCGAAGAGGGCACCGAGATCTCGGCCCGCGCCCTGGCCCAGGCCCTGCAGAAGCGGCGCCCCGTCACCACATCCCGGCCCAGCCCCGAGGTCTTCGCCGCGACCTACCGCAGGGTCGCCGAGTCCGGCGCCACCGGCATTGTCTCCCTCCACCTGTCCGCCGAGCTGTCCGGCACATACGACGCCGCGGTCCTCGCGGCGCGGGAGGCTCCCGTGCCCGTACGCGTGGTGGACACCGGGATGGTCGCGATGGCCCTCGGGTTCTGCGCGCTGGCCGCGGCCGAGTCCGCGGAGGCGGGGGGCACGGTCGACGAGGCGGTCACGGCCGCGGAGAAGCGGGCCGCGGGCACCTCCGCGTACTTCTACGTCGACACCCTCGACTATCTGCGCCGGGGCGGCCGGATCGGGGCCGCGCAGGCGCTGCTGGGCTCCGCGCTCGCGGTGAAGCCGCTGCTGGAGTTGGACGGCGGCCGCATCGAACTCCTGGAGAAGGTAAGGACGGCGTCCAAGGCGATCGCCCGCCTGGAGGAGATCGTGGCCGAGCGCGCGGGCAGCGCCCAGGTCGACATCGCCGTCCACCACCTCGCCGCCCCCGAGCGGGCCTCCGCCCTCGCGGACCGGTTGCGGACGCGGGTGCCCGGGCTCGCGGATCTGCATGTCAGTGAGGTCGGTGCCGTGATTGGTGCGCATACCGGGCCTGGGCTGCTGGGAGTGGTTGTCTCACCTCGGTGAGGCCGCGGGGATTGCTCGGGCTTGCATGGCTCGTGTGGGTGATGGAGTTATCCACAACTGGGCAGTAGTCCCCGGAAATTGAGCAAGATCATCGCGAAGATGCGGATTGCCGGATCCTCGTCGCATGGCACTTCGATCACGCTCTCGCACAGCCACACCGACCAGCGGCCCGGGTCGCGGCCCCGTCTCCGACGGCCGCAGCCGCCATCGCCGTCCCCATGCCCATCTCCGAAGCCGGGCCCGACGCCGTGAGGCCTCGGCGGAGGCGCTCCGTCTGCGCGCGGAGGCGTTATTCGCCGAAAGGGCAGGAGAGCGGCGGGAGTTGGGGAACTGGCCGCCGGGGGTGGACCGGGATGTGGGGGACGGGCCGAGGGCGCGCACCGCGGTGGGGATGGGTGTTGCCGATGTGTGGCGGCTGGAGGGCCGCGTTCGTGGGGCCTTGGATCGTGGCGGGTTTCGGGAACGTGGGGCCTCGGACCATGGTGGGTCCCGCGTCCGTGGGGCCTTGGACCGTGGCGGGTCTCGGGAACGTGAGGCCTCGGACCATGCTGGGTCCCGGGAACGTGGGGCTTCGGACCGCGCCGGGTCCCGGGAACGTGGAGTGGTGGGCCGGGACGGCCCTCAGGTACGCGGGGCGGTGGGCCATGACGGCTCCCGGGTGAGCGAGGCCGCGGACGGTGATGCAGCGGAGACGGGCGCGGCTGTTGACTCCGATGCGCACGCCGACGTCGCTTCGAATCCAGCGGCGGCGACGGGCGCGTGGCGGGACCGGGTCGGGCTTGCCGTGCGGGAGCGGATGCCGTTGTGGCTGCAGTCACGGTGTGGTCTGGAGCGCAAGAGCGTGGCCGCACTCACCGTGCTCCTTGTCGTCGCCGCGGTCTTCGCCGTGCAGCACTTCTGGGCCGGCCGGACCCAGCCGGTCCGGGCCCCCGAGGTGGTGCGGGCGGCGGCTCCTTACGGCGAACGGGCCGGACAGGGGGAGCAGTCGGCGGCCGGGCCGGACGCCTCGGCCGCCGCACCGAGCCCCGTCGGTCCGGCCGGGACCGTAATCGTGGTGGACGTCAGCGGCAAGGTGCGCAGCCCTGGACTCCACCGGCTGCCGACCGGTTCCCGCGTCGAGGACGCGCTGCGAGCCGCGGGCGGGGTGCGCGCGGGCACCAACACCGAGACTCTCAACCGCGCCCGCCTCCTCGTGGACGGCGAACAGATCGTGGTCGGCGCTCCCGCACTCGCGCTGGGATCCGGCACGGGCGCCGTTGGCGGCGCCGGATCCGATTCCGGGGCGGCGCCCTCCGCTCCGGTGTCCCTCAACACGGCCACCGCGGACCAGCTCGACAGCCTCCCGGGCGTCGGTCCTGTCCTGGCCCAGCACATCATCGACTACCGCGCCCAGCACGGCGGCTTCCGCTCGGTCGACGAGCTCCGTGAGGTCAACGGAATCGGCGACCGCAGGTTCGCCGATCTGCGGAATTCGGTACGGCCATGAGCGGGCCGACGGGTATCGCCCCCAACTGCCCCAGCGCGCCCGGCACCGACGTTGACATCGGCACCGACGTTGACATCGGCACCGGCACCGGCATCGGCACTGGCACCGGCCCCGCGAGCCGACGGGCCGTGCATGCCGCCTCCGGCAAGCGACTGGGGGCCTCGCATCCCCGGGAGGAAGGACCGACGGATCTCCGGCTCGTGCCGCCCGCTCTGGCGGCGTGGGTGACGGCGGCGGTGACGTTGGGCGCCCCGCCCGGGTGGGTCACGGGTCTGGTGCTGGTCTGTCTGGTCATGGGTGGTGCGCTGCTGGTGGCGGCGCGGAGAGAGACGCGCACCGCGAAGGAGTGTGGGGGAGGACGGTCTGCGCAGCGGCGTGGGGAACGCAGGTCTTCGGAGGGGCCCGCAGAAGGATGGTGCGCCGAGGGACGTGGGAGTGGAGGGTCGCGTTCGTGGCCGTGGGCTTCGTTCGCCGCTGTGCTGCTCTGTGTTGGCGCGGCTGCGGCCTCCGCGGGGTTGCACGGGGCGGACCTGCGCCGGGGGCCCATTCCGTCCCTGGCGCAGCAGTACGCACACGTCACCGCCGAGGTGGAGGTCACCTCCGACCCACGGCTCACCCGGCCGCGGATCAAGGGGGATCACGCGGCTCCGACGGCCGTGCTGCTGGATGCGGAGGTCCGGCGGGTGACGCGGCCGGACGGGACGGTCGTGGCGACGCGTACGCCGGTGTTGATGATCGTCGACGCGAGTTCGCCAAGGGGCTCACCCCGGCGGCCCAGTGAGCGTTCGCCCTGGCTGTCGCTTCTGCCGTCCACGCGAGTGCGTGTGGCCGCGCGGCTTGTGCCCGCCCTGTCGGGCGGGGACGGCATCGCGGCCGTGGCGCGGGTGCGGGGGAGCGCGCCGCCGGAGGTGGTGCGGGAGCCGTCCGGGCCCCAGCGGTTCGCCGGCCGGCTGCGCGAGGGACTGCGGGAGGCGACGGACGGGCTGGACGCGGACGCACGGGCGTTGCTTCCGGGGCTGGTCGTGGGGGATACCTCCCGGGTCACACCGGAGCTCGACGACGCGTTCAAGGCGACGGATCTCACGCACCTGCTGGCTGTCAGCGGGGGCAACTTCACGATCTTGCTCGCGCTGTTCATCGGGCCGCCGGGCCTCGCCCAGCGTGCCGAGCGACGCGGTCTTGCACCGCGTCTCGGCGTCCCTCTCCGGGCGACCGCACTGCTCGGCGGCGCCATCACGCTCGGTTTCGTGATCGTGTGCCGACCGGACCCCAGCGTGCTGCGGGCCGCGGCCTGCGGATCCATCGCACTGCTCGCCATCGCGACCGGGCGCCGCCGATCCCTGATTCCCGCGCTGGCCACGGCCGTCCTGCTGCTGGTGCTGTACGACCCCTGGCTGGCCCGCAGTTACGGCTTCGGGCTCTCGGTCCTGGCGACCGGCGCCCTGCTCACCCTTGCCCCACGATGGAGTGCGGCGCTCCAAAGGCGCCGCGTGCCGCCCCGCCTGGCCGAGGCGCTCGCCGCCGCTGCCGCCGCACAGGCCCTGTGTGCGCCGGTGGTCGCCGTCCTGTCGGCCCGGGTGAGCCTGGTGGCGGTGCCGTGCAATCTGCTCGCGGAGTTCGCGGTCGCGCCGGCCACGGTGCTGGGTTTCGCGATCCTGGCGACGGCCTCGGTGGCGCTGCCCGTCGCCAAGGCTCTGGCGTGGTGCGCCAGTTGGCCCGCTCGGTGGATCGCGGACATCGCTCGTACCGGGGCGGCTCTGCCCGGTGGGGGAGTGGACTGGCCGGGCAGCTGGACGGGCGCACTGCTGCTTGCTCTCGTCACTGCCGTCGTCGCGGTCGTCGGCCGACGGCTCCTGAGACACCCGTGGCTGTGCGGCGCCTGCGTGGTGCTGTTCCTGCTGGTCGTGACACAGCCGCCGCCCCTCACCAGGGTGATCACGGGGTGGCCGCCGCCGGGCTGGCGGTTCGCGATGTGCGATGTGGGCCAGGGCGACGCGACGGTGCTCGCCGCCGGTGACGGCACCGCGGTCGTGGTGGACGCCGGGCCCGACCCGGTGCTGGTCGACCGCTGTCTGAGTGCGCTCGGTGTCACCCGGATTCCGCTCGTCGTGCTCACGCACTTCCATGCCGACCATGTGGCGGGGCTGTCGGGGGTGCTGCGGGGGCGTTCGGTGGGCGGGATCGAGACGACGGGTTTCGAAGAGCCACCGGACCAGGCGGAGTTCGTACGAAGGGAGGCGGCGGCACGGCACATCCCGGTGACGCGGGCCGTAGCGGGGGAGCGGCGCCGGACAGGAAGCCTCGACTGGCGGGTGCTGTGGCCGCCGCCGGGCCCGGCCCCCGCACCGGACGGCCCGAACGACGCCAGTGTCGCCCTGCTCGTACGGTCGGCGGGTCTGCGGCTGCTGTTGCTCGGCGACCTCGAACCACCGGCTCAGCAGGCGCTGTTGAGATCGCCCGCGGCTGCGGAGCTGGGGGCCGTGGACGTCCTCAAGGTCGCCCATCACGGCTCGGCCTACCAGGACCCGGACCTCATACGCAGGGTGGCCCCGCGGCTCGCGCTGATCTCGTGCGGCAAGGACAACCCGTACGGGCATCCCGCGCCCAGTACGGTCGCGGCGCTGCGGGCCGGGGGTGCCGTGGTGCTGCGTACGGACGAGGACGGGGCGCTGGCCGTCGCCGGTGCGGGCGGAGGGCTGAGTGTGACGAGAGACTGAACCCATGAATTCCGCACAGGCTGACGCCTACCTCCGTCGGATCGGGGCGCAGCACCCCGCGTGGCCCACGTCCGATGTGCTGCGCGAGCTCCAACTCCGCCATCTGGAGACGGTGCCGTTCGAGAACCTGTCGATCCACCTCGGTGAGGAGATCGTGCTGGAGGAGGGGAGGCTGCTGGACAAGCTGGTGGGCGCTCGCAGGGGCGGCTTCTGCTACGAACTGAACGGCGCGTTCGGGGCGTTGCTGGGGGCTCTGGGCTTCGACGTGACGCTGTTCGCGGCGCGGGTGTACGGCGACGAGGGGCGGCTCGGGATTCCGTACGACCATCTCGCGCTGCGGGTGCGGACGGCGGACGGGGGTGACTGGCTGACCGATGTCGGGTTCGGGGCGCACAGCCACTATCCGTTGGCCTTCGGGGAGAGGGGGGAGCAGGAGGATCCGGGTGGCACGTTCCGGGTCGCCGAGTCAGGGCCGGACGCGGCGGGGGTACGGGGTGTCGGTGGGGCGCGGGAGGGCGAGGACCTCGACGTCGTGCGGGACGGCAAGGCGCAGTACCGCGTGGAGGTGCGGCCGCGGGTGCTCGAGGACTTCGTCACCGGGGCCTGGTGGCACAGCACCTCGCCGGTGTCGCACTTCGCACGGTCGCTGGTCTGTTCGCGGGTCACGGAGGACGGCGGCAGGATCACGCTCAGCGGCCGGAAGTTCACGGTGACGACGGCTGACGGGACGAAGGAGGTGTCGGAAGTGGCCAAGGACGAGGAGGTGCTGGCCCTGTACCGGGAGCGCTTCGGGATCGAGTTGGACCGGGTGCCGGAGGTGCGGGCGGCGGGGGAACGCCCCATCGCGTCGCAGGGCTGATCTGGTTCTTGGGCGTGCCGCCTCGCAGGGCTGATCTGGTCTTTGGGCGTGCCGCGTCGCAGGGCTGACCTGGTTTTTGGCATGTCGCGTCGCAGGGCTGACCTGGTTTTGGGCGTGGGCACCCCGTCATGGCCGACCCCCGCGTCGGCCGTGTCGGGCGTATCGGAAAATGTCCATGTGAGCGATGTGAGACATGTGCTGGTGCTGCCCGACCGCGATGCCGCGGAAGAGGCTGCGGAGGCGCTCGGTGACCGGTTCAGGCTCGACGAGGAGCCGCAGCTCGTACGAGACGCGCTGGCCGGTGAGGACGATGCAGAGGACGCGCAGTGGCTGGTGGTGCTGGCCGACCCCCAGGAGCGGCTGGACGCCAAGGAGCTGGACGAGTTCGCGGGGGAGTGGGACGGCTGGCGCGAGGAACCGTAGGCCCTGCTTCGGGGCGTCCCCGGGCGGTCCCGGCCGGTCCCGGGTGGTCCGGCCGGACCGGGCAGTCGGGGCAGTTCAGGCCGCGTTGTCAGTGGCGCGTGGGATGCTTGTCGCGATGGCCAGGAAGACTGCTAATGACGACCCTCTCGCCCCCGTGACGCTTGCCGTGGGCCAGGAGGATCTCCTGCTCGACCGTGCCGTGCAGGAGGTGGTGGCCGCCGCCAGGGCCGCCGACGCCGACACGGATGTACGGGACCTCACCCCGGACCAGTTGCAGCCCGGCACGCTTGCCGAGCTGACGAGTCCGTCGCTCTTCTCCGAGCGCAAGGTCGTGGTCGTACGTAATGCGCAGGATCTGTCGGCCGACACCGTCAAGGACGTGAAGGCGTACCTGGGGGCGCCGGCCGAGGAGATCACCCTTGTGCTGCTGCACGCGGGTGGGGCCAAGGGCAAGGGACTGCTGGACGCCGCGCGCAAGGTGGGGGCGCGGGAGGTGGCGTGTCCCAAGATGACGAAGCCGGCGGATCGGCTGGCGTTCGTGCGGAGTGAGTTCCGGGCGCTGGGGCGGTCGGCCACGCCCGAGGCGTGTCAGGCGCTCGTCGACTCGATCGGGAGTGATCTGCGGGAGCTGGCCTCCGCGGTGTCCCAGCTGACGGCCGACGTCGAGGGGACGATCGACGAGGCCGTCGTCGGGCGGTACTACACCGGGCGGGCCGAGGCGTCGAGTTTCACCGTGGCCGATCGGGCCGTGGAAGGGCGGGCCGCGGAGGCGTTGGAGGCGTTGCGGTGGTCTCTGTCGACCGGGGTCGCGCCGGTGCTGATCACCAGTGCGCTGGCGCAGGGGGTGCGGGCGATCGGGAAGCTGTCCTCCGCGCGGGGCGGGCGGCCGGCTGACCTTGCCCGTGAGCTCGGGATGCCGCCGTGGAAGATCGACCGGGTTCGGCAGCAGATGCGGGGGTGGACCCCGGACGGGGTTGCGGTCGCCCTGCGGGCGGTGGCTGAAGCCGATGCGGGCGTCAAGGGCGGTGGGGATGATCCCGAGTACGCCCTGGAGAAGGCGGTTGTGGCGATTGCTCGGGCGGCTCGGTCCCGACGGGGGTAGGTTGCCCGGCGCGCCGGCGCCGGGCGGGGCGGGGCGGGTTTTCGCCCCCGCTGCCCCTACCCGTCCCATCCTTCTTGGGCTCCGCCCCAGCCCCAGACCCAGACCCAGACCCAGACCCTGCTCCTCAACGCCGGAGGGGCCGACACCCAGCCCGTCCGGCGTTTTTCGGGCACCCCAAGGCACCCCAGGCACCCCAAGGCACCCCAGGCACCCCAAGGCACCCCAGGCACCCCAAGGCACCCCAGGCACCCCAAG
This sequence comes from Streptomyces sp. NPDC029292, assembly GCF_055569295.1. Classification (NCBI taxonomy): domain Bacteria; kingdom Bacillati; phylum Actinomycetota; class Actinomycetes; order Kitasatosporales; family Streptomycetaceae; genus Streptomyces; species Streptomyces sp. NPDC029292. Next base: position 221,539 of record NZ_JBVHXR010000004.1, read on the forward strand.
GCACCCCAGGCACCCCAGGCACCCCAAGGCACCCCAGGCACCTCAGGCACCCCCAGGCACGCCAAAGGCCCCGCTCATCCTCCTGGGGAAGGAGGGGAGCAGGGCCTCGGGTTCAAGATGCTGGACCCATGCCCGCGTGGCGAACGCAGGCCGCGCACGGGTCCGGGGTGCCGGTCAGGAGCGGATGAGAGGGCCCGCTTGGTCCCTTCCGGCGGTCAAGTCGGGTGGGACTCAGCCCTTGAGGGCAGCGACCTTCGAAGCAAGCGCCGACTTCTTGTTGGCGGCCTGGTTCTTGTGGATGACGCCCTTCGAGACGGCCTTGTCGAGCTTGCGCGAAGCCTCGCGCGTGTACTCGGTGGCCTTCTCGACGTCACCCGCGGCAGCGGCCTCGCGGGCCTTGCGGATCGCGGTCTTCAGGGAGGACTTGACGGCCTTGTTGCGCAGCCGAGCCTTCTCGTTGGTCTTGATCCGCTTGATCTGGGACTTGATGTTCGCCACGAATGAGCCTTTTCAGGTTCAGGCACGCGAGGACACGCCTCGCGCACCGTTTGATTTCTTGGGGTGTGCCTCGTGCAGAGAGGGCATGAGACACAGCCACCCAGGCTACCAGCCGCCCTCCGGCCAGCCCAAACCAGCCTCCGAGCCTCGCCTCGCACGCCCCCGGCGGGCCCCAGGCCCACAGCTCACACGGCCGCGGCCGACCCCAGGCCCCCAGCTCACACGGCCCAAACCGGTCGCAGCTCCCCACCCGTGGGACCATGGAGCCTACGTATCGATCCGACCCGAGGCGACAGGCGCCTCAAGAGACAGGACCCTGCGTGCCCGCGACCCCTAACAATGTGCCCGAGCCGAGCCGTACCGCCCCGGCTCTGATCCGCAATTTCTGCATCATCGCGCACATCGACCACGGCAAGTCCACGCTCGCCGACCGCATGCTCCAGCTGACCGGGGTGGTCGAGCAGCGGCAGATGCGTGCTCAGTACCTCGACCGCATGGACATCGAGCGCGAGCGTGGCATCACGATCAAGTCCCAGGCGGTCCGTCTGCCCTGGGCGCCGACCGAGGACCCGGGCAAGACCCACATCCTCAACATGATCGACACCCCCGGGCACGTGGACTTCACGTACGAGGTGTCCAGGTCGCTCGCCGCCTGCGAGGGGACCGTTCTCCTCGTCGACGCCGCCCAGGGCATCGAGGCGCAGACTCTCGCCAACCTCTACCTGGCGATGGAGAACGACCTCAAGATCATCCCCGTACTGAACAAGATCGACCTGCCGGCCGCACAGCCGGAGAAGTTCTCCGAGGAGCTCGCCAACCTCATCGGCTGCTCCCCCGACGACGTGCTCAAGGTCTCCGCCAAGACCGGGCTGGGCGTCGAGGCGCTGCTCGACAAGGTCGTCGCCGAGGTCCCCGCCCCGGTCGGTGTCCAGGACGCCCCCGCGCGCGCGATGATCTTCGACTCCGTCTATGACTCCTACCGGGGCGTCGTGACGTATGTGCGTGTCATCGACGGGCAGCTCAACAAGCGTGAGCGGATCCGGATGATGTCCACCGGGGCGACCCATGAGCTGCTGGAGATCGGTGTCTCGTCGCCCGAGATGACGCCGGCCGACGGGGTGGGCGTCGGTGAGGTGGGCTACATCATCACCGGCGTGAAGGACGTCCGGCAGTCCAAGGTCGGTGACACCATCACCACCCTGCACAAGGGCGCGACCGAGGCGCTGGGCGGTTACAAGGACCCCAAGCCCATGGTCTTCTCCGGGCTGTACCCGCTGGACGGGTCCGACTACCCCGAGCTGCGCGACGCCCTCGACAAGCTGCAGCTCAACGACGCCGCGCTCGTCTACGAGCCGGAGACCTCGGCCGCGCTGGGCTTCGGCTTCCGCGTCGGCTTCCTGGGGCTGCTGCACCTCGATGTGATCCGGGAGCGGCTCGAGCGTGAGTTCGGGCTCGACCTCATCGCCACGGCGCCGAACGTCGTGTACCGCGTCGAGATGGAGGACGGCAGCGAGCACGTCGTCACCAACCCGAGCGAGTTCCCCGAGGGGAAGATCGACAAGGTCTACGAGCCGGTCGTGCGGGCGACCATCCTCGCGCCCTCCGAGTTCATCGGCTCGATCATGGAGCTGTGCCAGACCCGGCGCGGCACGCTGCTCGGCATGGACTATCTGTCCGAGGACCGGGTCGAGATCCGCTACACGCTGCCGCTCGCGGAGATCGTCTTCGACTTCTTCGACCAGCTGAAGTCCAAGACCAGGGGTTACGCCTCGCTCGACTACGAGCCCACCGGCGAGCAGACCTCCAGCCTGGTCAAGGTCGACATCCTGCTGCACGGCGACAAGGTGGACGCCTTCTCGGCGATCACCCACAAGGACCAGGCGTACGCGTACGGTGTGCGGCTCGTCGCCAAGCTGCGTGAGCTGATCCCGCGGCAGGCGTTCGAGGTGCCCATCCAGGCGGCCATCGGGTCCCGGGTCATCGCCCGCGAGACCATCCGCGCCATCCGCAAGGACGTCCTCGCCAAGTGCTACGGCGGTGACATCTCCCGTAAGCGGAAGCTGCTGGAGAAGCAGAAGGAAGGCAAGAAGCGGATGAAGATGGTGGGCTCTGTGGAGGTTCCGCAAGAGGCCTTCATCGCCGTGCTGTCCAGCGATGACAGCGGTGGCTCGGCCAAGGGCAAGAAGTAGCCACACGCGGCACGCCGATTTCCCCGATTTCATGGGCCCGTTGCGCTTCGGCGCGGCGGGCCCTGCCTGCGTCCTACCCGTGTCCCGTGCAGGAGCCCCGCGCGTGTCCTCTGGAGGAAGTGACAGGCCGCCGCCTCTTACGCACCGGCCGGTCGCGCTCTACTCTGATCACTGCTCGATAGTTACTCGCGAGTTAAACAACAGCCGCACAATTGAGCCAGCCGCGCTGTCGCGGGCCCCGGAGGATGTCGTGAGCGACACACAAACCCTGATCGAGAACCGTCCGCCGTCCGTGGCGGCCCTCTTCCTGGAGCGCGTGGCGGCCACGCCCGACGCCGAGGCCTACCGCTACCCGGTACCACCGGCCTCGGGCGAGGGCCCGGACGAGTGGAAGTCGCTGAGCTGGGCGCAGGCCGCCGAGCGGGTCTTCGCCATCGCGGCCGGTCTGATCGAGCTGGGTGTCCAGCCGGAGCAGCGCGTCGCGCTCGCCTCCTCCACACGGGTCGAGTGGATCCTGGCCGACCTGGGCATCCTGTGCGCGGGCGCGGCCACGACGACCGTGTACCCGCAGACCAACGCCGAGGAGTCGGCGTTCATCCTCTCCGACTCGGAGAGCAAGGTCCTGATCGCGGAGGACGCGGCCCAGCTCGCCAAGGCCCGGGAGAAGCGCGCCGAGCTGCCTGAGCTGACCCATGTGGTCGTCATCGACCCGACCGGCGTCGAGACCGGCGACTGGGTGCTCACCCTCGCCGAGCTGGAGAGCCGCGGCGCCGCGTACCTGGAGAAGAACCCCGACCTGATCAAGGAGAAGGTCGGCGCGATCACCGCCGACCAGCTCGCCACCCTCATCTACACCTCCGGCACCACGGGCCGCCCCAAGGGCGTCCGCCTCCCGCACGACAACTGGTCGTACATGGCCAAGGCCATCGCCTCGACCGGGCTGCTCGGCCCCGACGACGTGCAGTACCTGTGGCTGCCGCTCGCGCACGTCTTCGGCAAGGTGCTCACCTCCGGCCAGATCGAGGTCGGGCACGTCACCGCCGTCGACGGCCGCGTGGACAAGATCATCGAGAATCTGCCGGTGGTGCAGCCGACGTACATGGCGGCCGTGCCGCGCATCTTCGAGAAGGTCTACAACGGGGTCGCGGCCAAGGCGCGGGCCGGTGGCGGCGCCAAGTACAAGATCTTCCAGTGGGCGGCCGAGGTCTCCCGCGAGTACGCGAAGGCCAGCCAGGACAGCTTCCGGCGCACCGGCACGGCCGCCGTCCCCTTCGCCCTCGGTGCCAAGCACAAGGTCGCGGACGCGCTCGTCTTCGCCAAGATCCGCGAGGCCTTCGGCGGCAACCTGCGCGCCTGCGTCTCCGGCTCCGCCGCGCTCGCGCCCGAGATCGGCTACTTCTTCGCGGGCGCCGGCATCCACATCCTGGAGGGGTACGGGCTCACGGAGTCCTCCGCGGCCTCCTTCGTGAACCCCGGCGAGGCGTACCGCACCGGCACTGTCGGCAAGCCGCTGCCCGGCACCGAGGTGCGCATCGCGGACGACGGCGAGATCCTGCTGCGCGGCCCCGGCATCATGGAGGGCTACCACGGGCTGCCCGAGAAGACCGCCGAGGTGCTGGAGGCGGACGGCTGGTTCCACACCGGCGACATCGGTGAGCTGTCCCCCGACGGCTACCTGCGCATCACCGACCGCAAGAAGGACCTCATCAAGACGTCGGGCGGCAAGTACATCGCGCCCGCCGAGGTCGAGGGCCAGTTCAAGGCCGTCTGCCCGTACGTCTCCAACATCCTCGTGCACGGCGCCGACCGGAACTTCTGCACCGCGCTGATCGCCCTCGACGAGCCGTCCATTCTCGACTGGGCCAAGGAGAACGGCCTTTCGGGCAAGTCGTACGCCGAGGTCGTCGACGCCCCGGCCACGGTCGCCCTCGTCGAGGGCTACGTCAAGGAACTCAACGAGGGCCTCCAGCGCTGGCAGACCATCAAGAAGTTCCGGCTGCTGCCGCGCGACCTCGACGTCGAACACGGCGAGATCACGCCCAGCCTGAAGCTGAAGCGGCCGGTCGTGGAGCGCGAGTACAAGCACCTCATTGATGAGATGTACGCGGGGACGCGCGAGGCGTGAGCCCCCGGGGGGCGGCGCCTGACAACAGCCCTACAGGCCCCGCCCCCGCCGCATCTCTCTCAGCAGTTCCCCCATCTGCCGTACCTGATGGCGCAGTTCGAAGACATCCTGCAGGCTGCTGGCCGCCATGTGTGTCTCGATCTTCGTGAGCCGGTTGGCCAGTTCGTCGAACTGTTGCTGCTCGCGGGCGAGCAGCCGCTCCAGCTGCTGGTTCTTGCGGTGCAGATCGAGGAAGACGGTGACCTTGGCGCGCAGCACCCATGGGTCGAAAGGTTTCGTCAGATAGTCGGCGGCCCCGGTCGCGTACCCGCGGAAGGCGTAGCCCGCGTCGGCGTCCGTGCCCGTCAGGAAGATGATGGGGACGTCCTTGGTCTGGTCGAGCCGTTTGATGTTCGCGGCGGTCTCGAAGCCGTCCATGCCCGGCATCCGGATGTCGAGCAGGACGACGGCGAACCGCTGCCGCAGCAGGGCCTTCATCGCCTCCTCGCCCGAACGCGCGCGCACCAGCGGCTCGTTGAGGGACCCCAGGACGGCCTCCAGTGCGACCAGGTTGTCCTCCATGTCGTCGACAAGGAGGATGCTGGCGCGCTCGTCGGTCGTTGCCTCAGCGCTCATGGTGACTGTGCCTCACTCAGTCGTCGGCGGGTGCGGGCTCCCCTGATGTGCTCGCTCCCGGTACAACCGAACCGCTGGCGGCGTCCCGCTCCCGGCCGTCCGCGCCCTCCGGATCGAGGAGGGCGCAGACGACGGTGAGGAGCTGGTCGACGTCCACCGGCTTCGGTACGTAGTCGTTGGCACCCCGTGCGATGGACTTCTCGCGGTCGCCGGGCATCGCCTTCGCGGTCAGCGCGACGATGGGCAGACCCGTCCAGCGGGGGGTGCGGCGGATGGCGGAGATGGTCTCGTAGCCGTCCATTTCCGGCATCATGATGTCCATCAGGACGAGTTGGACGTCGGGGTTGCGCTCCAGGGTCTCGATGCCCTCGCGGCCGTTCTCCGCGTAGAGGACAGGCATACCGACGCGGCCCAGGACATGAGTCAGCGCGAAGACGTTGCGGATGTCGTCGTCCACGATCAACACCCGTCGTCCGGGCAGGACCTGCCCCGCCCGGCCCGACTTCCATGCCTCCAGTTTGGTGGGTGTGGGCCAGGTGTCGTCGGTGTCGTGGGCGGTGTACGGCTCGCTGGACAGCTGCTCGGGCACGAGCACCGGACGGTCCTCGGGGACGGGCCCGGTCGCCGCGTGCCCGGGGCTCACGACAGGGACGTACAGCGTGAAGGTGGACCCCTTGCCGGGCTTGCTCTCGGCGATGATGCGGCCGCCGAGCAGTCCGGAGATCTCGCGGCTGATGGAAAGGCCGAGGCCCGTGCCGCCGTACTTGCGGTTGGTGGTGCCGTCGGCCTGCTGGAACGCCTCGAAGATCACCGGGAGTTTCTCGGCGGCGATGCCGATGCCGGTGTCGGAGACCGCGAAGGCGATCACGTCGTCGCTGTTCTCGCGGGTGAAGATGTGCTCCGGGTCCTTGAGCCGGTTGACGCGCAGCTCGACCCGGCCGGTCGCGGTGAACTTGATCGCGTTGGAGAGCAGGTTGCGCAGGATCTGCTGGAGCCGCTGCTCGTCCGAGTACATCTCGCGCGGTACGTCCTCGCCGACCGCCACCTCGAAGGCGAGCCCCCGGTCGAGGGTGAGCGGGCGGAAGGTCGCGTGGACGTAGTCGAGCAGCTTGATCAGCGGCAGTTTCTTGGGGCGTACGTCCATGCGCCCGGCCTCGATCTTCGACAGGTCCAGGATGTCGTTGATCAGTTGGAGTAGATCGGATCCCGAGCGGTGGATGGTGGTCGCGAACTGCACCTCCTGGTCGGAGAGATGGCCGTCCGGGTTGTCGGAGAGCAGCCGGGCCAGAATGAGAAGCGAGTTCAAGGGCGTACGCAGCTCGTGGGACATGTTCGCCAGGAACTCGGACTTGTACTGCGACGAGGTCGCCAACAGGGCGGCCTTCTCTTCCAGTTCGGCGTTGGATCTCTGCAACTCCGCCTGCTGTGACTGGAGTTCGTCCGAGCGGTCCTGGAGCTGGATGGCCAGGCGCTGCGACTCGCCGAGCAGGGACTCCGTACGGGAGTTGGCGATGATCGTGTTGATGGCGACGCCGATGGTGTTGACGAACTGGTCGAAGAACGCCAGGTGGACGTCGGAGAAGCGGGAGAACGAGGCGAGCTCGATCACGCCGAGGAGTTTGTCCTCGAAGAGGATCGGGATGATGACGACGCTCGCGGGGGCCGCCTCACCCAGACCACTGTTGATCTTGATGTAGTCCGGCGGGGCCTCTTCGACCAGGATCCGCTTCTTCTCGCGGGCTGCCTGCCGGACCAGCCCGTGCACCGGCATGCCGCCCGTGTCGACGGTCGCGCCCTGCGCCGAGCCGTACCCGGCGATGAAGGCGAGTCCCTTGGCGGGGATGGCGGTCCGCAGGGTGTCCTCCTCCGGATCGGCCAGGAAGAAGGCACCGTACTGCGCGTTCACCAGCGGGGTCAGCTCGCGCAGGATCAGGTCGGCGACCTCCATCAGGTCGCGGTGGCCCTGCATCAGCGCGGCGAGGCGGGCCAGGTTCGACTCCAGCCAGTCCTTCGCACGGGTGGTCTCGCGGAGGTTGGCCACCATCAGGTTGATGTTGTCCTTGAGCTCGGTGACCTCGCCCTGGGTCTCCACCGTGATGGAGCGGGACATGTCGCCCTGGGCCACCGCGGACGCCACCTCGGCGATCGCGCGGACCTGGGTGGTCAGGTTGAGCGCCAGCTCGTTCACGTTCGTCGTGAGGCGCTTCCAGGTGCCGTACACGCCCTCGACCCGGGCCTGGCCGCCGAGTTGGCCCTCGGAACCCACCTCGCGGGCCACCCGGGTGACCTCGGAGGAGAAGGAGGAGAGGGTGTCGACCATCGTGTTGATCGTCGTCTTCAGTTCGAGGATCTCGCCGCGCGCGTCCACGTCGATCTTCTTCGACAGGTCGCCCTGGGCCACGGCCGTCGCGACCTGCGCGATGTTCCGGACCTGTGAAGTCAGGTTGTCGGCCATGTAGTTGACGTTGTCGGTCAGGTCCCGCCAGACGCCGGAGACGCCGAGCACCTGGGCGCGCCCGCCGAGCCGTCCGTCGGTGCCGACCTCGCGGGCAACCCGGGTCACCTCGTCGGCGAAGGCGCGCAGCTGCTCCACCATCGTGTTGACGGTGTCCTTGAGCTCCAGGATCTCGCCGCGGGCGTCGACGGTGATCTTCTTGGAGAGGTCGCCGTTGGCGACGGCGGTGGTGACCTGGGCGATGTTCCGCACCTGTGAAGTCAGGTTCAGGGCCATGAAGTTGACGTTGTCGGTGAGGTCCTTCCAGACGCCGGAGACGCCGCGGACCTGTGCCTGACCGCCG
>NZ_JBVHXR010000004.1:229861-325433 GCF_055569295.1 Streptomyces sp. NPDC029292
CGAGGTTGCCCTCGGTGCCGACCTCGCGCGCCACCCTCGTCACCTCGTCGGCGAAGGCGGAGAGCTGGTCGACCATCGTGTTGATGGTCGACTTCAGCTCCAGGATCTCGCCCTTCGCCTCGACGGTGATCTTCTTTCCGAGGTCGCCCTGGGCGACGGCCGTGGAGACGAGGGCGATGTTGCGGACCTGCGAAGTCAGGTTGTCCGCCATGAAGTTGACGTTGTCGGTGAGGTCCTTCCAGACCCCGGAGACGCCGCGGACCTGCGCGCGCCCGCCGAGGTTGCCCTCGGTGCCGACCTCGCGCGCCACCCTCGTCACCTCGTCGGCGAAGGCGGAGAGCTGGTCGACCATCGTGTTGATGGTCGACTTCAGTTCGAGGATCTCGCCCTGCGCGTCGACCGTGATCTTCTGGCTCAGGTCGCCGTTGGCGACGGCCGTGGTGACCTGAGCGATGTTGCGGACCTGGGAGGTCAGGTTCGAGGCCATGAAGTTGACGTTGTCGGTGAGGTCCTTCCAGACCCCCGACACGCCGCGCACCTGCGCCCGGCCGCCCAACTGGCCTTCCGTACCCACCTCGCGGGCCACCCTCGTCACCTCGTCGGCGAAGGCGGAGAGCTGGTCGACCATCGTGTTCACGGTGAGCTTCAGTTCGAGCAGCTCGCCGGTCGCCTCGACGGTCACCGTACGGGTCAGGTCGCCGCGCGCCACCGCCGTGGTCACCAGGGCGATGTCCCGCACCTGGGCCGTCAGCCGGGACGCCATCGTGTTGACCGCCTCGGTCACATCCCGCCAACTCCCGGACAGCCCGGTCACCTTGGCGCGGCCACCGAGCCTCCCCTCCGTGCCGACCTCGCGCGCGACGCGGGTCACCTCGCCGGTGAAGAGGGACAGCTGGTCGACCATCTTGTTCACGGCCCGGCCCAACCGGCGTAAGTCACCGCGGAGTTGGCGATTTCCGTCGTGCAGATCGACCCGCTGGGTCAGATCGCCGCCGGCCACCGCGTCGAGGACGCGTGTCGCGTTCGCGGCGGGGGCGACCAGGGCGTCGAGCAGCTGGTTCACGTCGTTCACCCGGGTCGTCCAGTTGCCCTGGCCCGGGCTCGCCGAGAGGCGCTCGTCGAGCCGCCCGTGCCGGACCAGATCCCGGCGGACGCGCTGCACCTCGGAGTTGAAGTGGGCGCTGCGGTCCATGATCTGGTTGAACATCGTGCTCAGCTCGGCCACCAGCCCGTGCCCCGTTTCCGGCGCCTTGCTGAAGTCGCCGTCCCGCGCGGCGGTCATCGCGGCGAGCAACGGACGCAGATCCGATGCCCGAATCTGTCCATCTTCGATCACAGGCATACCACTGTTCTCACTCATGGCGGCCCACTTCGGTAACTCGGCGCTTATGGGCATGGCCAGTCTGTCACTCTGTCCGCATCGCCTGAGGCGTATTCGTCCGAACTGCTCAGGGAGCTGCACAGTGGGGGCCATTCCGACGCAACGGGAGTCCATGGCGCGTGCCCCTGATGCGCCTGCGCACCACCGCGCCGGCCAGGAAGCGGTGGCCCGCACCTCGCTGCCGGGCACTCCGCTCGCGCCGGGAGCCGCCCGCCGGTTCGTGCGCGCCGCGCTCGCCGACTGGCTCGAACTCGCCCTGGCCGACGCGGAGATCGTCGACGACCGCCTCACCGACGACGCCGCCGTGATCGTCAGCGAACTCGTCACCAACGCCGTGGTGCACGCGGGCACCGACGTCGAGCTGCTGTGCCGCCTGGAGAGCGCCGGAGAAGGGCAGGCGGGCTCGCTGGTCGTCGAGGTCTCCGACCATCATCCTTCGCGCGCGGTACGGGACGAGGATGCCGAACGCCCGTACGGCACACCGGAGTACGGGCGCGGGCTGCGGCTCGTCTCCGCGCTCTCCGAGGCCTGGGGGATCACGTACCGCACCGGCGTCAAGACCGTCTGGGCGCGGCTGCCCGTGGGCGGGAGCGCGGCCGTGGAGGGGCTCTCGGGGGGCGAAGGGATCCCGGAGGCAGAGAGGATTTCCGAGGCCGGGAGGATCCCGGAGGCCGCGAGGATTTCCGAGGCCGAGAGGGTCTCCGGGGCCGAGATGATTTCGGAAGTCGCGAGGATTTCGGAAGTCGAGGCGCAGATAGGGGTGTACGCCGGGGAGCAGGCATTGGAGCGTGGGCTGCGGATCGCCGAGATACTCGACCCCGAGCCGCGACGCGGCACCCAGCAGGACCAGGACTGGCTCAACCGCGGCGCCCTCTCCTTCCTCGCCGAGGCCTCCGACCTGCTCGCCGGACAGCTCGACGAGGACCTGGTCGCCGCGCTCGCCGGGCAGTTGCTCGTGCCGCGTCTCGCCGACTGGTGCGCGGTGTGGCTGGAGGACGAGGCCACCGACCGGGCGGGCGGTCTCGGTCTGGCCCTGGGGCCGCGGCTCGCCCGTGTCTGGCACGGCAGTGAGAACCGCATCGAGGAACTGCGCCGCGCCCTGGAGAAGGACCCGCCGCGACTGCCCGACTCCGTACGCTCCCGGGCCGTCCCGGTGCCCTGGCCCGGCGAGGCGCTGGGCGCGCGCGGAGTGAGCGGGGCGGCGCTCGCGTACCGGCTGATCGCGGGCGGACGGCCGCTGGGCACGCTGGTCATCGGGCGGGCCGGTCCGATCGGCTTCCCCGACGAGATCACCGGGCTCGTCGAGGACCTCAGCCGCCGCGTCGCCCTCGCCATCGGCGCGGCCCGCCAGTACGCGCGCCAGGCCACCATCAGCCGGGTCCTCCAGCGCGGTCTGCTGCCCGGCGCGGTCGCCGAGATCCCCGGGGTGCGCAGCGCCCTCGTGTACGAGCCGCTCGACAAGGGCGGGCCCAGCGGCGACTTCTACGACCTGTTCCCGGCGGGGGACGGGCGCTGGTGCTTCGCGGTGGGCGACGTCCAGGGCAAGGGGCCCGAGGCCGCCGTCGTGATCGGCCTGGCGCGGCCCTGGCTGCGGCTGCTGGCCCGCGAGGGCTACGAGGTCGCCGACGTCCTCGACCGCCTCAACCAGCTCTTACTCGACGACGCGACAGAGGCGGCGGACGCGGCGGCCCGCGCGCTCGTCGCGGCGGGCGGGCCCGGGCTCGGCGCGGACCTCGGCCCCCAGACGCGCTTCCTGTCCATGCTGTACGGCGAGCTCGTTCCCTTCGACGGCGGCGTGCGCTGCACCCTGGCCTCCGCCGGGCATCCGCTGCCGCTGCTCCTCGGCCCCGACGGTGACGTACGGGAGGTGGCCCGGCCGCAGACCCTCCTCGGCGTCTTCGAGGACGCGAGCTACACCTCCGAGACCTTCGAGCTGCACCCCGGCGACACCGTGCTGTGCGTCACGGACGGCGTGACGGAGCGGCGCAGTGGACCCCACCAGTTCGACGACGAAGACGGCCTCGCGAAGGCCCTCACCGGCTGCGCCGGCCTGAGCGCCGAACTCATCGCGGAACGGATCCGCAGACTCGTCCACGAGTTCGGCGCGAGGCCTCCGGAGGACGACATGGCGTTGCTGGTGTTGCAGGCGGAGTAGGCGGAGTGGGCGGTCGTACGGGGTGTGGGCGCGGGGCGTAAGCGGCACGCACGCGGGCGTGGGGGCGGAAGCGGGCGACGCGGGTGTGCAGGACGGGGACTCGGCGCAGGCCCGCGGCTGGCGGCGCGGGGAGGTGGCGCGCAGGCCCGCGTGCCCCACGCAAGCCCACCGGACGCGCGCGTGCCCCACGCAACCCACCCACCGCACGCGCCCGTGCCCGGCGGAAACCGGCACGCGTGTCGGTGCTGGACAGCGGAAACCGGCACGCGTGTCGGTGCTGGACAATGGAAGGCATGCCTTCCGCACTTCCCGATGGTGAGCCCGTTCCCGACGACGGGGCGCTGCCCGCGCACGCCCTGGCCGGGGCCGCCGAGCGCCCCCTCGGGTTCTACCTCCATGTGCCGTACTGCGCGACCCGCTGCGGCTACTGCGACTTCAACACCTACACGGCGACCGAGCTGCGGGGCACCGGAGGCGTGCTCGCCTCCCGCGACAACTACGCCGACACGCTGATCGACGAGGTCCGGCTGGCCCGCAAGGTGCTCGGCGACGACCCGCGCCCCGTCCGCACGGTCTTCGTCGGCGGCGGTACGCCCACCCTGCTGGCGGCCGACGACCTCGTACGGATGCTGGGGGCGATCCGCGACGAGTTCGGGCTCGCGGACGACGCGGAGATCACGACGGAGGCGAACCCGGAGTCGGTGGACCCGGCGTACCTCGCGACCCTGCGCGCCGGGGGCTTCAACCGGATCTCCTTCGGCATGCAGAGCGCCCGGCAGCACGTACTGAAGGTGCTCGACCGCACGCACACCCCCGGCCGCCCCGAGGCCTGCGTCGCCGAGGCCCGCGCGGCGGGCTTCGAACACGTGAACCTTGACCTGATCTACGGCACGCCCGGGGAGTCCGACGACGACTGGCGCGCCTCTCTGGAGGCCGCGCTCGGCGCCGGGCCCGACCACATCTCCGCCTACGCCCTGATCGTCGAGGAGGGCACCCAGCTCGCCCGCCGCATCCGCCGCGGCGAGGTCCCGATGACGGACGACGACGTCCACGCGGACCGCTACCTCATCGCGGACGAGGTGATGTCGGTGGCGGGCTTCGACTGGTACGAGGTCTCCAACTGGGCCACCTCGGAGGCCGGCCGCTGCCTGCACAACGAGCTCTACTGGCGCGGCGCCGACTGGTGGGGCGCGGGCCCCGGCGCCCACAGCCACGTCGGCGGCGTGCGCTGGTGGAACGTGAAGCACCCCGGGGCGTACGCCGCGGCGCTGGCCTCCGGCCGCTCCCCGGGCGCGGGGCGCGAACTCCTCTCCGACGAGGACCGCCGCGTGGAGCGGATCCTCCTCGAACTGCGGCTGCGCGAGGGCTGCCCGCTGTCCCTGCTCCGCCCGGACGGGCTGACCGCCGCCCGCCGCGCCCTGTCGGACGGCCTTCTCGAAGCCGGTCCGTACGACGCCGGGCGCGCCGTTCTCACCCTGCGCGGGCGGCTCCTCGCGGACGCCGTGGTCAGGGATCTGGTGGACTGAGTTCGGTGCGCTCGGGTCGGGTGCACAGATCTAGTCGATGGAACACCTGTTCGCGTACAGTCCGCGGCCATGGTCTCTGGTAGATGGCCGGACGAGGATGCGACCGTCCTGCGATACGGGTTGCGGCGGCTGCTGCTCGCGCTGCCGATCGTGGCGGTGCTGCTCGTCGCCGGCGGGACGGGCCTGTGGTTCGCCGTCCGGGTGGACGGGATCGGCGCCGGCTGGATCCCCCTCGGCGTCCTGATGGTGATGGGCGTCAGCGGAGTGGTGCTGCTCGTCTCCCGCTGGCGGGCGCGCCGTTGGATCACCGTCTTCGACGCGACCGGCTTCTGGCGGATGCGGGGCAAGGAGGCCGCGCTGATCCCCTGGGACTCGCTGGCGGGGGTGGGTATCTACTGGGCCCGGGGCAGCAGATCCGCCGCCTTCACGGTCGAGCTGTGCCCCAGGGACGAGATCGACCGCGACGAGCCGCTGCTGTGGAAGTTCGTCCGCGACGCCGATCCCCTCCAGCCGGGCTTGCCCCGCCTGCGCTACCGCGTCGACGTGGGCGACTCCCACAAGGCGTACGAGCAGGCGCTCCAGCAGTGGGCACCCGAGCTGTGGTTCGGGCGCGAGGAGCAGCCGTTGTCGTACGTGGGCGCGCCGGACCACGACGGGCACCGGGAGCGGATGACCGAGCGGACCGACACGGTGGCGCGCGGCACGAGAGATCCGCTGGTGTTCGACGCCGTCGAGACCGGAGACACGGTGGTTGTCCAGCGCAGCGCTGTCCTGGTGCGACGCCGTCTGGCCGTCGCGCTGGTGATGGTGCTCGCCTGCGCCTGGGCGGTGCGGGGGCTGGTGCCCGAGCACGGGCACGGCGCGGGTGCCGTGGTCCGCGACGTGATCGCCGCCGCGCTCGCACTGGCGGCCTGCTGGGCGCTCGTACTGATCGTCCGGGGCGTGGTGAGGATCTGGAACTGGAACGTCACCATGGACGCCGCGGGCATCCACGTCACCCAGCGCGGGCAGTCCGTCACCGTGCCGTGGGGGTCGCTGGCGGCCGTCGGCATCTACGCCGCACCGCCCCTGCACACCCTCGAACTCTGCCCGAAGGGCGAGATCGACCGCCATGACCCGCTGCTGTGGGCCACCGTGCGCGACAGCGAGCCGCCGCGGCCCGGGCTGCCCCGGCTGCGCTACCGCATCGCCCTGTGGCCCGCTCCGGCACGCCACGCCGTGGCGGCGGGATGCCGGCGGTGGGCACCGGAACTCTGGTTCGGCGGGGAGCGGATGCCGTCCGGCTATCAGGGAGACCCCGACCGCGAGGGCCACCGGGACCGGACCAGGCAGGCCCGCGGCCCCCGCGTCACTCCGGCGCCGTGACGAAGTCGATCAACTCCTCCACCCGGCCCAGGAGTTCCGGCTCCAAGTCCTTGTAGGAGCGCACCCGGGACAGGATGTGCTGCCAGGCCGCGCCCGTGTTCTCCGGCCAGCCCAGAGCCCGGCACACGCCCGTCTTCCAGTCCTGACCGCGGGGGACGCGGGGCCATCCCGCGATGCCCACGGACGACGGCTTCACCGCCTCCCAGACGTCGATGTACGGGTGGCCCACCACCAGCGCGTGCTCGCTGGTGACCGACTCCGCGATGCGGGACTCCTTCGTGCCGGGGACCAGGTGGTCGACGAGGACGCCGAGGCGGGCGTCCGGGCCCGGGGCGAAGTCCGCGACGATCGCGGGGAGGTCGTCGATGCCCTCCAGGTACTCGACGACGACGCCCTCGATGCGGAGATCGTCGCCCCAGACGCGTTCGACCAGTTCGGCGTCGTGGCGGCCCTCGACGTAGATGCGTCCGGCACGGGCCACCCGGGCCCGCGCGCCGGGGACGGCGACCGAACCGGAGGCCGTGCGGGTGGGGCGGGCGGGAGCCGAGGACGGGCGGACCAGCGTCACCACCCTCCCCTCCAGAAGGAAGCCGCGCGGCTCCAGCGGGAACACCCGGTGCTTGCCGAAGCGGTCCTCCAGCGTCACCGTGCCCGCCTCGCAGCGGATCACCGCGCCGCAGAAGCCGGTGCCCGGCTCCTCGACCACCAGACCCGGGTCCGCGGGGACCTCGGGCACGGACTGGGGCTTCTTCCACGGCGGGGTCAGGTCCGGAGAGTACTGGCGCATTCGGATGACGATAGGAGAAGCCCGGCCGTGCCGCCGTACGACCTCCTACGACACGCCGAAGCGGGTCGCCAGCGCGTCCCGCTGAGCCCGGACAAAGGCCGCATTCACCACGCCCCCGTGTCCCGGCACGTACACCGCGTCCTCCCCGCCCAGGTCGAGCAGCCGGTCCAGCGCCGCCGGCCAGTGCGAGGGGACGGCGTCGGGGCCGGCCTGGGGCTCGCCCGACTCCTCCACCAGGTCGCCGCAGAAGACGGTCTCCGGTGACGACGGCGATCCGGGGACCAGGACCACCAGGTCGTGGGCGGTGTGGCCGGGGCCCACGTTCGCGAGCAGGACCTGTACGCCGCCGCCCAGGTCGAGGGTCCACTCGCCGGACACCAGGTGGCGGGGGTGGACCAGGAGGTCCGCCGCCTCCGCCGCAGAGCGCGGATCGAGACCGTTGCGTACGGCGTCCGTGCGCAGCTCCTCGCGGTCGTGCGCGAAGACCGTGTCCAGGCCGACCGCCCCGAACACCTCCACGCCCGCGAACGCCGCCGCGCCGAAGACGTGGTCGAAGTGGGGGTGCGTGAGTGCGAGATGCGTCACCCGGCGGTCCGTGCCGAGCAGTCGCCGCGCCTCCGTACGCAGGCGCGCGCCCTCCCCGAGGCTCGACCCCGCGTCGATCATGAGCGCCGCCCCCTCGCCCACCACGAGCCCGGCCGTGCAGTCCCAGACCGGAAGCCGTCGCCGTCCGACCCGGGGCGCCAGCCTTTCCCACCCCAGCTCTTCCCAAGTCACGCTCATACGGAGACGCTAGCCGTGGGAGTGTGCCGGGCACGACATCGCAGGCCCGCCCTTGCCGGGGTCGTACCTCACCGCCGTACACTGGGCCGGGGAACGCTGGCACTCACATGCGCTGAGTGCCAGGCCGAAGGCCACGGGGAAGACTTCTGGAGGTGTGCGCGATGCTCAGTGAACGCAGGCTCGAAGTGCTGCGCGCCATCGTCCAGGACTACGTGGGCACCGAGGAGCCGGTCGGTTCCAAGGCGCTCACCGAGCGGCACCGCCTCGGGGTCTCCCCGGCGACGGTCCGCAACGACATGGCCGCGCTGGAGGACGAGGGCTACATCGCCCAGCCGCACACCAGCGCCGGACGCATCCCCACCGACAAGGGCTACCGGCTCTTCGTCGACAAGCTCGCGGGCGTCAAACCGATGACCGCGCCCGAGCGGCGGGCCATCCAGAACTTCCTCGACGGTGCCGTCGACCTCGACGACGTCGTCGGGCGGACCGTACGGCTGCTCGCGCAGCTCACCCGGCAGGTCGCCGTCGTGCAGTACCCGTCACTCACGCGCTCGACGGTGCGGCACGTGGAGCTGCTGTCCATGGCTCCGGCCCGTGTGATGCTGGTACTGATCACGGACACCGGCCGGGTCGAGCAGCGCATGATCGACTGCCCGGCGCCGTTCGGTGAGACGTCGCTGGCGGATCTGCGGGCCCGGCTGAACAGCCGGGTCGCGGGTCGCCGTTTCGCGGACGTCCCGCAACTGGTGCAGGACCTGCCGGACGCCTTCGAGGCGGAGGACCGCGGTACGGTCGCGACGGTGCTCTCCACCCTCCTGGAGACACTCGTCGAAGAGACCGAGGAACGGCTGATGATCGGCGGCACCGCCAATCTCACCCGTTTCGGACATGACTTCCCTCTCACGATCCGGCCCGTACTCGAAGCGCTGGAGGAGCAGGTCGTGCTCCTCAAGTTGCTTGGTGAGGCCGGGGATTCGGGCATGACCGTACGGATCGGTCATGAGAACGCGTATGAGGGACTCAACTCCACGTCCGTGGTCTCGGTCGGCTACGGTTCGGGCGGCGAGGCAGTAGCCAAGCTCGGCGTGGTCGGACCGACACGCATGGACTATCCGGGAACGATGGGAGCGGTACGAGCGGTGGCACGGTACGTCGGACAGATCCTGGCGGAGTCGTAAGTGGCCACGGACTACTACGCCGTACTCGGCGTGCGCCGCGACGCGTCCCAGGACGAGATCAAGAAGGCGTTCCGGAGGCTCGCGCGCGAGCTGCACCCGGACGTCAATCCCGATCCGAAGACGCAGGAGCGGTTCAAGGAGATCAACGCCGCGTACGAGGTGTTGTCGGACCCGCAGAAGAAGCAGGTCTACGACCTCGGCGGTGACCCGCTGTCCCAGTCGGGCGGCGGCGGCGCGGGCGGCTTCGGTGCGGGTGGCTTCGGGAACTTCTCGGACATCATGGACGCCTTCTTCGGTACGGCGTCGCAGCGCGGCCCCCGGTCGCGTACGCGGCGTGGCCAGGACGCCATGATCCGGCTCGAGATCGAGCTGGACGAGGCAGCCTTCGGCACGACGAAGGACATCCAGGTCGACACGGCCGTCGTCTGCGCCACCTGCAACGGTGAAGGCGCGGCGCCGGGGACCTCGGCCCAGACCTGCGACATGTGTCGCGGGCGGGGTGAGGTGTCCCAGGTGACGCGGTCCTTCCTGGGCCAGGTCATGACGTCCCGTCCCTGCCCGCAGTGCCAGGGCTTCGGGACCGTCGTCCCGACCCCGTGCCCGGAGTGCGCGGGCGACGGGCGGGTGCGCTCGCGTCGCACCCTGACCGTGAAGATCCCGGCCGGTGTCGACAACGGCACGCGGATCCAGCTCGCGGGCGAGGGCGAGGTCGGGCCCGGTGGTGGTCCCGCCGGTGACCTCTACGTCGAGATCCACGAGCTGCCGCACGCCGTGTTCCAGCGGCGCGGGGACGATCTGCACTGCACGGTCACCATTCCGATGACCGCGGCGTCGCTCGGCACCAAGGTTCCGCTGGAGACTCTCGACGGGCTGGAGGAGGTCGACATCCGCCCCGGCACGCAGTCCGGGCAGTCGATTCCGCTGCACGGGCGGGGCGTCACGCATCTGCGGGGCGGCGGGCGCGGTGACCTCATCGTGCATGTCGAGGTCACCACTCCGACCAAGCTCGATCCCGAGCAGGAGCGGTTGCTGCGGGAGCTGGCCGTGCTGCGCGGTGAGGAGCGGCCTATCGGGCAGTTCCAGCCGGGTCAGCAGGGGCTGTTCTCGCGGTTGAAGGACGCGTTCAACGGTCGCTGACGGGGTTTCCGGCGGGGGCGGTGACGGGCTTTTCTCGCCCCCGCCGCCCCTGCCCTTCCCGTCCCTGGGGCTCCGCCGCCAGACCCCCTTATCGGCCTGAACGGCCTCGTCCTCAAACGCCGGACGGGCTGAAGAATGTCGGCCGGGACCGGACGGTGCGGGTGGCCTATGCCAGGCGGAAGGCCCGATTCGGACTTGATCGGAGGACGTGACAACATGCCGTCATGTCCTCCGCACTGACCGATCTCTTCCCTCATCCGATCGTGCAGGCCCCCATGGCGGGCGGCGTCTCCGTCCCGCACCTCGCGGCCGCCGTGTCCGAGGCCGGCGGGCTCGGGTTCCTCGCCGCCGGGTACAAGACCGCCGACGGTATGTACCAGGAGATCAAGCAGCTGCGCGGGCTCACGGGACGGCCCTTCGGCGTGAACCTCTTCATGCCGCAGCCGGAGTACGCGGACAAGGCCGCCGTCGAGGTCTACGCCAACCAGCTCGCCGGTGAGGCCGCCTGGTACGAGACCGAGCTCGGCGACCCCGACAGCGGCCGCGACGACGGCTACGACGCCAAGCTCGCGGTCCTCTTCGACAACCCGGTGCCGGTGGTCTCCTTCCACTTCGGCTGCCCCACCGCCGACGTCCTGGAGTTCCTCGCCCGGGCCGGCACGCTGACCGTGGTCACCGCGACCACGGCGGAGGAGGCGCTGGCCGTGCAGCGGGCGGGCGCCGCCGCGGTCGTCGTACAGGGCGTCGAGGCGGGCGGCCACCAGGGCACCCACCGCGACAACCCGGAGACGGACGGTACGGGTATCGGGCTGCTCTCACTGATCGCGCAGGTGCGCGAGACCGTGCAGATCCCGATCATCGCGGCCGGCGGCATCATGCGCGGCAGCCAGATCGCCGCGGTGCTCGCGGCGGGCGCGAGCGCGGCCCAGCTCGGCACGGCGTTCCTCGCCACCCCCGAGTCCGGCGCCAACGCCGTGCACAAGCAGGCGCTGACCAACCCCCTCTTCGTACGGACGGAGCTGACGCGCGCGTTCTCCGGGCGCCCGGCGCGCGGACTGGTCAACCGTTTCCTGCGCGAGCACGGCCCGTACGCGCCGGCCGCGTACCCCGAGATCCACCACCTCACCTCGCCGCTGCGCAAGGCGGCGGCCAAGGCGGGCGACGCGCAGGGCATGGCGCTGTGGGCCGGACAGGGCCATCGCATGGCGCGCGAGCTGCCCGCGGGGCAGCTCGTGGACGTGCTGAACGCCGAACTCGCCGCCGCGGAGACAGCGTTGTCGGCGTCCCGGGAAGATGACGGGGGTGCGGGCCGATGACCGCGCCGGTGTTCGTGGTCGAGCACTTCGACGCGGGCGGCGGTGGACGCTACGTCCTCGACGGCCCCGAGGGGCGGCACGCCGTCTCCGTGAAGCGCCTGCGGCCCGGCGAGGACATCATCCTCACCGACGGTGCCGGGCGCTGGGCGGACTGCGTGGTGACCGGCACCGAGGGCAAGGACCGGCTGATCGTCCACATGGACTCGGTGTCCGAGGAGCCGGCGGAAGAGCCGCGCATCACCGTCGTCCAGGCCCTCCCCAAGGGCGACCGCGGCGAACTCGCCGTCGAGACCATGACCGAGACCGGCGTGGACGCGATCGTCCCCTGGGCGGCCTCCCGCTGCATCACCCAGTGGAAGGGCGACCGGGGCCTGAAGGCGCTCGCCAAGTGGCGGGCGACGGCGCGCGAGGCGGGCAAGCAGTCCCGCCGGGTGCGCTTCCCGGAGGTCGCGGACGCGATGACGACCAAGCAGGTTGCCGCACTTCTCGCCAAAGCCGATCTGGCGGCGGTGCTGCACGAGGACACCGAACTAGGGACCGAGCCGTTCGCGACGGCCGAACTCCCCTCCTCCGGGGAGATCGTGCTGGTCGTCGGTCCCGAAGGCGGGATCTCCCCCGAGGAGGTCGAGCTCTTCACCGGTGCGGGTGCGAGGACGTTCCACCTGGGGCGTACCGTGCTGCGCACATCGACCGCCGGGACCGTGGCGGCGGCGCTGCTGCTGGCCCGCACCGGCCGCTGGTCCTGACATCCACGGGGGATCGCGTTGGAACTCGCCCAAGTACGGCTGCTCGTCTCGGACTTCCCGGCCTGCTACCGCTTCTACGCCGAAGTCCTCGGCCTCAAGCCCCAGTCGGGCGCGGCCGAGGGGCCGTACGAGAAGTTCAGCCCCGCCACCGGCTCGGCGGGCATCGCCATACAGGACCGCGCGATGATGGCCGAAGTCCTCGGCGAACTCGGCGACTCGGCGACCGGCCACCGTTCACTGGTGGTGCTGCGGGTGGACGACCTGGACGCGTACTGCGAGCAGATCACCTCGCGCGGCGCCACCGTGCTGCACGGTCCGGCCCCCATGACCGAACGGATGCGCGTCGCCCACCTCAAGGACCCCGAGGGGAACCTGGTGGAACTCCAGGAGTGGCTCCTGCTGCGCGGCTGACGAACGGGTTTTCGCCCCCGCCTCCCCTACCTTTCCCGTATCTGGGGGCTGCGCCCCCAGCCCCCGCTTCGGCCTGAACGGCCTCGTCCTCAAACGCCGGACGGGCTGAAAACCTGCGGAACCCTCGTTCGGGTGGTCGTGCGCATCGTGGCCGCATGCGGTCTACCGCGGTGCGCGGGACAGTGGCAGGCTGCCGTCTATGGGGGCTTTGAGGCGTATACGGCGCCGGATGGGGCGTAGGCAAGTACTGGTGGCCGTCGGGCTCGGGGCGGCCGGAGTGTTCGGGGTGGCCGCGTGCGAGCCGACGGGCGGGTTGAGTTCCGCCTCGGTGGCCTACACGACCGACCAGACCGCGACCAAGGAACTCGAACGGCAGCACGTGGACGTGCGCTGGCTCAGCTGCACGGCCTCGTACGGCGGGAACAACAAGGCCTACACCCCGGGCAGGACGCCCTCGCCGACCGAGAGCACCGTCGCCTCCGTCGACTGCCGGGGCCAGACCTCCGACGGGCGGGAGATCACCGTCAAGGGCAAGGTCACCCGGGCCGTCGACGGCGCGTGCGTGCGCGGGGACCTCGTCGCCAAGGTCGGCGGCAAGGAGTGGTTCCACGTGCAGGGCCTGGGGAACTGCAACGCCACGCAAACCCCCAACCCGCCGATCTCGTACCAGCCCACGAACGGAGGGCCCAACCCCACCGTCACCGTCACCGTGACGAAGACCATGTGGTGCAAGGGCGACCCCACCTGCTGGCCCTCCCAGGGCAAGTGAGGTGCCCGGCCGCGCGCGGATCGGGTGACCCATTGATCGAAACCCCTGTCCGGGGCCGCCGACGCTGCATAGGGTGATCGGGTGACACAGTCCGCACCCTCCGCGTATCTCCGGTTTCCGCATCTGCACGGCGAGTTGGTCGCCTTCACCGCCGAGGACGACGTCTGGGTCGCCCCGCTCGACAGCGGAGGCCGGGCCTGGCGGGTCAGCGCCGACAACGTGCCGGTCAGTCATCCGCGCATCTCCCCGGACGGCGCGACCGTCGCCTGGACGTCGACGCGTGACGGGGCGCCCGAGGTGCACGCCGCCTCCCTGGAAGGCGGCCCGGCCACACGGCTGACGTACTGGGGGAGCGGGAAGACCCAGGTGCGCGGCTGGACCCCGGACGGACAGGTGCTCGCGCTCAGCACGCAGGGCCAGGCGAGCCTGCGGCGCAGCTGGGCCCGCGCCGTCCCGCTCGACGGCGGCCCGGCCACCACCCTTCCGTACGGGCCCGTCGGCGACGTCGCCCACGGCGGCTCCGGTGGTGTCGTGCTCCTGTCCGCTCCCATGGGGCGCGAGGCCGCCTGGTGGAAGCGGTACCGCGGCGGTACGGCGGGCAAGCTGTGGATCGACCGCGAGGGTGACGGCGAGTTCGTACGGCTGCATGAAGAGCTCGACGGGAACCTCGAGTACCCCTTGTGGGTGGGGGAGCGGGTCGCCTTCCTGTCGGATCACGAAGGGGTCGGGGCGCTGTACTCCTCCCTCCCCGACGGATCGGACCTGCGGCGGCACACGCCGATCGACAGCTTCTACGCCCGGCACGCGGCCACCGACGGCACGCGGGTCGTGTACGCGTCCGCCGGTGAACTGTGGCTCCTGGACGACCTGGAGGGCGCCGAGCCGCGCTGGCTCGACATCCGGCTCGGCGGACAGCGCGTCGATCTGCAGCCGCATCCCGTGAGCGCGTCCCGCTGGTTCGGCGCCGCCGCGCCCGACCACACCGGACGCGGCAGCGCGATCTCCGTACGCGGCGCCGTCCACTGGGTCACCCACCGCTCGGGGCCCGCCCGCGCGCTCGCCGCCGAGCACGGCGTACGCGCCCGGCTGCCCCGCACCTTCCGCGCCGACGGCGAGGAGCACGTGGTGTGGGTGACCGACGCCGAGGGCGATGACGCCCTGGAGTTCGCCCCGGCGACCGGAGTCGCCCCCGGAGCGACCCCGCGCCGGCTCGCGGCCGGACAGCTCGGGCGGGTGCTCGGGCTCGCGATGGCGCCCGACGGCAGCCGTGCCGCCGTCGCCTCGCACGACGGACGGGTGCTGCTCGTCGAGCGCGAGAGCGGCGAGGTCCGCGAGGTCGACCGCAGTGCGGACGGCGATGTCTCCGGGCTGGTCTTCTCGCCCGACTCGGCCTGGCTTGCCTGGTCGCACCCCGGCCCGCGCCCGCTGCGCCAGCTCAAGCTCGCCAACACCGCCGACCTGTCGGTGACCGAGGCGACCCCGCTCCGATTCCGGGACTACGCACCGGCGTTCACCCTCGACGGCAAGCACCTCGCCTTCCTGTCGGCGCGCTCCTTCGACCCCGTCTACGACGAGCACGTCTTCGACCTCGCCTTCGTGGGCGGCTCACGGCCGTACCTGATCACCCTGGCCGCGACCACGCCGTCCCCCTTCGGGCCGCAGCGCCACGGCCGCCCCTTCGAGGCGCCCGACAAGGACGAGACGCCCGACAGCGAGGGCGCGCCCGCGACCCGGATCGACCTCGACGGACTCGGGGACCGGATTGTGCCGTTCCCGGTCGAGGCCGCCCGCTACTCGGGTCTGCGGGCCGCCAAGGACGGGCTGCTGTGGCTGCGCCATCCCGTACACGGCGTACTGGGCGCCTCCCGCGCCACCCCGGACGACCCGGACCCGAAGACCGAGCTGGAGCGGTACGACCTCGCCCAGCAGCGCATCGAGCATCTCGCCGCGGACGCCGACCACTTCGCCGTCAGCGGCGACGGCAAGCGCGTCCTGCTGTGGACCGACGGCAAGCTCAAGGTCGTACCGAGCGACCGCCGCGCCTCGAACGACGACGAGAGCGACACGAACATCACCGTCGACCTGTCGAGGGTCCGCCAGACCGTCGACCCGGCCGCCGAGTGGCGTCAGATGTACGACGAGACCGGCCGCCTCATGCGGGACAACTTCTGGCGGCCCGACCTGGGCGGGGTCGACTGGGACGGAGTGCTCGAGCGGTATCGGCCCGTCCTCGACCGGGTGGCGACGCACGACGACCTGGTGGACCTGCTGTGGGAGGTGCAGGGCGAGCTCGGCACCTCGCACGCGTACGTCACTCCGCGCGGCGGATGGGGCGGCGGCGACCGTGCGCAGGGGCTGCTCGGGGCCGACATCTCCCGTCACCAGGACGGCAGTTGGCGCATCGACCGGATCCTGCCCTCCGAGACCTCCGACCCCGACGCGCGGGCGCCGCTCGCCGCACCCGGGGTCGCGGTGCGCGCCGGGGACGCGATCGTCGCGGTCGCCGGGCAGCCGGTGGACCCGGTGGCCGGGCCAGGCCCGCTGCTCGTCGGCACGGCGGGCAAGCCGGTCGAGCTGACCGTCTCGCCGTCCGGCGGCGGCGATCCGCGGCACGCCGTGGTCGTACCGCTCGCCGACGAGGAGCCGCTGCGCTACCACGCGTGGGTCGCGGACCGGCGCGCGTACGTCCACGAGCGGTCCGGGGGACGCCTCGGCTATCTCCACGTACCCGACATGGTCGGCTCCGGCTGGGCGCAGCTCCACCGCGACCTGCGCGTCGAAGTGGCCCGCGACGGGCTGGTCGTGGACGTCCGCGAGAACCGCGGCGGCCACACCTCCCAGCTGGTCGTCGAGAAGCTCGCCCGCCGGATCGTGGGCTGGGATCTGCCCCGCGGAATGCGGCCGTACAGCTACCCGGAGGACGCGCCGCGGGGTCCCGTCGTCGCCGTCGCCAACGAGTTCTCCGGCTCGGACGGCGACATCGTCAACGCGGCCATCAAGGCGCTGGGGATCGGGCCCGTGGTCGGCACCCGCACCTGGGGCGGCGTGATCGGCATCGACAGCCGCTACCGGCTCGTCGACGGCACGCTCGTCACCCAGCCCAAGTACGCCTTCTGGCTGGAGGGTTACGAGTGGGGCGTCGAGAACCACGGCGTCGATCCCGACGTCGAGGTCGTGCAGGCTCCGCAGGACCACGCCGCCGGGCGTGACGTCCAGCTGGACGAGGCGATCCGGATCGCGCTGGCGGCACTGACGGAAAACCCGGCGAAGGCTGCGCCCGCCTTGCCGCCGCTTTGATCCTCGTCCCCGCCGTGGGCGGGTGCCGCGTCGTTGTGGCTCGGGTGATCCGCCGCGGGGGTGCCTCCGGCGGGGTGCCGGGTGCGTTGTGGTGCGGGTGATCCGCCGCTCGCGGCGGATGTTCCCCGCCCGCGCGCCCTTTCGGGCGGGCGGGCGAGAGCCGTAGGCCGCCCGTGTCGTTGGGCCGATACGATGCGGGAGTAATGATCAGCGGGGCGTGAGGAGGCACACGCATGGCGGGAGAGCCGCAGGACGACTGCCTGTTCTGCAAGATCGTCGCGGGGCACATTCCGGCGACGGTGATCAGGGAGACCGAGACGACCGTCGCGTTCCGGGACATAAACCCACAGGCGCCCACCCACGTCCTGGTCATCCCCAAGGTGCACTACCCGGACGCGGCGTCGCTGGCGGCGGCCGAACCCGCCATCGCCGCGGACCTGCTGCGTGAGGCCGGCGAGGTCGCGGGCGAGGAGAAGCTGGAGAGCTTCCGGATCGTGTTCAACACCGGCGGCGGCGCCGGGCAGACCGTCTTCCACGCGCACGCACACCTCCTGGGCGGTCGCGGCATGCAGTGGCCGCCGGGATAACCCACCTTGTCCGTACGTGAATTGGTGGTCCTCGGCACCGCCAGCCAGGTCCCCACCCGGCACCGCAACCACAACGGCTATCTGCTGCGGTGGGACGGCGAGGGACTGCTCTTCGATCCCGGCGAGGGCACGCAGCGGCAGATGCTGCGTGCCGGGGTCGCCGCGCACGACCTGCACCGGATCTGCGTCACTCACTTCCACGGGGACCATTCCCTCGGGCTCGCCGGGGTGATCCAGCGCATCAACCTCGACCGGGTGCCGCACGAGGTGACCGCTCACTATCCGCGCTCAGGGCAGCGGTTCTTCGAGCGGCTGAGGTATGCGACGGCCTATCGCGAGACCGTCGCGCTGACGGAAGCGCCGGTCGAGGTCGACGGTGTGCTCGCGACCACGCCCTCGTACACCTTGGAGGCCCGCAGGCTCTCCCACCCCGTGGAGTCGTTCGGGTACCGGCTGGTCGAGCCGGACGGGCGGCGGATACTGCCGGAGCGGCTCGCCGAGCGCGGTATCAGGGGGCCCGACGTCGGGCGGCTGCAGCGGGAGGGCTCGCTTCACGGGGTGTCCCTCGACGACGTCAGCGAGGTGCGGCGCGGACAGCGGTTCGCGTTCGTCATGGACACCCGGCTGTGCGAGGGCGTGGACGCGCTCGCCGAGGGGTGCGACCTGCTCGTCATCGAGTCGACCTTCCTGGACGAGGACGAGCAACTCGCCTCCGATCATGGTCACTTGACGGCCGGTCAGGCAGGGCGGGTGGCGCGGGACGCCGGTGTACGGCATCTCGTGCTCACCCACTTCAGCCAGCGCTACGCCGAACCCGACAAGTTCGCGCGGCAGGCCCGCGCCGCCGGGTTCGAGGGGGAGCTGACGGTGGCGCACGATCTGCTCCGAGTGCCGGTTCCGAAGCGTCTGTAAAGCACCCGTACCATGCTTTGATGCCCCTCCCCAAAGCAGAACTGCACCTCCACATCGAAGGCACCCTCGAACCCGAGCTGGCCTTCGCGCTCGCCGCGCGCAACGGCGTCACGCTGCCGTACGCGGACACCGAAGAGCTCCGCAAGGCGTATCTCTTCGACGATCTCCAGTCGTTCCTGAACCTGTACTACGAGCTCATGGCCGTCCTGCGGACGGAGCAGGACTTCGCCGACCTGGCCGACGCCTACCTCGCGCGGGCCGCCGCGCAGGGCGTGCGGCACGCGGAGATCTTCTTCGACCCGCAGGCCCACATCGCCCGTGGGGTGGGGATGGGGACGGTCGTCGAGGGACTGTCCAGGGCGCTGGCCCGCAGCGAGGAGACGCACGGCGTCTCCACGCAGCTGATCATGTGCTTCCTGCGGGACGAGTCCGCCGAGTCGGCGATGCAGACGCTGGAGGCGGCGAAGCCGTACCTCGGCCGGATCGTCGGCATCGGTCTCGACTCCGCCGAGGTCGGGCACCCGCCGGTCAAGTTCCGCGAGGTGTACGAGGCTGCCGCCGCCCTGGGGCTGCGGCGCGTCGCGCACGCCGGCGAGGAGGGGCCGCCCGCGTACATCACCGAGGCGCTGGACGTGCTCGGCGTCGAGCGCATCGACCACGGACTGCGCTGCATGGAGGACGCCGAACTGGTCGAGCGGCTCGTGCGGGAGCGGATCCCGCTGACGCTGTGTCCGCTGTCGAACGTACGGCTGCGGGCGGTGGACATGCTGGAGGACCATCCGCTGCCCGCCATGATGGACGCCGGGCTGCTGTGCACCGTCAACTCCGATGATCCCGCGTACTTCGGCGGGTACGTCGGGGACACCTTCCACGCGGTGCACGAGGCGCTCGGCATCGGTCAGGAGCGGTTGCGGGAGCTGGCGCGCAACTCGTTCGTGGCGTCCTTCCTGGAGCACGACGAGGAGCGGCGGGCGCGGTACATCGCCGAGGTCGACGCGTACGAGTTCGAGTAACCGTCAGATGGTTCCGGGCCCCGGTGCGGCTGCCGCTGCCTGCCGGGGTCCTGCCGTGTCGTACGCCGTGCGCCGGGCGGGCATGGCCTCCAGCGGGATCTCCACGATCGGGTGTTCCAGGCTGCCGCGCCTCGGGCGCAGCGCCACGGCCGTCATCGGGACGGTGACCAGGAGCAGTCCGAGCGCCAGGATCACGCCCATCGCCGGGTAACCCGCCCGCGCCGACAGCAGACTGCCCGTGAGCGGGCCGCACGCCGTGCCGAGCGAGGAGGCGGAGCCGACGAGGACCGCCCAGCGGCCGCGCGGATCCAGGGACGCGGCGAGGCCGATCACGTACGAGAGCACGACCGGGTAGAGCGTGTTCCAGGCGATCTCGCCGGTCGCGAACGACGGCAGGTCGCTCGCTGCCGCGCTGAGCGCGATGCAGCCGGCGATCAGCGCCGTGCCCGCGCCGATGGGGAGCGCGCGGCCGAGTCGCGGGCCGAGTGCGCCCGCGCCGATCACGCCCAGCAGTCCCGCTCCGAGCGCGGCCGCGAAGACCGCGCCGACCGAGACTTCGGTGAGCCCCGCCTGCGTCAGGCCGATGCGGCCGCTGACGCCCCAGAGGGAGTTCTGGGCGAGGGACCAGAAGAACATGGCGGCGGCGAGGAGGAGGCCGGAGCGGGCGTGCGGGAGGGGCGTTGCGGTGAGCGCGGTCCGGGGAGTGGCCGTGCGGGTGGGCAGGCGCCGGGTTACGGGCAGGACGAGCAGCGCCGTCAGCGCGATCGCGGCGAGCGGGAGGCCGTGGGCCGGGCCCAGGTGAGGGATCGTCAGGTACAGCGCGCCCGCGAGGCCGGAGACGCCGAGCAGGCCCAGGGTGGAGATGCGGTGGGGGTCTCGTTGGGCGGCTATTCCGGTGGCGGCGACGGTGGTGGCCGTGCCGGAGCCGAAGCCGCCGGCCATCGCACCGGCGACGACGAGCGGGACGCTCGTGGTGAGGGCGGCCGTGCCGTAGCCGACGGCGGCGACGAGCAGGCCGGTGCGGGCCAGCCGCCGTGCGCCGAAGCGGTCGACCCGGGACGCGAGCAGGAAGCCCGCGGCAGCCGAACTCAGCAGCAGGGCGCTGCCGATGGAGCCGGCCTGCGTGGCGGAGAGCGGGAGGCCCGCGTCCAGTCTGCCGACGGTGGTCGGCAGCAGATACGCGGCGAGGTACCCGGCCGTGAAAAGGGCAACGAGGGGCCAGGGGGTGGTGGTGCGGGCGGACACGGGCGTTCCCAGGGCATGCGAAGAAGCGGCTCAAGAAGGGGGGTGGGCGGCCGTCGACGGACAGGAACGCGCGGGCAATTTGTATCAAGGGGGTGGGGGCGCACAGAAGGTGGGGTGGTGTGATGTGGGGCACGTTGTGTTTGGGGTAGGAGTGGTGGGGTAGCCGTAGGCGTCCCCCGCGGGGTGTGTCGGCTGGTTTTCGCCGCTCCGCCCCTGCCCGTCCCGTACCTGGGGGCTGCCGCCCCCAGACCCCCGCTTCGGCCTGAACGGCCTCGTCCTCAAACGCCGGACGGGCTGGAGACAGCCCTCCGGCGCTTGAGGAGCGGGGTCTGGGGCGGAGGCCCAGGGCGGGACGGGCAGGGGCGCCGGGGGCTAAAAAACAGCCCCCGGCGTGACCGACGCCGTCCCGCGTGCGGTGTGGTGCACACTGGCCAGATCCGCACCACGTCAGGGAGCGCACCGTGATCGCGTCCAACGGAGAGCGACCGTACTGCCGGCCCCACGTCGACCCGCTCGCCGGGCTGCGCACTCCGCAGGACCCGCCCTGGGACGTCTACCTCACGGGCACGGTCTTCCTGGACATCATCTTCACCGGACTCGATTCGGCGCCCGTGCGCGGGACGGAGTCCTGGGCCCGCGGGATGGGGTCGAGCCCCGGCGGCGTGGCGAACATGGCGACGGCGCTGGCGCGGCTGGGGCTGAAAACCTCCCTGGCGGCGGCCTTCGGGGACGACCACTACGGCGAGTACTGCTGGGACGCCCTGGAGCAGGGCGAGGGCATCGACCTCGCCCCGTCGCGCACCGTGCCCGGCTGGCACTCGCCGGTCACCGTGTCGATGGCGTACGAGGGCGAGCGGACGATGGTCAGCCACGGGCACGAGCCGCCCCCGGAGGAGCCCGCGCCGGAACACGCCCCACGCGCGCGTGCCGCCGTAGCCTCGCTGACGCCCGGCACGCGCGCGCAGTGGATCGCCGAGTCCGCGCGCGCGGGCACCCGGATCTTCGCGGACGTCGGCTGGGACGACACCGGGCGCTGGGACCTGGCGGGCCTCGCCGATCTCGAACACTGCGAGGCGTTCCTGCCGAACGCCGAGGAGGCGATGCGCTACACCGGGGCCGACAGCCCGAGAGCGGCGGCGCACGCGCTGACCGAGTACGTACCGCTGGCCGTCGTCACCCTCGGCTCCGAGGGCGCGTACGCCGTCGACGCCCGCACCGGCGAGAGCGCCGAGGTCCCGGCCATCGCCGTCGAGGCCATGGACCCGACCGGCGCCGGTGACGTCTTCGTCGCCGGCTTCGTCATGGGGACCCTGGCCGACTGGCCCCTCGCCGACCGCCTCGCCTTCGCCGGTCTGACCGCCGCCCTCTCCGTCCAGGAGTTCGGCGGCTCCCTCTCGGCGCCCGGCTGGGCCGAGATCGCCGCCTGGTGGCGCCGGGTCCAGTCCGTCGACGACCAGGACCCCGCGGCGCTGCGCCGGTACGCCTTCCTGGAGGGCCTGCTGCCCGAGGTGACGCGGCCGTGGCCGCTGCGGCGGGCGGTACCGACGATCGGTTTCCGCCGCTCGGCGTGAGGCTTGGCGTGAGGCTCGGCTTGAGGTTCGGCGTGAGGTGAGGAAAAGCCCTACGGCTCTGTCAGTGCAGCGACGTACCCTTGGAATCGCAAGGCTGCCCCTGTGGCAGGCGTGCCGCATCGAGGAGGAATCGCAGGCCTACAGAGCCGGCCCATGACTCAGACACCCACAGCTCAGACCCCCGCGCAGGGGCAGGCACGTGCACACTTCACGGTCCCCGCGAAGCACCCCATGGTCACCGTGCTGGGATCCGGTGACGCCCTCCTGCGCGTGATCGAGAAGGCTTTCCCGGCGGCCGACATCCACGTCCGGGGCAATGAGATCAGTGCGGTCGGCGACGCCGGTGAAGTCGCCCTCGTCCAGCGCCTGTTCGACGAGATGATGCTGGTGCTCCGCACGGGGCAGCCGATGACGGAGGACGCAGTGGAACGCTCGATCGCCATGCTCAGGGCGAGCGAGAACGGGGAGGGCGACGGCCAGGAGACCCCGGCCGAGGTGCTCACGCAGAACATCCTGTCCTCGCGAGGCCGCACCATCCGCCCCAAGACGCTCAACCAGAAGCGGTACGTCGACGCCATCGACAAGCACACGATCGTCTTCGGCATCGGCCCCGCAGGTACCGGCAAGACGTACCTGGCCATGGCGAAGGCCGTCCAGGCGCTTCAGTCCAAGCAGGTCAACCGGATCATCCTGACCCGGCCCGCGGTGGAGGCGGGGGAGCGGCTGGGCTTCCTGCCCGGCACCCTGTACGAGAAGATCGACCCGTATCTGAGGCCGCTGTATGACGCGCTGCACGACATGCTGGACCCGGACTCGATTCCGCGACTGATGGCGGCGGGGACTATTGAGGTGGCGCCGCTGGCATATATGCGCGGGCGTGCCCAGCCTGTCTTCACGAACGTCCTGACACCGGATGGCTGGCGGCCTATCGGCGACCTCCAGGTCGGTGACCTCGTCATCGGCTCGAACGGCGAGCCGACTCCGGTCCTCGGTGTCTACCCGCAGGGCGAGAAGGACATCTACCGCGTCACCTCCCAGGACGGCTCCTGGACCCTGTGCTGCGGCGAGCACCTGTGGACCGTCCGCACGGCCTCGGACAAGCGCCGCGACAAGCCCTGGCGGGTCCTGGAGACGAAGGAGATGATCGGCAACCTGCGGGCGGCGCACGCGCGCCGCTACGAGCTGCCGATGCTCACCGCACCGGTCAGTTTCCCCGAGCGTGAGGTCCCCATGGATCCGTACGCGCTGGGGCTGCTGCTGGGCGACGGCTGTCTGACTGGGTCCACCACGCCTTCCTTCGCGACGGCGGACCCGGAGCTGGCCGAGGCTCTGGAAGCCGCGCTCCCGGGTGTCGCTGTGCGGCACAAGGGCGGCCCCGACTACGTCCTCAACCGGATCAAGAGCCCTGGCGACGTCGTCACTCTGGAGAATCCGGTGACCCGGATCCTGCGTGAGCTGGACCTGTTGCGCACTCGCTCGCATTCCAAGTTCGTTCCGGACGACTACCTGCAGAACTCCGCCGAAGTACGGCTGGCCGTTCTCCAGGGTCTCCTCGACTCCGACGGCGGCCCGGTCACTCAGGCGGACCGCACGTCCCGCATTCAGTACGTGACGACATCGATCCTGCTCCGCGACGACGTGATCGCGCTCGTCCAGTCGCTGGGCGGCGTCGCGTACACGCGTCGCCGGGCAGCCGAGGGCCGCAAGCCCGGTCTCGCCAAGGGCCGTGAGGTCGAGTACCGGTACGACGCCCACGTCGTCGACATCCGCCTCCCCGAAGGCATCGAGCCCTTCCGCCTCGCCCGCAAGCGTGACAGGTACCTCGCGGCCAGAGGCGGCGGACGCCCGATGCGCTTCATCGACAGCATCGAGCCCGCGGGTCGCGAAGAGGCCGTCTGTATCCAGGTGGCGGCCGAGGACTCGCTGTACGTCACGCAGGACTACCTGCTGACGCACAACACGCTCAACGACGCCTTCATCATCCTGGACGAGGCCCAGAACACGAGCGCCGAGCAGATGAAGATGTTCCTCACCCGCCTCGGCTTCGACTCGAAGATCGTGGTCACGGGTGACGTGACCCAGGTCGACCTGCCGAACGGGACGAAGTCGGGCCTGCGCCAGGTCCAGGACATCCTGGACGGCGTCGACGACGTCCACTTCTCGCGGCTCACGTCCCACGATGTCGTACGGCACAAGCTGGTCGGCCGTATCGTCGACGCGTACGAGAAGTACGACAGCGAGAACGGCACCGAGAACGGCTCCCACAAGGGCCGCGGACACGCCGGCCACAAGGGGAAGTAGACCAGCACAACCATGTCGATCGACGTCAACAACGAGTCCGGAACCGAGGTCGACGAGCAGGCGATCCTCGACATCGCCCGCTACGCGCTCGCGCGGATGCGCATCCACCCGCTCTCCGAGCTCTCGGTGATCGTCGTGGACGCCGACGCCATGGAGCAGCTGCACATCCAGTGGATGGACCTCCCGGGGCCCACCGACGTGATGTCCTTCCCCATGGACGAGCTGCGCCCGCCGTCCAAGGACGACGACGAGCCGCCGCAGGGCCTGCTCGGCGACATCGTGCTCTGCCCGGAGGTCGCCGAGCGGCAGGGCAAGGAAGCCGCGACGCAGCACTCCATGGACGAGGAGCTCCAGCTCCTCACCGTCCATGGGGTGCTGCACCTGCTCGGCTACGACCATGAGGAAGCGGACGAGAAGGCCGAGATGTTCGGCCTCCAGGCCGCCATCGTGGACGGCTGGCGCGCGGAGAAGGGCATGACGGGCCCGTCTCCGGCCCCGACCGTGTCATGAGTCCTCAACTCGTGATCGGCGCCGTCCTGCTGGTCGTCGTCGCGTGGCTCGCCGCCTGCGCGGAGGCGGGCCTCGCGCGCGTTTCCAGCTTCCGCGCGGAGGAGGCCGTACGGTCCGGGCGGCGCGGCAGCGCGAAGCTCGCGCAGGTCGCCGCCGACCCGACCCGCTATCTGAACGTGGCGCTGCTCGTGCGCGTCGCCTGCGAGATGGCCGCCGCCGCGCTCGTCACGTACGCCTGCCTGAAGGAGTTCACCGAGACCTGGCAGGCGCTGGCCGTCGCCATCGGCGTCATGGTCCTCGTCTCGTATGTCGCCGTCGGCGTCTCTCCGCGCACCATCGGCCGCCAGCACCCGCTGAACACCGCGACGGCGGCGGCGTACGTGCTCCTCCCGCTGGCGCGGATCATGGGCCCGATCCCGCCCCTGCTCATCCTCATCGGCAACGCCCTGACGCCCGGCAAGGGCTTCCGGCGCGGCCCCTTCGCCTCCGAGGCCGAACTGCGCGCGCTGGTCGACCTCGCCGAGAAGGATTCCCTGATCGAGGACGAGGAGCGCCGCATGGTGCACTCCGTGTTCGAGCTGGGCGACACCCTCGTACGCGAGGTCATGGTGCCGCGCACCGACCTCGTCGTCATCGAGCGCTACAAGACCATCCGCCAGGCGCTGACCCTGGCCCTGCGCTCGGGCTTCTCACGCATCCCCGTCACCGGGGAGAGCGAGGACGACATCGTCGGGATCGTGTACCTGAAGGACCTGGCCCGCAAGACGCACATCAGCCGCGACGCCGAGTCCGAGCTGGTGTCCACGGCGATGCGGCCCGCAACCTTCGTGCCCGACACGAAGAACGCGGGCGATCTGCTGCGCGAGATGCAGCAGGAGCGCAACCACGTCGCCGTCGTCATCGACGAGTACGGCGGCACGGCCGGCATCGTCACCATCGAGGACATCCTCGAGGAGATCGTCGGCGAGATCACCGACGAGTACGACCGCGAACTGCCGCCCGTCCAGGAGCTCGGCGACGACCGCTACCGGGTCACCGCCCGCCTCGACATCGGCGACCTCGGCGAGCTCTACGGCTTCGAGGCGTACGACGACGAGGACGTGGAGACCGTCGGCGGACTGCTCGCCAAGGCGCTCGGGCGGGTCCCGATCGCCGGGGCCTCGTCGGTGGTCGAGCTGCCCGACGGGCGGGAACTGCGGCTGACCGCGGAGGCCGCGGCCGGGCGCCGGAACAAGATCGTCACGGTGCTTGTCGAGCCGGTCGGCCCGGTGGAGCCCCCCGAGGAGGAGAAGCCGGAGTGACCCCGAAGCAGCTGCGCGCCTTCTGCCTGTCCTTCAACGCGACCGTCGAGGACTTCCCCTTCAACCCGGAGACCTCGGTCTTCAAGGTGCTGGGAAAGCTCTTCGCGCTGACGAACCTGTCCGCGCGCCCGCTGACCGTCAACCTGAAGTGCGACCCGGAGGACGCGGTCCGGCTGCGCGGCGAGTACCCGGGGCTGATCATCCCCGGGTACCACATGAACAAGCGGCACTGGAACACCGTGGCGGCCGACGGCGAGCTCCCGGACCTGTTGGTCCGGGAGCTCGTCGAGGACTCGTACGACCTGGTCGTCGCCGGTCTGCCGAAGGCCGAGCGCCTCCGCCTCGACCGTCCCTGAGTCACGCCCGCGCGTTGCGCCCGCGCAGGCCCACCGCGACCAGCACCGCCGCCACCAGGACGATCGCCGCGTCCAGCGACAGGACCGTGTGGACGCCGTCCAGCAGGTTCGTCGAGGTGGTCGCGAGGACACCCAGCAGCGGGATGCCGATCGTGATGCCGACCTGCTGGGTGGAGGTCACCAGGCCCGTGGCCAGGCCCTGTTCCTCGTTGGGCACGCCCGAGGTGACGGTCAGGCCGTACGAGATGATCGCGCCGAGGTGGCACACGCTGGCCAGCGAGACCGCGGCGGTGGCGAGCCAGACGGACCAGGTGTGGGAGTTCAGCAGCACGAGCGTCGCCACGAACAGGCCCTGACCGGCCAGCGAGCCGACCAGCGTACGGCGGGCGCCGATGCGGCCGATGACCTTCGGGGCGTACACCCCGGCGAGGGCCGACAGGAGGCCCTGGGCGCCGAAGACCAGGCCCGTCTTGAAGGCGGAGAGGCCGAGGGTCTCCTGGAGGTACAGGGTCAGCACGAAGATCACCGTCGACATCATCGAGAAGGTGACCAGACCGCCGAGGTTGCCCCACGCCACCGTGCGGCGGCGCAGCATGGGCAGGCTGACCAGGGGAGCCTCGGTGCGCGATTCGATGTACACGAAGGCGGCGAGCAGGGCCACGCCCGCGACGAGGGTCGTGATGACGTCGGCGCCGCCGAAGCCGCGCTCGGCCGCCGTCGACAGGGCGTAGATCAGGGCCAGCAGGCCGCCCGTCACGGTGACCGCACCGGGGATGTCCAGGCGCGGGCGGTTCGGGATGGGGGCACCTCCCATGCCCTCAAGGCTATGGGGGAGGGACTCGGGCAGCAGGCCCGGTGCCAGCGGCAGCACGATCAGCGCGAAGACCGACAGCAGGCCCATCGTCGAGCGCCAGCCCAGTGCGTCGGTGAGGACACCGCCCGCGACCATGCCGACCGTGAAGCCGAGGGAGAGGAGCGTGCCGGAGATGCCCAGGGCACGGTCGCGCGCCGGACCCTCCGGGAACGTCGTGGTCAGCAGCGACATGCCCGTCGGGATGATCGCCGCCGCGCCCAGGCCCTGCAACGCCCGCCCGGCCAGGAAGGACGCCGGGTCCCAGGCGAAGGTCGCCAGCAGTGAGGCCGCGCCGAAGACGGCCAGGCCCGCCAGGAACAGCTTGCGGCGCCCGTAGAGGTCGCCGATGCGGCCGAAGAGGAGCAGGAATCCGCCGGAGGGCAGTGTGAAGGCGGTGACCGCCCACTGGAGCGCGGACCGGCTCATGCCCAGGTCGTTGCCGAGGACGGGCAGCGCCACGTTCAGTACGGAGAAGTCGAGCGCGACCATGAACTGCGCCGCGCACAGCACGAAGAGGACGAGCTTGTCGCGGGTCGACAGCCGGGTGTCGAGGGGAGGTTGGGGGGTGTGTACGGGACTGGATGCGGTGGTGTCGATCGCCATGGCAAGAGCTTCCAGCGATCGGAATAATCGTGGGGAGCCGGAACTTATGCTGGTGGTCGCACCACCAGTCACGATGAGGGGGCACCATGAGGGGGATTCGCACGTGACGGAGGACGCGCTCAAGACCCAGCGGCTGCGGGATCTGCGTGAGTTCCTGATGAGCCGCCGGGCGCGGGTGTCACCTGCCGAGGCCGGGCTGCCGGACGGCGGGGCGCGCCGTCGCACCCCGGGCCTGCGCCGCGAGGAGGTCGCCGTGCTCGCGGGTGTCGGCGCCTCCTGGTACCAGTGGCTGGAACAGGGGCGGGACATCTCCGTCTCGCCGCAGGTCCTCGACTCGGTCGCCCGCGTGCTGCGGCTCAGCAACGCCGAGCGACGCCACCTGTACGTGCTCGCCGGGCTGAACCCGCCCGCGCCCGAGGTAGCCCCCGAGGACCGGGACATGTGCGACGGGCTGCGGCGGCTGATCGACACGTGGATGCCGTATCCGGCGCACATCATGGACCAGTACTACAACTGCGTCATGTACAACGACGCCGCCGGGATGGTTCTCGGCATGCGTCCCGAGAACACGCAGAACTGCATCCTCGATTTCTTCACCGACCCCCTCTACCGCGGCCACTCTCGGACCTGGGAGGTGAACGCACGGACGGTCGTCGCCCAGTTCCGGGCGTCCTGCGCCGCCGCCCCCGACGACGAGGGCTTCCAGGAGCTACTGGCCCAACTCAAGGAGGTCAGCGCCGAGTTCGGCGAGCTGTGGGAGCGGCGGGACATCCAGGAGGCGGGGCAGATCCGCAAGGAGCTCGACCATCCGCTGGTCGGGCTGCTCACCGTCGAGTCCACCGCCATGAAGGTCCCGGCACGGCCCGATCTCACGATCGTGCTGCACACGCCGCTGCCGGAGGCGAACACCGCGGCGAAGCTGGAGTGGCTGGCTTCGCCGGAGGGGCGGCGGGGGTCGATGTACCCCGTTGCCGGGTAGGCGCCTGATCCCGGTACGCCGGTTCTTCGTATGCTCAGGGCATGACCGACAGCAGCGCGCTTGACCCCGAGGACCGCAAGATCGTCACCCTGGCCCGTTCCGCGCGGGCCCGCAACGGTGTGCCCGAGGGGGCGGCCGTACGTGATGAGACGGGCCGTACGTATGTCGCCGGGACCGTGGAGCTGCCCTCCCTGCGGCTGAGCGCCCTGCGGACCGCGGTGGCGATGGCGGTCGCTTCCGGGGCGAAGTCCTTGGAGGCGGCGGCGGTCGTCTCCGAGGAGGAGGGTGCTTCTGACGAGGACCGCGCGGCCGTACGCGATCTCGGCGGGCCCGAGACGCCGGTCCTGGTGGCGGGGCCCGACGGGGCGGTGCGGGTCGTCGTCACTGCGGGCTGAGGGGTTTCGCCCCCGCCGCCCCTGCCCTTCCCGTCCTGGGGCTCCGCCCCAGACCCCGCTCCTCAAACGCCGGAGGGGCTGATTTCGGGCGGAGCCCCAGGTACGGGACAGGTAGGGACGGCGGGGCGAAAGAAACTCAGAAGCCCAGCTTCCGGAGCTGGCGGGGATCCCGCTGCCAGTCCTTGGCGACCTTCACATGGAGGTCGAGGAAGACCGGCGTACCCAGCAGCGCTTCGATCTGCTTGCGGGACTTGATGCCGACGTCCTTCAGGCGCTTGCCCTTGGGGCCGATGATGATGCCCTTTTGGCTGGGGCGCTCGATGTAGACGAAGGCGTGGATGTCGAGGAGGGGCTTGTCCGCGGGCCGGTCCTCGCGGGGGAGCATCTCCTCGACGACGACGGCGATGGAGTGCGGAAGCTCGTCGCGTACGCCCTCGAGCGCGGCCTCCCGGATCAGCTCCGCGATCATGACCTGCTCGGGCTCGTCCGTGAGGTCACCCTCGGGGTAGAGCGCAGGCCCCTCCGGCAGCAGCGGCACGATGAGGTCGGCCAGCAGGCCCACCTGCTTGTCGGCGACCGCGGACACCGGCACGATCTGCGCCCACTCGAAGCCGAGCTCCTTGCCGAGCTGGTCGATCGCGATGAGCTGTTCGGCGAGCGTCTTGCTGTCCACGAGGTCGGTCTTCGTGACGATCGCGATCTTCGGCGTCTTCTTGATGGACGCCAGCTCCTTCGCGATGAACCGGTCACCGGGGCCGAGCTTCTCGTTCGCGGGCAGGCAGAAGCCGATGACGTCGACCTCGGCCCAGGTGGTGCGTACGACGTCGTTGAGACGCTCACCGAGCAGCGTGCGCGGCTTGTGGAGCCCGGGGGTGTCCACCAGGATCAGCTGGGCGTCGGGCCGGTGCACGATGCCGCGCACCGTGTGCCGCGTGGTCTGCGGCTGGTCCGCGGTGATCGCCACCTTCTGGCCGACCAGAGCATTCGTGAGGGTGGACTTGCCCGCGTTGGGGCGGCCCACGAAGCAGGCGAAGCCGGCGCGGTGGTTGGCCTCGGACGGCTCGGATGACTGGGTACGAACGCTCATGGCGCCCATTGTCCCTGATCCACAAGCGCCCGCCGCACGCCGAGTGCCCCACACGGTGCGGTGAGGTTCCAGAAACCCCCACGCAACACGAAACACGCCGGAAACGCGTACGTGCACAACCGGAAACCCGCGCCGGTGACTCTCTGACGACGCCCCCGGACCGCTGGAGAGACCGTGACCCTGGCCGCCCCCCACATCGACACCGGCGACACCGCGTGGCTGCTCGCCGCCACCGCCCTCGTTCTTCTGATGACCCCGGGGCTCGCCCTGTTCTACGGCGGCATGGTCCGCACGAAGAGCGTCCTCAACATGCTGATGATGAGCTTCGTGTCGATCGCCCTGGTCACGGTGGTGTGGCTGGTCGCCGGATACTCCCTCGCGTTCGGCGGCGACGCCTTCGGCGGGCTGATCGGCGGCCTGGAGCACGCGGGCATGGCGGGCCTCGGCCCGGACAGCGTGCAGGGCACGGTCCCCACGCTCCTCTTCGCCACCTTCCAGCTGACCTTCGCGATCATCACGGCGGCGCTGATCAGCGGCGCGATCGCCGATCGGGCGAAGTTCGGGGCGTGGCTGGTCTTCGTCCCGGTCTGGGCGCTGCTCGTATACGTTCCCGTCGCCCACTGGGTGTGGGGCCCGGGCGGCTGGATTCTCGACCAGCTCGGTGCCCTCGACTTCGCGGGCGGTCTGCCGGTCGAGATCACCTCGGGCGCCTCCGGCCTGGCCCTCTGCCTGGTCCTCGGCCCCCGCCTCGGCTTTAAGAAGGACGCCATGCGGCCGCACAACCTGCCGATGGTGATGCTGGGCGCCGGTCTGCTCTGGTTCGGCTGGTTCGGCTTCAACGCGGGCTCGGCCCTCGGTGCCAACGGCCTCGCGGCCGCCGCCTTCCTCAACACGCTCGCCGCCGGCTGCACCGGCCTGCTCGGCTGGCTGTTCGTGGAGCAGAAGCGGGACGGCCACCCCACCACGCTGGGCGCCGCCTCCGGCGCGGTCGCGGGCCTGGTCGCGATCACCCCGTCCTGCGGATCCGTGTCCCTCCTCGGCGCCCTCGTCGTCGGTCTCGCCGCCGGCGCTGTCTGCTCGTACGCCGTGAGCTGGAAGTTCAAGCTGAACTACGACGACTCGCTGGACGTCGTCGGCGTCCACCTCGTCGGCGGCATCGTCGGCACGGTCCTCATCGGCGTCTTCGCGACGAAGGCGATGACGGGTGGCGCCGAGGGGCTCCTCTACGGCGGCGGACTGGGCCAGCTCGGCAAGCAGCTGGTCGCCGTGGTGGCCGTCGGGGCGTACGCCTTCGCCGTCACCTACGGCATCGGGAAGCTGATCGACCGGCTCATGGGCTTCCGCGCGGACGAGGAGCAGGAGCAGACCGGCCTGGACCTTACGGTGCACGCCGAGAGCGCCTACGATCACGGGGTCCTGGGCCATGGTGCCCCGGTCTCGTCATCCCTCCCCACCGCGCAGAAGGTCAAGACCCAGGCATGAAGCTCATCACCGCGATCGTCAAGCCGTACCGCCTCGACGAGGTCAAGACCGCGCTCCAGGAGATCGGCGTGCACGGGCTGACCGTGACCGAGGCCAGCGGGTACGGGCGTCAGCGCGGGCACACCGAGGTGTACCGCGGCGCCGAGTACCAGGTCGACCTCGTCCCCAAGGTCCGGATCGAGGTCGTCGTCGAGGACGCCGATTCGGACGCGGTCATCGACGCGATCGTGAAGGCCGCGCAGACGGGGAAGATCGGGGACGGGAAGGTGTGGGCGGTGCCGGTGGAGACGGTCGTACGCGTACGGACGGGCGAGCGCGGCCCCGACGCACTCTGAGCGTCCACGACTGCGTACGGCCCCGACGCGTTCTGATCACCACCACCGCCCCCGCGAACCCGGCCCCCACCACCAGCCACGGCAGCGCGAAGAACGACGCGCTCGCCGACTCCTGGGTTCGCAGTTGAGTCAGACGCGCCGGGCGGTGCGCGGACCGGTGCCGCTGCGCGCGGGCGGCACCGGTCTTCACGTGCCGGGTGCCGGTCTCGGACTTGCTGTGAGCTTTGGTGTCCGTCTCGGTGTCAGTCGAACACGAACGGGCTCGGGGACTGCGGTGCGTCCGCCGTGCAGGTGATGGTGATGCCGAAGACCACCATCTGGAGGGAGCCGCCGTATGCCTCCAGGCTGTCGCCGGAGGCGACCGTGCCGTCCAGGGGGCCCACCGAGACCCCGCTGCCCGCGGCCATGGCGGGGTTCTTCGTGCCGGTGAAGTCGGTGGTGCCGCCGCCCGCCTTCACCAGGGTGAGGGTGGAGGCGACCGAGTCCTGGGCCACGTCGATCGGGGCCGTGATCTCGGTGGAGCTGAGGGTGATGGTCGCGGCCGTGCCGTTCTGCGTGGCCGTGAGGGTGGCCGCGCCGCTGCCGCCGATGCTGCACGTCGCGTTGATGGTCGCTGTCTGGGGGGTGACGGCCGCGGCGGTCGGCGCGAAGGCCAGGCCGGTCGCTGCGAGGGTGCCGGCGACTAACGCCGCGACGGTTCCGAGTCGCTTGCCTCTCATTGGATTCCCTTCCCTTGTGGGGGAATTGCCATGTGGGGATGGTCGGGACGGGGCCGTCCGCCCTGTCCGGGCGCACGGGGGCTCACCTCTGTGCTCGGTGAGGGTGCGGGGAGCTGTGTGCCGGGACCTGTCGCGAGCGGGATGCGGGCGCTGCGCGGTGTGGGGTATCTGACGGTCCGTCGGAATGTGCGGTTCCATTGATGCGCGGGGGGCGCACGATTGCAAGGGCTGCCGCCCCATTCCTTCAACGGTCACTAAAAGTGGCCGAAGTTGAGCCCCAGGGACGGGACGGGCAGGGGCGGCGGGGGCGAGGAAAATCCGGCGGTCACGGGTGGGCAGGGGTCATGTTCTGGAGGCCTACTACGCGGAGGAGTCGGAGGCGTTCGTGGGAGTCGGTGCCGGGGCGGGCCGTGTGGATGATGAGGAGTTGGTTGTCGCCGGAGCTGAGGAGGTATTCGCAGTCCAGGTCGAGCAGGCCGACCGTGGGGTGCAGGAATCTCTTCGTCGAGGCTCGGCGTACCGCCACTTCGTGTGACTCCCAGAGAGCAGCGAACTCCGCACTCGTCGCGCGGAGTTCGGACACCAGCGACGCCGGCCCCGGGTCGCCGGGACGGGCCGCCGTGACCGCGCGCAGATTGGCGACGTGGGAGCGGGCATGCTCGGCCCGGTCCTCGGCCGGGAAGAGCGCGTGGGCCCGCGGGTCGGTGAAGAAGCGCCGGACGACGTTGCGTTCGGCACCGGCCTCACCGACCAGCGCCGCCGCCATCGCGTTCTGCGCGAGCACATCCCCGTAGTCGGTCATGACCTGCGCGGGCGCGTCGTGCAGCCGGTCGAGGATCAGCAGTAGACCGGGCCGGACATGCGTGGAGGCGCTCTCGGCCCGTGGCGGTTCCTCACCCACCAGATGGAAGAGGTGATCCCGTTCGTCGCCGGTGAGGCGAAGCGCCCGCGCCAGCGCGCCGAGCATCTGGCGGGAGGGGCGGGGGCCACGGGACTGTTCGAGCCGCGTGTAGTAGTCCACGGACATGCCCGCGAGCGCCGCCACCTCCTCCCGGCGCAGCCCGGGCGTACGCCGCCGGGCCCCGGCCGTGAGGCCCACGTCGGACGGCTCCAGCCGGGCCCGGCCGCGGCGCAGGAAGTCGGCGAGTTCTGCTCGGTTCACCTCTCCAGCGTGACCGATCCCGCCCGGCTTATCCAGGCACTTCCGATCCCCGGATCGGAAGGTCTCTCCCGCCGCGCCCGGCACGGAGAGACGCTCGGAACCGACGAGAGGAGCACATCATGCTGACGTTGGTGACAGGAACCACCGGTGAGGTCGGCCGCCGCTTCGTACCCCGGCTGCTGAGCCAGGCACCCCCCGGTGATCACGTACGGGTCCTGGTCCGCGACGAGTCGAGGGCGGCCGCCCTCGCCGACCTCGGCGCCCAGGTCGCGGTCGGCGACCTGCGGGACACGGAGACGCTGGGCAAGGCCCTCGCGGGCGTCGACGCGGTGGTGAACATCGCGGCCGCCTTCCGCGGCGTACCGGACGAGGAGGCGTGGGCCGTCAACCGCGACGCCGCGCTGGAGCTGGGACGGGCCTCCGTCGCCTCGGGCGTACGCCGGTTCGTGCAGGTCAGCACCAATGTCGTGTACGGGACCGGCCGCGGGCGTCCGCTCACCGAGGAGGACCCGGCCGTGCCCGGCGGCGAGATGTGGGGCGCGTACGCGGAGTCGAAGGGGGAGGCGGAGCGGGGCCTCCTCGCCCTGGCGGGCGGCATGGACGTACGGATCGGGCGGCTCGCCTTCGTCTACGGCGAGGGAGACCCGCATCTGGCCGCATCGATGAGGTGGGCCTCCCAGTGGGCAGCCACCCAGCGCCTCCAGCTGGTCCACCACGCCGATGTCGCCCAGGGCCTCCGCCGCCTCCTGTACGCCCCGGGCGCGGGCGGCGGGATCTACAACATCGCCGACGACGCCCCCGTCACCACCGTCGACCTCCACCACCTCAACGGCGTCGAGATGCCGCCCGCCCTGTACGAGCGCACCGATGCCGACCCCTGGTTCGGCATCGTCACCACGGCCCGCATCCGCCGCGAGCTGGGCTTCCGCCCGCTGTACCCGTCGGTGTGGACCGCCGTGGACGCGGGCGCCCTCTAGCGGGCCGACGCGGCACCTGCCTTCAGTCCACCCCCCTGATCCGCCCCACCAGCACCGCCCCCGCGAGGCCGATCACCGCCGAGACGAGGTACAGCACCCGGTAGCCGCCCAGGTACGTGACGATCGGGGCGGCCAGGGCGGGGGCGGCGACCTGGGGAAGGGCGTTGGCGATGTTGATGACGCCGAGGTCCTTGCCGCGGTCGAGGGCCTTGGGCAGGACGTCGGTCATCAGGGCGAAGTCGACGGAGGTGAAGACGCCGAAGCCGATGCCCAGGACCGCCGCGG
Organism: Streptomyces sp. NPDC029292; assembly: GCF_055569295.1. NCBI lineage: Bacteria > Bacillati > Actinomycetota > Actinomycetes > Kitasatosporales > Streptomycetaceae > Streptomyces > Streptomyces sp. NPDC029292. The sequence continues at coordinate 265,386 of NZ_JBVHXR010000004.1, forward strand.
CGACGATCGCGCCGGGCCAGGTCTGCCAGCCGGCCAGCGCCGCCGTGGCCACCGCCATCAGGACGCCGGACCAGATCACGAACGGTTTGCGGCGGCCGAGCCGGTCCGACCACACCCCGCCGACCACGACCGTCGCGAGCAGCGTGACGCCGTTGACCGCCGTGAGGATCAGGACGCCCTGCTCGGGGTCGTCGATGAGGGTCCCCCCGGTCGAGCGAAGCCGAGAGTGGGGGAGCAGCCGGTCCCTCAAGTAATAGAGCAGGTACAGGAGTACGAGCGCGTTGCTGAGGTTGATCAGGAAGCGGGTCAGCCATGCCCAGGCGAGGTCGGGGTGGTCGCGGGGGCTCAGCCAGAAGGAGGTGAGGAAGGCCCGCCAGGACCAGGCGGGGCGGGCCGACACCGGCAGCCGCAGGTCCTGGTAGCGCAGTACGTACGGCAGGACGCCCACCAGCGTGAACACCGCGCACGCCGCGTACCCGCCCCCGGTACCTCCCGCCACCGTCGCGAGCCCCGTACCGCCGACCACGCCCAGGATCTGCGCCGCGCCCAACCAGCCGCCCACGGAGCCCCGTTGGAGCCGCGGCACCCGGTCGGGGACGGCCGCCGTGACCGCGGCGAAGGCGGCGTTCAGGGTGAGCTGTACCAGGCACCAGCCGAGCGCCATGGTCCAGACGCCGCCCGCGCCGGCCAGGATCAGCAGGGACAGCGCGCCGCCCGCGGCTCCGGCCACGATCCACGGCGTACGGCGGCCCCAGCGGGCCGTGGTGCGGTCGGACAGCGCGCCGAAGAGCGGATTGGCGACCAGCGAGACCACCGCGCCCGCGCCCGTGACCCAGGCCAGCATCGTCTCCTTCGACATACCGGTGCCGGGCGCGAAGTCCTCCGCCTGGGAGGCCAGGAGGATCTGGAGGGGGCCGTACCAGCCCACCCAGATCGCCCCGTTGGCGAGCGAGAGCGCCGCGGTCCAGCCCCGGCCGACCCGCTCGACGGGTTCGCCGAGGGCGTCCGCGGACGGTGGTCCGACCGGGTCCGCGGCCGTCATCCCCGCGCCCGCAGCACGTCTCGCAGCCAGGCGTACGACGCCTTCGGTGTCCGCTCCAGCGTGTCGTAGTCGACGTGCACCAGACCGAAGCGGCGCGCGTATCCCTCCGCCCATTCGAAGTTGTCCATCAGCGACCAGACGAAGTAGCCGCGTACGTCGACACCCTGCTCCAACGCCCGGTGCAGCGCCCGGACATGACCGTCCAGGAACGCGATCCGCTCCTGGTCGTCGATGCCTTCGTACGAGCAGCCGTTCTCGGTGATGACCACGGGCGGGAGCCGGTCGCCGTAGCGCTCCTGGAAGCCGACCAGCAGCTCCGTGAGCGCCTCGGGGACGACCGGCCAGCCGAAGTCCGTGACCGGGTAGCCCTCCAATTCGCGGACGGAGAAGGGGAGTTCGGCAGGCAGGGTGAGTCCACTGAACTCGATCTCCGCGCCCTCGGGGGCGCCCACCTTGGTCGGCTGGTAGTAGTTGATCCCGTACCAGTCGATCGGCTCCGCGATGACTTTCAGGTCCGACTCGACGTCGCCCGGCATCAACTCGCCGATGCCGTCGGGATATTGACCCAGTAGCAGGGGGTCCGCGAACAGGCGGTTGAGGAGCAGGTCGTAGAAGTCGGCGGCCTCCACGTCCTCGGTGCGCCGTGAGGCCGCCCAGGTCGGGCCGTGCGAGTTGGCGATCCCGATGTCCGTGGCCCCGGCCGCGCGCAAGGCCCGTACCGCCAGGCCGTGTGCGAGGAGTTGGTGGTGGGCCACCGGCAGCGCGTCGAACATCAGCTTCTTGCCGGGGGCGTGGGCGCCGAGGGCGTGGCCGAGCAGGGTGTGTTCGGCGGGTTCGTTGAGGGTGATCCACTTCTTCACCCGGTCGCCCAGACGTGCGGCGACGACACCGGCGTACTCGGCGAAGCGCTCCGCCGTGTCCCGGGTCAGCCAGCCGCCCGCCTCCCCGAGCTCCAGCGGCAGGTCCCAGTGGAAGAGCGTCGGTACGGGGCGGATGCCCGCGGCGACCAGTTCGTCGACGAGCCGGTCGTAGAAGTCGAGGCCGCCGGGGGAGTTCACCCTGGGCCAGGAGATCGAGAAGCGGTAGGCGTCCACTCCGAGGCCCGCCAGGAGTGCGACGTCCTCCGGGTAGCGGTGGTAGTGGTCGCAGGCCACCGCCGCCGTTGAATTGTCTTTTATTCGGCCGGGCTCGGCCGTGAAGGCGTCCCACACCGAGGGGTCGCGTTCGTCTGCGGCTCCCTCGATCTGGTGGGCCGAGGTGGATACGCCCCAGAGGAAGCCGGGCGGGAACTGCGGTAGGGGGTTCGTCGCCATGCGCGCGATCATCCGTACCGGCGGTAACGGAAGTCAACGGGGCGGTGTGAACCAGCAGTTAGGGCTCGGCGGGGGCGCCTAGGGGGAGGGGTGGTGCTGTCTTCGGCGGCTGCGGGCTTTCTCGGGCTGGTCGCGCCCACGCGGCGGAGCCGCACAGTGTCACGGACCCGCGCCCCCGAAGGGGCGCCCCACCTGGCCACAGTTGCTACGCGCCCTCCTTCAGGACCTTCGAAATCAGCTTTCGCTGCTCCTGTGTCAGTCGCGGGTCGGCGGCGTACACCGTCTTGCCGTCCACCGTGATCTCGTAGCTGAAGCCGTCCGGGACGCCGATGGAGGGCGTGCCCCGGCCGGCGGCGATTGCCTGCTCGGCCAGGGCGTGCCACTCATGGGCGTCGGGCCGTCCCGAGGTGTCCACCTCGGCCTGGCGCTCGATGCCCGCGAATCCGCCCGTGCGCCTCACCTGAATACGCATGGGTCCTGTCTAGTACGAGTCGGACGCCAGGGCTACGAGGCCGGGACCCCGACCTGCTCCCAGGCCTTCGTCACGGCCTGCAGTTCCTCTCCCTCGTTGTACCGGGACCGTGCCGCGGCGAGCGTGAGGCGCGCGAAGTCCGAGAAGAGTGCCTGCTGGGGCAGCTCCCCGCCGGTGAGGACGTCGTACCAGATCTGTCCGGCCCGCTCCCAGGCGTGGCCGCCGAGCGCCTCGGCGACGAGGTAGAAGGCGTGGTTGGGGATGCCGGAGTTGATGTGGACGCCGCCGTTGTCGCGGCCGGTGCGGACGTAGTGGTCCATCGTCGCGGGCTGCGGGTCCTTGCCGAGCACGTCGTCGTCGTACGCGCTGCCCGGCTCCTTCATGGAGCGCAGCGCCGTGCCGGTGACGCGCGCGGCGAGCAGGCCCGCGCCGATCAGCCAGTCGGCCTCGGTGGCGGTCTGGCCGAGCGTGTACTGCTTGATCAGCGAGCCGAAGACGTCCGACATGGACTCGTTCAGGGCGCCCGGCTGGCCGAAATAGGTCAGGTTCGCGCTGTACTGCGTGACGCCGTGGGTCAGCTCGTGGCCGATGACGTCGACCGGGATGGTGAAGTCGAGGAAGATCTCGCCGTCACCGTCGCCGAACACCATCTGCTCGCCGTTCCAGAAGGCGTTGTTGTAGTCCGTGTCGAAGTGCACGGTGGCGTTCAGCGGCAGGCCCTCGCCGTTGATCGAGTTGCGCTGGTACGCCTTCAGATACAGCTCGAACGTCGCGCCGAGACCGGCGTACGCGCGGTTGACCGTGGCGTCCTTGCCGGGCTTGTCGCCCTCGCCGCGGACCTTCTTGCCGGGCAGGTCCTGGTGGTGGCGGGCGTCGTAGATCGTGCGGTGCGGCTTGGCCTCGGTGGTTCCCTGGGGCGGGGCCACGGAGGGCGCGCCGATGACCGTGGTCAGCCGGCGGTGGGTGCGCTCGAAGGCGTCGTGCTCCAGTGTCTGGCGGGCGGGACCGGAGAGCGCGGGGTCCTCGTGCTGGGCGAGCTTGTCGAGGACGTGGGGCGGGACGATGGTGCAGAAGACGGGCTCAAAGCCCCCGTTGGTGGTCATGCCCGGCACCCTTGCACTGAGTTATGGCCCTGTCACTACCTGCAACCATGATTGGTGAAATGCGGCGATAGGGAGCCTCGGACTCCGGTCGAGAGTGGTATAGGGCACTTTTTGTCCCAAATGTTCCCCCGGTCCCGCATACTGATACAGCCTCCCCGCACGGAGCACAGCTCGGCTAGGCTGCGGAGCATCATGCGTTTCGGGCTGCTTCTCCTTAGCTGCCGCGGCGAGGGCCTGTAGTCGAGGCCGACCCCCTCCCCGCGGAGTCTGGCGTTGCGCCGTCGGCCGTCCTTTCGGACACCCACCGAGGAGCCCACGCATCATGGCGAACAGCCAGAACCGCCAGCAGCCCACGTCCATGCCGATCCACAAGTACGGCCGGTACGAGCAGGTCGACATCGCCGACCGCACCTGGCCGGACAACCGGGTCACCGTCGCCCCCCGCTGGCTCTCCACCGACCTGCGTGACGGCAACCAGGCCCTGATCGACCCCATGTCGCCCGCCCGCAAGCGCGAGATGTTCGACCTGCTGGTGAAGATGGGCTACAAGGAGATCGAGGTCGGCTTCCCCGCCTCCGGCCAGACCGACTTCGACTTCGTGCGCTCGATCATCGAGGAAGAGGGCGCGATCCCGGACGACGTGACGATCTCCGTGCTGACCCAGGCCCGCGAGGACCTGATCGAGCGGACCGTCGAGTCGCTGAAGGGCGCCAAGCGCGCCACCGTGCACCTGTACAACGCGACGGCCCCGGTCTTCCGCCGGGTCGTCTTCCGCGGCTCCAAGGACCAGATCAAGCAGATCGCCGTCGACGGCACGCGCCTGGTCGTCGAGTACGCCGAGAAGCTGCTGGGCCCCGAGACCGAGTTCGGCTACCAGTACAGCCCCGAGATCTTCACCGACACCGAGCTGGACTTCGCCCTGGAGGTCTGCGAGGCGGTCATGGACGTCTGGCAGCCCGGTCCGGGCCGCGAGATCATCCTCAACCTGCCCGCCACGGTGGAGCGCTCGACCCCCTCCACGCACGCGGACCGCTTCGAGTGGATGTCGCGCAACCTGTCCCGCCGCGAGTACGTCTGCCTGTCCGTCCACCCGCACAACGACCGCGGTACGGCCGTCGCCGCCGCCGAGCTGGCCCTGATGGCCGGTGCCGACCGCATCGAGGGCTGTCTGTTCGGCCAGGGCGAGCGCACCGGCAACGTCGACCTGGTCACGCTGGGCATGAACCTGTTCTCGCAGGGTGTCGACCCGCAGATCGACTTCTCGAACATCGACGACGTGCGCCGCACCGCCGAGTACTGCAACCAGATGGAGGTCCACCCGCGCCACCCGTACGTGGGCGACCTGGTCTACACCTCCTTCTCCGGCTCCCACCAGGACGCCATCAAGAAGGGCTTCGACGCCATGGAGGCCGACGCGAAGGCCAAGGGCGTCACCGTCGACGACATCGAGTGGGCCGTCCCGTACCTGCCGATCGACCCCAAGGACGTCGGCCGCTCGTACGAGGCCGTCATCCGCGTCAACTCGCAGTCCGGCAAGGGCGGCATCGCGTACGTCCTGAAGAACGACCACAAGCTGGACCTGCCGCGCCGGATGCAGATCGAGTTCTCGAAGATCATCCAGGCGAAGACGGACGCCGAGGGCGGCGAGGTCACCCCGAAGGACATCTGGGCGATCTTCCAGGACGAGTACCTGCCGAACCCCGAGAACCCGTGGGGCCGTATCCAGGTCAAGAACGGCCAGTCCACGACGGACAAGGACGGCGTGGACACGCTCACCGTCGAGGCGTCGGTCGACGGCGTCGACACGGTCCTGACCGGCACAGGCAACGGTCCGATCTCCGCGTTCTTCGACGCCCTGCAGTCCATCGGCATCGACGTACGCCTGCTGGACTACCAGGAGCACACGATGAGCGAGGGCGCGTCCGCGCAGGCCGCCTCGTACATCGAGTGCGCCATCGACGGTCAGGTCCTGTGGGGGATCGGCATCGACGCGAATACGACACGTGCCTCGCTGAAGGCCGTCGTCTCCGCCGTCAACCGCGCGGCCCGCTGACGATCCTGACCGGCGCTTTTCCTGGCCCCGTCCGCCTTTCGAGGCGGGCGGGGCCACGTCGTATACCGGCCAATTGCCGTGCAGGTCACGGGCAGGTCTCGTCCTGGGTACTGACGTTGACTCAACAATGTGGCTAACATCACGCCAGCGCGGCGATGTTGCCGCGGCGTTACGGAGGTGTGCGACGTGCTGCCAGGATGGGGACGAAACGGTCGTGCAGTTCAGGTTTCCCACATCCTGGGCACCCGTACCGCGTGGACGGCCGTCGGCGACGGCGAGTTCTTCTGCCCCGGCTGCGGAGGCGACCGCAACTACCAGCGCCTCACCGGCCGTCGCCGCGTCACGTTCCTCGGCGTTCCCGTCCTCCCGCGCGGCGAGACCGGGCCCGTCGTCGAATGCGCCGCCTGCCGCCACCACTACGGCGCCGACGTCCTCGACCACCCGACCACGACCCGCTTCTCCGCGATGCTCCGCGACGCCGTCCACACCGTCGCCCTCGCCGTGCTCGCCGCGGGCGGCGCCTGCGCCCGTACGTCCCTGGAGACGGCCGCCGGAGCGGTGCGCTCGGCCGGCTTCGACGACTGCACGGAGGACCAGCTCGGCGCCCTCGTCGAGGCGCTCGCCGCGGACACCGGCCGTGTCCTCGGGGAGCCGTGCGGGGCGAGCCTGGCCATAGAGCTCCATGAGGCCCTGGACCCGCTGGCCCCGCACCTCGCGCCCACCGGCCGGGAGGCGATCCTCCTCCAGGGCGCGCGGATCGCCCTCGCCGACGGGCCGTACACCCCCGCCGAGCGGGACGTCCTGGCCACTGTGGGCGCGGCGCTGACGATCTGCTCGGACGATGTGACGCGGTTGCTGGTGGCGGCGCGCACACCCTCCTAGTGCTCCTCGTGCTGCTGGTACTTCTCGTCCTCCTCCTTGGTCCTCCTCCTTGGTACTCCTCCGGGAGTAATACGGCCCGTCGGGCCACCCGTCGCAGTACCCCCGAACTCGCCCTCCCGTGCGACGAATCCGGCCCGCCGCGCCGGGAGTCTGGTGCATGTCCAGACACCCGTCCAGGAGGGGAGGACCCCGTCATGGGGCCCGCAAAGACAACCACGCGTACGCGGCGACGGGCCGTGCCCTGGCTGCTGCTCGGGCTCTGGGTGGCCGTGCTGGCCGTCGTCGGCCCGGTTCGCGTCGAAACTCGCGGACGTGCAGCACGACCGAGCCGTGGACCCATGACCACCGCTGTACGTTCCTGGAGGGCCGCCTCGTGCCTAATAGCGGAGTCGCTGGGCCTGAGTCCGCTCACCGCGAAGACCCACGTGAGCCGCATCAGGGGCAAGCTGGGCGCCCGCGACCGGGCCCAGCTGGTGATCGTGGCGTACGAGTCGGGGCTCGTCACTCCGGGCACCTGTTGAACTGACGCCGCATCAACACGCCGTAGCGGCACGGGTATTGCCGCGTCCCGTAAGGCACATTAGGTTCTCCTGGACATAGACATCCCACGTCCCACCTCCTCCGCCGTCCAGGGAGTGCCATGACCGTCACGAGCCGCATGGTCGCGTTCGCGGCAACCACCGGACTCCTCGCCGCCCTCACCGCCCTCGCGGCCACCGGTACGGCGTCGGGCGCGCCGCTCGCCATCGGGGGCTGTACCTCCTCCGTGCCGTACACCGCGGGCCAGGACGGCTACGACACGTACCGCATCCCGGCGACGGTCACGACCGGCGCGGGCACGCTGCTGGCCTTCGCCGAGGGGAGGCACAGCGGTGCGGGCGACACCGGGAACATCGACGTCGTCCTCAGACGCTCCTTCGACGGCGGCTGCACCTGGGGTCCCCTGCGGGTCGTCGCGTCCGGGGACGGGGACACCCGGGGCAACCCGGCCCCGGTCGTGGACCCGCGCACGGGCCGGATCGTCCTGGTCACGTCCTACAACAGCGGTGCGGTGACCGAGGCGCAGATCATGCGGGGCGAGGTCACGCCGGAACAGAGCCGTCGCGTCTTCGTCCAGACGAGCCGCGACGACGGGCGGCACTTCTCCGCTCCGCGCGACATCACGGCGGACGTGAAGCTGCCGGACTGGCGCTGGTACGCGACGGGCCCGGGGCACGCGGTCGCGCTGCGGCACGGCCCGCACACCGGGCGCCTCGTGATCCCCGCCAACCACTCCGCCGCCCCGCCCGTGGGCTCCGCCGACACCGGGCAGGAGCCCAAGTACTACGGCGCGCACGCCCTCTACAGCGACGACGGCGGGTTCCGCTGGCACCTCGGGTTCGTCGACGACTCGTACGACGGGGTCGCCAACGCCAACGAGAGCGGAGCCGCCGAACTGCCCGACGGGCGGCTCTACTTCACCTCCCGAGACCAGAACGGCACGAGCCCCGGGAATCGCCTCGACGCCTACTCCGCCGACGGCGCCGAGACCCTCGTCCGCCCCTACACGGTCCAGCCCACCCTGAACGACGTCCCCGTGGTCCAGGCCTCCGTCCTCCAACTCCGCGGCGGGCCGTCCGCGCCCCTCCTCTTCTCCGGCCCCTCCGTCCCCACTGCCCGCCAGTCGATGGCGATCTGGCGCAGCACGGACGGGGGCGCGACCTTCACCAAGGCGACGACGCTCTCCTCGCTGCGGGCCGCGTACTCCGACCTCGTCCAGCTGGGCGCCGGCCGGGTCGGGATCCTCTACGAGACGGGTGCGACGGGGACGTACGACACGATCGAGTTCCGGCGGATCCCGGTGACCGACCTCGGGGGCTAGGTGGAGCCGTGGTGGGTTTTTCGCCCCCTCCGCCCCTGCCCTCCCCCACTCTCGGCTTCGCTCGAGCGGGGGGACCCCCATCGTCCCTGGGGGCTGCCGCCCCCAGACCCCCGCTTCGGCCTGAACGGCCTCGTCCTCAAACGCCGGACGGGCCAAGAATCAGCCCCTCCGGCGTTTGAGGAGCGGGGTCTGGGGCCGGAGCCCAAGGACGGGACGGGCAGGGGCGGAGGGGGGCGAGAAAACCTCACAGCAACCCCGCCGCCGCCAGATACTTCCCCACCCGCTCCACCTCCGCCTCCGACAACGGAACCTGCGGCTCCGCGGTAGCCGGACAGGAGATCACCCCCCGCAAGCACAGCGCCGCCTTGAAGGCCCCCAGAGCCGACGAACTGCCGCCCATCCGGGCGGGGTCGCCGACGCCCACCATGCCGAACAGGGCGCAGAGCCGTTCCTGTTCGGCCCGCGCCCGCTCCCAGTCCCCCTCCCGGCAGAGCCGGTCGAGGCGTACGTACCCGTGCGGATCGACGTTGGCGAGGCCGGGCACGGCCCCGTCGGCGCCCAGGGCGAGCGCCGAGTCGACGACGAGTTCGGAGCCGGTGAGGGCGCTGAAGCCGGTGATGTCGGGGTGTGCACGCGCGCCTGTCACGACGGAGCGAAAGCCGGCGAGGTCGCCGCTGGAGTCCTTCAGCCCGGCCAGTACGCCGTCCGCGGCGAGTGAGAGGACCAGCTCCGCGTCCAGCTTGGTGTGGACGGACGCGGGCAGGTCGTACGCGAAGACGGGAGCGGAGGAACGGGCCGCGATCAGGCGGAAGTGGCGGGCGATCTCCGCCGGGTGCGTACGCGTGTAGAAGGGCGCGGTCACCACGACCGCGTCCGCCCCCGCCGCGGTCACGTACGCCACATGGTCCAGCACCCGCGGCGTCGTCATGTCGATCGCCCCCGCGAGCACCGGCAGTTGACCCCCGGCATGCGACACCACCGTCGACACGACCAGCCGCCGGTGCGCGTCCGTCAGATACGCCGCCTCCGAGGACGAGCCCAGCACGAAGAGGCCGTCGACACCGCCCTCCACCAGGTGGTCGACGAGCCTGATGAGCGAGGGGACGTCCACCTCGCGGTCCGGTGTCAGGGGGGTGCAGACGGGCGGAACGACACCGGTCAGCGGGGTGGGGATCGGCATGCGGGCTCCCTAGGGTTGATGCTGGGCGGGGATGTCGGCCATGGCGGTGACCGGGGAGGCGGACTCCGCCTGCGCGACCAGAGCGCGCGTCGACTGGTCCTCCTGCACAGGATGGTGGCACCGGAAGCGGTGGCCCGGGGCCGACGCGGCCGTGAAGTCCGGCATCGCGGAGGCGCACACCTCGTCCGCCTTCCAGCAGCGCGTGCGGAAGGGACAGCCGGAGGGCGGTGCGGTCGCCGAGGGGACCGGGCCCACCAGCGGGATGGGGTCGATCGGGTCCAGCAGGCCCGGCGTGGCGGAGAAGAGGGCCCGGGTGTACGGGTGCCGGGAGCGGTCGGTGACCTCGGCGGCCGGGGACTCCTCCACGATCCGGCCGAGGTACATGGTGATCACCCGGTCACTCATCCTCCGTACGGTCTGGATGTCGTGCGAGACGAAGACGAGGGCCAGGCCCAGGCGCTCCTTCAGGTCCAGGAGGAGGTTGAGGATCTGCGCGCGGACCGACACGTCCAGCGCGCTCGTCGGTTCGTCGGCCACGACGAGGTCGGGGTCGAGGGCGAGGGCCCGCGCGATGGCCACGCGTTGGCGCTGGCCACCGGAGAGCTGGCCGGGCAGGGCGTCCGCGAGCGCCCGGGGCAGGCCGACCAGGGACATCAATTCCCTTACACGGTCGGCTCGTTCGGTCGCCGTGCCGCGTCGGTGCACGTCCAGGGGGTCGCGCAGGATCTGTCGTACGGGCAGCCGGCGGTTCAGTGCCGTCGACGGGTCCTGGAAGATCATGCCCGTGCTGCCGCCGACGGCGGTGCGGCGCTCGGCCGGTTTCATCGACCACAGGTCGCGGCCGCGGAAGGACACCGTGCCGGATGTCGGCCGCTGCACCCCCACCAGTACCTTCGCCAGCGTCGACTTGCCGCAGCCGGACTCACCGACGACCCCGACCGTCTCGCCCGGCGCGATGGTCAGATCGGCGCCCGTCAGCGCGTACACCCGGTCGCGGGCGAACAGGCCACCGGTGCGCGCCTTGTGGACGACATGGGCGTCGGACAGGGCCATGAGTGCCGGCACGGGCGACTTCGTCGGTGACGTCATTTGACTGCCTCGCTTCCCCTGGTGGCGGGCTCCGTCGTCAGGTCGATCGCGGGATGGTGGCAGGCGGCCGTATGCGTCGGCGCACCCAGCAGGTCGGGTGCCGTCGTCCGGCACACCTCGCTCGCCAGCGGGCAGCGGTCGGCGAAACGGCAGCCCGCCGGGAAGTCCGCGGGGGCGGGCACGACCCCCTTGATCTGCGTCATCCGCTCGGCCGCCGACTCCAGCGACAGGACGCTGCCGAGCAGTCCGCGCGTGTAGTGGTGGGCGGGGGACTCCACGAGGTCCGCCGTCACGCCCGTCTCCACGATCTGGCCGCCGTACATCACGACCACCCGGTCCGTGACGTCCGCGACGAGCGCCAGGTCGTGCGAGACGAGGATGAGGGCGAAGCCCAGCTCCTCGCGCAGCCGGAGGAGCAGCTCGATGATCTGCGCCTGGACCGTCACGTCCAGGGCCGTCGTCGGTTCGTCGGCGACGATCAGCTTGGGGCTGCGGGACAACGCCATCGCGATGAGGACGCGTTGGCGCTGGCCGCCGGAGAGTTCGTGGGGGTAGCTGCGCAGGGTGCGTTCGGGGTCGAGGCCGACCAGCCCGAGGAGTTCCGCGGGAGTGCGTTTGCCGCCGCGCCGTACGACCTGCTTCAGCTGCGCCCTGATCGTCATCGCCGGGTTCAGGGACGACAGCGCGTCCTGGTAGACCATCGCCATCTCGTGGCCCAGCAGGCGTCGTCGTACGCGCATCGGCTCGCCGACCAACTGCCGCTGGCTGAAACGGACATGGCCCCGGACTCGCGCCCCTTTCGGCTCCAGGCCCATCACCGTCAGCGCCGTCAGGGACTTTCCGCAGCCCGACTCGCCGACCAGTCCCAGGACTTCACCGGGGTGCACGTCGAAGCTGATGCCGTCGACGATGTCCACGCCGCCGTGCCGGGCGTCGAAGCCGATGGCGAGGTTCTCGACGGCGAGCACGGGTTGGCCGGTGGGCAGTGGGCGGGCCCGGGAGCGCAGGCGCGTGGCCGCCTCGGTCAGCCCTGGCAGTTCGAGGACCTTTCCGCTGCCGGGCTCCGGCGCCTCCAGGCGGTCCGCCGCCGCCTCGCGCACCTCCACCTCCCTGGCCGCCGGTGCCGCCCACGCGTCCGAGACGCCCTCGGACAGGATGTTCAGGGACAGCACGGTGATGAGCATCAGCAGGCCGGGGAAGACCGTCGCCCACCAGCCGCCGGTCAGCACCATGTTCTTGCCGTCCGCGATGACGCTGCCCCAGGAGGGGTCGGGTGGCCGGACGCCCGCCCCGATGAACGACAGCGACGCCTCGAAGACGATCGCCTCCGCGACCTGGACCGTGCAGAACACCAGTATGGGAGCGGCGCAGTTGATGGCCACGTGGCGGAGGACGATGTGGGGTGTCCGTGCGCCGATCACGCGTTCCGCCGTCACGTAGTCCTCGCCGTACTGGTCGAGTACGTTCGCCCGTACGACCCTTGCGACGGGCGGCGTGAACAGGAACGCGATCGCGCAGATCAGCACCGTGATGCCGCCGCCGAAGACGGCGACCAGGACCGCCGCCAGCGCGATGCCGGGGAACGCCATCACCACGTCCAGGCAGCGCATCAGCGTCTCGTCGACCGCCTTGCGCGAGGTCGCCGCGACCGCGCCGAGGAGCGCTCCCACGACGAGGGCGAGCGCGGTGGCGCCCAGGCCGATGGCGAGGGACCAGCGGGCGCCGTACATCAGCCGGCTGAGGATGTCCCGGCCGAGGCTGTCCTGTCCCATCCAGTGGCCGCCGGACGGGTGCCCGGTGCCGTCCACCTGCGGCTGCTGGTCGAGCGGGTCGTGCGGGGCGAGGAGGGGTGCGAAGAGGGCCAGCAGGACGACGACGGTGAGGAAGCAGGCGGCGACACGGGTGAGGAGGGGGAGCCGGCGCCAGCCCCGCAGCCGGATGCCGGGGCGGGCGAGAACCGTCGCCAGACGCGAGCGAGTTGTCATGGGGTCGCATCCCTCAGTCGCGGATTGACCAGCAGATACAGGATGTCGATGACGAGGTTCACGACCACGAAGCCGGTGGCCGTCGTCAGCACGACTCCCTGGACGACGGCCGGGTCGCCGTTCTTCACGGCGTCGATCATCAGCTTCCCCATGCCCGGGAGCGAGAAGATGGTCTCGATGACGACCGCGCCACCGAGGAGATAACCGACGCGCAGGCCCAGTACGGTCAGTGGGTTGATCAGGGCGTTGCGCAGGACGTTCCGGCCGACCACGACCACCGGGGGCAGGCCGCTGCCGATCGCCGTCCGTACGTAGTCCTTGTCGAGCTCCTCGACCACGGCCGTGCGCACGATCCGGGTGAGCTGGGCGGCGACCGGGAGCGAGAGCGCGAAGGCGGGCAGGGTCATCGTCTTCAGCCAACCACTCAGCGAGTCGGCGGGGTTGATGTAGCCGCCGGTCGGGAACCAGCCCTGGTCGACGGCCAGATACTGGATCATCAGCAGCGCCAGCCAGAAGCCCGGCGCCGCGACACCGGTGAGCGAGACGACCCGGATGATCTGGTCGGGCAGCCGGTCGCGGTAGATCGCGGCGGTGACCCCGCCGAGCAGCGCGAGCACCACCGCGATGCCGAGCCCCAGGAAGGTGAGCTGGAGCGTGAGCGGCAGCGCGGTGGTGACCTGGTCGACGACCGGCGCCCGGGTCAGCGCGCTGGTGCCCATGTCACCGTGGAGCAGGTCCCCGATGAAGTGGACGTAACGGACCGGGAAGGGATCGAGCAGCCCGTTCCGCTCCCGGAAGTCGTGCAGCTGCTGCGGCGTCGGGTTGGCGCCCTGGAAGAACGCGGACGCCGGGTCGACGTCCGAGAACCGCATCACCAGGAACACGAACAGCACGATGCCGAGCATCAGGGGCACGAGCAGGGCGATGCGGCGGGCCAGGATTCTGGCGACGGTGGTCACGTACGAACTCCCCTTGCTGCCAGGGCCGGAGGGGGCCCTAGACCCACTTGGCCTGGAGGAGATTGATGCCCGGATACGGCTGCGCGCGGATGCCGGTGAGCTTCTTCGGATCCCACGCCGTCATCAGCTCGTTGTGCACGACCGGGTAGAGCACGGCCTGTTCGGCGACGATGTCGATGTAGTCCTGGACCATCGTCGTTTTCCGGTCGGCGTCCGACTCCTGGGTCGCCTGGTCCATGTCCTTGAAGAGCTTCTTGGCCACGGCGTTGTCGGCCCAGCGGGCGTAGCTCATCCAGAGGTTCTGGGGGCCGTAGTTGTAGTGCATGATCAGGTCGGCGTCGAGGCCGAACTGGTTGGGGTTCGAGGCGGCGGCGACCACCTGGTAGTCCTGCTTCTGGTCCATCTTGGTGAAGACGGCGGTCGTCTCCTGCGGTGAGAGCGTGGTCTCCACGCCGATCGCGTCCCAGGAGGCCTTGATGGTCGGCAGGCAGTCGACGATCCAACTGACGTTGACCGCGAGGATGTTGATCTTCAGCCCTGAGATCCCGGCAGCCTTCAGGAGCTTCTTCGCCTTCTCCGGGTCGTACGCGTAGACGGTCTTCGCCGGCCGGTAGGCCGGGTTGCCCTCGTTGAGGAAGGAGGTCGACGGCTTGCCGTGGCCCTTGAGGGCGACCTCGACCATTTTGCCGGTGTCGATGGCGTAGCGGAGCGCCTGCCGGACCCGTACGTCGTCGAAGGGCTTGTGCTGGGTGTTGAACATCAGGAAGAGGTTGTTCATGCCCGCGCCGCCCTGGACGGTCATGCCGCTCTTCTTGAGCTGTTCGATGTTGGCGTAGGGGATGTTGTCGGCGATCTGCGCGCCCGCGCTCGCCCCCGAGATCTTCGCGACGCGCGGCGCGGCGTCCACGATGGTCAGCCAGTTCATCTTCTTGAAGGCCGGCTTGCGCGGGCCGTTGTAGTCGGCGAACGCCTCGAAGGTGGTGTTCGACTTCGGGTGGTGCGCGGCCTGCCGGTACGGCCCCGAGCCGACCGCCTTGCCCGCGGTCGCGTCGTCCCAGGCACCCGGCTGGGAGAAGATGTGCTTGGGCATGATCTTGGCGAGCGTGAGCCGCGAAACCCCCTCCGGGAAGGGGAATTTCAGTACCAGCTCGACGTTCTGCGCGTCGATCTTCCGGACCTCCTTCAGCCAGCCGGCGAAGAAGCCCTTCGCGAGAGTCGGCGTCTTCGGATCGAGAATGCGGTCGAACACGAAGACCACGTCGTCGGCGGTGACCGGCTTCCCGTCGTGGAACGTGGCCCCGGCCCGCAGCGTGAACTTCCAGGACGTGCCGCTGAGATCGGACGGCACCTCGGTGGCCAGCGCGGCGTACGGCTCGCGCGAGATCGGGTCCGTGTCGAGCAGGCCCTCGTAGATATGGTTGTTGGCGGCCATGCAGAAGGCGGACGCGGTCTGCGTCGGATCCCAGCTGCCGTCGTTCCCATAGCCGATGACGGCGGTCAGTGTCGCGTTCTTGCCGCCCTTCCCGCCGCCGGTGTCGTTCGTGGACTCCGGCCCGGACGAGCAGGCGGCCAGCGACGAGGAGAGGGCGGCGGCCACGCCGAGGGCGC
Organism: Streptomyces sp. NPDC029292; assembly: GCF_055569295.1. NCBI lineage: Bacteria > Bacillati > Actinomycetota > Actinomycetes > Kitasatosporales > Streptomycetaceae > Streptomyces > Streptomyces sp. NPDC029292. The sequence continues at coordinate 280,933 of NZ_JBVHXR010000004.1, forward strand.
CGGTGTACTTCAGGAAGCTACGGCGGTGCAGCGCCGGGGAGTCGGTCACGTCGCGCACGGTTCCTCCAGCAAGGAGTGGTCCAGTGAGTGATCCAGCGAGTGGTCCAGCGATGGTCCAGAGAGTGGTCCAGCGAGTGGTCCAGGGAATGGGAGATACGACGTCCTACGTCATAGGGGGCAGCGTGACCATAAGAGGGGCTGTCGGGGCGGTCAAGGGATCGCACACGAATGGCGTATCTTCCAGAGGTGCGACCAATGAAGGCGTGAAATACGGGTAGTTGGCGTTTATTCAGTCCGGAGGTGGGACGTCGGATGTCCAGCGAGCGTACGATGCGGCGCATGTCTGAGGAGACCGGGAACCGGCGTCGGTCCGAGCGCCGGGTGAGCAGCCAGATCCAGCGCGAGGTCATGCAGCTGATCCTCGACCGCAAGCTCCAGGCCGGTGCGCCGCTGCCCACCGAGACCGAGCTGATGACCGACCTCGGCGTGAGCCGCAACTCCGTCCGCGAGGCCCTCAAGGCCCTGCAGGCGCTCGACATAGTCGAGATCCGGCACGGCTACGGCACCTATGTCGGCCAGGCCTCCCTGACCCCGCTCGTCGACGGCCTCACCTTCCGCACACTCGCCCAACCGGACGACGAGACGGGGGCGTTGGCGGAGATCCTGCAGGTCCGCGAGGTGCTGGAGGAGGGGCTGATACGCCGGGTCGCGGCGGTGCTGACCGAGGCCGAGCTCGACCGCCTCGAAGCCGTCGTGGCCCGGATGGAGGAGGCGGGCCTGGCGGGGCGTCCCTTCCCCGAACTCGACCGCGAATTCCATGAGTTGCTGTACGCGTCGCTCGGCAACGCCCTCGTTCCGCAGCTCCTCGGCGCCTTCTGGACCGTCTTCCGCCGCGTCGCCGGCGTACGCGGCTGGACCGACGACCCCGCCCCCGAGGTGACCGTCCGCCGCCACCGCGACATCGTCACCGCGCTGCGCGCCCGCGACGTCGAGGGCGCGCAGCGCGCGATGGCGGACCACTTCCGGGGTATCGAGGCGCGGGCGGCACAGGAGTCGCGTGGGGTGAGCTGAGCGTCCGGGGACCTACCCTGACCCCGTGACCGAGACCTGGAACCCGAGCGGCGCGGGCGTGCTGCGGCTGCCCTCCGGGCGGCTGGTGCGGGGCCGCGCCCTGCGCCGGCCGCTCCCGGCCGGCGGCCCGGCACCGACGTACGCCGTGTACCTGCTCGGCAAGCGGCCCCCCGAAGTCCCCTGGGAGGCCCGCTGGCTGCGCTGGCCGGACTTCAGGCTGCCCGCCGACCGCGCCGAGGCCCGCGCGGTCCTCGCCGAGGCCTGGAAGCGGGCACCCGCCGACCGCGTCGAGATCGCCTGCGGCGGTGGCCGGGGCCGCACCGGCACGGCCCTGGCCTGCCTCGCCGTGCTCGACGGCGTACCGCCGGAGGAGGCGGTGGCCTTCGTGCGCCGCCACTACGACGGGCACGCGGTGGAGACACCGTGGCAGAGGAGATACGTCCGCTGCTTCACCGTCGACGAGTGAGCCTGGGGCCGCGTGCCGCGGAAGCGGAGTCCGCCGCTCTCCGGATGCAGATCCACGGACACGTCCTTGAACCCACCGCCGCCCACGTGATGGACGCGTTCGCCGCAGGCCCTTAGGCGTTCTCTCCGGTGGCGTCCGCGGACTCCTCGCCCGCGTTGCCGCTCGCCGCGCGCAGCGCCTCGGTCAGCGACTCGGTCGAGATGTGCTCGCCTTCGATCCGGATCACCTTGGCGGTGCCGTTGTCCGTGACGGAATCCGTGATGGAAACGGTCAGTGAGCGGCGCCGGTCCCGACCCAGCCAGAGCTGCGCGAGCCGGACGAACGCGGCGAGGGATCCGGCGCTGCTGAAGCCTACGACCAGCTCGGTGAGTGCGCCCTTGCCGCCGCCGTCCCCTGCGGCGTCGCGCTCGGTTGCCGTGAGCCCCCGCACCGACTTGAGGTCTTCGAAGAGCTCGTAGTGAGCGTCGAGCGCCGCCGGATGATCAATGGCGACTCCGGTCAACCGGTCTTCGATGCTGATTCCCGCCATCTGCACCACGATTGGCTTTCCCCCACCTAAGCTGGCTACAAGTCAGCATGTACGTAGTCATGTACGTAGTCGCTCCTCGAAGGATTGCATGTACCGGGCCCTGATCGTGTGCAACTCACGCTTTCCGGGAGACCCGGGCCCACTGCGTGAACTGCAGGGCCCGAAGGCGGATGGAGTGCTCCTGCGCGACGCACTCACAGACCCGTCGGCAGGACTGTTCCAACGCACCGAGGTGCGTCTTCTCCCCGAGGCCGATGCGTCCGAGATCGCCGCCGCGGCCGATGATTTCTTCAGTGGCGCGGAGGCGGACGACACTCTGTTGTTCTACTACAGCGGGCATGGCCGCAGCCTTAACCGGCAGTTGTTTCTGTGCGCGAGCAATACCAGAGTCGACAGGTTGCGTTCGACCGCTGTCACCGGATCGATGGTGTCGGAAATGATCGCCGCCAGCCTCGCCCAGGTGAAGATCGTGATTCTCGACTGCTGCCACAGTGGGGTGTTCAAGGGCGAAGAGGAGATCCTCGAAGGGTTGTCCGGCAACGGACGCTTCGTCATCGCGGCCACCTCGGCGACGGACCGGGCGGCTGACGCCGAGGTACGTGGTGAACCGAGCCCCTTCACCAAGGCGTTGACCGACGGGCTGCTCACGGAGGCCCCCGACAGGGACAGCGACCAAGTAGTGGACCTCGACGACCTCTTCGCGTATCTCGAGAAGGTCAAGTTCGACGGCCATGAGCCGCACCGCAAGTTCGACGGGGCGGGAGCCGTCCCCATCGCCCGCCGCCCGACGCCGCCGGCCGCGGAGCCGGCCGACTCCTTGCCGGTCCTCGTTCCCCCGTCTCCCGGGTGGCTGGAGCATCCGGACAACGACGCCCGGCCCAGCCCTCATTCCGCTTCCCTCGACGACATCGCCAGGGGCGAGGCTCTCAGCGAGAAGCACATCGAGGCATTCCGCCAGGACCTGCGCGACGACATGGCGGCCGCTCTGCCCCGGCAACTGACGTCCAACGAATTCCTCCAGCGCGCGGGGCTTCTCAAGGACGGCGACCCCACCCGCGCCGGTGTGCTGCTGTTCGGACAGAACCCCACCGCGCTTCTCCCAGCGGCGATGGTGCGCTGCGTCCGATTCCGCGGTACCCGCAAGACCGATCCGGTGGAGAGCGCCGACCTGCACGGCACGGTTCCCGAACTCATCGTCCAAGCACGGGATTTCGTGGCGAGATCGTCCCTGCTCGGAGAGTCGCCCACCGCCGCGAGCGCGTACAGCGAGACCACCTACCGCTACCCGATGATCGCCGTACGAGAGATCATCGCGAACGCTGTGGTCCACCGCGACTACAGCGAACAGGCCGCCTGCGTGCAGATCCACGTCTTCGACGACCGGATCGAGGTGATCAGTCCCGGCACCTGGGGAGGCGCGTCGGCGGTGCCCGACGGCCAGTTGCGGCTCGGCACCCTGGAAGGCCAGTCCCAGCCCCGCAACTTCCGTCTCGCCCGAATGCTCACCTGGGTGAAACTGGTCGAATCCGTGGGGGCCGGACTTCCGCGCTCCGTCGCGGACTGCCGGACCGTGGGCTCGCCGGAGCCCGTGGTCGTCATCCGGCAAGGCCTGATCACGGTCACCATCTTCCCGATGGCGCAGGACACCCGAGACGACGTCCCGCCGCCTCGGACGGAGGCCCGTGTCGAGTACTCCCAGCATCTGGACGCGGAGCGGATCGTGCAGGTTTGGGAGCCAACCTCGAATGGCATGTACCACTTTGGCGGCTCGGGCTACCGGGTGACGAACGACTGTGTGCTGACCGCCGCCCATTTGGCGCGGGACAGCACCACGTTCGCAGTGCAGCTCTATTTCGGCGCCGAGGAGTGGATCGGGCCGGCAACGGTCGCATGGGTCGACGAATCCGCTGACGTTGCGATCCTGCGTTTCGAACCGCCCAGCCACGCCACCGTGGTCGCCCCGGTCCGCTACGGTCGCATGACGACCCGGCCGGCCGTAGTGACCGTGGAAACGGCAGGCTTTCCCTCCTACAAGCTGCACTATGGGCCCGACGGCCCCATCAGGGACGTGGCCCATCTCTTCGGCACCGTCTCCAGCCTGGCCAACGTGCGCAGCGGCACACTGGAGATTCACGTGGATGCACCCGCCGACTCCCCCGACCACTCGTCCCCATGGGCCGGGTTCTCGGGTGCGCCGGTGTGGGCCGAAGGCCGCATCGTCGGCATCGTCACCCAACACAACTCTCTAGAGGGCCTGGGCAGCCTGACAGCCGCCCGGATCGAGCGAGCCCTGGCCGGGTCCTCCGGGGACCGGGGAAGCCTGGCCACCCTGCTGAACCTCGGGCAACCGGGCAAGCTGGCGGAGGTCCCGCGTCTGGAACCCGATCGGGAGTCCCCCTATCTCGCCCAGATCCGCGACTTGGCCCCCGTAACCCTGCGAGACCGGCAGCCGGAGCTGGCGGAGCTGGCGGCGTTCTGCCACGGGAATGAGCCCTATGTTCGGTGGCAGGGCGACCCGTGGGCGGGCAAGACCGCATTGCTGTCATCGTTTGCGCTGCGACCTCCCCCCGAGGTCGACGTGGTGTCGTTCTTCACCACCGGTCGCCTCGCGGGCCAGTCCGACAGCATGGCCTTTACCGATGCACTCATCGAGCAACTGGCCCTGCTGCTGGCTGAACCGTCTCCTTCGACCCGCACGCTGGGGTCCGGTGCACGGGACGTGCTGCGCCGTCGCCTACTGGCCGACGCCACCCAGCAGGCACGGAATGAGGGCAGGCGACTTCTCCTCATGGTGGATGGGCTCGACGAGGACCGTGGGCCGCAGACGAGCCTGCCCAGCATTGCCTCACTGCTGCCGCGGAATCCGGACGAAGGTCTGCGGGTCCTCGTCGCCGGTCGTCCCATGCCTCTGCCCGCCAACGTGCCCTCCGGCCATCCGCTGCGCAGCTGCCGGGTGCGGACGCTCACGCCGTCCTCAGCCTTCCAGGACACCTCCCAGACCGCTCTCTATGAGCTGCGCGCCGTCCTGGAAGGGGCCGCCGAGAACCGGGACGTGATCGGCTTCGTCGCGGCCAGCAGAGAGGGGCTGACCATGTCCGACCTCGCTCTGCTGACGCGTCAGGCGCCGTATCAGCTGGAGATCATGTTCAGCGGCAGTCTCGGACGTCTCTTCGCCGTGCACGGGGACGAGGCGTCAACCCAACCAAGGTTCGTCTTCGCGCACGAGGCGCTCCGCTCAGCGGCGACGCAACAGATCGGCCCTCACCGCATGGTCACGTACGCGGAAATTCTGGCTCGAACGCCCCGGCCGTGAGGGGCACGAAGCCGCCTAGTAGCCCTCCACTGCGTCAAGATCCCCCGCATAGTGCTCGATCGCCCGCCGATACCGTTCCTAAAGACTGAGCGGGAGTGAGTCCTGTTGCCAGGATTCATGCTCAGCCGAACGTCCCGAACGGTGTTGGGCGTTCTGGTCGCCCGCGTTCGCTCCGCATCCGGCGCGCACGGATCGTGTCCGTGGTCCGGGAACGGGAGGGCGGGGTCCCTCACGCCCAAGGGCACGCCGGTCGGCCTGGACGGTCCGATGCCCGTGCACATCACTCTGGTGTGCACGGGACGGTGCCGTCCGTCGCCGGATCGGGTGTCCTTGGGCGCGCCGTCCGATTGCCACGGCGGCAGCGTCGTGGCGAGTGGTCTTCCTGTTTCCGTGAGTGAGGGGTTTTTGCCAGTGCTGGGCGCCCCATTTGGAGGTGTAGGCCGGGTCCACGGCGATGATCGCGATGCCGGTCTGGTCGGCCATGGCGGTGAGCCGGGCGCGGAGTCTGCCGGTGGGCATGCCGGAGATCAGCTGCCGGAACCGCTTTCGGCGGCCGTGTTTCTCGCGGGTCTTGTCCGCGCCGAAGTCCAGGTCCTCCACCGCGATCGCCTGCACGCCGCAGGTCCTGGCCCAGTGCAGCAGCCGGGTGAGGGCGTGGCGGACCTGGGCATCGCGGTGAACGGCGGTGCCGGACAGGTCGTAGAAGAAACGGCGCGGATGGCCGGTCGGGTTGCCATGGATGTCCAGGCGCCAGGCGGCGAGGTGGTCGGCGTTCGTATCGACGCCGATCACACCGTGCGCGAGGGCGGCGGCCATCGGGATGCTCTTCGTGGGCGGGATCTGCCAGGAGGCCGTCAGGTACCAGCGGTCACGGTCCACGTCGAGGTGGATGCGGTAGGCCACCGCCCGGTTCGCCTCCACCCGGTCCGCCCACTCGGCACCGCGGTGCGGGAAGCCGATCCGGCAGGCGAGGACGTACCGGCCGTGCGGGGCGTTGGCCAACCCGGCGAGCGGGGCCGGGAGTTTGATGCTGACCTCGCCGTCCGGGCTGACACGGATCGTCTCGTTGCCGTACCGCTTGCCGGACTCGCCGTCGGCCTGCAGGAACCAGCGCCCGGCTTCCCACCGCCTGCGCCACTGGGCCTCGGTGAGCTGCGCGGCATCCAGCTGGTGCCGGGTCCGGGCCAGCCGCTTCCCGCCCCGTACGACGTGCACGGTCCCGGCCTCCCGGTCGGCGCGCGCCCGCTCCAGCCGGTCTTCGAGGACGTGCAGGCGGCGGGACTTGGCATGCCACTCCCGCTGACTGCGGTAGCCGCCCGGCGCCTTCCTGGAGCCCTTCGCGCCGACCGGCAACGACAGCCGGTGCGCGAGCGTACGGATCCCCGCCTCCAGGCACTGGATGTGGGCGAGCTGGCCACGCCGGGCGAGCGCCCACTGATCGTGCGTGGCCTTGGTGATCGATCCGGCCCAGCGGGACGACGACACCGCCGTCAAGCCCCGCTTACGAACCGCCCACGTCTGCGCGGAGTGCTCCAGACCCTCCGCGCGCTGATCGGCTTCGCAGTCCCTGCGGCGTGGAGGCTGCCTACAGGCCGCCGCCCTCGCGCTGGCCGCGACTGACCGACCGGGCCTCGTCATTGCAGCCGCCCTCATCGCCGGTGCCGGTGAAGGACCCCAGCTCACGGCCCTGTTCTCCGTACGCCACCGGGAGGCGCCGGCCCTCCTGCGCGGCCAGATCTTCACCACCGGAGCCAGCCTGAAGATCACCGGCTTCGCCCTCGGCGCGGCCCTCGCGGGCCCGATCGCCACCCGCTCACTTCCCACCGCGCTCCTGACCGCTGCGGGTGTGGAGATCCTGGCGGGGGCGAGCTTTCACGTGTGGGGCCGTTTGCCACCGGTTCGCTGATAGCCCTGGGTGGACCATCTCGTACGGGTGAAGGAGACCTGGATTCGGACGTGCGGCTGTCTTCGCAAGGGGTTTAGTGAATGCTAAACTCGCGAAAGGGTTGAAGGTGGAAGAGCAGTGGGACGTTTACCTGACCGACGAGGTCGACCAGTGGCTGCACGATTTGGAAAAGGCTGACCCGGGCTCGTACGTGCTCGTCAACCAGGCGATTTGGATCCTTGCCTGCAACGGACCCGCAGAGGGACGCCCTCTGGTCGACAGGATCAAGGGATCGGCCCTGCACAATCTCAAGGAGCTGCGTCCCGGGTCGGCGGGTCAGGCTGAGGTGCGTGTCCTGTTCATGTTCGACCCGTGGCGTTCCGCGATCCTGCTGGTGGCCGGGGACAAGGCCGGGAACTGGAGCGCCTGGTACGACGAGGCGATCCCGCTGGCCGAGCTTCGGTACGCGGAGTACGTGGCTGATCGGAAGAAGGAGGCCGGGAAGTGAGCGGATACGTCGGGTGGTCGGCAAGTGGACACCGTGAGCGGGCGGAAGAGCTGGCGGGTGGCCGGGACGCGTTCCTCGAAGGCGCCCAGCGCATGCTCGCCGAGGCCAGGGCTTGGCGGCTGGTCGACATGCGTCAGGAACGCGGGTTCACCCAGGCGCAGGTGGCCGAGCGTATGGGCGTGAGCAAGGGCCGGATCTCGCAGATCGAGAGTGGTCAGGTCTCTGGTACGGATGTCGTGGCCCGGTACGTCGAGGCACTGGGCGGCAGCCTTGTGATGGTCGCGGTGTTCGGCGACGGGGAGTTGCGCAAGGTCGGTTGACCGGGGGCGTGGGCGTGAGGGTGGGGCCAGGTCCCGACGGTCACTTGAGAACCGGCGCTAGGGTCACTCACTTCGTTACGGCGCCGATGAACTCCGTCCAGGCGAGGGGACCGAGCAGCAGGACGGGGCCGTGCGGGACCTTGCTGTCACGCACGGGGACGACGCCGGGGACTCCGTCGGCTACTTCGAGGCAGTCGCCGCCGTTGTCGTCGCTGTACGTGCTCTTGCGCCACTGGGCGGCGCCGATGAAGTCGTAAGCGACCTCGACACACTCGCCGCCCTCGCCATTGCTGTAACTGCTCTTGCGCCAGTGGGCGTTGCTCAGGTCGTACTCGCGCATCGTCTGAAGTCCTCCGCCACCGATTCGATCAGGGCAAGGGACGCCTTCGGCGACAGTGCGGCGCCCCTGAGCAGGTCGTATGCGCGCCGCGCTCGCTTCACCACTGCCGGATCGTCCAGCAAATCACCCGAAAACGACGTCTCTGTATAGACGGTTGGTGGCGCGTCGTCGAACTCCATGAGCTGCAGCATCGCCGCCATCGAGGCGCAAGCTCCCTCCGCGCGGGGGACCACCGCCACCAGCACCGTCCGATCGCGCGCCAGCAGGGCGATGTGCTCCAACTGCTCGGCCATGGCGGCAGGGCCGCCCACCGGTACGTGCAGCACGTTCTCGTGCAGGATCGCCCAATACTCGGGCCTTGTAGCGTCCTTGAGGATGTGGGCCCGCTCCAGCTCCACGACCGCCGCGAAATAACCCGTGTAGCGTTTGTCATCGATCAGCTTTCGCCACGTACGCTCGAAAAAGCCGTCGGTTTGTAGGAGCGCGTCGATCCTCTGTGCCACATCCAACTGGGGTTTGCGAATAGCCTGTTCGAACTGGCCGATGTGTCCGCCGGAGACGAAAACGCGCGCTCCCAACTCCACCTGAGTGAAACCCGCGTCCTCCCGGCGCCGTTTCAGTTCTGCCCCGAAGAACTCCCAGGCTGCCTGCCGCGAACCGTTGGCCACAGGCCAACCCCCTTACGCTGCGCCGCACTTGTAAAGGACAGACTCCTGCCGAGTGTAGGTGCAGAGCGTCACGCTGGAGATGCGAAGCGTGAAACTCGAAAGGGCAGGGGAGCACGGTGAAGGAAGAACACGCACCACTCGGGGGACGACACTCGGCGCAGTGCGTCGAAGAGGCGGAGGAAACAGTGAAGGAATTGCGGGCGGCGCTCGCCGACGCCGGAATTACGTTGCCGTCACTGCGGATCGACCCGGCGACTTTGGGGCGCGAGGCACCTTGTCCGATGGTCGAATTGGGCGGCTCTTCCGTCGAGGTCGCCGCCCGGCTCGCGGCGGCCCTGCGGTGAAGCCGCCACCGGTCGGCTGCTACGCCGTGGACACGCGCTCAGGGAAGGTGGGGATGGTCATGGGGTACGAAGGACCGTACGTACAGCTGAGACCGCTCGGTGGTGGCAAGGAGTGGGACTGCGAACCGGACGCCGTCCGGCGAGCCACCGCGGCGGAAAGGCTGAGCGCGGCGACGGCGTACGCGAATGCACGCAGTCGGGGGGAGGTCCCTTGAAGGGGCTCGAAGGGGCTCGAAGGGGCTCGAAGGGGCTCGAAGGGGCTCGAAGGGGGAAGTGCCCTGATCCCCTGAGGAACGGCGTGACATAGGGTGCGGCGCCATGGCGATATGGAACCGTCGCAAGCCGAAGGCTGCGAGCAAGTACCCCGTTCCCCTCACCACGCACCAGCTGTGGATGGTGTCGCTCAGTGCGCCGGTGAGCCGGGACCGGGACGCGTCGCGGGCGACCCTGTACCCGTTCACCCGCATCGACGACGAGAAGGCCCGGCGGTGGCTGGCCGAACAGTGGGAAATCACCTCGCGTGACGCTCTGGTCGGCCGGCTCGACGACCTCGCGCGGACCGGTTACCGCACCCGGGCGCGGCTGCGGCTCGGCGTCGAACCACTGGCGTGGGACGCCGGGCTGTATGTGGACATCTCCCGCAGGGGCTTCGCCTGCGGGATGCTGAGCGAGGCCGAGGCGTGGACCGCGCTCAAGAACATCGTGCCGGCGGTGGTGCGGTCGTACTCCTCCTGGAGTGAGTACGCCGAGCACTATCTGCTGGGCCGGATGGTCTGGCGGGACAACCTGCGGGGCACCTCGGAGGCGGACTTCCCTGCCCCGCAGGCCGTGTCCGACGCGCATCTGAAGTCCCTCCTGGACCCGGCGAACCGGGCGAGCCCCTGGAACATGGCGCCGTGGGAAGCGATCAGCCACCCCGACCACGCACGCTGACTCCGTACGCGAGAATGGGCCCATGAGTCTGTTCCGCGACGACGGCATCGTGCTGCGCACCCAGAAGCTGGGTGAGGCGGACCGGATCATCACCCTGCTCACACGCGGTCACGGGCGAGTACGGGCGGTAGCCCGGGGTGTGCGGCGCACCAAGTCGAAGTTCGGGGCGCGGCTCGAACCCTTCTCGCACGTGGACGTGCAGTTCTTCGCGCGAGGGAGCGAGCTGATCGGGCGCGGGCTGCCGCTGTGTACGCAGAGCGAGACGATCGCTCCGTACGGTGGCGGGATTGTCACGGATTACGCGCGGTATACCGCCGGGACCGCCATGCTCGAGACCGCCGAGCGGTTCACCGATCACGAGGGGGAGCCCGCCGTGCAGCAGTATCTGCTGCTGGTCGGCGGGCTCCGCACCCTCGCCCGCGGCGAGCACGAACCGCATCTCGTCCTCGACGCCTTCCTGCTCCGCTCCCTCGCCGTGAACGGCTACGCGCCCAGCTTCAGCGCCTGCGCGAAGTGCGGGATGCCCGGACCAAATCGGTTCTTCTCGGTCGCGGCGGGAGGTTCCGTCTGCGTCGACTGCCGGGTGCCCGGCAGCGTCGTACCCTCGGCGCAGGCCCTCGAACTGCTCGGCGCGCTGCTGACGGGAGACTGGGAGACCGCGGACGCGAGCGAGCCGCGGTATGTCAGGGAGGGCAGCGGGCTGGTGTCGGCCTATCTGCACTGGCATCTGGAGCGCGGACTGCGCTCCCTGCGTTACGTAGAGAAGTAAGCACCGAAGCAAGCGCCACAAGGGCGAGCAAGCAGGGGAGACGAGAAGCACATGGTCGTACGCGGAATCCTGGGACGCCAGCGCCGCGAGTACAGGAAGCCGGAACCGCACCCGTCCGGTGCCCGCGCGCCGAAGCTTCCCGGTGAGCTGGTGCCGAACCATGTGGCGATCGTCATGGACGGCAACGGACGCTGGGCCAAGGACCGCGGGCTGCCGCGTACCGAGGGGCACAAGGTCGGCGCCGAGCGCGTCCTCGACGTGCTGCAGGGCGCGATCGAGATGGGGGTCGGCGCCATCTCGCTGTACGCCTTCTCCACCGAGAACTGGAAGCGCTCGCCCGACGAGGTGCGCTTCCTGATGAACTTCAACCGCGATTTCATCCGCAAGACCCGCGACCAGCTCGACGAACTCGGCATCCGGGTCCGCTGGGTGGGCCGGATGCCCAAGCTGTGGAAGTCGGTGGCCAAGGAGCTCCAGATCGCCCAGGAGCAGACCAAGGACAACGACCGGCTGACGCTGTACTTCTGCATGAACTACGGCGGTCGCGCCGAGATCGCCGACGCCGCGCTGGCTCTGGCGGAGGACGTGAAGGCGGGGCGGCTCGACCCGTCGAAGGTCAGTGAGAAGACCTTCGCGAAGTACCTCTACTACCCCGACATGCCGGACGTGGACCTGTTCCTGCGGCCGAGCGGCGAGCAGCGCACCTCCAACTACCTGCTCTGGCAGAGCGCCTACGCCGAGATGGTCTTCCAGAACGTGCTGTGGCCGGACTTCGACCGCCGCGATCTGTGGCGTGCCTGTGTCGAGTACGCCTCTCGCGACCGCCGCTTCGGCGGCGCCGTCCCGAACGAGCAGCTGCTCGCGATGGAGGAGGCCATGAAGGGCCGGCCCGACGCGGATTGATGGATGACGGGGAGAGCGTCGAGCTGGTGTACCGGGCCACGGCAGGGGAGTTCCGTGAGGCGCTGCGCGCCTCGGAGAACGCCTCGGCCGCCGGGCGCTGGGGGCGGCGCCTGCTCGTCGCCTCCGCCGTCCTGGGGGTGCTCGTCGGCGCGGTGCCGGTGGCCCTCGGCGGCTCCGCCGACCCCAAGGTCCCCGTGATGCTGGGCGCGGCCGTGCTCGGTCTGGTCGTCCTGCCGTGGCTCCGGGCCCGGCACCTCCAGCGGTGCGCGGCCGCCCGCGGCGAGTACCGCACGGTGGTCGACGGGTGGGGCGTGACCGTCACGACCGAGCAGGGAAGCGACCTCACCCGCTGGGCGCGGATGGCCCGCTACGCGGAGACGCCCGGCTCCTTCGTGCTGCTGGGCGCGGGCTCGTACGCGCCCGCCTCGATCCTGCTGCCCAAGCGCGGGGCGCCGACCGTCGCGGACGTCGAAAGGTTGCGGTCGATCCTCGACCACAACCTCGAGCGGCTCTAGAGGTGTTGTCCCGGGACGTTGCTGACAGGCGACACGCTGTGAGCGGTCCTTGAAAGGGGTGAGGGCCCGGCAGCTACTTCGTGCCGTCCTGCCGCGTTCCCGCGCTCACCGGCCCCGGCGAGGAGGACATCGGCTGAGGCCCCTTCCTCGCCCGAGCCCGGTCGCGGGACCACGCGCCCGCACCTACCAGCACGGCTGCCCCAGCTCCGTACAGGGGCAGCCACAGGGTCGTCGTGGCCGCCAGGCAGTCGGCAACGGCCTTACGACTCTGGGCCTCTTGTGCGTACGCCAAGGCAGCGCCGTCGCGATCGGCCAGGTTCGCCAGCGCGGCCCTCGACCGGATGGCCTCGTACCTGCCCATCCCGGCACACCCGCTACGAGTGCCTGGCATCGGAAACAGCCAAGCCCAGCGCTGCAGCATGGGGGCCAGTGCGATCGCTACGCACAGGCCGACGACCAGCGAATACGCGACCAGACCGCGCATGTATGCCGATCGGATGTCGGGTGTCCATGCCGGCCGTCGTTGGAAGGCGAAGATCACAGCAAGAAGCGTCAACCCGATGAATGTGGCGAACCACTGCCAGGAACCCTGCGCGAGTGCGAACGTCAGCACAGCGGCGAGTCCAATGCTGATGACCCCGGCCTGACCGGCAGTGTCATCGCCTGCTCCGGTGGATGCCGACCTTCCGGTTCCTCGAGGGCTGCGGTCGTTCACGGGCCTCTCCTGCAGGGGGGAGTATCAGCATCCGCCGCGTGGCGCCGCGGGCCCTGGAGCCATGCCGGACGGGTTCGGCACCCCGCTCGGATGGGGGAGCCACACGCCGAGCCGCCACCCCCGGGTTCCGGCGCAGGCGCCGGAAGCTCCGCACCCGAACCCAACTCGCCTGTGCCCAGGCGCAGTTGCCCCGCCCGTTCTGACTGGGGACATTCATCCCGGGCCGATCTCGGACAGGTCCTAGCCCTTGGCCGCCGCGCACTCCGCGCACGTACCGAAGATCTCCACCGTGTGCGCCACGTTCACATACCCGTGCTCCGTGGCGATGGCCTCCGCCCACTTCTCGACGGCCGGGCCCTCGACCTCGACGGCCTTGCCGCAGACGCGGCAGACGAGGTGGTGGTGGTGCTCGCCGGTGGAGCAGCGGCGGTAGACGGACTCGCCGTCGGAGGTGCGCAGCACGTCGACATCGCCGGCGTCGGCGAGGGACTGGAGCGTGCGGTACACCGTGGTCAGCCCGACCGAGTCACCCTTGTGCTTGAGCATGTCGTGGAGCTCCTGCGCGCTGCGGAACTCGTCCACCTCGTCGAGCGCCGCCGCCACGGCGGCACGCTGCCGGGTGGAACGGCCCCGTACGGGCGATCCAGCGGTTGTCACCGTTGCCTCCTCGCGTCTGCCCTTGCCCGGCCATTGTGCCAGCCCGGACTGTGCGTGGTCAGACGCCGACCTTCGGCTCCGACCCGCGGGTGGCCGGAATCGCGCACTCTGCCGGATCCCCGGCCGCCTGCGCCGCGGCCACCGCCCGCGCCCGGCGCCGCGCGAGCGGTGTCGCCAGCGCGGTGAGGACGAGGAAGGCGCCGATGGTCAGCAGCACGATGGTCGCGCCGGGCGGGACCTCCCGGTAGTACGACGTGACCGTGCCGCCGACCGTCACGCTCACGCCGATGGCCACCGCGATCGCGAAGGTCGCCGCGAAACTACGGCTCAGCTGCTGCGCGGCGGCCACGGGAACCACCATCAGCGCGCTGACCAGAAGCAGGCCGACGACCCGCATCGCGACGGTCACCGTCACCGCCGCCGTGACGGCGGTGAGCAGGTTCAGGGCGCGCACCGGAAGCCCGGTGACCCGCGCGAACTCCTCGTCCTGACTGACCGCGAACAACTGGCGGCGCAGCCCCACGGTGACCAGGACCACGAAGGCGGCGAGCACACAGATCGTCGTCACGTCCTCCTGGGAGACCGTGGACAGCGAGCCGAAGAGGTACGAGAGGAGGTTGGCGTTGGAGCCGCCCGGCGCGATGTTGATGAGCATCACGCCGCCCGCCATGCCGCCGTAGAAGAGCATGGCCAGCGCGATGTCGCCGCGCGTCTTGCCGTACCAGCGGATCAGCTCCATGAGCACCGCGCCGAGCACGGACACGATGGTCGCCATCCACACCGGCGACCAGGAGAGCAGGAAGCCGAGGCCGACGCCTGTCATCGCCACGTGGCCGATGCCGTCGCCCATCAGGGCCTGGCGGCGCTGGACGAGGTAGATGCCGATCGCGGGCGCGGTGATGCCGATGAGTACGGCGGCGATGAGCGCCCGCTGCATGAAGGCGTAGTCGAGGATGTCCATCAGCTCAGCAGTCCCGTCCGGATCGGTTCGGCGTCGTGAGCCGCGTGCGGGTGTACGTGGTCGTGGCCGGGCAGCGCGTGCTGGCCGACCGCCCGCGGGGGCGGGCCGTCATGGAGGACGCAGCCGTCACGCAGCACGACCGCGCGGTCGATCAGCGGCTCCAGCGGGCCCAGCTCGTGCAGCACGAGGAGGACCGAGGTGCCCTGGGCGACCTGCTCGCGCAGCGTCGCGGCCAGGATCTCCTGGCTGGCGAGGTCGACGCCCGCCATCGGCTCGTCCATGATCAGCAGCTCGGGTTCGGAGGCGAGCGCGCGGGCGATGAGGACGCGCTGGTGCTGGCCGCCGGAGAGGGCGTTCACGGAGTCCTTGGCGCGGTCCGCCAAGCCGACGTGTTCGAGGGCATTGCGTACGGCCTCGTGATCGGCCTTGCGCAGCACGCCGAAGCGGGCGCGGGAGAGCCGGCCCGAGGCGACGATCTCGGTGACCGTCGCGGGCACGCCGCCCGCCGCGGTGGTGCGCTGCGGCACGTACCCCACGCGCTTCCAGTCCCGGAAACGGCGGCGCGGGGTGCCGAAGATCTCGATCTCGCCGCCGCTGACCGGGACTTGGCCGATGACGCTGCGAATGGCGGTCGACTTGCCGGAGCCGTTGGCGCCGAGCAGCGCGACGACCTCGCCGCGGTGCACGGCGAGGTCGATGCCGCGCAGGACGGGGCGTGAGCCGAGTTCCGCGGTCACTCCGCGCAGGGATATGACGGGCTCGCTCACGGGGTCCTCCATCATGGTCATTTCGCGATGGTCACTTCGCGCCGAGGGCCGTCTGCAGCGCCTTCAGGTTCGACTCCATGACCTGCAGGTAGTCGCTGCCCTTGGACTTGTCGGTGATGCCCTCGATCGGGTCGAGGACGTCCGTCTTGAGGCCGGAGTCCTGGGCGATGGTCTTGGCCGTCTTGTCGCTGACGAGCGTCTCGTAGAAGACCGTCGAGACACCGTCGGCCTTCGCCATCTTCTCAAGGTCCTTCACACGCTTCGCACTGGGCTCCGACTCCGGGTCCAGGCCGTTGATGGCCTCCTCGGTCAGGCCGTAGCGCTCGGCGAGGTAGCCGAAGGCGGCGTGGGTGGTGATGAAGACCTTGGTATTGGTGTTCTTGAGCCCGTCCGCGAACTGGGTGTTGAGCGCGTCCAGCTTCTTGACCAGCGCTTCGGTGTTCTTCTGGTACGTGGCCGCGTTGTCCGGGTCGGCCTTCTCGAAGGCGGCGCCGACACCCTTCGCGACCTCGGCGTACTTCACCGGGTCCAGCCAGATGTGCGGGTCGGTGGCGCCGGTCTCCTCGCCCGCGGTGGCGTCGTGCTCGGCCGCGTGCCCGCCGACCTCGTTGCCGTGCTTCTCCAGCGTGGTCAGCGAGGTGGCGTCGACCTTGGTCTTGACCTCGGACTGGGCCACGGCGTCGTCGACGGCCGGCTGGAGGTTCTTGAGGTAGAGGACGGCGTCCGCCTCCTGGAGCTGCGCGGTCTGCTTGGCGCTGATCTCCAGGTCGTGCGGCTCCTGGCCGGGCTGGGTCAGGTTCGTGACGTTCACATGCGAGCCGCCGATCTGCTCGGCGAGATACTGCATGGGGTAGAACGACGCCACGATGTCGAGCTTCCCGCTGCTCTTGCCGTCGGCCGCGGAGGAGTCCGAGCAGGCCGAGAGAGCTCCGAGACCGAGGACAGTGGCCGCGGTCACAGCGGTCGCGGGTATGAGGCGTCGTCGTACGTTCATGACAGTCATTTTCAACAAACCTGGAAATGATTGTCAACATGCCTTCAGTGTGACCTCGGTAAGGAGCCCGATCCGCGAACCGATTTGATACAGGGGTGGGCGTCGCCGGTAACCTGAAGCATTCGCTGCCGTCCGTTCGTAATGAAGAGAGCACCGTGGCCGCCGACAAGATCGACACCATCGTCAGCCTGAGCAAGCGCCGTGGCTTCGTTTTCCCCTGTAGTGAGATCTACGGAGGCCAGAAGGCCGCCTGGGACTACGGCCCGCTCGGCGTCGAACTCAAGGAGAACATCAAGCGTCAGTGGTGGCGCTACATGGTCACCTCCCGTGAGGACGTCGTCGGTATCGACTCGTCGGTGATCCTGGCCACCGAGGTCTGGGTCGCGTCGGGTCACGTCGCCACCTTCACCGACCCGCTCACCGAGTGCACCTCCTGCCACAAGCGCTACCGCGCCGACCACCTGGAGGAGGCCTACGAGGCGAAGCACAACCGCCTCCCGGAGAACGGCCTCGCCGACGTCAACTGCCCCAACTGCGGCAACAAGGGCCAGTTCACCGAGCCCAAGCAGTTCTCGGGCCTGCTCTCCACGCACCTCGGCCCCACGCAGGACAGCGGCTCCGTCGCCTACCTGCGCCCCGAGACCGCGCAGGGCATCTTCACCAACTTTGCCTCCGTGCAGCAGACTTCCCGCCGCAAGCCGCCGTTCGGCATCGCGCAGATGGGCAAGTCCTTCCGCAACGAGATCACGCCCGGCAACTTCATCTTCCGCACCCGCGAGTTCGAGCAGATGGAGATGGAGTTCTTCGTCAAGCCGGGCGAGGACGAGAAGTGGCAGGAGTACTGGATGCAGGAGCGCTGGAACTGGTACACCAGCCTCGGTCTCCGCGAGGAGAACATGCGCTGGTACGACCACCCTGCCGAGAAGCTCTCCCACTACTCCAAGCGCACCGCCGACATCGAGTACCGCTTCCAGTTCGGCGGCAACGAGTGGGGTGAGCTGGAGGGCGTCGCCAACCGCACGGACTACGACCTCTCCGCCCACTCCAAGGCCTCCGGCCAGGACCTCTCCTACTTCGATCAGGAGGCCGGCGAGCGCTGGACTCCGTACGTCATCGAGCCCGCCGCCGGTGTCGGCCGCGCGATGCTGGCGTTCCTCCTCGACGCCTACGTCGAGGACGAGGCCCCGAACGCCAAGGGCAAGATGGAGAAGCGCACGGTGCTGCGCCTCGACCCGCGCCTGTCGCCGGTCAAGGTCGCCGTGCTGCCCCTCTCGAGGAACCCGGAGCTGTCGCCCAAGGCCAAGGGCCTCGCGACCGCCCTGCGCCAGCACTGGAACATCGAGTTCGACGACGCCGGCGCCATCGGCCGCCGCTACCGCCGCCAGGACGAGATCGGTACGCCGTTCTGCGTGACGGTCGACTTCGACACGCTCGACGACAACGCCGTGACCGTGCGCGAGCGCGACTCGATGAAGCAGGAGCGCGTGTCGCTGGACCAGATCGAGGGCTACCTGGCCTCGCGTCTGATCGGCTGCTGACCTCGCTTTTCAGTGAAGCCCCCGGTTCCCTTGCGGAGCCGGGGGCTTCCTGCGTCGTGCTTCCTTTGCGGCGCCGGGGGACCGGCTGTCGTCTTCCTGCTCGGCGCGAGCGCGGTCGGCCTGGACTACCTGAGCATCCACGACCGGGTCTCCGCCTTCACCACGTCCGTCCTGTACGACCGCGGCGGCACCGGCTGGAGCGACCCCGCCGAACTGCCGCGCACCGCCGCCGAGGTCGCCACCGGACTGCGGGACCTGCTGCGCGCCGCCGAGGTGCCGGCCCCGTACCTGCTCGTGGCGCACTGTCGGCTGAGAGATCTCAACGGCCTTGAAGTGCCTTGACGTTGTCGCCGAACGTCCAGTTCTTCGAGCCGTCCCAGTTGATGGACCAGGTCATCAGGCCCTTCAGGCTTGTGCCGTAGTGCTGCCACGCCTGGGAGACCAGACTCGGCGACATGTAGCCGCCACCGGCGCCGGACTGGGCCGGAAGGCCCGGGACCTGCTTGTCGTACGGCACCTTGATGGTGGTGCCCTGGACGACAAGACCCTTGTTCAGGCAGTCGGTCTGGGCGGTGAAGCCCTGGACGGTGCCCGCGGAGTAGGAGTCGCCGGAGCAGCCGTACATGCTGCCGTTGTAGTACTGCATGTTCAGCCACCACAGCCGGCCGTTGTCCGCGTACTTCTTGACGATCGGCAGGTACGCGCCCCAGATCGAGCCGTACGTGATGCTGCCGCCCGTGACATACGCGGTCTCCGGCGCCATGGTCAGCCCGAAGTTCGACGGCATCTGGGACAGCACTCCGTCGATGATGCGCACCAAGTTGGCCTGCGAGGTGGAGAGTTGACCGATGCTGCCACTGCCGACCAGGCCGGTCTCGATGTCGATGTCGATCCCGTCGAAGTTGTACTTCTTCAGAATGGGCACGATCGTCGCGACGAAACGGTCGGCGACGGTGGACGAGCTGAGGTCGATCCCGGCCGCCGCCCCGCCGATGGACAGCAGGATCGTCTGCCCGGACGCCTTCGCCGCGCACATCTCGGCGGGCGTCGCCACCTTCACGCCCGCGTCCATCCCGTCCTCCCACAGCGCGGTGCCGTCGGAGCGGATCACGGGGAACGCCGCGTTGATCACGTTGTAGCCGTGCGCGGCGATACGGGAGTCGGTGATCGGGGTCCAGCCGAAGGGCGGGTGAACGCCGTTGGCGGAGCCGTCCCAGTTCTCCCAGTAGCCCTGGAGCACCTTGCCGGACGGGCGGGACTTCACCGCGCAGGTGTCGGCGGCGGATGCGGTGGGGGCGGCGGCGATCGACAGGGGGGTGAGGACGGCTGCCGCCAGTGCGAGGGCGAGCAGGCGCAGCTTCCGACGGATCATGTGGGGCCTCCCGGTGGGGGTGCGGTGAGGGTATGTGCCTGTCGTAGGCATGACAGTGCTCGTGGTCCAGACCTGTCGTCAATAGGTCTGGACCAAATATGGCAACTGACAGATGGTGATTGACGGGTAACGGATAACGGATGACAGCTAACAGATAACAGATGACAGATATTGAAATCTGTCATCTGTTATGTCATGGTGAGTGTCAGCCACCTTCCCGGCACCCTCACTCAAGGAGCCCTCATGCAAACCCGCCCCCTCGGCGCCACCGGCCCCCAGGTCTCCGCCCTCGGCCTCGGCTGCATGGGTATGTCCGCGCTGTACGGCGAGGCCGACCGGACCGAGTCCATCGCGACGATTCACGCCGCCCTCGAGGCGGGCGTGACGCTGCTCGACACCGGTGACTTCTACGCCATGGGCCACAACGAGATGCTGATCGGCGAGGCACTGCGGACCGCCCCCGCGGCGCGGCGGGAGCAGGCGTTCACCAGCGTCAAGTTCGGCGCGCTGCGCGACCCGGACGGCGGCTGGTCCGGGTACGACGGACGGCCGGCGGCCGTGAAGAACTTCGCGGCGTACTCGCTCCAGCGGCTCGGCGTGGACCACATCGACGTCTACCGGATCGCGCGGGTCGACCCGAACGTGCCGATCGAGGAGACGGTCGGGGCGATCGCGGAACTGGTGGAGGCCGGGCACGTACGGCACATCGGCCTGAGTGAGGTCGGCGCGGACACCATCCGCCGGGCCGCCGCCACCGCGCCCGTCTCGGACCTCCAGATCGAGTACTCGCTGATCTCGCGCGGCATCGAGGAGGAGATCCTGCCGACGGTGCGTGAGCTGGGCATCGGCATCACGGCGTACGGCGTGCTGTCGCGTGGACTGATCTCCGGGCACTTCACGCCGGACCGGCAGCTGGCCGCGAACGACTTCCGCGCCCTCAGCCCGCGCTTCCAGGGCGAGAACCTCCAGCACAACCTTTCCCTCGTCGAGGCGCTGCGGAAGATCGCCGAGCAGAAGGGTGTCAGCGTGGCGCAGATCGCGATCGCGTGGGTGCTGTCGCGGGGCGAGGACATCGTGCCGCTGGTCGGCGCGCGCCGTCGTGACCGTCTGACGGAGGCGCTGGGCGCGCTGGACGTGACGCTGGACGCCGCCGACGCGGCCGCCATCGAGGAGGCGGTGCCGGCGGACGCCGCGGCGGGCGATCGCTACCCGTCCGCGCAGATGGCGCACCTCGACAGCGAGCGCTGACGGTACCGGCAGGTACGGTCTTCGTCATGGCACCGACCACCGAAGCACTGACCGCCGAGCGCATCCTCGAAGCGACCGAGGAGGTGCTGCGTCGCCACGGCCCCGCCAAGGCCACCGTCGTGGACGTGGCCCGCGCGCTCGGCGTCAGCCACGGCAGCGTCTACCGCCATTTCCGCACGAAGGCGGCGTTGCGGGAGGCCGTCACGAAGCGCTGGCTGGACCGTACGTCGCAGACGCTCCAGCAGATCGCCGGGACGTGGGACGAGACGCCTCCCGTGGCCCTGAGGCACTGGCTGGGTGCGCTGTTCACCGCGAAGCGGCACAAGGCGGGGGACGATCCGGAGCTGTTCGCCACGTACTCGGTGCTGCTGGGTGAGGCCAGCGCGGTGGTCGAGGAGCACATCACCGATCTCGTCAATCAGCTCACGCACATCATCGACCGTGGTGTGCGTGAGGGCGACTTCAGGTCCGTGGAAGGCGACGCCGCCGCGACGGCCCGCGCCGTCTTCGACGCCACGGGCCGTTTCCACGACCCGTGCTACGCCCGGGTGTGGGAACAGCCGGGCATCGAGGACGAGTTCACGACCCTCGTCGACCTGCTCCTGCGCGGCCTGCGCGCCTGACCCGGCGGGATCCGCCCGCCGCGCCCGCGCCTCCGTCGGCCCGGCGGGATCCGCCCGCCGCGCCCGCGCCTCCGTCGGCCCGGCGGGATCCGCCCGCCGGGCCTAGGCCTCCGTGGGATCCACCGTCGCCTGATGTGCCTCCGCCAGGTGTTCCTCCGCCTTCAGCCACGGCAGGAACTGCGCGCCTTTGCGCCAGCCGCAGGTGTCGCATCTGATCGTGCGTTGTACGCCTGCTCGTTGTACGTGGACGACGTGCTCGCGGCCGTGCTGGTCCCAGCGGCTTACCTTGCTCGTGTTGATCTGCAGCATGACACCTCCAGGTGTTACCGCTCCGCTTGCGCAGCAAGGAGTGTGCAGCATGGAGAAGATCAATGGGGGTACTTGGGCGGCGAGTTGGCCGCGCGGTCGTCCGCGGTCACGATCCGCCGCATCAGCGTGATCAGAGTCTCACGCTCGGTGTCCGACAGGGCGCCCAGGAAGTCGGCCTGTGAGCGATCGGCCACCTTCTTCAGCTCATCCAGCCGCTTCTCGCCCGCCCCCGTGAGGGCGACGCGCTGGCGGCGGCGGTCGTGGGGGTCGCGTTCGCGGCGGACGAGGGCTTGGCGTTCGACCTCGTCGAGGTAGCCGACGAGGTGGCTGCGGTTGAGGCCGAGGCGGTCGGCGAGTTCGTGCTGGGCGAGAGGGCCGAAGTCGCCGAGGCCGGCGAGGACCGCGAAGTGGGGGAGGCGGAGGTCGTGTGCCTTGAGCGCCTCGACGAGGGCGCGGTGGCCGATCCGGGCGACGTGGCCCGCCAGGTAGGAGGGCAGGGCCAGCAGGGTCGGCGGGCGCAGGGCCTCGCCCGGCTCGCCGGTGGGGGCCTCGTCGCGTGTCGGTGCCATGACGGAACCCTACTCTCGACGTAATCGTGTCATCGTGTAATGATTACTCAGCGAATTGATCTGCCGTGATGTGGCTATCTATGCGAAACAGCCAGAAGCAGTCGAAAACCATCGGAAGCTGCCAAGGGATCTCCCGTGCCTGACTACGGTCATGACCTGCTCTTCGGTGCCGTGCTCACCCCGGACGCCGAACGCCCGCACACCGTCGTCGAGTTGGGGCGGCGCGTCGACCGCGCCGGGCTCGATCTCGTCAGCGTCGCCGACCATCCCTACCGGCCGGACTTCCTGGACGCCTGGACCCTGCTGTCCGTCATCGCGGCACGCACCGAGCGGGTGCGGGTCTTCCCGAACGTGGCCAATCTGCCGCTGCGGCCCCCGGCAGGGCTGGCCCGGGCAGCGGCCAGTCTCGACGTACTCAGTGGCGGGCGCGTGGAGTTGGGGCTGGGAGCCGGGGGGTACTGGGACGCCATCACCAGTGAGGGACAGCCCCGGCGTGCGCCCGGTGAGGCCGTCGAGGCGCTGGGTGAGGCGATCGAGGTGATCCGGGCTCTGTGGTCAACCGGTCGAGAGGAAAAGAAAGTTGACGGTACGTATTACCGGCTCGACGGGGCTTTGCCCGGGCCCCCGGCCGTTCACCCCGTCCGCATCTGGGTCGGCGCCCTGGGGCCGCGCATGCTGCGGCTGATCGGGCGCGCCGCCGACGGGTGGCTGCCCAGCGCGACCCGGGTGCCGCCGGCCGAACTCGCCAAGGGGCAGCGGATCGTGGACGAGGCGGCGACCGCCGCGGGACGTGACCCGCGGTCGGTGCGCCGCCTCTACAACCTGCCCGGCCTCGCCCCGGCCGAGCAACTCGCCGAGCTGACCCTCGCGCACGGGGTGAGCGGCTATCTGCTCGCCTCCGACGACGCGTCCACCCTCGAACGGTTCGCTCATGAAGTCGCCCCCGCAGTCAGGGAGTTGGTGGCACACGAGCGGGCTAGCTGATCGTGCGCGGCAGACGCAGGCTCAGCGTCGCGGTCAGGGCCACGCCCGCCAGCTGCACCAGGAGCGTCGTGACCAGCGCGTCCCGCATTCCGCTGCCCGGCACGAGGGCCAGGAAGAGGGAGCCCAGGGTGGCGACACCGAGGGCCAGGGCGGACTGCTGGGTGGTGATCATGACTCCGCTGCCGACACCGGCTCGGGCGGGCGGGACCTCGGAGAGGATGATCCGGAAGATGACGGGGAGTTGGAGCGCCTGGCCGGCGCCCGCGACCGCCGCGCCCGGCAGCAGCTCCCAGATGCCCAGGTCCGGCCAGGACCGCCAGGCGGTCAGTGCCAGCAGGGCCACCCCCACCGCCTGGATCAGTCCACCCGCGGTGACGACCCGGGTGCCGTACCGGGCGATCAGCCGCGGGCCGCAGAGGGAGACGACGAAGAAGACGACCGCCATGGGGGCGAGGGCGAGTCCCGCGGGCACCGGGCCGAGGCCCGCACCGCGCTGCAACGCCACCGCGATCACGAACATGAACCCGCTGAAGCCGATGGAGAACGGGACGATCATCACCAGGCCCCGGCGCAGCGAGATCAGGGAGAAGAGGCTCGGCGGCACCAGGGGCGTACGGCCGCGGCGGTCCTCCCGGCGTTCGACGAAGTAGAACGCCGCCGCCGCGAGCGGGAACAGGGCGAGCGACAGCCATGTCCACAGCGGCCAGCCCGCCGCCCTGCCCTCGGTCAGCGGAGCGAGCAGCGCCAGCAGGGAGACGGCGAGCAGGACCGTGCCGGGGCCGTCGATCGGCTCCGGGCGCTGCGAGCGCGTCTCGGGGACGGCGCGCGCGGCGAGGATCAGTGCGACGATCACGACGGGCACGTTCACGAGGAACACCGAGCGCCAGCCGGTGCCCGCGATGTCGGCGGCGACCAGGACGCCGCCGAGGATCTGCCCGGCGATCATGGAGAGTCCGGCCGTCGCGCCGTACAGGCCCATCGCCTTGGCGCGGCGCGGTCCGGCGGTCGCCGACTGGATGGTGGCGAGCACCTGCGGCAGCATCGCCGCGGACGCCGCGCCCTGCGCGACCCGCGCCGCCACCAGAGTCCAGGCGCTGGGCGCGAGCCCGCACGCCAGCGAGGTCAGGCCGAAGGCCGCCATGCCGCCGAGGAAGAACTGCCGTCGGCCGAAGAGGTCGCCGAGGCGTCCGCCCAGGACGAGGAGGACGGCGTACGAGACTCCGTATCCGGCGACGACGAGTTCGAGGACGGCCTCGCTCGCGTTCAGGTCCCGGCCGATGGTCGGCAGGGCCACGTTGACGATGAAGAAGTCGATGAGGGGCAGTGCCGCACCGAGCAGCACGGTGAAGAGTCCGAGCCCGCCGAGCCCGGGTGATGCGGCGGGGGAACGGACTGAGGTTGTGAGGGTTCCGGTTTCGGTCACGTAAAAGAGCTTCGTCCGGTACTCAGGCTGGTACCAGAGTGTCCTTATCCTGGTAGAAGCACTACCTGGAAACAGGTTCCGGCGGACGGCAGGCTGGAGGCATGACAACGATGGTGCAGGAGACGGCGAGAGGGCAGGAGACGGCGAGGGTGCAGGGGCCGGCGCTGCCCCTGTCCCGCAGGGCGCCCCCGTATCGCGCGGCAGCGAGATCAGGCGGCACGAACTCGCGCACTTCCTGCGCAGCCGCCGCGAACGCATCCCGCCCGAGCAGGTCGGACTGCCCCGCGGTCGCCGCCGGCGCACCCCGGGCCTGCGCCGCGAGGAGGTCGCGCAGCTCTCCGCCGTCGGCGTCACCTGGTACACGTGGCTCGAACAGGCCCGCGATATCCAGGTCTCCGAGCAGGTCCTCGACGCGCTGGCCCGCACCCTGCTGCTCGACGCCAGCGAGCGCGCCCACCTCTTCCAGCTGGCCGGAGCCGTCGACCCCTCGCCCGCCGCGAGCTGCCCGAGCCTCACCCCGGCCCTGCGCCACATGCTCACCCAGCTGGAGCCGGTCCCGGCCTGCATCCAGAACAGCCGGTACGACATCCTCGCGTACAACCGCACGTACGGGCGTCTGATGGGCAACCTCGACGCCGTACCGCCCGAGGACCGCAACTGCATGGTCCTCGTCTTCACCAACGAGGAGTGGCGCCGGTCGATCGTGCTCCTCGACGAGACCATGCGGCTCATGGCCGCCAAGCTGCGCGCCTCGATGGCCGGACACCTCGGCGAGCCCGCCTGGAAGATGCTGGTCAAGCGGCTGAAGGCGGAGTCCGAGGAGTTCCGCGAGGTCTGGGAGCGGTACGAGGTGGTGGGCTCCCGCAGCAAGACCAAGCAGTTCCTCAACCCCTACGTCGGGCTCGTCACCCTCGACCACACCGACCTGTGGCTGAGCCCCGACATGGGCGCGCGCATGGTGACGTACGTCCCTGCCGACGAGGAGACCCGCGAGCGACTGGAGAAGCTGCACGCGATCGCCCTCGAAGGGGAGGCCATGGGGGCGTAACACCCACCGCTTCGAAGCCGTCAACAAGGTCAGCCGCGGCCCGGCGTGGAAGAACCGTCCCGTCGTCCTCGCACACCGGCACCTAGGCCCGCGCGCCCGCCGTGTCCCGCATCTCCGTCGTCTCCAGCCGCCCGGCCGCGCTCTCGGCCGTTCTCCGCGCCCAGCGTCCGCTGGTCAGCGCGCCCAGGACGAGGACCGCGAGCCCGCAGCCCGCGATGATCCACCAGCCGGGGCGGGCGGCCGACACGAAGGTGTCCTTGTACGCCGACGCCCGCACCCCGGAGGCCAGCACCGCGCCGACCACGGCGACGCCGAGGGTGCCGCCGATCTGGCGGCTGGTCGAGGCGACTGCGGCGGCGACGCCGGCCTGGCTGCGGGGCATGCCGGAGACGGCGGTGTTGGTGATGGGGGCGTTCACGAAGCCGAAGCCGAGGCCGAAGAAGACGTAACCGATGACGAGCGTGACGTTCGACGTCTCGGCCTCGAAGGCGGCGAAGAGGACGCCGCTCGCGGTCATCGTGACGCCCGCGACCAGCAATGACAGGCGGGGTCCCCTGCTGCCGACCAGCCGTCCCGACACCGGCGCGCACACGAAGCACATGACCGCCATCGGCAGCATCCACAGGCCCGCGTGCAGCGCGTTCAGGCCGCGTACGTTCTGCAGGTAGAGCGTCGACAGGAACAGGAAGCCGCTGAGCGCGGCGAACGCGCTGATGGCGATGACCGTGGCCCCGCTGAACGGTGCCGAGCGGAAGAAGCGCAGGTCGATGAGGGGTTCGGCGCGCCGGGGCTCGTACCACAGCAGGCCGAGCAACGCGGCGACGGCGATCACGCCGAAGGCGAGGGTCTTGAGGACGCTCGAACTGGGCGCCTCGATGATCGCGTACGTCAGCGAGCCCAGCAGCGCGATGACCAGGAGCTGGCCGACCGGGTCGGGACGGCGGGCCTTGGGGGCGCGGGACTCGGGGACGTAGCGCAGGGTGAGCAGGAGTGCGGCCAGACCGACCGGGAGGTTGATCCAGAAGATCGAGCGCCAGCCGACCGAGTCCACGAGCAGACCGCCGACCAGCGGTCCCGCGGCCATCGATATGCCGACCACGCCACCCCACACACCGATCGCGCGGGCGCGCTCGCGCGGGTCCGTGAAGGTGTTGGTGATGATCGACATCGCGACCGGGTTCAGCATGGAACCGCCGACCGCCTGGACCATGCGGAAGGCGATGAGCGAGTCGAGGTTCGGGGCGAGGGAGCACAGGACCGAGCCGAAGGTGAAGATGATCAGGCCCGCCACGAAGACCTTGCGGCGGCCGATACGGTCGGCGGTCGACCCCGCGAGCATCAGCAGCGAGGCCAGCACCAGCGTGTACGCGTCGATCGTCCACTGCATGCCCGCCACGCTCGCGTGCAGGTCCGTCTGCATCGAGGGCAGGGCGACGTTCAGAACCGTGACGTCCAGGCTCACGATCAGCAGACTCATACAGCAGATCGCGAGCACCAGCATGCGGTGGCGGTGGCTGAGCTCAGGCATTCATCCAGAGTACGCCGCTTTCGATAGTGCGTCTAACTAATGACCTCTACATGATCTTTCGTACAAGCACGGGTCCTCGTACGCGACAATGGGGGAATGTCCACGCCCACCCTCGCCCCCGCGTCCCCGCTGTCGATCGGCCCGCACACCGTGCAGCCGCCCGTCGTCCTGGCCCCCATGGCCGGGATCACGAACGCGCCGTTCCGCACGCTGTGCCGTGAGTTCAGTGGCGGCAAGGGTCTGTTCGTCAGCGAGATGATCACCACACGGGCGCTGGTCGAGCGCAACGAGAAGACCATGCAGCTGATCCACTTCGACGCGACCGAGAAGCCGCGTTCGATCCAGCTGTACGGCGTGGACCCGGCGACCGTCGGCAAGGCCGTCCGCATGATCGCGGAGGAGGGCCTGGCCGACCACATCGACCTGAACTTCGGCTGCCCGGTGCCGAAGGTGACGCGCAAGGGCGGCGGGTCCGCCCTCCCGTACAAGCGGAACCTGCTGCGGGCGATTCTCCGGGAGGCCGTCAGCGGCGCCGGGGACCTGCCCGTCACGATGAAGATGCGCAAGGGCATCGACGACGACCACATCACCTTCCTCGACGCCGGGCGGATCGCGGTCGAGGAGGGCGTGACGGCGATCGCCCTGCACGGGCGGACCGCTGCCCAGCACTACGGCGGCACGGCGGACTGGGACGCCATCGCGCGCCTCAAGGAGCACGTGCCGGAGATCCCCGTCCTCGGCAACGGCGACATCTGGTCGGCCCAGGACGCGATGCGGATGGTGCGCGAGACCGGGTGCGACGGGGTCGTGGTCGGGCGCGGGTGCCTGGGGCGGCCGTGGCTCTTCGGCGACCTGGTGGCCGCTTTCGAGGGTCGCGAAGAGTACGCGCGTCCGACTCTCCGCGAGGTCGCGGCCGTCATGGTCCGCCACGCCACCCTCCTCGGTGAGTGGATCGGCGACGAGGCGCGCGGTGTCATCGACTTCCGCAAGCACGTGGCCTGGTACCTGAAGGGCTTCGCGGTCGGCTCCGAGATGCGCAAGCGCCTCGCGATCACCTCGTCGCTCGCCGAACTGTCCGACGGGCTGGCCGAGTTGGACCTCGACCAGGCGTGGCCGGTCGGCGCGGACGGGCCCCGTGGCCGTACATCCGGCAACAACAGGGTTGTCCTGCCGGACGGTTGGCTCAAGGACCCGTACGACTGCGCGGGGATCAGCGAGGACGCGGAGCTGGATACTTCCGGGGGCTGACCGGCGCCCCTTCAGGGGCGCGGGGCTGTGACACAGTGCGGCTCCGCCGCGTGGGCGCGACCAGCCCCCCTCACCGGACCCGCACATCGCTCACCGAACCTCAGGCACCCCCCACCGCCGTAAGCAACGCCAACGGAGCCGCAGCCGAACGGGATTCCCGTACGCACGCATGCGGATACGGCACCGGCTCCCCATGGCTGTCGCGGCCGTACCCCGCGAGGACCTCCGGCAGCCGGTGCCCCGCCGCGGTGGCGGCGTCGACCAGCGCGTGGGCCACCGTACGAGCCTCGTCGTGGAGGCCGTACCTCGCCAATCCCAAAGTGATGAGGGCGTTGTCGTGGGGCCAGACAGACCCCCGGTGATACGAGAGCGGATGGTACGCCGGCTGGCCGGAGGCGAGCGTGCGCACGCCCCAGCCGGAGAAGAAGTCCGGTTCGAGGAGGCGCCGCCCGACCAGCTCGCCGTACTCCTTGTCCAGAAGACCGGACCAGAGGAGGTGGCCCGCGTCCGACGCGAGGGCGTCGACATGGCGGCCGTCACCGTCCAACGCCAGTGCGGGGAAGGCGTGTTCGGCCATCCAGAAGTCCCGCTGGAAGCGGTCGCGCAGGTCACCGGCGGCCTGTTCCAGGAGGGCCGCGTAGACCTCGTCGTCCCAGACCGTGCGGGCCAGGTGCGCGGTGCGGCGCAGGGCGTCGTACGCGTATCCCTGCGCGCCCGCCGCCATCACCGGGCCGGAGGGTCGGCTGCCGTCGGCCGAGCAGATCGCGCCCGGCGAGTCCTTCCAGTTCTGGTTGGCGAGGCCGCCGCCGTCCGCGCGGTAGACGAGATAGCCGCGGGAGGTGAGCCCGCCGTGGTCCAGCATCCAGCTGATCGCCGCGCGGGCGTTGGCCTCCAGACGGCGGGCCGGCGTCACGTCGCCGGTCTGCTCGGTATACGCGCCGAGGAGCACCAGGAACAGCGGTGTCGCGTCCACCGAACCGTAGTAACGCCCGTACGGCACCTGCCCGAAGTGCGCCAGCTCGCCGTGCCGCACCTCGTGCACGATCTTGCCGGGCTGGGCGACCGCGTCCGCGCCCACCTCGAGCGCCTGGGTCGCGGCGAGCGCGGGCAGCGTGGCGGCGGCGAGCTGAGGCCGGTAGGGGAGCGCGAAGAGGGAGGTCAGGAGGGCATCGCGGCCCAACAGAGTGAGGAACCAGGGGACTCCGGCGGCGGGGACACGGAGATCCTCGCCGTCCGGGCCCTTCGCGGGGACTTGCAGCACCGCCAGGTCGGACAGGCCCCGCGCACAGGCCGCGGCCAGCTCGGGCCAGCCGGTCGGGAAGGGCACGCCCTCCGCGAACTCATCTTCGAGGGCGAGGAGTTGTTCGTTGGCGGCGGCGGGGGAGAGCGGTACGACGGGCTCGTGCGTGGCGCCGTGCGGACGCGCCGCGACGCGCAGCGACAGCTCCGCCGATCCGTGCGGTTCGAGATCGAGGGCCCATACGAGGCGACGGGCGCCGGTGCCCGTCTCCTCCACGCCGTCCGGAGCGGGCTCGGACGTGACCGTCGTACAGGACCGCCACTCACCACGCCGGTAGCTGAACTCGACGCCGTCATCCAGGACTTGGCGTTGCCGGACCACGCCCGTCTTGGCGTACGTCCGGTAGTCGGAGCGCAGCTCGAACTGGTCCGCGAAGTCGGCGTCCGCGGTGACCGCGATACGGACCGTCGTGGGCGTCGGACGGTTGCTGGTGACGCGCAGCGCCTCCACGAACGCGCCGTCGGCGACGGCCTGTTCACGGAAGAGCGTGTACGCCGGCGGCTCCGTGCGGCCGCCGCGCGGCACCAGGACACAGCGTGCGGTGTCGCCGTCCGCGACCGGCGTGAGCGCCTCGGGCACCGCGCCGTCGACGGTCAGCTGCCAGCGGCTGAGGTGCCGGGCGTCCCGTACGAATAACCCGTCCGGGGAGCCACCGCCCCGTACGCCGCTGATGTCCCCGCCGTCGCCCACGGCGGCGAACGTCCCACCGTGCACGAGCAGATGATGCCGGTCCGTCATCCCCGGTCCCCTCCCTTGGTGCCCGTCTCGAATGCGCTGTGTGCCGTTGTGCTGTGTGCCGTTGTGCTGTGTGTCTTGTCGAACGTGTCGTGACCCGGGTGGGACACGACCTGGTCCGCCCCTGAGGACTCGTGCAGCAGGTCCAGGGTGAGCGCGGCCGTCCAGCTGAAGCCGAGCGCTCCGCAGGCCTCGCCGGTGAACGGGTCCACGTACTCCGCGAACCCGGACTCCCCGGCCGTGTCGAGCAGCGCGGTCCGCAGTTCCTCCGCGCGCGCGTGCTCCCCGTGCAGCCGCAGCCCGCGCTCCAGCAGCCAGTTGGTGTTGAACCAGGCGGGGCCGCGCCAGTACCGGTGCGGATCGAAGGCGTCCCCCGTCAGGTCGTAACTCGGCACGAGCCGCGTGGCCCCGCCCATCCCGAAGTGCGGGCCGCTCGCGGTGCGCACGAGGGTGGCGGCGATGTCGCGGGGCAGCGCGGGGAGGACGAGCGGGAGAAGCCCGGCGACACTGCGCTCGGGGATCAGTGCTCCACTTGGAGAGCGCCGCTCTGCTGCGTGAGCGGTGCTCTGTGAGCGCTGCTCTGAAGTGTGAGCGGTGCTCTGCGAGCGTTGCTCTGAAATGTGAGCACCGCTCTCGCCGCCGGCCTCGCCGTACACATCCCGGCAGAAGAACATCCCCTCCGCCGGATCCCACAGCCGCTCCACCAGGGCCGCCGTGAGGCGCTCCGCGCGCGCTTGCCGTGCGGTCCCGGCCGCTCCCAGCTCCTGCGCGATGTGCGCCAACGCGTGTTCCGACGCGATGAGGAGGGCATTGAAGGCCGGGTCCTCGACCGCGAACTCGCCCGCCCGTCTCCCACCACCGCCCTCAACCGAGGCCCTGCGGGCCACCCCTTGGTCTGCCCCGTCCGCGTACCCGCGGTCCCGGTAGTCGGTGGCCAGGCGCACGTACCGCCCGTAGTCGAGGTTTGTCGGGCGGTCCTCGGCGGAGCCGTGGTCGAGGTCGGCGCGGCGGAAGGAGCGGGCCGGCGCCGGGGTGACGCGGCTGAGCGGGGCGTCCCAGCAGGGGCTGTTGTCCATGCCCTGCTCCCAGGGGTGGACGACGGAGGCGAGGCCGCCGCCGCCCAGGTCCCGGCGGTGCAGCAGGTAGCGGTGCCAGGCCGCCAGGCGGGGATACATCCGGGGGAGGAAGCCGCGGGCCCGGGACAGGCCCGGGTCGGCCTGGTGCACCAGCCACGCGGCGAGTGCGTGCACCGGTGGCTGCACGATGCCCGAGGTCTGTACGGTGCGCGGGGCGCCCGCGGCGCGCCCCGCGGTCGAGGAGCGCCAGAAGTCGGGGCTCGGGAAGTACGCGTCCAGCGGGACGGAGGGGTTGAAGACAATGTGCGGGATCCGTCCGTCGGCCCACTGCGCGCCGAGCAGCGTTTCCAGCTCCGTCTGCGCCCGCAGCGGGGACAGATGGCGTAGTCCGATCGCGATGAACGCTGAGTCCCAGGACCACTGGTGCGGGTACAGGCCGCGTGAGGGCACCGTGGACGTTCCCGTCCAGTTGCCGTTCAGGACCCGGGCGGCCCTGAGGTGCAGTGAACCCGTCGGGTCGGCGGGATCGTATACAAGTGTTCCGGAACGGATGATCTCACCCGGACCGGGCGAAGGGGGCGGGCCGGAGGCGTGCACAGGAGTGCCGGAGGTGCGCACGGGGGTGGTGATGCCCGTGCGCAGGGCGGTGAGCTGGGTTGTGCTGTCCACTCAGGTCTCCCCGAAGACGTCCGGCCGACCAGTTCGGCAGTAGCTACCTTAGGGTTACGTCTATTTAACACGCAAAACTCAATATGTAATGCAGAGTTGGTGAACGCAAGGGGTTTGCGCATGACAGGAAGGGCGGCGAAGGCCATGAGGGCCGGGAATCAGGCAAGCGCCGGAGAACTGCTCGAACTGGTGCGCAGTGGCCGTGCCACCACGCGCGGCGCGCTGCAGCAGGCCACCGGTCTGTCCCGGGCCACGGTCGGTCAGCGCCTCGACCGGCTGTTCCGCGCGGGCTGGCTGCGCGAGGGCGCCGGAGGCCCGGTGGACTCACCGCTGGGCGGACGCCCCTCCATCACCCTCGAGTTCGACGACGCCCACGCCGTCGTCCTCGCCGCCGACCTCGACACCCGGCACGGCCGGGCGGCCGTCCTCACCCTGACCGGCGAGATCCTGGCCGAGCACTCGGGCGTCCTGGTCATCGACGAGGGCCCGGAAGCGGTCCTCGGCGAACTCGGCCGCTGGTTCGCCGACTTGCTGGTGAAGGCCGGGAAGCCCGCCGAGGCCGTCTGCGGGATCGGGCTCGCGGTGCCGGGCCCCGTCGACAGAGACACGGGCCGCGTCGTGCAGCCGCCGATCATGCCGGGCTGGGACAGGTACGACATAAGAGGGCGCCTGGGCCGCTCGTTCGCCGAGCACGCGGGCACCACGAGTACGGGGCGGGGCGGGGGCGCCAGGTGGGACATCCCGGTGCTCGTCGACAACGACGCCAACCTCATGGCGTACGGCGAACAGCGCACCGGATACCCGGACTGCTCGGCGTTCGCCCTGGTCAAGGTCTCCACGGGTATCGGCGCGGGCATGGTCGTCGGCGGCACCATCTACCGGGGCATCGACGGGGGCGCCGGCGACATCGGGCACATCCGGGTGGGCGCCGACGCGTTGTGCCGGTGCGGCTCGTACGGCTGCCTGGCCGCCGTCGCCAGTGGCGGCGCGGTGGCGCGGCGGCTCGCCGAGTCCGGGGTGCCCGCCGCCTCCGGCTCAGATGTGCGCGACCTGCTGACGGCCGGGCATCCCGAGGCGATGGCGCTCGCGCGGGAGGCGGGACGGCAGGTCGGGGACGTACTGGCGACCGTGGTGACGCTGCTCAACCCCGGTGTTCTGATGATCGCCGGGGATTTGGCCGGAACTCCCTTCCTCACGGGTGTGCGCGAGCTGCTGTACCAGCGGGCGCTGCCTCGCTCCACCGCTCATCTGGACGTGGTGACCTCGCGGCTCGGCGAGCGGGCCGGGCTGGTCGGGGCAGGGGCGCTCGTCGTTGAGTACCTGTACGCGCCGGAGCGGGTCGAGGAGCGGCTGGCGGCGCTGGGCGTCTGAGCTCTTTCTCGGCTCTTTCTCGGCTCTTTCTCCGTGTGTGACATCCATGTGACGCGTCCACATCCCGGTCCGCATGGTGAAATCTGGTCGCCCCTGGCTGCGTGATTCTCGCCACCCTTGATAAGGGTTCCGCTCAGATGAGCGGATCTTGGGCGGCTGCACTTCCCTAAGGGGTGGCACTGAGTGCCACCCCTTGATCGTTCACCGGATGAACTCAGACGTGTTGCAAGCCGCTCACCTGAGCGCATATAGCGATCTACGGGCGTTGATGCGTTCAAGAAGTGAAAACATCCGCCCTCAAGCCCTTGCCAGTCTTTGACTTTCAATCCAGTGGCGGACGAGTGGTTACAGGCGCATGACGCGCAAGTGGACGTACCCAGGCGCCTTCGATCTGGGTATGTTCCCCGTCGTCAGGGCAGCCACCGCGACGTCGAGGAGTCGAGACTCGTGTCGGAAAACAAAGATCCCCACGTAGCTGAGAGCGGCGTCGGGGGTGTGAAGTTCGTTTATGACTTCACCGAAGGCAACAGGGACCTCAAGGACCTGCTCGGCGGCAAGGGTGCGAACCTCGCCGAGATGACCAACCTGGGCCTTCCCGTCCCTCCCGGCTTCACCATCACCACCGAGGCGTGCAAGACGTACCTCGACAGTGGCGAGGAGCCGGCGGCACTGCGTGACGAGGTGAGTGCACACCTCGACGCCCTCGAAACGACGATGGGCAAGAAGCTCGGCCAGGCCGACAACCCCCTGCTCGTATCCGTCCGTTCCGGTGCGAAGTTCTCCATGCCGGGCATGATGGACACCGTGCTGAACATCGGCCTCTCCGACAAGTCGGTCCAGGGCCTGGTCAAGCAGGCGGGCGACGAGCGCTTCGCGTGGGACTCGTACCGCCGTCTCATCCAGATGTTCGGCAAGACGGTCCTCGGCGTCGACGGCGAGCTCTTCGAGGACGCGCTGGAGGCGGCGAAGGTCGCCAAGAAGGTCACGGTCGACACCGACCTCGAGGCGGCCGACCTCAAGAAGCTCGTCACCAAGTTCAAGAAGATCGTCAAGACCGAGGCCGGGCGGGACTTCCCGCAGGACCCGCGCGAGCAGATGGACCTCGCCATCAAGGCGGTCTTCGACTCGTGGAACGGCGACCGGGCCAAGCTCTACCGCCGCCAGGAGCGCATCCCGCACGACCTCGGCACGGCGGTCAACATCTGTTCGATGGTCTTCGGCAACCTGGGCCCGGACTCCGGCACGGGCGTCGCCTTCACCCGCGACCCGGCCAGCGGCCACCAGGGCGTGTACGGCGACTACCTGCAGAACGCCCAGGGCGAGGACGTCGTCGCGGGCATCCGCAACACGGTCCCGCTCGCCGAGCTGGAGTCGATCGACAAGAAGTCGTACGACCAGCTGATGCAGATCATGGAGACCCTGGAGACCCACTACAAGGATCTCTGCGACATCGAGTTCACCATCGAGCGCGGCCAGCTGTGGATGCTCCAGACCCGCGTGGGCAAGCGCACGGCGGGCGCGGCCTTCCGCATCGCCACGCAGCTGGTGGACCAGGGCCTGATCGACGAGGCGGAGGCGCTCCAGCGCGTCACCGGCGCCCAGCTCGCGCAGCTGATGTTCCCGCGCTTCGACGACCAGGCGAAGGTCGAGCAGATCGGCCGGGGCATCGCCGCGTCGCCGGGTGCGGCGGTCGGCAAGGCGGTCTTCGACTCGTACACCGCGATCAAGTGGTCGCGTTCGGGCGAGAAGGTCATCCTGATCCGCCGGGAGACGAACCCCGACGACCTGGACGGCATGATCGCGGCGGAGGGCATCCTGACGTCGCGCGGCGGCAAGACGTCGCACGCCGCCGTGGTCGCGCGCGGCATGGGCAAGACCTGCGTCTGTGGCGCGGAGGAGCTGGAAGTCGACACCAAGCGGCGGCGCCTGACGGCCCCCGGCGGTGTCGTGATCGAAGAGGGCGATGTCGTCTCGATCGACGGCTCCACCGGCAAGGTGTACGTCGGTGAGGTCCCGGTCGTCCCCTCCCCGGTCGTCGAGTACTTCGAGGGCCGGATGCACGCGGGCGCCGACGACGCCGACGAGCTGGTCGCCGCCGTGCACCGGATCATGGCGTACGCGGACCGGGTGCGCCGCCTGCGGGTCCGGGCGAACGCCGACAACGCGGAGGACGCCCTGCGCGCCCGCCGCTTCGGCGCCCAGGGCATCGGCCTGTGCCGCACCGAGCACATGTTCCTCGGTGACCGCCGTGAGCTGGTGGAGCGGCTGATCCTGGCCGACACGGACGCGGAACGCGAGGACTCCCTGAAGGAGCTGCTCCCGCTCCAGAAGCAGGACTTCGTGGAGCTCTTCGAGGCGATGGACGGCCTCCCGGTGACGGTCCGTCTCCTGGACCCGCCGCTGCACGAGTTCCTGCCGGACATCACGGAGCTGTCGGTCCGTGTCGCTCTGGCGGAGTCCCGCAAGGACTCCAACGAGAACGACCTGCGCCTGCTCCAGGCGGTCCACCGCCTGCACGAGCAGAACCCGATGCTGGGCCTGCGCGGTGTCCGTCTCGGTCTGGTCATCCCCGGCCTGTTCACGATGCAGGTACGGGCGATCGCCGAGGCCGCCGCCGAGCGCAAGAACGCCAAGGGCGACCCGCGCGCGGAGATCATGATCCCGCTCGTCGGCACGGTCCAGGAGCTGGAGATCGTCCGCGAGGAGGCCGACCAGGTCATCGCCGAGGTCCAGGCCGCCACCGGTATCGAGCTGAAGCTCGCCATCGGCACGATGATCGAGCTGCCGCGCGCCGCGCTGACGGCGGGTCAGATCGCCGAGGCGGCGGAGTTCTTCTCCTTCGGTACGAACGACCTCACGCAGACGGTGTGGGGCTTCTCCCGGGACGACGTGGAGGCCTCGTTCTTCACGGCCTACCTGGAAAAGGGCATCTTCGGCGTCTCCCCCTTCGAGACGATCGACAAGGACGGCGTCGGCTCGTTGGTGAAGTCCGCGGTGAAGGCCGGCCGGGAGACACGTCCCGACCTCAAGCTCGGCGTCTGCGGCGAGCACGGCGGCGACCCCGAGTCGGTCCACTTCTTCCACGAGGTGGGACTGGACTACGTCTCCTGCTCGCCGTTCCGGATTCCGGTGGCCCGCCTCGAGGCGGGGCGCGCGGCGTCCTCGGCGAAGGGCAGCGACCACCGCTAGGCCCTTCGGGCCTGCTGGCCCCCGGAACTGTTGTCGGTCACCCCAACCCTCACCGACCGGCACATGGTCCCGGTGCACCACGAGAGGGCGGTACCCCTGTGCGGGGGGTGCCGCCCTCTTGGGTTTTCCGGTTTTCCGGTTTTCCGGCTTCCGGCTTCCGGCTTCTGGGCTTCTTGTGCTTCTGCAGTGGAAGGGGGAGCCGGCTCCCCCAAGGGTGACGGCCACAACGTGTACCTGCAGGTGAGGGGGAGACGGGACGTCGCGGCGTACCGTGAGGGGGGCCGGACACCGGTGGAAGCGGAATCGGAGAGGGCGAGCGTGATGGCAGGCTGGGGCGCGGGCGACATGCCCGATCAGGGCGGGCGTACCGCCGTTGTCACCGGGGCCAACAGCGGTCTCGGGTACGTCACCGCACGGGAGCTGGCCCGCAAGGGCGCCCGGGTCGTGCTCGCGTGTCGGAGCGAGGTGCGGGGAGCCGAGGCCGGGGACCGGCTCGTGTCCGAAGTGCCGGGTGCGGACGTGGAGTTCGTGCGGCTGGATCTCGGGGAGCTGGACTCCGTACGGGAGTTCGCGGCGACGTACCAGCGGTCGTACGACCGACTCGATCTTCTCGTCAACAACGCCGGTGTCATGGCGTTGCCCCTCGGTCGCACGGCCGACGGGTTCGAGACGCAGTTCGGGGTCAATCACCTCGGGCACTTCGCGCTCACCGGGCTGCTGCTGCCCGTGCTGCTCGGGACCCCGGGCGCGCGGGTCGTGACGGTGTCGAGCATGGTCCACACGCTGGCCAACATCGACATCGACGACCTCAACAGCGAGCGCCGGCCGTATCG
Organism: Streptomyces sp. NPDC029292; assembly: GCF_055569295.1. Taxonomy (NCBI): domain Bacteria; kingdom Bacillati; phylum Actinomycetota; class Actinomycetes; order Kitasatosporales; family Streptomycetaceae; genus Streptomyces; species Streptomyces sp. NPDC029292. Next base: position 318,654 of record NZ_JBVHXR010000004.1, read on the forward strand.
GCGGTGGATCGCCTACGCCCGCTCCAAGACCGCCAATCTGCTCTTCACGCACGAGCTGGCGCGCAGGCTCGCCGCCGTCGGGTCCGATGTCGTCGCGGCCGCCGCGCATCCCGGGTACGCCTCCACCAACCTCCAGACCGCGGGGCCGAGGCTGGAGGGCCGCAAGGGCGCCGAGCGGTTCATGGAGATCGGCAACCGGATCTTCGGGCAGAGCGCCGAGGCGGGGGCGCTGCCCACGCTGTACGCCGCCACCGCGCCCGGCGTGCTGCCCGACTCCTTCACCGGGCCCGGGGTCGCGATGTGGCGGGGCGCGCCCGCGAAGTCCTGGCGGGCGGGCTGGACAGTCAACGACGCGGCGGGGGAGCGGTTGTGGGCCGCGTCCGAGCAGCTCACGGGCGTGACGTATGAGTCCGTCAGGCCGGCCGGACCACCCGGGTGAGTCTGGCGGTGCCGCCCAGGTGGATCACCGGGCGGATCACCGGGCCCGCTGCGCCGGGCTGTGCGGTGGCGGTGATCGTGGCGGGGCTGCCGAGGGAGTCGCCCATGTCCACGGCGATACGCGTGATGCCCTGACCGGCAAGGTGCGCGGCGAGGCAGGCGGTGCTGTTGGCGTTGGCGATGTCCTCGGGGACACCGATCGACGGGGCGAACATGCGCGCGGCGGCGCGGCCCGTGGGCTCCGGCACGGAGTAGACGTAGCAGCCGAGGAAGCCGAACCGGTCACAGGCGGCGCGGAGCGCACCGGAGTCCGGGGTGAGCGCGGCGAGTGCGGACCGGGTGGTGAGGGGGACCAGCAGACGCGGCCGTCCCACCGAGGCGACGGCGGCACCGGGCGCGAGCGTGTCCCGGGTGACGCCGAGGGCGGTGAGGACCGCCCCGCACTCGGTCTCCGTGGGCTCTCGCAGATCCACCGGACCTGGTTCGAAGGCCGCGTTCACCACCGTCCCGTCCCGCTCCGTTCCGTCTCGCATGGACCAGCCCTCGAAGACGCGCCCCGAGGCGTGCAGCGTGGTCCGGTACTCCTCGCCTCCGGCCCGTGCGGCGAGGAAGGCCAGGGCGGCGACCGTCCCATGACCGCAGGCGGGCAGTTCTCCCTCGGAGGTGAAGAAGCGCAGGGAAACCGGCGCACCGCCGGGCCGGCCGCCGGACGGGGAGACGAAGACGGCATGCGAGGTCCCCGCCAGCACCGGCACACGACGACGCTGCTCGTCACTGAGCGGCGCCTCGTCCAGCACCGCCGTCGGACTCCCGCCGCTGCCGTTCCGCAGACAGGCGTCCACGATCGTGACGGACAGCCCGGTGAGTGTGAGGTCAAGTGCCATACCGAGCAGGTTACTTCGGGATCCGGGACGGGCGTGGCAGAAGATCCACCGGCTCCGTCCACAGGGACCCACCGCTGTCGATCACGAGGTCCGTGCCGACGATCGACGCCGCGTCGTCGGACGCCAGGCACAGGACGGCCGCGGCCACCTCGTCGGTCGCCGGGACCCGGCCGAGCGGGAGCTCGTGCTTCACGCGTGCCAGGCGCTCGGCCTCGGACTCGCCAGGGCGCAGCGACCATCGGCCGCGCGGGACACGTCGGCCGTGACCGCGAGGGCCTTGCCGCCCCGCTCCCTAGGCTTTTCTGGAACGATCAGTCGAGCAAGTGAGAGGGGCGCATCGGCCAAGCACGGGGCTTACGCGGCGCGCACCGTGTACACCGCCACCGAAACCTCCGGATCGTCCAGGCACTGGCCCGATTCGAGGTCGAAGCGCTGCTTCAGCAGCGGGGAGGCGACGAAGGGGCGGCCCTGGTGGGTGCCGGTCAGGCCGCGGGAGAGGACGGCGGCCCCGCTGAACGGGTCGCGGTTGTCGATGGCGTACGCCCGGCCCGCGCGGTCGGTGAACAGCGCGACCTGGCGGCCGTCGGGCAGCAGCGCGGCGACTCCGCGGCCCGGGGTCAGTACGGACAGGTCGCAGACGGTGAACCAGCTGTCCGCCAAACGGAGTTGGACCATCACCGTCGTTGTCTCGGGAGCGAGAGTCATCGCTGGGCGCTTCCTTCCAGGGGTCGCGTGCCGATGGTCAGCAGCGGCAGGTCGGGCTTGATCTGGTCGCGCTCGGGGACGAACCCGACGACCGGGTCGGGGGTGTCGGGGGCGTTCACGAAGGACACGAACCGGGCCAGCTTCTCGGGGTCGTTGATGGTCTCGGACCACTCGTCGCGGTAGTTCGCGACGTGCGCCACCATCAGCGACTCCAGTTCCTCGCAGATGCCGAGGGAGTCGTGCACCACCACGTCGCGTACGTGGTCGAGGCCGCCCTCGATCCGCTCCAGCCAGGTCGAGGTGCGCTCCAGGCGGTCGGCGGTACGGATGTAGAACATCAGGAACCGGTCGATCAGGCGGATGAGTTCGGCGTCGGAAAGGTCCTGGGCGAGGAGGTCCGCGTGGCGCGGGGTCGCGCCGCCGTTGCCGCCGACGTACAGGTTCCAGCCGTTGGAGGTGGCGATCACGCCGAAGTCCTTGGACTGGGCCTCCGCGCACTCGCGGGCGCACCCGGAGACGGCCGACTTGAGCTTGTGCGGGGACCTGAGCCCCCGGTAGCGCAGCTCCAGGTCGATGGCCATGCGGACCGAGTCCTGGACGCCGTAGCGGCACCAGGTCTGGCCCACGCAGGACTTCACGGTGCGCAGGGACTTGCCGTACGCGTGCCCGGACTCGAAGCCCGCGTCCACCAACCTGGCCCAGATCAGTGGGAGTTGCTCGACCCGCGCGCCGAACATGTCGATGCGCTGGCCGCCCGTGATCTTCGTGTAGAGGCCGAAGTCCCGGGCCACCTCCCCGATCACGATCAGCTTCTCGGGGGTGATCTCGCCGCCGGGGATGCGCGGCACGATCGAGTACGAGCCGTTCTTCTGGAGGTTGGCGAGGAAGTGGTCGTTGGTGTCCTGGAGCGCGGCCTGCTCGCCGTCCAGGACATAGCCGTCGGCGCCGATCGTCGGGGCCAGCGAGGCGATGATCGAGGCGACGGCGGGCTTGCAGGTCTCGCAGCCGTCGCCGCCGCGCGCGCTCTCGCGGCCGTAGCGGTCCAGCAGCTGCTGGTACGACGTCACGCGCAGGGCGAGGACGATCTCGTACAGCTCCTCGCGGGTCTGCGCGAAGCAGCCGCACAGGCCCTTGTCGACCTCGACGCCGCTCGCCTCCAGCTCGGCGGCGACCAGCTGGCCGAGGACCTTGACGCAACTGCCGCAGCCCGTACCGGCCTTGGTGCACTTCTTGACCTCGGGCACGGTCGTGCAGGAGTGCTCGGTGACCGCGCCGCGGATGGTGCCCTTGGTGACGTTGTGGCAGGAGCAGATGACCGCCTCGTCCGGCAGCGCGGAGGGGCCGAGGGCCACCGGGGCGCCCGCACCCGCCGGGAGCACCAACTGCTCCGGGGCGATCGGCGGGACGGAGCCCGTGAGGGCGCGCAGGGTGCCGTACGCGTCCGCGTCGCCGACCAGGATGCCGCCGAGCAGCTGCCCGTCCCGGCCGATGACCAGCTTCTTGTACGTGCCCGAGCGGGAGTCGGCGTAGACGACGTCGAGGCAGTCCTCGGTGGCGCCGTGCGCGTCGCCGAAGGACGCGACGTCCACGCCGAGGAGCTTGAGCTTGGTGGAGAGGTCGGCGCCGGTGAAGCTCGCCTCGTCCGCGGCGATGGTGGCGGCGGCCGTCGCGGCCATCTCGTAGCCCGGCGCGACCAGGCCGTACACCCGGCCGTCCGAGGCCAGCGCGCACTCACCGATCGCGAAGACGTGCGGGTCCGAGGTGCGGCACTGCTCGTCGACCGTGATGCCGCCGCGCTCGCCGACGGTGAGTCCGGTGTCGCGGGCGAGCTGGTCGCGGGGGCGTACACCGGCGGAGAACACCACCAGATCCGTGGCGAGTTCGGAGCCGTCCGACAGCTTCATGCCGGTCACGGCGCCGTCGTCGCCCGTGACGATCTCCTGGGTGCCCGTGCCCGTGTGCACGGACAGGCCCATGTCCTCGATGGTGCGCAGAAGGGCCGCGCCGCCGCCGTCGTCGACCTGCACCGGCATCAGACGCGGCGCGAACTCCACGATGTGCGTGGTCAGTCCGAGCCCCTTGAGCGCGCCCGCGGCTTCGAGTCCGAGCAGACCTCCGCCGACCACGGCGCCGGTCGTCGCCCGCGCCTTCGCGTACTCCTCGATGGCCAGCAGGTCCTCGATCGTGCGGTAGACGAAGCAGCCCTCGGCGTCCTTGCCGGGGACCGGCGGGACGAAGGGGTAGGAGCCGGTGGCCAGGACCAGGGTGTCGTACGTGACGGTCAGACCCGAGCGGGCGGTGACCTTCCTGGCGTCCCGGTCGATGGTCTCGGCCGGGTCGCCGACGTACAGCTCGATGCCGTGGTCCTTGATGAACTCCGCGTCGGTGAGCGAGAGGTCGTCGGGCGTGCGGCCCGAGAAGTACGAGGTGAGCTGGACCCGGTCGTATGCCGGGCGTGGTTCCTCGCACAGCACGACCACGCGGTGCGTGGCGGTCAGGCCGCGCTCGGCGAGCGCTTCGAGGAAGCGCTGGCCGACCATGCCATGGCCGACGAGCACGATCGTGGGGCGGGGGCCGGTCCCCACAAGTGCGGTCGTGGACATCAGGAGCCTCCATCGTTGGTGAGCAGGTGGAGCAGCGGGGCACCGTCGGCGGGGAGCGGCTCTGCTCCCTCCCAGGCGCGGGCGAGTGCGCCGACGGTGCCGAGTTCGCCGACGAGGACCCCGCCGACCAGGCGGTCGTCGCGGACGACGACCTTGCGGTAGGTGCCGCGCGTGGCGTCGGCGAGCTGGATCACGTCGTCGCCGGGCCGGGGGTCGGTTTCGCCGAACGCGGCGAGGTCGAAGGGGGTCTGGCCGCCGGCGAGGGTGAGACGGGTCAGGGAACGGGTGCCGGTGTACCGGGCGCTCGCGTCACCCGCGATCAGCTCGGCCAGGGCGTCGGCCTGTTCGAGGGCCGGAGTGGCCAGTCCATAGATCGTGCCCTCGTGCTGGGCGCAGTCCCCGATCGCCCGGATGTGGGGATCGGACGTGCGCAGCTCGTCGTCGACGAGGATGCCCTTGTGGACGGCGAGTCCCGCGTCCTGGGCGAGGCCCACCCGCGGATGGACCCCGCAGGCGAGGACGACGAGGTCGGCGTCGAGGGCGTACCCGTCGGCCATCTCGACCGACCGGACCGCCCCGCCGACGCAGCGCACGTCGCGCACCCGGCACTCGGTGTGCACCTCGACGCCCAGGTCCCTGAGGTGCCGGAGCACCAGGCGGGACGCGGACGGGTCGAGCTGGCGCTCCATGAGCCGCTCGGCCTGCTGGGCCAGGACCACCTGGGCGCCGCGCAAGGCCAGCGCCCGGGCGGCCGAGACGCCGAGGAGACCGCCGCCGATGACGACGGCGCGAGCGCCCTGCCGTACGGCCTTCGACAGGCCCAGGCAGTCGTCCATGGTGCGGAACGCGTGAACGCCTTCGGGGAGTTCCCGGTCGGCGGTGAACAGCCCGCGCAGGGGCGGGAGTACGGGGTTCGAGCCCGTCGCGAGGACCAGCGTGTCGTATGCGATCACCGAGCCGTCCGCGCAGTGCAGGGTGCGCGTGGCGCGGTCGATGCCGGTGACCCGGGCACGGGTCAGGCGGTCGGGCGCGGGGAGGGCGATCACCTCGGGGGCGTACCGCCCGGCCAGGACCTCGGCGAGCAGGACGCGGTTGTACGGGCGGTGCTCCTCCTCGCCGACGAGCACGACGGACACGTCGGGCGTGCCGAGCTCGCCGAGCCGCCGGGCGAGCCGTACGCCCGCGATCCCGGCGCCGATCACCACCACACGCGTATTCGAGGTCATGACCGCAGCGTGCGGTGCCGGTGTTACCCGGTCGCATCACGTCTGTTTCCCGGGGGGAACGCTGCGCTCAGCGGGGGCGCGGTCCGGGTGTGAGGGATCGGCGCACGCGCCCGGGGCGGGCTGTGAGGTGGGGTTAACCGAACCCCCGGGTTCCGTGCGGGCACGATCGATCGCGGCGCGCGGGCGCGGAACCCTTGAGGTGTCCGTTCCAGTCGGGTTCCACCAGCTCACGCCCAGGGGGACACACCATGGCCACCGCCCAGAGGACCGAGAAACTCCAGCCGTCGCCCGTCCGCGACGACTCCGCCGTACGGGTCTGGCGGGTCGTCCGCGAGCCGTTCACGGCGGACACGTGGCGCCGGGTCGCGTACGCGCTGCTGGCCTTCCCGGTGGGGGTGATGTGTATCCCGCTGGCGCTGGTGGGTGCTCCGACGGGGCGGTGGCAGCGGGGGCTGGTACGCCGTTTCCTGGGCGCGGAGCCGCCCGGGTCCTCGCGCGGCCTGGCCCACGCGGTGCTCGCGACGCCGCTCAACCTCGTGGTGCTGGCCGTCACCGCCTACGGCTGGTCCATCGTGCCGATGAATCTGGGCTGGCCGCTGCGCGCGGGGTCGGACTACTCCGACGCCTGGGGAGGGCCCACGTTCGCCGGGGCCTGGGCCTTCCACGCGATTGCCGGCGGGGGTGGCTTTTTGGTGCTCATGCCGTGGGTGGGGCGTGGCCTGGCCGCCGTGCAGATCCGCCTGGCATCGGCGCAGCTCGGCCGAGGCGGGCACGGCACCGCCGAGTCCCGCCGTCGTGGCTGATCGCCCTTGCGGCGGGGGGGGGGGGGGGGGGGGGGGGGGGGGGGGGGGGGGGGGGGGGGGGGGGGGGGGGGGGGGGGGCGGGGGGGGGGGGGGGGGGGGGGGTGTGGGGGATGTGGGATAG
>NZ_JBVHXR010000004.1:325443-502204 GCF_055569295.1 Streptomyces sp. NPDC029292
AAAACCAAACACCCCCCCCCCCCCCCCCCCCCCCCCCCCCCCCCCCCCGACCCCCCCCCCCCCCCCCCCCCCCCCCCCCCCCCCCCCCCCCCCCCCCCCCCGCGGCCGCGGTGCTCAACTCCCCCTCCGCGGCGGAGTCCCGCGCTGCCGAACCCGCCACACCCCCCTCTCACCCCACCGACCCTAGGTTGATCCCATGAACCGCCTCCGCGCCACGCTGAGATTCCCCTTCGGGCGGCAGGCCCTCGCCGCGCTCCTCTACGCGGTGATCGCTTTCCCGCTCGCCCTGGTGGGATTCGTCCTCACCCTGGCGGGCCTGGCGGTCGGCGGAGTGCTCTCCGTGACCACATTCGGACTGTGGCTGATTGCCCTCACCGTGAGGGGAGCCCTCGCGCTGGGCAGGCTCCAACGCCGGCTCGCACGGCTCTTGTTGGGGCTGGAGATCGAGGAGCCGGCGCGGCGCGAGGGCGCCGGGATCCTGGGCTGGCGGCGGGCCCTGCTGAGCGACCGGAGCGGCTGGCGCGCGGTCGGATGCGCGCTGGTGACGCCGTACACGGCCGTCTTCGGGTACGTCGCCGTCGTCATCGGATACGCGTACGGCGTCCTGCTCACCCTCCACCCGCTCGTCAAGCAGTGGAACTACCGCACCGTGCGGGCGAGCGACGGCACGGAGCGGCATGTGTCGCTGGAGTTCTTCGGGTTCCAGGTCGACTCCTGGCCACGCTGGCTGATCCCCGTGGCCCTCGGACTGCTGCTCCTCGCCACCGCGTCCTGGCTGCTGCGGCTGGCCCTCGGCCCGCACCGGGCCCTGCTCACCGTGCTGCTCGGCCCGGACGCCGCCGACCGGCGTATCCGCACCCTGGAGGAGACCCGCGCCCAGGCCGTGGACGACGCGGCGGCGACCCTGCGGCGGATCGAGCGCGACCTGCACGACGGGACACAGGCCCGGCTTGTCGGCCTCGCGATGCACCTCACGATGATTCGCGAGCTGATCGGCACGGGAGCCGGGCAAGAACAGCTGCTCGCCGTCGTCGACACCGCCCAGGGCAACGCCACGCAGGCCATCGCCGACCTGCGCCACCTGGTCAAGGGCATCCACCCGCCGATACTGGACCAGGGCCTGGACACCGCCCTGGCCACCCTCGCCGCCGGCAGCGCCCTGCCCGTCGAGGTCACCACCGACATCGCCGCCCGCCCGAGCCCGGCGGTCGAGTCGATCGCCTATTTCTGCGCCACCGAACTCCTCGCCAACGCGACCAAGCACAGCGGGGCGAGCGGCGCCACGGTCACCGTGACCGCCCGGGACGGGCTGCTGCGGCTGAGCGTCCGGGACGACGGGCGCGGGGGAGCGGTGATCGGCGCGGGATCGGGTCTGACCGGGCTGCTCACCCGGGCACGGACCGTCGACGGCACGCTCACCTGCGACAGCCCGCCGGGAGGGCCTACGGTGGTCACGGTCGAGCTGCCTTACTGAACGGTCGAGCTGCCTTACTGAACGGTCGAGCTGCCTTACTGAACGGTCGAGCTGCCTTACTGAACTGACCCCTTTTGAACGGGAGCCCCATGCGCGTCGTCATCGCCGAGGACTCCGCCCTGCTGCGTGACGGGCTGGTTCAGCTGCTCCAGCTGCGGGGCGTGCAGGTCGCCGCGGCCGTGGGGGACGCGGACGCCCTGCTGGCGGCGGTGGCCGAGCACCGTCCGGACGTCGCCGTCGTCGACATCCGGCTGCCGCCGACGCAGACCGACGAGGGGATCCGGGCGGCCGTACGACTGCGGAAGGACCACCCCGGCACCGGGGTGCTGATCTTCTCCCAGTACGTGGAGACGACGTACGCGACCCAACTGCTCTCCGATCCCTCCGGGTTCGGCTATCTGCTCAAGGAACGAGTCGTCGACATAGGTGAGTTCGTGGACGCCATGCGGCGGGTCGCCGGGGGCGGTACGGCCCTCGACCCGGAGGTCGTCGCGCAGCTCTTCGGCGCGAGCCGCCGTGCCCGTGCCCTCGACACGCTCACGCCCCGCGAGCGCGAGGTTCTGGCGCTGATGGCCGAGGGCCGTACGAACCAGGCGATCGCCGCGTCCTTCACCGTCTCGGAACGGGCCGTCGAGAAACACATCGCCAACATCTTCGTGAAGCTCGACCTGCCGCCGTCGGACACCGGTCACCGGCGGGTGCTGGCGGTGCTGCGTTACTTGGAGACGACGGGCTGAGGCTGAGACTCAGGCACCGGCGGTGGCTGCGCCCGGACCCCCCGGGCCCCCGCCGCCCTTGTACTTGCCACCGGAGGCCGCGCCGGTGCCCGCGATCGTCGGCGCCCGCGCACTCTGAGCGCGAAGGTCCCGCGAAGGTCCCGCGAGGGTCCGGCGAAGCTCAGAAGTCCCTCAACTCTCCAGGGATTCATGGACGGCACATCTACCTCGTCCATAGGGTCCCGATCATGCCCGACATATCCCTGACCATGGTCGCCGTACTCTGCCTCGCCTCCCTCGCGGCGGGCTGGATCGACGCGGTCGTCGGTGGCGGTGGGCTGCTCCTGCTCCCCGCGCTGCTGCTCGGGCTGCCGAGCGGCACCCCGGCGGCGTACGCGCTCGGCACGAACAAGGCGGTGGCGATCGTCGGCACGACGGGCGCGGCGGTGACGTACGCGCGCAAGGCGCCCGTCGATGTGCGGCTGGCCGTACGGATCGGGCTCGCGGCACTGGCCGGTTCGACGGCGGGGGCGTTCGTCGCGGCCGGGCTGAGCACCGAGGTGCTGAAGCCGGTCGTCATGGTCGTCCTGCTCGGCGTCGGAACCTTCGTCATCCTCCGGCCCGCCTTCGGTACGGCGTCCTCCACCGCTCCCGTCTCCGCGCGCCGCGTCCTCGCCGCGATCGGGCTCGCGGGCCTCGGCATCGGCTTCTACGACGGGCTGATCGGCCCCGGCACGGGTACGTTCCTCGTGCTCGCCCTCACCGCGCTCCTGCACTTCGATCTGGTGACCGCCTCCGCCACCGTCAAGATCGTCAACTGCTGCACCAACGCGGGCGCCCTCGCCACGTTCGCCTGGAAGGGCACGGTCCACTGGCAACTGGCCGCACTGATGGCCGTCTTCAACCTGGTCGGCGGCACCGTCGGGGCGCGCACCGCGCTCAAGAAGGGCAGCGGATTCGTCCGGGTCGTGCTGCTGACGGTGGTCTTCGCGCTGGTGGCGAACCTGGCGTATCAGCAGTGGATCGCGTAGTGCGGTGGCGGGGCCAGCGGGGCCAGCGGGGCTGGCGGGGCGTCGCTGTGTCAGCGTGATCGGTCAGCCGGTCCGGCTCTCCCCGTCAGTCGGTCCCGCTCCCCGTCAGCTGACCCGGCTCCCCGTCAGATGGGCGAACACCACCACGTTTCCCTGATACCCCGTCGTCCTGGAGTAGCCGCCTCCGCAGGTGATGACGCGCAGCTCGGGGCGGTGTGCGGCGCCGTACACCTTGTCGTCGGGGAAGTTCCGCGCGTCGTAGACCTCGACGGCGTCGACGGTGAAGACCGCCGTGGAGCCGTCGCGGCGCTCCACCTCGATGGCGCTGCCCTTCTTGAGGGCGCCGAGGTCGTAGAAGACGGCGGGTCCCTCGGCGTTGTCGACGTGTCCGGCGACGATGGAGGTGCCCGTCTCGCCGGGGGTGGTGCCGGCCTCGTACCAGCCGGCGAGGTTCTTCTCCGCGGCGGGCGGGACGTCCAGGCTGCCCTGCGGGGTGAGACCGAGGCCCATCAAGGGGGCGTTCACGCGGATCGCGGGGATGCGGATGCGGTCGGGCGGGGAATGCCGGAGCGCGGGGGTGGCCTGTTCGGCGGCGCCCGGCGACCTGATGGTGCCCGCTTGGGCGGCGGACGGCTGGGGCGGCGGGTGGGTCTCGGCGCCGCTGCGCAGCAGCCACGCGCCGGAGCAGAGGGCGACGACGGTGACGGATGCTATGGCGATGTTGCCGACATGGCCGGCCGGTCTGGCCGGTCCGGCCCGTCCGGCCCGCCTGACTTGTCTGACTTCTCTGGTCCATCTGGCTTGTCTGGTCCATCTGGTCTGTTCGGTCTTGAAGGTCTTGAAGGCCTGGCCGGGCTCGCTGGGACGGCGCACGTGAGCCTCCTCTCGGGGTCCCGTTCTCTCTGGGTCCCGTCCCCCTCCGGGCCGCGAGGGGCGTCGGGCCACGGAGGGGGAGGGGACGGCGGTACCGGTGGACGGACAGCGGAGGGTGTCCGTCAGATCCCGTCGCCTCTCGCCCGGCGATGCAGGAGCCAGGTACCGCCCGCGGCGGCGACGGCCAGGGCCGCCACTCCCGCCGCGGTCTGCACGGTGTCGGTGCCGAGTGCGCCGCCGACCCCCGTCTTCACACTTCCGCGTGGCTGGATCTGTGCGCGCGTGGACGTCAGGGTCACCATCAGGTCGCCCGTGACCTGCCGCCCGCCGGAGCACTTCGCGACGATCTCGTACGTCCCCGGCTGCGCGCTCGGCGGCACCCGGAACTGTCCGATCGCGTCTCCCTCGTGCGCGCTGGGGGCGAGCGTGAACGTGCCCGCGCCCACCGCGCTGGCGTTGCCCTCCGCCGAGCCGTCCGCGCCGCACGCCGCCGTGTTCACGGTGACGGCGGAGCCCGGGGTGACGGTGGACGGGAATACCTCCAGGTGCTCCGTGTCCCCGCCGTACGCGGGCGCGGTGGCGAGGCCCGCGGCGGCGACGGCGAGCGCGGTACCGGTCAGCAGGCGGGCGGTACGTCGCATCGTGCTTGCTCCTCCGAGAGGGCGCGGCCCGCGACACCCCCAAGTGTCGCTGCGTCGGTCGTGCCCCTGCCTTACTGAGGTAAGTGGCACATGACCGCGCGCGCTTCCTGATGGAACGTCAGAATTGATGTGAATGGGTGTCAGATGAGGTGTTCCCGGGGGCTGCCTCGATGGCATTCCGGCAGGTCACCGGCGTGTGGCTGGTGTGTCGCCGAAGAGAGCCGGAAGAGCGCGGGGTGCGGGTGTGAACGGGTGACCGGGGTCGCGGCCGGGGCTCCGGGACGGCGACTCGATTTCGACATTGATCTCGACTTTGACCTCGACATCTTGACCTCGATAAAGGTTGAGGTATGAGGCTGTGCGTCATGAACACAGCCACAGCCGAGTCCACGGACTCCACTGCCTCCACCGCCTCCACCGTCCCCGTTCAGGCGTCCGAGACCCCGGTGCGGGTCGTCGTGGTCATCGGCAGCAACCGTGAGGGCCGCTTCGGTCCCGTCGTCGCCGACTGGCTGCTGGACCGGATCCGTGAGCGCGACGACTTCGTCCCCGAGGTCGTAGACGTCGCCTCGGTCGAGCTTCCCATGACGCTCTCGCACTCTCCGTCCCCCTCGGTGGCCGCCGAGCTGGCGAAGGTCACGCCCGCCCTCTCCGGCGCCGGCGCGTTCGTCGTCCTCACCCCTGAGTACAACCACTCCTTCCCCGCCGGCCTGAAGAACCTCATCGACTGGCACTACGCCGAGTGGCGCGCCAAGCCCGTCGCTCTCGTCTCCTACGGCGGGCTCTCCGGGGGGCTGCGTGCCGTCGAACACCTCCGGCAGGTCTTCGCCGAGCTGCACGCCGTGACGGTGCGGGACACCGTGTCTTTCCACGGTGCGGGTGCCGTCTTCGACGGGGAGGGCCGGCCTCGTGACTCTGTCGGTCCGGCGGCTGCCGTCGAGACGATGCTTGACCAACTTGCGTGGTGGGCGCTGGCGTTGAGAGAGGCGAAGGGGAGGCGGCCGTACGGTGGGTAGGGGGTGGGGGTTGTTTTCGCCCCCTCCGCCCCTACCCATTCCCGTCCCCTGGGGCTCCGCCCCAGACCCCGCTCCTCAAACGCCGGACGGGCTGATTCTTAGCCCGTCCGGCGTTTGAGGAGCGGGGCCGTTCAGGCTGGAACCGCGGCCATCGTGCCGCGCGGGCGATGGAGCCGCATCGAACTGGACGCCCCCAGCGACATCATGTCCGTCACCCTGCCACGGGGCAGCCGCCTGGAGCGAGTGCGGCCACAACCCGCTGGGCGGGCGGCCTTCCAGCGCTACTCGCCCCGAGCGTCGTCGAGTTCGGCCGCCGGCACGGCCATCTCGTACAAGAGCGTGAAGTACTTGGTCCCGTACTCGTCATCGCCGACGGACGGAAGGATCTTCCCAAGGATCGCGGTGCGCGTCCGCAAGGTCTTGCGGCGCCAGTCGCCCAAGGAGCCTTTCAGTGCCACGGAAACGCACCCGGAGAGGAGCGTATCGAACACTTGTTTCAATGCGTGTGCCGGGGGCAGGGTGTCCGGAGTGACAACGGTTTCTCTGCCTGCTCAGCTCGTTCGCACGCGGCGCTTCACTCTGGGTGTCCCCGAACAGTTCACGGTCGCGTCGAACGGAGCGGCCGTGCTGTTCCTGCGCAGCCGCGCCGGTGACGATCCGGTGGCGTGTCTGTGGGCTCTCGACCTCGACTCAGGGACGGAGCGACTGCTCGCCGATCCCGTGACGCTGCTCGACGCACCGGAGCAGGCCGCCGCCGGGATCGGGGCCTACGCCACCGACCTGGCCGCGGGCCTCATCGCGTTCTCGCTCGACGGCGGGCTGTGGACGGTGAACGCCGCCGGAGGCCGGGCCCGGCGGCTGCCGACCGAGGGCCCGGTGACCGATCCGCGCCCCGACCCCACCGGGCGGCATCCGGCGGTTGAGCGTCGAGCCGGGCGTGCACACCGGTGTACGGCGCGACGGGACCCTGGTGCGGGTGGCCCGGTGCGCGGACCGGCCGGGCGGACGCACCGCCGTCCTGCGGGAGGGGCAGCCGACCGTCCCGGTCGCGTCCCTCGCCGAACGGCCGGTGCTCGACGTACCCGCGACCCGGCTCCTTCTCGGCCCGCGCGAGCTGCGCGCCGCACTCCACCTCCCCTCCTGGCACCGTCCGGACAGCGGGCGGCTACCGGTCCTGCTCGACCCCTACGGCGGGGCGGGCAGGCAGCGGGTCACCACCGAACTCGACTGGCGATGCCTGGTGGCGCAGTGGTTCGCCGAGCAGGGCTTCGCGGTCCTGGTGACCGACGGGCGCGGCACGCCGGGGCGCGGACCCGACTGGGAACGCGAGGTCCACGGCGACCTGTTCGGGCCGGTGCTCGAGGACCAGGTGACCGCCCTGCACGAAGCGGCCCGCCGCCACCCCGAACTCGATCTCGGGCGGGTCGGCATCCGTGGCTGGTCCTTCGCCGGCTCCCTCGCGGCGCTGGCCGTACTGCGCCACCCGGACGTCTTCCACGCCGCGGTGGCCGGAGCGGCAGTCGCCGACCAGCGGCTCTATGACGCCCACTGGCGCGAGCGGGTCCTCGGCCATCCCGACGACTTCCCCGAACGGTACGAGGAGTACTCGCTGCTGCGGGCGGCACCAGGGCTCACCCGGCCGCTGCTCCTGGTCCACGGCCTGGCCGACGCCAAGGTCCATCCGGCCCACACCCTGCGCCTGTCCGACGCCCTGCGCACGGCCGGACGCCCGCACGAGGTGCTCCTCCTGCCCGGCATCGGCCACCAGGCGATGGGTACGGCCATCGCCGAGAAGCTGCTGTGGCGTCAAGTGCGCTTTCTGCAAACGCACTTGGGGGTGCTTCCCGCCAGCGGCTCCTCGGCATGACCTCCCTCCGTACCACTCGACCCCCGGGTCGGCTCACGATCACCAGACCCCGGGATCAGCTCGCGACCCCCAGACCGCGGGTCAGCTCACGGACACCGCGGACCAAGCCGCAGCCACCGCGTTGTACTCCGTGCTGCCCGCGCCGTACAGATCCTTCGCCGCGCTCAGGGTCGCCGTCCGCGCGCCCGCGTACTTCGTCGAGGACGTCATGTAGACGGTGAGGGCGCGGTACCAGATCTTGCCGAGCTTGGCCCGGCCGATCCCCGTCACCGTCGCGCCGTTGCAGGTCGGGGAGTTGTAGCTGACCCCGTTGACCGTCTTCGCGCCGCTGCCCTCGGCCAGCAGATACGCGAAGTGGTTCGCGACGCCGGAGGAGTAGTGGACGTCCAGGTTGCCCACCGAACTGCTCCAGCAGTCCGCCGAGTTGCCGTCCTTGGACGGCTTGTCCATGAAGCGCAGGGCCGTCTTGCCGAAGCCCGAGCGGACGATCTTCTCGCCGATCAGGTAGTCGCCGGGATCGGAGGAGTTGGCCGCGTAGAACTCGACGAGGGTGCCGAAGATATCCGAGGTCGCCTCGTTGAGCCCGCCGGACTCTCCCGAGTACGTGAGCGCCGCGGTCTTGGACGTGACGCCGTGCGACATCTCGTGACCGGCCACGTCGAGCGCGACCAGCGGACCGAACGTCGTCCCGTCACCGTCGCCGTACGTCATGCAGAAGCAGTTGTCGTCCCAGAAGGCGTTGTTGTAGTTGGTCCCGTAGTGCACCCGGTTGTACGAGCCCTTGCCGTCGCCCGCGATGCCGCTGCGGCCGTGCACGTTCTTGTAGTAGTCCCAGGTGGTGTTGGTGCCGTACTGGGCGTCGACGGCCGCCGAGGAGCGGTCCGAAGCCGCCCCGGATCCCCAGTGGTTGTCGGTGTCCGTGAACACGACGGCGGGGGCGCGGCTGACGCAGATGGTCAGGATGCAGGTGTCGGTCTTGTTCTGCGCGTCGCCGGTGTACGTGCTTCCGCGCGTCGGATCCTTGAGCTGGTACGTCGATCCGGACAGGGTCGTCGCCAGCGGAACCGTGCCGCTGTACAGCGACTTCCCGTCTCCGGTCGCCGTCTCGATGCTGTCCCAGGCGTCGATCTGCTTGCCGGTGCGCGCGTCGGTGAGGACGACACGGCCGACCGGATTGCCGAGCGAGTCCTGGCCCGAAGTCTCCGTCCGCCAGGCCAGCTTGGGCGCGCCGTGCAGGGCGTCGACGACCAGCTGGGGCTTGGCCGTCACCTTCTTCAGCGTCTCGCCGAGGTTCGCGGCGCGCAGGGCGGCGGCGGCGAGGTCGGCGGCCTTCGGGGAGGAGAGCGCGGGCTTGATGGTGGGTACGGCGAGGTCGCCGGTGGTGGCCCTGCTGGCGCCACGGTAGGAGCCGTTCGGTGCGAGGTGGACCACGAGGTCGCCGCCCAGTACGGGGAGTTGGCGATACGTGCGGTCGTACCGCACATGCTGGCTGCCGTCCGCGTCGATGACGACGTCCCGGACGCTGGTGCCCTCGGCGGACGTCAGGCCCAGCCGCGCGGCCTCGTCGACGAGGGCCGTGGCGGCGTTGCTCAGGGCGGCGGTCCGGCTCGGCAGGTCGGCCGCGTTCGCGGTCGGGGTCAGCGCGGCGGCCAGCAGGCCGGTGGCGGCCGCGGCTATGCCCGCGGTGGCGAGACGGGAACCTCGGATATGTCCTGTCCGGCTCATCGGTCTCCTAGGAAAGGCGCCTGGGGCGCGTGGGGGGCGTGTGGGGGCGGCGCTGAAGTTGACTCAGATTTAAAGGTCCATGACATGGCATGTCCAGAGCGCGTACTGGCGGATGTGTGTGGGTGTGTGAGGGGTGAGAATCGTTTCTGCAAAGGCCTGTGTGAGGGCTTCCGTGAAGGACCGAAAGAGAGACGATCATGGCCACGGCCGACTGGCTGACCGTGCTGACCACGACCGACGCCGCAGAGAAGGCGGAGGCGCTCGCCCGCGGCGCGGTTCAGGCGCGGGCCGCGGCCTGCGCGCAGATCGCCGGCCCGGTCACCTCCGTCTACCGGTGGAAGGGGGCCGTGGAGACCGCCGTCGAGTGGCAGGTGCTGTTCAAGACGACGGGCGCCCGCTACGACGCGCTGGAGGCGTACCTGCGCGACGCGCACGACTACGACACACCCGAGATCATCGCGACCCCGGTCGTCCGGGGAAGCGCGGACTACCTCCGGTGGCTGGAGCAGGAGACGGCCTCTTGACCGAGGCGGACGGGGTGCACAGGGCGGACGGGGTGGGCGAGGTGGATGAGGCAAACGAGGTGCGGCTGCCCTTCTTCGTCTACGGCACCCTGCGTCCCGGCGAGCGCAACCACGACCTGTTCCTGCGCGGACGTACGCAGTCCGAGGAGCCGGGGCGCATGCGGGGGATCGCGCTGTACGACGGCCCCGGGTATCCGTACGCCGTCGAGGAACCCGGGGAAGTGGTGAGCGGGGAAGTCGTGACCGCGCTGCCTCAGGCGTACGAGGAGCTGCTCAGGGCGCTCGACCGGTTGGAGGAGTACGTGCCGGGCGATCCGCGCAACCTGTACGAGCGGGTGGCGCGGGACGTCGCCCTCGCGGACGGGGCGGTCGTGCGGGCGTGGGTGTACGTGGCCGCGCCGGGTGTCGCGGCACGGCTGCGGGCGCGGGGGAAGCTCATCGAGAGCGGGGACTGGCACGCCCGGTGACCGCGTGGTTCGCCGCCGCCCTCTGGAACGGTGGTTCGCCGCCCGCCCCGGAACCGCTAGGGCCTGTCCGGCGGATCAGGCCGGAGGGAAGCCACGGGGCCTTGTCAGTACAGGTGAGGACTCATGCACGTCAGAACGCGCTCGAACTCAGTCAAGCCACAGCAGTTCCCAACCCCCGGACCGATACCCCTAGTTCACCGCCTCCACCCGCACCGCGCATACCTTGAACTCCGGCATCCGCGAGGTCGGGTCGAGGGCCGGATTGGTCAGGGTGTTGGCCCGGCCCTCGCCCGGCCAGTGGAAGGGCATGAACACGGTGTCGGGGCGGATGGTGTTCGTGATCCGCGCCGGTGCGACGGCCCGCCCGCGCCGTGACACCACCGCCACGGCGTCCCCCTCCGCCGCCCCCAGCCGCTCCGCCAGCCGCGGATGCATCTCCACGAAGGGCCCGGGAGCGGCGGCGTTCAGCTCGTCGACCCGGCGCGTCTGCGCGCCCGACTGGTACTGCGCGACCACCCGCCCGGTGGTCAGCAGCACCGGGTACTCGTCGTCCGGCTCCTCGGCGGACGCCCGATGGGACACGGGGACGAAGCACGCCCGGCCGTCCTCGGTGGCGAAACGGTCGAGGAAGAGGCGGGGCGTGCCGGGGTGCGGCGCGTCCGGGGAGTCACTGCCGGGGTCTTCGGGCAGCACGGCCGGCGCGCCGTCGCCCGCCGGGTCGTCCGGCGGCAGGTCCAGCGCGGCGTCCTCGCAGTCCTCGGTGACGTCGGGCGCCGGGCACGGCCAGAACACCCCGTTCTCCTCCGCCAGGCGGCGGTACGTGATCCCCGAGTAGTCCGCCGCCCCGCCCGCGCTCGCCCGGCGCAGCTCCTCGAAGACCTCCTCCGGGTCCGACGGGAAGCCCTTCTCGACGCCGAGGCGGGCGGCCAGTTCGTGCAGGACGTCGAGGTCGCTGCGTACGCCGTCGGGAGGGGTGATCGCCTGGCGGCGCAGCAGGACACGCCCCTCCAGGTTGGTGGTCGTGCCCGTCTCCTCGGCCCACTGGGTGACCGGGAGGACGACGTCGGCGAGGGCGGCCGTCTCGGAGAGGACGACGTCCGCGACCGCCAGGAAGTCCAGCGACTTCAGCCGCTCCTCGATGTGCGCGGCCCGGGGCGCGGACACCACCGGGTTCGAGCCCATCAGCAGCAGCGAGCGGATGTCCGTGCCCATCGCGTCGAGCAGTTCGTACGCGCTCCGCCCCGGGCCCGGCAGCGAGTCCGGGTCCACGCCCCACACCTCGGCCACATGGCGGCGCGCCGCCGGGTCCGTCAGCTTGCGGTAGCCGGGCAACTGGTCGGCCTTCTGGCCGTGTTCGCGTCCGCCCTGCCCGTTGCCCTGCCCGGTGAGACAGCCGTAGCCGGACAGCGGACGCCCCGCCCGCCCGGTCGCCAGACACAGGTTGATCCACGCGCCCACCGTGTCGGTGCCCTTGGACTGCTGCTCGGGCCCGCGCGCGGTGAGCACCATGGCGGTCTCCGGCTCACAGAACAGCCTTACGGCTTCCCGGAGTTGTGGAACGGACACCCCCGTGATCCGCTCCACGTACTCGGGCCAGTGCGCCATGGCCGCCGCCCGCGCCTCCTCCCAGCCGCTCGTACGGGCCTGGATGTACTCCTCGTCCGTCCGCCCCTCGGCCACGATCAGATGCAGCAGCCCCAGCGCGAGCGCCAGGTCCGTACCCGGGCGCGGTGCCAGATGCAGGTCGGCCTGGTCGGCCGTACGGGTCCGGCGCGGGTCGATGACGATCAGGGTGCCGCCGTTCTCCTTCAGCTCCGTGAGATAGCGCAGCGCGGGCGGCATCGTCTCGGCGAGATTCGAGCCGACGAGGATCACACAGCCGGTCTTCGGGATGTCCTCCAGTGGGAAGGGAAGTCCCCGGTCGAGGCCGAATGCCCTGATTCCGGCCGCCGCCGCGGACGACATGCAGAAGCGGCCGTTGTAGTCGATCTGCGAGGTGCCGAGGACGACACGGGCGAACTTTCCGAGCGCGTACGCCTTCTCGTTCGTCAGCCCGCCCCCGCCGAAGACCCCGCACGCGTCCGGGCCATGCTCCGTGCGCGTGCGGGACAACCCCTCGGTGATCCGGGCGAGAGCCTCGTCCCAGGTCGCGGGCTCCAGAACACCCGCGTTCCGGACGAGCGGGGAGGCCAGCCGTACCCGGGAGGAGAGCACCTCGGGCGCCGTACGGCCCTTGCCGCACAGCGCGCCCCGGTTCACCGGGAAGTCCGCGCGCTCGCTCACCTCGACGCCGCCGCCGGGCGTGGGCGTCAGATTCATCCCGCACTGCAGGGCGCAGTACGGGCAGTGAGTGGGCGTCGCGGTGGTGTTCATACCGCTCAGCGTGCGTCGGGCGTGTTACGTGCCGGGGCGGGGAGCGTTACGCGGCCGGGACGGGGACCTCCCGGCCGGCAGAAGAGCGCCGTGAGGGCGTCCGCCCCGGCGAGCACGTCGGCCTCTTCGTACGCCACTCGATCCAACCCCTACCGCCCCGCACCCAACGCCCGAGCAACCCCCGACTCCTTCGGCCCCAGGAACCGGGGATCGGGCTTGAACACCGCGTCCAGCGCGGCCTTCCCCGCCGCGAAGACCTCCCGCGCACCCCCGTAGTACCAGGTGGCGTCATGCTTGGCGTCGACCCCGATCCCGTACGACGAGACACCCGCCGCCTGGCACAGGGCGACCGCCCGCCGGATGTGGAACCCCTGGCTGATCAGCACGGCCCGGTCGACGCCGAAGATCTTCTTGGCGCGCACGCACGAGTCCCACGTGTCGAACCCGGCGTAGTCGCTGACGATCCGCCGGTCGGGCACCCCCCGCTCGGTCAGATACGCCCGCATCGCGTCCGGCTCGTCGTAGTCCTTGCGACTGTTGTCCCCGGTGACGAGCACGACCTCGATCCGCCCGTCCCGGTACAGCTTCGCCGCCGCGTCGAGGCGGTGGGCGAGGTAGGGCGACGGTTCGCCGTCCCACAGGCCCGCGCCGAAGACCACCGCGACCTGGGCGCGCGGGACGTCCGCCGTCGTGCGCAGCCGGTCGCCGGTCACCACGTACATCCAGGTCGCCGGAAGCAGCGCGAGCACGCACAGCAGCATGAGCCCCTGCACCGCCCGCCGCTGCCCCCGGCGCGTGCGCGGGAACGACGGTCTACGGATGCTCGGGCGCGGCAGGCGCATGATCGGTGTCCCCCAGCGGTGGCGTCGTATGGCGTCGTATGGCGTCGTATGGCGTCGTATGGCGTCGTATGGCGTCGTGTGGCGTCGGCATTCGACAGATGGGGACGCACCGTAAGGCGTTCCGGTTCGCGGCCACGAAGTGACCAGGTTCACTCGGGGATCCGTCACCGCAGGTCACGAAGGCTCACACACCCCGCACGTCCCATCGTGAACCCCCGGAAAACACCCGTCATGCCCGCGCAACGGTGTCGCAACCTCCTGCCGCCAGGATCACTCCATGACGGCGTCGAACCCTCTTCGCGACGAGTCCCAGCATCGCCCCGGTGGCCAGCCGCTCCGTGGCGCCCACCTCGACAGTACGGCGCAACTCATGAACGCGATCACCAGCCAGCTCGGCAGCCAGCTCAGCCTCGTCTCGCTCAACGGCACGCGCCGCCCGGCACCGCCCGCGCTCGTCCTCGTGGCGCACGGCAGCCGCGACCCGCGCACGCTGAGCACCGTACGCACCCTGATCGAGCGGATCCGCGAGCTGCGCCCCCACCTGTCCGTGCACCTGGGGCACATCGAGCTGAACGAGCCCCTGCTCTCCGACACGCTCGCCGCCCTCGATGCCAAGAGCGACGCCGTCCTCGTACCGCTGCTGCTCAGCCGCGGCTACCACGTCAAGCAGGACATCCCCGACGCCGCGGCCGCCGCCCCGCACGTCCGCACCCGCGTCGCCGCCCCGCTCGGCCCGCACCCGCTGCTCGTCGAGACGCTGTACGCACGGCTCGTCGAGGCCGGCTGGCGGACGAGGATGAGCGACACCGCCCGCCGCGCGAGCGGTGTCGTGCTCGCCGCCGCCGGGTCCCGCGACCCCGACGCGGCCGTCGACACCCGCCGCACCGCCCACCTGCTCGCCGAGCGACTGGGCGTCCCCGTCGTCCCGGCCTACGCGTCCGCCGCCGCACCCACCGTCCCCGCCGCCCTGCGCGCCCTCGGCGCCCGCGGCCGCCACCGGATCGCCGTCGCCTCGTACTTCACCGCCCCCGGCCGCTTCGCCACGCAGAGCGCCGAGGCCGCCCCCTGGCTCGCCGCCGAGCCGCTGGGCGACCACCCGGCGATGGCCCGCCTCGTCCTGCACCGCTACGACCAGGCCGTCGCGACCCCCGAGCCCGCCCCGGAGCGCGCGCTGGCCTCGGCCTGAACCCAGCCGCTTGCGTCCCGTTTGTCACTGCCTGCGTTTACTGTCGGGGCATGGAAGGCACTGCACCGAAGGCATCCGAAGACCACATCACGCACGACGACCAGGCCACGCCCCACGGTCAGCTCGCCTACGACGAGTCCGCCGTCGAGCGCTGGGCCGTCGAGCCCGACAAGCGCCCCGGCCGCACCGCCTTCCAGCGCGACCGCGCGCGCGTGCTGCACTCCGCCGCCCTGCGAAGGCTCGCGGGCAAGACCCAGGTCGTCACCCCGGGCACCCGGAGCCAGGCCTGGGACGCCAGCCCGCGTACGCGTCTGACGCACTCCCTGGAGTGCGCCCAGGTCGGCCGCGAGCTCGGCGCCGCCCTCGGCTGCGACCCCGACCTCGTCGAGGCGGCCTGCCTCTCGCACGACCTGGGCCACCCGCCCTTCGGACACAACGGCGAACAGGCGCTGAACGAGTTCGCGGAGGACTGCGGCGGCTTCGAGGGCAACGCGCAGTCGCTGCGGCTGCTGACGAGGATCGAGCCGAAGCGGTTTGTCACCAGCACCGAGACCGACGAGCTCGTCAGCGTCGGACTCAACCTCACCCGCGCGGCCCTCGACGCCGCCACCAAGTACCCCTGGCCGCGCGGCGCCCACCCCACCGACCCCAAGTCGCCGAAATTCGGGGTCTATGAGGACGACCGGCCGGTCTTCGACTGGGTCCGCAAGGGCACCCCCGGCACCCGCACCTGCTTCGAGGCCCAGGTCATGGACTGGTCGGACGACGTGGCGTACTCGGTGCACGACGTCGAGGACGGTCTGCACGCGGGCCACATCGACCCCAACTGTCTGCACGCCGAGCCCGAACGGCAGGAGATCTTCGCGGTCGCCATCGGGCGGTACGTGCCCGCGGACACCCACCCGGCCGAGCTGTCCGAGGCCCTCGACCGGCTCCTGGACCAGGAGTGGTGGCCGCACGGGTACGACGGATCGGCCGTCGCCCAGGCCCGGTTGAAGGACGCCACCAGCCAGCTCATCGGGCGCTTCTGCCTGGCGGCCGAGGGCGCCACGCGCGCGACGTACGGCAGCGGGCGGCTCACGCGGTACGCGGCGGAGCTCGTCGTCCCCCGCGGCGCGCGCCACGAGTGCGCGGTCCTCAAGGCGGTCGCCGACCGGTACGTCATGCAGCGCGCCGAACAGGAGCGGCTCCGTGCCGACCAGCGGATCGTCGTCGCCGAGCTGGCCGAGGCGCTCACCGTCCGCGCGCCGGACGGCCTGGACCCGCAGTTCCGCGCACTGTTCGACCACGCGCCCGACGACCGCGCCCGCAAGCGCGTGATCGTCGACCAGATTGCTTCGCTCTCGGACGCCTCGGCGCGTTCCCTGCATCTCAGGCTCACCACGCGATCCCATGGAGGCGGCGGAGCGTGACCCTGCGTGGCCTGATCGGGCCACTCCCTCTTCCCGCATCACGCTCCGTGCGGGACGCTCGCATGTGGCGACATCCTTACGAGGAGGCATCAAGTGGTCGACGCGGATCAGACATTCGTCATCGTCGGAGGAGGTCTGGCCGGCGCGAAGGCGGCCGAGACACTCCGAGCGGAGGGCTTCACCGGCCGGGTGATACTGATCTGCGACGAACGTGACCACCCCTACGAACGCCCGCCCCTGTCCAAGGGCTATCTCCTCGGCAAGGAAGAACGCGACAGCGTCTTCGTGCACGAGCCCGCCTGGTACGCGCAGAACGACGTCGAGCTGCACCTCGGCCAGACCGTCGACGCCATCGACCGCACCGCGAAGACCGTCCGCTTCGGCGACGACGGCACCCTCGTCCACTACGACAAGCTGCTCCTCGCGACCGGCGCCGAGCCCCGCAGGCTCGACATCCCGGGCACGGATCTCGCCGGAGTCCACCACCTGCGCCGCCTCGCCCACGCCGAGCGGCTCAAGGGTGTCCTCGCCGCCCTCGGCCGCGACAACGGGCACATCGTGATCGCGGGCGCGGGCTGGATCGGCCTGGAGGTCGCGGCCGCGGCCCGCGAGTACGGCGCCGAGGTCACCGTCGTCGAACCCGAGCCGACCCCGCTGCACGCGGTCATCGGC
Source organism: Streptomyces sp. NPDC029292 (assembly GCF_055569295.1). Lineage (NCBI taxonomy): Bacteria > Bacillati > Actinomycetota > Actinomycetes > Kitasatosporales > Streptomycetaceae > Streptomyces > Streptomyces sp. NPDC029292. Next base: position 342,263 of record NZ_JBVHXR010000004.1, read on the forward strand.
CCCGAGCTGGGCAACGTCTTCGCCGAGCTGCACCGCGAGCACGGCGTCCGCTTCCACTTCGGCGTCCGGCTCACCGAGATCGTCGGCCAGGACGGCATGGTGCTCGCCGCCCGCACCGACGACGGCGAGGAGCACCCGGCGCACGACGTGCTGGCGGCCATCGGCGCGGCGCCGCGCACCGGGCTCGCCGAGGCCGCAGGCCTGGAGATCGCCGGCCGCGCGCACGGCGGCGGCATCGCGGTCGACGAGCGGCTGCGCACCTCCGACCCCGACATCTACGCGGCCGGTGATGTCGCCGCCTTCCACCACACCCTCTTCGGCACCCGGCTGCGCGTCGAGCACTGGGCCAACGCCCTCAACGGCGGACCGGCCGCCGCCCGCGCGATGCTGGGCCGCGAGCTGACGTACGACCGCGTGCCCTATTTCTTCTCCGACCAGTACGACATCGGGCTCGAGTACTCGGGCTGGGCGCCCCCGGGGACGTACGACCAAGTGGTGATCCGCGGTGACGCGGGCAAGCGGCACTTCATCGCCTTCTGGCTGAAGGACGGGCGGGTGCTGGCCGGGATGAACGTGAATGTGTGGGACGTCACGGAGCCGATCCAACAGCTGATCCGATCCCGGGCCCAGGTGGACACCGAGGTGCTCGCCGACCCGCACGTTCCACTGGACAGCCTGCTCCCCTGACGGACGGCGGCGCTCGACTGTCACACCACCACCGTAGAATTCACGCGTGGCTGGAAGGATCAACGACGAGGACGTGAAGGCTGTTCGGGACGCGGTCCCGATCGACGCCGTGGTCTCCGAGTACCTCCAGCTGCGCAACGCGGGCGGCGGAAACCTCAAGGGTCTCTGCCCCTTCCACGACGAGAAGTCCCCGTCCTTCCAGGTCAGCCCGAGCAAGGGGCTCTTCCACTGCTTCGGCTGCCAGGAGGGCGGCGACACCATCACGTTCGTGATGAAGGTCGACCACCTCACCTTCTCGGAGTCGGTCGAGCGCCTCGCCGGGCAAGCGGGCATCACCCTCCGCTACGAGGAGGGCGGGTACAACCCCTCCCACCAGCGCGGCGAGCGCATCCGCCTGGTCGAGGCCCACAAGGCCGCCGCGCAGTTCTACATCGAGCAGCTCGACACCAGCCCCGAGGCCGACACGGGCCGCAAGTTCCTCGCCGAGCGCGGCTTCGACCAGTCGGCCGCCGCGCACTTCGGCGTCGGCTACAGCCCCCAGGGCTGGGACCACCTCACCCGCTACCTCCGCGGCAAGGGCTTCACCGACAAGGAGCTGGTCCTCTCCGGCCTCTCCCAGGAGGGCCGCCGCGGCCCCATCGACCGCTTCCGCGGCCGCCTGATGTGGCCGATCCGCGACATCGGCGGCGAGGTCGTCGGCTTCGGCGCACGGAAGCTCTACGAGTCGGACAACGGGCCGAAGTACCTGAACACGCCCGACACGGCGATCTACAAAAAGTCCCAGGTCCTGTACGGCATCGACCTCGCCAAGAAGGACATCGCCAAGGCCAGCCGCGCGGTCGTCGTCGAGGGCTACACCGACGTCATGGCCTGCCACCTGGCCGGGATCACCACCGCCATCGCCACCTGCGGTACGGCCTTCGGCGGCGACCACATCAAGATCCTCCGCCGCCTGCTGATGGACAACGGCTCGGCGCGCGTGATCTTCACCTTCGACGGCGACGCGGCCGGCCAGAAGGCCGCCCTGCGCGCCTTCGAGGACGACCAGAAGTTCGCCGCCGAGACGTACATCGCCATCGCGCCCGACGGCATGGACCCCTGCGAGCTGCGCCTCGCCAAGGGCGACGAGGCGGTCGCCGACCTGGTCGAACCCCGCACCCCGCTCTTCGAGTTCGCACTCCGCCAGATCGTCCTGCGCTACGACCTGGAGACCCCGGCGGGGCGCGCCGCCGCCCTCGACGAGGCGGCGCCCATCGTCGCCCGCATCAAGAACAGCGGCGCGCAGCACGAGGTCGCCGTGCAGCTCGCGGGCATGCTCGGCATCCTCGACACCCAGTTCGTGGTCAAGCGGGTGGCTCAGCTGGCCCGTTGGTCCCGCGACCGCGGCGGCAAGGGCCCGGCACCGACCGGGCCGCGGTCCCAGCAGACGTACGCGGCCGTGCAGACCCCCACCGGCGGCCCGGCGCTCAACCTCCGCAACCCGGTGTTCGCCACCGAGCGCGAGCTGCTCAAACTCGCCCTCCAGCGGCCCGAGTTGGTCTCCCCGGCATTCGACGCGTACGGGATCGACGAGTTCACCGCCCCGCCGTACGCGGCCGTACGCACGGCGATCATGGAGGCGGGCGGCGCCGAGTACGGCGTCCAGGACCCCCAGGAGTATCTGGTCCGGGTCCGCGAGGCCGCCCCGGACGACGTGGTGCGCGCGATGGTCACGGAGCTGGCCGTCGAGGCGATCATGCGCAAGACCGTCGACGAGACGTACGCGGGCGACCAGCTCGTGATGGTCCGCCGCCGCGCCGTGGACCGCCGTATCCGGGACGTCCAGGGCTCCCTGTCCCGCCTGAGCGCCCACGGGGACCCGGCCCAGCTGGCGGCCGTGCAGAACGAGTTGTGGGTGCTCCAGCAGTACGAGCAGGCGTTGCGCGAGCGGGGCGCGGAGGCGCTCTGAGGCTGGACGGCCCAGGCGCGCTGAGGCTGGGGGCTCAGGCGCACTGAGGCTGGACGGCCCAGGCGCACATGCCAATCCCGTACGCCCTTCAAAGGGTTTCGCGCCCGGTGAGCTGCGCACTCGTACGTCAAAGTAACCGCGCGGTCACGGACCGACGCAAAAAGTCACCGCACGCCCCTCGTGGCGGCGATGTGTCGTACTCCACACTGGGTTCCGGTGCCTGAGTCCTCGGAGCGCGGCCGACCCGTACGCGACGGGTCCCCGATCCCCGCGGTTCCGCTAAACGACTACGGGATGGACAGCGGCGAGGCCGTCGACCCCATCCCCGACGTACCGCTGCCGCACGCCTCAGAAGCGACATTCCTGGAGGTCGCCCCCGTGCAGACCCAGACCCTCACCCAGACCGACAACACCACGGACGCGGACGCGGAGACCGACGTCGTCGCGGCGGTACCCCCGCAGAGCCGTGCCGCGCACCACCCCGAGACGGAGCCGGAGGCGCCGCGGCCCGAGCTGGACGAGCCGCCCGTCGGCGCCGCCGAGGTCGCCGAGGTCGCCGAGGTCGAAGCCGAGGCCGAGGCCCCCGAGCCCGTCGAACTGCCCAGGAGCCGCACCGCCGACACCGGCGGCCCCTCCTCCGACCTGTTCCGCCAGTACCTGCGCGAGATCGGACGCATTCCGCTGCTCACCGCGGCCGAGGAGGTCGAGCTCGCCCGCCGGGTCGAGGCCGGCCTCTTCGCCGAGGAGAAGCTCCGCCTCACCCCCGACCTGGACAGTCAGCTCGCCCTCGACCTGGACAAACTGGTCGTCATGGGCCGCGTGGCCAAGCGCCGCCTCATCGAGGCGAACCTGCGGCTCGTGGTCTCCGTCGCCAAGCGGTACGTGGGACGGGGTCTGACCATGCTCGACCTCGTCCAAGAGGGAAACCTCGGCCTGATCAGGGCCGTTGAGAAGTTCGACTACGCCCGTGGGTACAAGTTCTCGACGTATGCCACCTGGTGGATCCGCCAGGCCATGTCCCGGGCGCTCGCCGACCAGGCCCGCACGATCCGAGTGCCGGTCCATGTGGTCGAGTTGATCAACCGGGTCGTGCGTGTCCAGCGCCGCATGCTCCAGGAGCGGGGCTATGAACCGACCCCTGAAGAGGTCGCCGCCCACCTCGACCTCCCCAGCGAGCGCGTCAGCGAAGTCCTGCGTCTCGCCCAGGAGCCCGTCTCCCTCCACGCTCCGGTGGGCGAGGAGGACGACGTGGCCCTCGGGGATCTGATCGAGGACGGCGATGCGACGTCTCCGGTGGAGTCCGCCGCGTTCCTGCTTCTGCGCGAGCATCTGGAGGCGGTGCTCTCCACCCTCGGCGAGCGTGAACGCAAGGTCGTCCAGCTCCGCTACGGCCTTGCGGACGGCCGCCCCCGCACCCTGGAGGAGATAGGCCGCATCTTCGGTGTCACGCGCGAGCGCATCCGCCAGATCGAGTCCAAAACCCTCAACAAACTGAGGGACCACGCGTTCGCGGACCAGCTGCGGGGCTATCTGGACTGAGGGAGGGTTTGTTCGCCCCCTCCGCCCCTGCCCATCCCGTACCTGGCGGCTCCGCCATTTGCAGCCCCTCCGGCGTTTGAGGAGCGGGGTCTGGGGCGGAGCCCCAGGACGGGAAGGGCAGGGGCGCCGGGGGCGAAAACCTAGTCCACCTCAGCCACAGCCTGCGCGAACTGGGCCTTGTACAGGCGGGCGTACGCCCCGTCCGCGGCGAGCAGCTCGGCGTGGGCGCCCTGCTCGACGATGGACCCGTTCTCCATCACCAGGATCGTGTCGGCATCGCGAATCGTCGACAGACGGTGGGCGATGACGAACGACGTACGCCCATGCGCCAGCTTCGCCATCGCCTTCTGGATGAGCACCTCGGTACGGGTGTCGACGGAACTGGTCGCCTCGTCGAGGACCAGGATCACCGGGTCGGACAGGAACGCCCGAGCGATCGTGATCAGTTGCTTCTCACCCGCGCTCACCCCCGAACCCTCGTCGTCGATCACGGTGTCGTACCCGTCGGGCAGCGTCCGGATGAACCGGTCCGCGTGAGCGGCACGCGCCGCCTCTTCGATCTCCCCGCGGGTGACTTCCCGCGAGGCCCCGTACGCGATGTTCTCGGCGATCGTGCCGCCGAACAGCCAGGTGTCCTGAAGCACCATGCCGATCCCGTCCCGGAGTTCGTCCCGGGACATCGAGGCGATGTCGACCCCGTCGAGGGTGATGCGCCCGCCGGTGACGTCGTAGAACCGCATCAGCAGATTGACCAGCGTGGTCTTGCCGGCGCCCGTCGGGCCGACGATCGCGACCGTGTGCCCGGGCTCCACCTTCAGGGACAGATCCTCGATGAGCGGCTTGTCGGGGTCGTACCGGAAGGACACGTTCTCCAGCGCCACGCGCCCGCGCAGCTCGTCGGGACGGGCGGACGGCACCGGGTCCGCCTCCTGCTCGTCCGCGTCCAGCAGCTCGAAGATGCGCTCCGCCGAGGCGACCCCGGACTGCACCAGGTTCGCCATGGACGCGACCTGCGTCAGCGGCATGGAGAACTGCCGGGAGTACTGGATGAAGGCCTGTACGTCACCGATCGACAAGGAGCCGGAAGCGACGCGCAGTCCGCCCACCACCGCCACCAGCACATAGTTCAGGTTCGACACGAACATCATCAGCGGCTGCATGATGCCGCTGTTGAACTGCGCCTTGAACCCGGCCTGGTACAGCTTCTCGTTCTGCTCGGCGAACTGCGCCGCCGACTCCTCCTGCCGCCCGAACACCTTCACCAGCGTGTGCCCGGTGTACATCTCCTCGACGTGCGCGTTGAGCTGGCCGGTGGTGCGCCACTGCTGCACGAAGTGCGGCTGCGAGCGCTTGCCGACGCGCGTGGCGACGAAGAAGGAGAGGGGGACCGTGACCAGCGCGACCAGGGCGAGCAGCGGCGACACCCAGAACATCATCGCCAGCACGCCGATGATCGTGAGCAGCGAGTTGACCAGCTGGCCCATCGACTGCTGAAGGGTCTGGCCGATGTTGTCGATGTCGTTGGTGGCGCGGCTGAGCACCTCACCGCGCTGCCGCTTGTCGAAGTACGAGAGGGGAAGGCGCGACAGCTTCGCCTGAATGTCCTCGCGCAGGCGGTAGACCGTCTTGTTGATCGCCCGATTCGAGAGCCTGGTGGTCACGGCCATCAGCAGACCGGCCACCAGGAACGTGCAGAGCGCGAGCAGCAGTACGTTCCCGACGGCGCCGAAGTCGATGCCCTTGCCCGGCGTGAAGTCCGTCCCGGAGAGCATGTCGGCCATGCCGCCCTCGCCGCGCTTGCGCATGGAGGCGAGGACCTCGGCCTTCGTGGCGCCGGACGGCATCTGCCGTCCGATGATCCCGGCGAAGACCAGGTCGGTCGCCTTGCCCAGGATCTTCGGGCCCACCACGGACAGCCCCACGCTCAGCACACCGCAGGTGAGCATCGTGTACATCGTGCCGCGCTCGGGCTTGAACTGCGCGAGGAGCCGTTTGCCGGACCCCTTGAAATCCATCGAGTGCTGATCGGGGCCGCCCCCGGCCATCATCCGCCCCATAGGCCCGGCCATCAGGCAGCCTCCGCTTCCGTCAGCTGGGAGAGCACGATCTCCCGGTAGGTCTCGTTGTCCGCCATCAGTTCGTGGTGACGCCCTGTGCCCACGACCCGGCCTTCGTCGAGGACCACGATCCGGTCGGCGTCCCGGATGGTCGACACCCGCTGGGCGACGATCAGCACGGTCGCCTCGGCGGTCTCCTCGGCGAGCGCCGCACGCAGCGCCGCGTCGGTCGCGTAGTCGAGCGCGGAGAAGGAGTCGTCGAAGAGGTAGATCTCCGGGCGCTGGACAAGGGTGCGGGCGATCGCGAGCCGCTGCCGCTGACCTCCCGACACATTGGTGCCGCCCTGTGCGATCGGCGAGTCCAGGCCGTTCTCCAGCTGTTCGACGAAGCCCTTCGCCTGCGCCACCTCCAGCGCGTGCCACAGCTCCTCGTCGGTGGCGTCCGGATTGCCGTACCGCAGGTTCGTGGCCACGGTGCCCGCGAACAGATACGGCTTCTGCGGGACCAGGCCGACCGTCTTGGCCAGCAGCTTCGGATCGATGGTCGCCACGTCCACGCCGTCGACGAGCACTTCACCGTCGGTGGAGTCGAAGAGCCGGGGTACGAGCCCGAGCAGCGTCGACTTGCCGCTGCCCGTCGATCCGATCACGGCGGTCACCTCGCCGGGCCGCGCCACCAGGTCGATGCCCTTCAGCACGGGCTCCTCGGCGCCGGGGTAGCGGAAGCCGGCCTCGCGGATCTCCAGGTGGCCGTGGCGCCGCAGCTCCAGCACGGGCGCGGTCGGCGGCACCACGCTGCTGTCCGTGGCCAGGACCTCCTGGATGCGCTCGGCGCAGACCTCGGCGCGCGGCATCATCATGAACATGAAGGTGGCCATCATCACGGACATCACGATCTGCATGAGGTAGGCGAGGAACGCGGTCAGGTCGCCGATCTGCATGCCACCGCTGGCGATCCGGTGCGCGCCGAACCAGACGACCGCGATGGACGACAGGTTCACCACCGTCATGACGATCGGGAACATCAGCGCCAGCATCCGCCCGGTGCCGAGCGACACCTCGGTGAGCTCGGTGTTCGCGCCCCGGAAGCGGTCCTTCTCGTAGTCGTCGCGCACGAAGGCGCGGATCACGCGGTTGCCGGTGATCTGCTCGCGCAGCACCCGGTTCACGGTGTCCAGGCGGACCTGCATGAGGCGGAACAGCGGGCGCAGCCGGCGCACGATCAAGGTCACGCAGATGCCGAGCACCGGCACCACGGCGACCAGCACCCCGGACAGCGGCACGTCCAGGCCGAGGGCCAGGATGATCCCGCCCACACACATGATCGGCGCCGAGACCACCAGGGTGAACGTCATCAGGGCGAGCATCTGCACCTGCTGGACGTCATTGGTGGTGCGGGTGATCAGCGAGGGCGCCCCGAAGTGGCCGAGCTCGCGTGCGGAGAAGGACTGCACGCGGTCGAAGACGGCGGCCCGGATGTCCCGGCCGACCGCCGACGCGGTACGGGCGCCGTAGTAGACGGCCCCCGTGTTGCAGACGACCTGCGCGAGCGAGATGGCGATCATCACGGCGCCGAAGGACAGGATGTAACCCGTGTCCCCCTTCACGACACCGTTGTCAATGATGTGCGCGTTCAGAGTGGGCAGATACAGGGTGGCGCAGGTCTGCAGGAACTGCAGCACCACCAGCAGGGCGATGGGCTTCTTGTACGGACTGAGGTAGGTCCGAAGGAGTCGTATGAGCACGCGGGTCTCTCGGGTCGTCGTCGACGGCAGGGCGATCAATCGCCGATCGATCGCCAATCGATCGCCGTTCCTTCGGCGATCGGTGGGTGATCGGCGGGCGATCGGTGGTGCACCACCCCCCATCGTCGAACACTCCCCCCGTGTTACCTCAACTGATTAACCCAAGTGCGGTCCAAGAGTGGGTCAGACCTCAGTCCTCGGACCTACGCCGATGGGGGCGCGTCACGCCCGGAATGCCCCCGGATGCGTCTGTTCACGTACGGATACGTACTGCTGTCGTACGGCCTGTCCCACGGCAAGTTCCTCACCGGGCTCCAGCACCTGCGCGGCCGCACCCTGCCAGGAGGGCGGCGTCCGCGGGTCGAGCGTGCCCTGTGAGACGCCGAGCGCCCAGGCCGCCTGCCGGGCCGCGCCGAGCGCCGCGTAGTCCGCTGGCTGCGGTACCACGACCTGCGCGCCGAACAGCGCGGGCGCCACGGCCTGCACGGCGGGCAGCTCGGCGGCCGGTCCCAGCAGGAAGATCCGCCGTACGTCGACACCCCGCCCGCGCAGCACGTCCAGCGCGTCCGCGAGCCCGCACAGCATGCCCTCGAAGGCGGCCCGCGCCAGATGCTCGGGCCGCATCGACTCCCGCCGCAGCCCGGCCAGCGTCCCCGCCGTGTGCGGCAGGCTCGGCGTTCGCTCGCCCTCCAGATACGGCAGCATGACGAGCCCGTGGGCGCCCGGCGTCGACTTCATCGCCAGGTCGGACAGGCTCTCCAGGTCGGACAGGCCCAGCAGTTCGGCGGCGCCGCGCAGGGCCCGTACGGCATTGAGCGTGGTGACGACCGGCAGATGCATACCGGTCGCGTCCGCGAGGGAGGTGATCATGCCGGAGGAGTCCACCAGCGCCTCGGGATGTACGGCCATCACGGACCCGGAGGCGCCCAGCGACACGACCGCGTCCCCGAGCCCGATCCCGAGCCCGAAGGCCGCCGCCATGGTCTCGCCGGTCCCCGCGGAGATCAGCAGCCCCTCGGGGGTCGTACCGGCGGCGTCGGACGGGCCGAGCACGTCGGGCAGCGCGGCCTGGTGCCCGAGCGCCATCTCGACGAGATCCGGCCGGTAGGCGCCGGTCGCCGCCGACCAGTACCCGGTCCCGGAGGCCCCGCCCCGGTCGGTGGTCCTTCGCGCGGGCCGCCCGAGCAGCTGCCACACCAGCCAGTCGTGCGCCTGCATGAGGACCGTGGTCCGCAGCGCCGACTCCGGCTCGGTCTTGTTCAGCCAGCGCAGCTTGGTCACCGGCTGTGCGGCCTGCGGCACGCAGCCCACGGCCTGCGCCCACGCCTCGCGCCCGCCGAGCGCGTCGACCAGATCGGCGGCGGCGACCTGCGCCCGCTTGTCACCGCCGACCAGCGCCGGCCGCACCGTGTTCCCCTGCACATCCAGCGGGACCAGCCCGTTCTGCTGCGCGGAGACACCGATGGCCTGCACCCCTTCGAGCAGCCCGCCGCCGGCCGCCTCTCCCAGGGACAGCAGCCATGCCTGCGGATCGACATCGGAAGGACGCCCGCCGCCCTCAGAGCTCTCCACCGGATGCGGCGCATACCCCTGCCTGAGCACGGCACCCGTGTCCGTGTCGCAGACGACGATACGAGTGAAATCGGGCGAACTGTCCAACCCGGCGACTATCCCCATGGCGGAAATTCTGCCGTACCGCGAGAGGTGAGTGTGCCGCGCTGCACCGGGGAGTCAGCCGCGCTGCACGGGGGAGTCAGGTATTGCTGGTTCCCCAGTCGTCCTCGCCACTGCTGCTGGGGTTCCGCTCGCGCAGGGAGCGCACCCGCGCGGCCACCGAGTCGGGGACGCTGTCGCCCACCTTCTCGCTCACCACGTGGTACGCCTTGCCCGCGAACTCGCGGCCCTGCTGGGCGGCGGACTCTGCGGTGTTACGCACCGCGGGGTTCTGCGCGACATGGCGCGCGGACTTCTTCAGCTGCTCGTAGCGCTCGCGCCCGGCACGTGTGCCCAGCACGTAACCCAGGGCCAGTCCGACGACGAACGTGAGCTTGTAGCGCATGGCTGCCACCCTTCCCTTGCGTAGGTCTGTGGTGCGGCGTCGGTCGCGGGGGGAACCGATTGGCGGAGCACCCCCCTGCTTGCGCTAATGTATGTGTCGCAGCGAGCGCACGCCCCCTGGCGAATACCCAGGTAGGTGCGTTCGATGCAACGAAGCAATCCTCCGTAGCTCAATTGGCAGAGCAGCCGGCTGTTAACCGGCAGGTTACTGGTTCGAGTCCAGTCGGGGGAGCTCGATCTCCTGTAGCTCAATTGGCAGAGCAGCCGGCTGTTAACCGGCAGGTTACTGGTTCGAGTCCAGTCGGGAGAGCAACGGAAGAGGACCCCTCAGGGGTCCTTTTTCATGTCCGCGGGAACCGCGCAGGGCACGCCGAAGTCCTCATGGTCGTGGATGCCGACCATCCGAGGCAGGAGATCGTATGAGCGGCTATGCTGCGGCAGACGGCGCGCACAAATGTGCGCGACACGCCGTATGGGGCGGTAGCTCAGCCGGTTAGAGCAGCGGACTCATAATCCGCCGGCCGTGGGTTCGAGTCCCACCCGCCCCACCATCGCTTGTCACAGCAGGAACGTTTTCACCTGCGACAGTGCGTCAGCCCCTCGCTGAGCGAGGGGCGTTTTGCGTCTCTGGAGATCGTTAGCCGGCCCGCTGCTGGCCCGAGAGACGGACGATCACGACATGGAGCGGCCCCGGCCGGATCGGCGTCCGGCCGGGGCCTGGTCCCGCCCGCCCCCAGAGCTCACGGGGTGCAGGGACGGGCGGGGGCTAGGTGCGGTACGCCCTCCATAGCCGGTCCGCCTCCGGGCGCCGCGTCTCCCCGTGCCCGCAGTCGGCGCACGCGGTGGAGTGCTCGATGAAGGCGCGGTACGCGGTCTGCATGCGGTTGTACGTGCCGTTGTCGGCGACCGTCTGCGTGTGGCCGGACGCGCTTCCCGAGTCGCGCCACTCCCGCTTGACGCCGCTCACGACGCGCTGCCGGCGTGCTTCGGGTGGGGGTGGTTGCGGATCTCGACACTGCAGTCCGTCGCCCGCGACGGGTTCCCTGCGGCCGCGTACTCGGCCCGCTGCCGGGCTAGGGCCTCGCAGACGCCGCAGCCCGGTGCCGGGGCTGGTTCGCTGAGAGGGAGTTCGAGTGTGATGGGCGGGTCCATGGTCGTCATCCGCGTGCCTCCGCTGGCGTGGACGCCGGGACCTGAACTGGAGGCGGAATGCGCCGCGTTCGAGGTGCCGGGCCACGCGACAGGAATCCCGGAAGGCGAGGCAGTGATCCGTATCCCCGCCAGGATGGTGCACATGATCAGGGAGGCGCGCGATGCCGTCGAGCGTGCCGACATTTGATGAGCTGATCGCCAACTGCGCGCGCTCAGCAGTGCACTTGGAGATGCGCGACGCGTATGCCGTCGACTACGAAGAGGGCCCGTTCGCCGAGTGGAGGAACGGTTTCCGCCACGACCCGGCCGATCGTGAGTCGTGGTGGCGGCCGTGGCTCGACCTGATTCAGGAGACCGTGGGCCGCGGCATCGTGGTGCGCCGAGCCCGGATCGTGTCTGAGCCGGTCAGCGAGTACACGAAGTTCCTGCACGACGGCACGTTCACGAACGTCGCTGCGGGCGAGCAGGTGCGGTGGCTGCCACGCCGGCGTGCATCCGACATCGCGCTGCCAGGCAACGACTTCTGGCTTTTCGACGAGCAGTGGGTCCACTGGAACCACTTCGCCGGTGACGGGTCCTGGACCGATGAGGAGATCACGGGCGACCCGGGCGCCGCCAAGCTGTGCGCCGAGGCGTTCGAGGCGGTGTGGGCCCGCGCCACCCCACACGACCAGTACGAGATCCACTGACAGGAAGCACCGGACAGGCCAGCTCATGCCCATCTCCCCGTCCTCGTCTGCCCAGGCCGCGCGCGAAGTCGTCGCGCTCCGGCTGCGCGACCTCCGAAAGAACGCCGGGCTGACAGTCGTCGAGCTGGCCGGCCGGTGCGGCTGGCACCACTCCAAGACCTCACGCATCGAGAACGCCGTCACCGCCCCCTCGGCCAACGACATACGGGCATGGGCGAACGCCTGCGCCGCGACCGAGCAGGCGGAAGACCTGGTCACCCAGTCGCTGAACGCCGAGTCCATGTACAGCGAGTGGCGGCACCAGGTGCGCCGCGGCATGAAGCAACTGCAGGACAGCGTGGTGCAGTTCTTTCGCGACACCAGACTGTTCCGGATCTACTCATCGACGATGGTCCCGGGCCTGCTGCAGACCGAGGGGTACGCGGCCGCGCTGCTCAGCAGCATTGCCGACTTCCGGGGCATCCCCGTCAACGATGGCGCGGCAGCTGCGATCGCCAGGGTCGAACGGTCTCGCGTCATCCACGAACCAGGGCACCGGTTCGTGATGCTGATCGAGGAGTCCGTCCTGTACTCCCAGCTGGGCGACGAGGACGCGATGGCTGCCCAGCTCGGCTACTTGCTCACCGCTGGGGCTCTGCCGCAGGTGTCGCTGGGCATCGTCCCCATGGCCACGCGCGAGCGCCTGCAGTGGCCCGTCGAGACGTTCCACGTGTACGACGACACCCTCGTATCGGTGGAGTTCCTGTCGGCCGAGGTGAACATCACCCAGCCGTCGGAGATCGTCCTGTACCTGAAGGCCTTCGAGCAGCTGCACGGCATGGCCGTGTACGGCGCCGGCGCGCGCGCCCTGATCGTGAAGGCCATCGACGCCCTGCGTTGACCCTGGACACGACGAAGCGCCCCCTGCACGGTCGCGAGGACCACGCAGGGGGCCCCGTGTTGTCAGAGCTGGATGCCGCCGCGGGCGACGAAGGCGGCGGACCCTGACGATGTGGTTGTCGTTGCTGCCGGGCGCGGGATCCGGCTCCCGTGTCGAGGGCGAGCGCGACCGACGTGCAGCCGGTGAGGCAGAGGTCGCCGCCGCCCGCGCCGACGAACGACGTTGCGGTGGCCGGGGCCGCTAGCGCGAACGTGACGCCGTCCGTGCCGGTGCCGCCACTCATCTCCACCTCGAACGTGACGTCCAAGCCGTCGGTTGGCTGCACGCTGCCGTACCAGCTGCTGCCCGCACCGAACCCGTCCGCGGCGTGGGTGAGGTACAGGTCGCTGCCGACCAGGGCGGCGAACCCATTCCTTGTCCAGCCGGTCACGGTCGGCGCCGGGATCGTCGAGAACGCCGGCCAGGCCCCGGACGCCTTCGGCCCGTACAGGCGACGCGCTCCGCTCCGACGGCCGGCCTGGTCACCACCGAGCAGACCAACGCGGCCGACGGCACCGGCTGGATCCGCAGCGCACCGTCCTACGTCGCGACCGACGAGGTGAGGCGCCGTCGCCATCGAGGACTCCGCCCACGTGCCGTCGGCGGAGTCGGTGGGGATCAGTGTCCGACGTCCCCGTCGCAGGCGGCACGAGGACCCCACCGCCGTCGTGCTGGACTCCCAGGCCGTGCGGGCCTCGCCGCACGCGCCAGGGAGACGACCGGGTTCGATCCCCGCAAGAAGAGCCCTGGCCGCAAGCGGGGCATCGCCACTGATGTCCTCCGCCGGGTCGGCCGCGGCGTCCCCACCGAGGCTGGACCCGGCCTGTTCACCCTTGCCCCGCCGGCACCAACCGCCTCCGAAAAGCAACTTGAGCCGACATCGGACAAGGCTCACAGGACACCCGCTGAGACGACCTCGTCAGTGGTCGAGGGCCAGGTGCAAGGCCAGAAGATCCTTACCGTAGTCATTGCCGTTGGGGGTGCGGATGATGGCGTGAATGTGCCGCTGAGTCATCCCGGCCGCCCATCCCGCCGCCTTTCCGATGGGCCCGAGGTCCTGGGAGTCGAGCTCGATGAGAATCACGGGGCTGTGGACGCGGTAGTACATCGGAACGTCGTCGTCGGTGCCGCCGTGCCAGGAGAAGTGGGTCTCGTCCTTGTACTTCTTGACCTCGGCCATCTTGACCCTGGCGTGGTGCTCGTCGACGTTCCCGACAAACAGCTCGACGATCTTCCACAGCTTCGCCAGTTGTGCGTGGTTCAAGTCGGTGGCGTTGATGCCCTCGTACGCCATGACCGCGTTGTCCGCGTACGCGCCGGCCGTCAGGTCCTTGTCGCTGGTGGCGCTCGTGGTGATCGCGACCGACTGCTGGTCCGCGCTCAGCGAGCGCACGAGAGCGTAGCCGGCGGCGAGCTCGTCCTCGAAGCTCTTCGTGCCTTCGTACTTGCTGTCGATGCCGTAGTTGGCGACACGGGGCTCGGTCCCCATGAAGGTCGGGGTCATGACGACCTGGTCGCCGAGGACGAAGTAGTTGATCACCAGGTGGTGACCCTCGAACTGCCAGCCCCACGGCTCCGTGGCCGACGGGGTTCCCATGATGGTGAGCCAGTACAGCTCGTCGTTGAACTTGTCGGTAAGGTCGACCAACTGCCCGCCGTAGAGGTTGAGATGGCGCACCTTGTCGGCGTTCTCGAGCCCGCGGGCACTCAGGCCCGCCTTCAGGATCGACAGCGCCTTGGTGCGCTGAGCCGTCGTCATGTCCTGCAGGCTCAGGCCTGCGTCCCGGTCCCCGTCGACGTTGGTCCACAGGCGCCACTGATCCTGGGTGTAATCAGACGCGTTGACGGGGAACGTGACGGCCTCGCGCTGTGCGGCCGTGAGGGAGGCGAGCCATGCCTCGGCGGCGGCCACGATCTTCCTTGTGGGCGCGCCGGTCCTGTGGATGCTGTAGAGGTCCGTGATCACGGTGCCGTCCGTGGTCACACCCACGAATTCGTCCTTGACCCCCGGGGCGCCGCCGCCACCCGCGCCTCCGGGCCAACCGCTCGGCTCACCCGAGGGGACATCCGACGGCGTAGCCGACGGCGTGGCCGACGAAGCGGTCAACGACGTATCCGTCGACGCATCCGATCGGGACACAGCGAACATCGTGGAGAATGCCGCGACTCCCGCCGCCGCGAACGCTTGCGTCATAAACCGGCGACGCGACGCGAATCCCGGCGAACCGGGCTCGTGGCGACGGTGTCCGTGGACACGCGAGCCTTCATGATTCTCATGGTCGGTGCGTGGTTCGGTCACGGAGTACTCCTCTGTAGCTCTCGTCTGGTTTCACGATGAGAGGCGGCCCTGCGCGCTCGCCACGGGAAGGTACTTCCAAGACCTGTGGATTGAATGTCAAAGAGCCTCGACTTGACGATGTCCTATGTGGTGATCGCGTTGGTCTGTGTATGGGGCGGGTACGTGGAGTTGGATTGTTCCGGACGGCTTGTGGGAGATCGCCAGGCCGTTGATTCCGCAGGAGCAGGTGCGCCCGCAGGGCGGCGGGACCCAGAACACGCCTGATGAGCCGCTGTTCGCGGCGATCATCTACGTGCTGGTGAGCGGCTGTGCCTGCCGGGCCCTGCCGCCCTGCTTCGGGATATCGAAGTCGACGGCTCACCGCCGGTTCCTGATCTGGTCGCGGGCCGGCGTCTGGGGCCGGCTGCACGAAGCGGTCCTGCACCAACTCCAATCGAGCGGACCATCTCCTGGCTGTCGGGCTACCGCAGACTCAGCCCCCGCTACGAACGCAGCCCCGCAACTACCTGGCCTTCCTCGGCCCCGCCGCCTTGTGCTGCTACAAACGACTCCTCCGCCTCACCACATAGGAGATCGTCTTAAGATAACGGTCCTCAATTGTTGACGCCCTAAATTTGCGGTGTGACGATCCTGGCGCCTCACGATCCGTCCGCCGCCCGCCTCCCGCCCCGCTCATGTGCCTCGACCAGGTGCTTTCTTTCGCTTTGCCGATGGCGGAAATTCGCTGAATTCTGACTGTGTGGCTTGAATGCTAAGGAGAAAGGCGTGGTTCCCAAGAATGAGAACGAGGACATTCGGTTCGGTAGTCCGCTGCGCCGGCGGTCGTTCCTGGGTAGCTCGATCGCAGTGGCGGCAGCCGCGACGTCCCTCGCGGGTGCCACGACGGCGGACGCCGCCACGAGTGCGGGGCTGAAGGCGGGGGCCGGCCGGGCGCGATCGACATCCCGTCGTCACTCCTGCCGCTCGACGGTTTCACCACGGTCCACGACGACCTCTACGTGCGGATCCTCCTGCTGGAGAACGGCTCGCGCCGCCTCGCTCTCGCCGTCCTCGACCTGACCCCGATCAGTGCGGAAGCGATCGCCGCGATGAGGACGACCATTGCGAAGGCCTCCGGCCTGGCGACGGCCGACATCGTCGTGACCGTGACGCACACGTTCTCCGCCCCGCACGTACAGGCGACCACGACGTCGGCAGCGGCAGCCCAGTACGTCCAGATCACCCGGGCCACCTCGACCGCGATCGCCGCAGCGGCAAGTCCGCCCGGGTCGGTTTCGGCACTGGCGTCTGCGACGTCAACGTCAACCGAGATGTCTGCTACGGCGAAGACGGTCCCGTCGTCTTCGGCTGGACGAACTCCGCCCACCAGCTGGGCGCGGGTGCCTCGGCCTTCCTCGGCGCCACCGCACGCGACCTGTTCGGCACCTACGACGTGGTGTGGACCACACTGAGCGCGGTATGCCTCATCGCGGCCCTGATGGCCCTGGTCGTACGCGCCCCCGGCAGGTCGCCGGGCCGTTGAACACCTACACGCCACGCCCTCGTAGAAGCCGGTCTCGCCGGATCTTGCGGCCCCTGGAGCTGGTCCAGGGGCCGCGGTTGTGTGTTTCGCTCCCGTTCGCTCCGGTTCAGCTCAGCTCAGCTCAGGACTGGACGGGCTTGCCGCGCCCCCAGCCCCAGGCGAGGCGGTCGGCGCCGGACTGGTTGGTGGTGGCCAGCCAGGGGCGGGCGGGATCGCCGGTCAGGGTCTGGAGCGAGTACGTGTCGTCGGTGCGCAGGCCGGGCCAGTAGACCGAACCCATCTTCAGTTCGCGGAAGGTGTCGGTGACGGCCTGGACGTAGTTGATGTAGTTGTCGTCGGGCGTCGGCACGTTGTAGTTGAGACCCGTGGTCATCGGGGCGCCGAACTCGTCGGCCACGGTCCGGCCCGGGCAGTCGCCGATGCGCTCCTTGAGGTCGGCCACCCACTGGTCGTAGGTGGCGTAGCTCTTCCAGAACCCGTAGTGGTGCAGCGACAGGTAGGTGCCTTTCAGGCGCGGGTCGGCGCAGACCGTGGTGACGTGGTCGTTGTATCCGGCGCCGCTGACGAACACCCGGTTGCGGGGGACCGACGGGTACGTCGACAGCCACTTCGCGGCGATGTCGGCCCACTCGGTGTCGGTGTAGCCGTGGGGCTCGTTCATCGGCTCGAAGTAGACGTGCTTGTCGTTCTTGTAGTCCTTGACGACGGTGTTCCACATGGGCCAGTAGGTGGCCTCGTCGTCGATGAAGCCGTCCTTCTGGGCGCCCGTGCCCTCCCAGTACGAGACGATGACCTTGAAGCCCTTGTCCGACGCCGCGTCGATGACCCCGCGGTAGGACTTCCAGTAACTGCCGTTGACCGTGTACGGGTTGATGGGCAGTCGGACCGTGTTGGCGCCGAGATTCGCGCGGAAGGCCGATATCACCCGGCTCGCCTTGGTGTACGTCTGGGCGTACGTGTCGGAGAGCGACAGGCCCGACAGGACGACCGGGTCGTCGGCGAAGTTGTCGCGCGGGTCGGCCCAGTTGACGCCCTTGAACTGGGCCGTGTCTCCGCTCGGGGCGGCGTAGGCGGGGCTGCCGGCGATGGCTGTGCCGCTGGTCCCGGCGATCAGGATCGCCACGAAGGCGGCGCGTAGCCGGGTGGTGAAGCGGGTGCCGGCTGGGGTGTTGCGCATCAGCTTGCCCTTTCAGGAGATGGCGACTCGGTGCAGGGCGGAGCCTGCGCTGCACGGGGGTGAGCGGCCGTCGGGAGGGGTGCCGGGTCGCCGGACGAGTGGGTTCGGCTCGCCGTCGGTCGGCCCGTGTTGCCGGTGTTTACGTAAACATCCGCGGGAACAGAGGGTGACCGGATCTCTCGGTCACGTTCGGGGGTCGTGGGTTCTGTCGATGTTTACGTAAACATCGCGGCGCCGGAATCGTGGCACCCGGGGCAGTGATCGTCAAGGTTTCGCGCACGTAACGCCGTTTGTCTGAACCATCAGGGCGCTGCGGCGTCCTCCCGCAGAAGTGCGGCGGTCGGAGGCGGCTGCTGCCACGGAGGGATAACCGGTGCCTCCCTGGGCACGATGTGCCGGGACGCACCGGCGAGGAGGCTGGGCGTATCAGGCATCAGGCGTAAGGCATGGGGAGGCGTCATGAACCGTCAGATCCGTATTCGCGTCAGCCGTCGGCCCGCCCCTCGCCGTGACCTGGAGATCGACCGGAGGACGCCTTCGGGGCGAGTTCTGCCGTACTGAGCTCAACTCCGTACCGACCCGAACCGACCGGCACGCAGAGGCGGAGCTCGACGTGCCGGACGGGTTCTCGTAAGGGCCAGGGGTCAGCGGCGGGCCGCGCGGCGGCGTACCAGCACGATGGCGCCCGCGCCGGCGGCTACGGCCGCGGCGGCCGCGCCCGCGATGGGCAGGGTCGAACCCGAACCGGTGCTCGCCAGGTCCCCACCGGTGGTGGAGGAGGAGCCCGAGGACCCGGTCGTCGAGGAGCCGCCCGTGGTGGTGGAGCCGCTGGAGCCGGAACCGCCGGTGGACGACGTCGACCCGCCACTGCCCGTCGACCCGCCACTGCCCGTCGACCCGCTGCCGCCCGTCGAGCCACTGCCGCCAGTGGAACCGGAACCGCCACCCGAGCCGCCACCGGCGACGGCGAGTTCGATGGCGGCCGTGTCGTTCGCCTTGTGCTTGTCGAAGGGGCGGTCCTCCGCGTCGAGCGCCACTGAACCCTTGGCTCCCGCGACCGCCTTGTCGATCTTCAGCTTGAAGGCGTAGGTCTCGCCGTCGCCCTCGTCGACCCAGGACTGGCTGGTGCCGCACTCGTAGCTTCCGGAGCCGACCTTGTTGCAGTAGTCGGTGGCCTTGGTCACCGTCGTACCGGCGGGCATCTGGATCAGAACCTTGGTCACCGACTTGCCGAGGCGCCCCAGCACCCAGCCCGGCCCGGCGTTGGTGAACTTCGCGTTCAGGGTGACCGTGTCGCCGACGCGGCCCGTCAGCTTCGCTCCGGTTACCTCGAAGTCGGCCGTGTTGTCCGCGGTGACCTCCACGTTGGCCGCGTCCCAGTCGGGGTGGTTCGCGTCGCCGGCGCCGGGAGTGGGGCTGGGCTGCTCGACCAGCTTCACCGCGGGGCCGGTGCCGCGTACGGGCTCCTCGGCGCCGTCGTCGCCGCCGGAGTTGTAGCTGGTGACCGCGACCCGGAGCTTGTCGTACAGCGCCCAGTCCTGAGCCTTCAGCGTCAGCGTCTTCTCGGGTGCGTAGACGACGCCGGGCTCCACTGTCTGGTCGAACTCGCAGACCGCGTCGGAGTAGCTCGGGGCCTCGTCGTAGGAATGGATCTCGTAGCGGAGGCAGTTGGAGGGCAGCTCCGTGTGGGCGAGGCCGCGGGTGACGTTGTACGACAGCCAGACCTTGTCGAGCGCCGTGGAGCCCCTGTTCATGAAGGTGACCGGAACGACGAAGCTGCTGCCCGGCTTGACGCCGTCGATGAGAGAGATCGGACTCAGGGCCAGGCCGGGCTGGGGGTCGTCCGCGGCGGTCGCGGGCGTGGCGCCCAGCGCGACGAGAGCGACGGCGCCGATCGCGCCGGCGGTCTTGCGGAGCAGGTGACGGTCGGGAGCGGCACGGAGCATGGAGGTCCCTCTGAGTGAAGCGTCGGAGATGGATGGGCCAACGAAGGGGAAATTCCGGTTCCCCGCACATGAGACCGCCCGGGCGGCCGAAGGGTTGTGCCGCGGTGGCCAGGCGGCCAGGAGAAAGGGGGTTTGTCATCGTTCGTCGCGCGAACGTCCGCGGTGCGGCGGCACCATCCCGGAAGTGACCGTGATGCCCCGGCCGCCGGTCTGACGGTCCTCGGAGGCCGAGGAATGTATGGGCGGTGCGCGTGGTGCGGGCAGTGCGCGTGGTGCGGGCGGTACGGGGCTTGGAGGCTAACGCCCCAGCGCCGCACCGCCGTTGATGTGCAGCAGCTGCCCCGTCATGTACGCCGCCTCCGGTGAGGCCACGTACCGGATGGCTGCCGCGATCTCCGACGGGTGGCCCGGCTGCCCCGTCAGGGACTGGGCCACCCGGGACGCGACGAACTCCGGTGTCGCGCGGTCGCCGAAGAACTCGGTGTCGCCGACGAAGCCGGGGGCGACCGCGTTCACGGTGATGCCCTCGGAGCCGACGCGCTGGGCGAGGTCGTACGTGTAGGTGTTGATCCAGCCCTTGGAGCCGCCGTACGAGCCGGGGCCCCGCAGGGAGGCGATCGAGGAGAGCTGCACGATGCGGCCGCCGGGGCGGCGGACGTGGGGGAGCAGCGTCTCGGTGAGCAGGACCGCGGTAAGGACGTTGGCGTCGAAGTTGCGGCGGTAGCTGTCGGCGATGGAGGCCGGGCTGCCGTCGTGCGAAGGAGCCACGTTGCCGCCCGCGTTGGCGACCAGGACGTCGACGGGGGTCTCGTCCGCGGTGATGAACTCCCTTACGGCTCCGACCTGTTCGGGGTCGGCGAGGTCGGCCGCGCACCAGGTCGCCGTGGACTCCCCGTACCGGTCGTTCAGCGCGTCCGCCGCCTTGCGCAGTACGTCCTCGCGTCGGCCGAGGAGCACCACCCGGTCCCCGTCCGCGGCGAACGCCTCCGCCGTCGCCAGGCCGATCCCGGTACCGCCGCCGGACACCACCACACGTCGCTGGGTCATGGCCACCCGTCCTCGCCCTCGTCCTCGTCCTTGGATGTGAATCACGGTCATATCCGCGTACAGAGTGGGACGTTACGGAGGTCCCGGGAGCACCGTCAAGTGGCTTGATATGAAGCTCGGTTGACCTGCGGATTCGTTTCGTCGCACGGGTGCGTGGGCAGGGATCGGGCAGCGTTTGTCCCGGTCCACCGGACCGAGGGAGGGGGAGCGCTGTGCGTGACCATGTGCGGACGGCGGACGGGCGGCTGCTGCGCGTCGAGATCTCGGGCGATCCGCGCGGTCGCCCGGTGTTCCTGCTGCACGGCATGCCGGGCAGCCGGGTCGGACCCCGGCCGCGGCCCATGTTCCTTTACCAGCGCGGCACCCGGCTCATCAGCTACGACCGCCCCGGGTACGGGGGTTCCGACCGCAAGCCGGGGCGTCGTGTCGTCGACGTCGCGGCGGACGTGGCCGTCCTCGCCGACGCGCTGGGCCTTGAGCGGTTCGCGGTGGCCGGGCGGTCCGGAGGCGCCCCGCACGCGCTGGCGTGTGCCGCGCTGATGCCGGAGCGGGTGACCCGGGCCGCGGCGCTGGTCGGGCTCGCGCCGCGGAACGCGGAGGGGCTCGACTGGTTCGCGGGGATGGCGCCGTCGAATGTCAACGAGTTCCGGACCGCGTTCAACGACCCCGAGCGGTTCGTGGCCCGGCTGATCCCGCGCTCCGCCGCCATCCGCCGTGATCCCGTACGGCTGTTGGAGGACCTGAGGGGGGAACTCACCGACGACGACCGGTTGATCGTCTCGGACAACGCGATTCGTTCGATGCTGTTGCGCAACTACCGGGAGGCGTTGCGGACTTCGCCGTACGGGTGGGTTGATGACGCGCTGGCGCTGACCGGTGCGTGGGGGTTCGACCCGGCTGATATCCGGGTGCCGGTGCTGTTGTGGCACGGGGCGAAGGATGTCTTCTCGCCGGCGTCGCACTCGTCCTGGCTGGCTGCGCGGATTCCTCGGGCGACGGCGGTGCTTGAGCCCGGTGCTGCGCACTTCGCGGCGTTGCGGGCCCTGCCCAAGGTGCTGAGTTGGCTGCTTGCGGACTCGCCTGCGTGACCGGTGGGCGCGGGTGAGGGTACCGACTCTTTTCGCCCCCGCCGCCCCTTCCCTTCCCGTCCCTGAGGGCTCCGCCCCCAGACCCCCGTATCGCGCTTCGCGCTCGTCCTCAAGCGCCGGACGGGCTGAAAGATGCCGCCCGGCGCCGAAAGGTGGACGTCACACTGCCAGCGGCTCCAAGTCCCGGTAGATCCGCCTGCCGTCCGCAGCCACCCGTGTCATCCCGTTCTCGTCGCCCAGCAGCGTGCGCAGCTCTCCCAGGGCCTCCTCGCGCATGCGGCGGGCCTCGTCCTTGCGGCCGAGGGCGGCGAGGGTGAGGGCGGAGTTGGTGACGATGGCCAGGGTCTCGGGGTGGTGGGGGCCCAGGACCTTGCGGAGGGTGACGACCGCGTTCTCCTCGAGCTTGCGGGCTTCCGGGAGGCGGCCCTGGTCGGCGAGGACGTTGGCGTAGTTGATGCCGGTGAAGAGGGTGTGCGGGTGCTGTTTGCCGAGTACCTGGCCCATCCGGTCCAGTACCTGGCGGAACACTGTTTCCGCCTCTTCCGTGTCGCCGCAGCCCCAGTGGAAGATCCCGAGGTTGTTGAGCGCGGCCTGGGTGTAGGGATGGGCCTCGCCCGGCACCTTCATGTACTCGGCGAGTGCCTCCCGGGCGACCTCGCGTGCGGCCTCCCGCTCGTCGGCGGCGAACAGGTCGGCGGCCATGTTCAGATCGCAGGCGAGCGAGTCGGGGGTCGGTGCCTTGTACTGGGCCCGGTACTGCCCGCGGGTCGCCGTCGTCAGCCGGCGGGCGTCCTCGAACTGGCCCGCCCTGCGCAGCGACACGGCGAGCGACTTGGCGCAGCTCAGTGTGCCGGGGAACTCCTTGCCGAGGATCCGCTTGTGGGCGTCGTAGGCGCGGGAGAGGAGGGATACGGACTCCGTGTACCGGCCCACCTCGCGCAGATCGCGGCCCAGGCGCGCCGCTGAGGCCAGCGTGTACGGGTGGTCGGGGCCGAGTACCTCGATACGCCGGTCGTAGGTGTCCTGGTCGATGACGCGCGCCTCGCCGTAGCGGCCGACCATGCGCAGCGCGAGCGCGAGGTTGTTGGCGGCGCTGAGGGTGCGCCGGTGCGACTCGTGGAAGATCTGGCTGAAGCCTTCATGCGCGTCGCGTGCGAACTCCACCGCCGATTCGTACACGCCGAGTGCCGCCAGGTCGCTGGCGAGACCGGACATGGTGACGTACGTGTGCGGGTGCGAGGCGCCGAGCACCCGCTTCTGGCGCTCGAGGAGTTCGGTGTTGATCTCGCGGGCCTCGACGTAACGCCCCTGGGAGCGCAGGACGTTGCCGAGCTGGCAGCGCAGATACAGGTACTGCACGTCGTCCTCGCCGAGGATCGGCTTCCAATGCGCCAGGAGGTCCTCGGCGAGCTGCTGGGCGCCGGGGAACTCGCCGCGCTTCCAGAGATAGCGGACGCGGTCGATGAGCAGCCGGCGGGTCTCGGCCTCGGTGCAGTTACGGGCGTCGGAGGCGGCCAGGTGCGGCCAGATGACCGCGAACCGCGGCCAGGTCTCGGGGTCGTCGATCGGCTCGTCGCCGTCGGGACGGCAGCCCGCGAGCACCGTGTGCACGACGTGCCGGGCCTGCCGCTGCTCCTCCTCGGTCAGCTGCGAGCGGATCACCGCCTGCACGAGCCGGTGGACCTGGATGCTGTTGCTGACCTGGTCGACCTTGGCGAGCGCGAACCGGCCGATCTCGCGGATGACCCGGCCGAGCAGCAGACTCTCCTGGAGGGCGGGGTCGTACGGCTTCAGGGCGTCGATCATCTCCTTGCTGTAGAGCAGGTGGGAGGAGATCGGTTCGGCAGCGAGGAAGGCGCAGAGCTGGAGCAGCCGCACGGAGGCCGGGGACCGTTCCCTGAGCCGGGCTATCGAGATGTTCCAGGTCGCGGCCACCGTCTTGGGGTAGTCGGAGGGCTGGTTGAGGTCCAGCACCTCGGTGGTCTGTTCGGCCAGCTGGCGCAGGTACTCGTCGATCGGGGTGGCCGTCTCGGCGAGCCAGGCCGCCGCCTGCTCCACCGCCAGCGGGAGGTCGCCCACCGCGGTCGCCACCTGGTCGGCCTCCTCGACCGTGAGGCCCGAGGCGCGCCGGGTGAGGTGTTCGATGCTCTCCTCGCGCAGGAACACGTCGATGGGCAGCGACGCCCCCTGCTGCGCCCAGGCCTGGTTGCGCGAGGTGACGAGGATGTGCCCGCCGCCTCCGGCCGGGAAGTAGCGGGTGAGCCGGGTCGGGTCGTCGGCGTTGTCGAAGACCAGGATCCAGCGCTTGGTCGGCGCCCCGCGGGCCAGCATCTGCACGGCTTCCTGGCTGGCCAGGTTGATGTCCTCACCGCCGGGCGCGCCGATGCGGGCGCCGAGTTCGGCGAGCGAGGCGACGACGTTGCCGGTGTCCTCGGCGGAGATCCACCACACGAGGTCGTAGTCGGCCATGAACCGGTGGACGTACTCCAGCGCCACCTGCGTCTTGCCGACGCCGCCGAGCCCGAACAGCGCCTGCGGCTGCGGCAGCACGACGGACATCCCGCCGCCGAGCTGGTCGCGGACCCGGTCCAGGATGACATTGCGGCCGGTGAAGGTGTTGTTGCGCTGCGGCGCGTTCCAGATCGCCGGGGTGCTGCCGGGGAAGCGGGGACCGGAGGGGCCGCCGTCGACCGGGCGGCCGGGCAGTTCCAGGCTGCTCAGCAGCGCGGTGACGCACTGGGTCTCGTCGAGCCGGTGCAGGTCGACCGGGTTGTATTCGAGATACGACTCCGGCAGCCGGACCTCGTCGACCCGCAGCGGGATCAGCGTGGCGCCCAGGGCCTCAGTGCCGGAGTCGGTGAGGGCGCGCCAGACGGCGTCGGCGTACCGCGACTTGCGGAACGCGTTCGACAGCAGCACCAGGGTGCGCGTCGCCGGGTCCGGGTGCTCGACGGGCCCGGTGGAGATGTCGTGCGGGATGACGTTGCAGCCCGCACGCTTGAGGAGCGCCTCGGCCCAGTCGGCCCACATGCGGTTCTCCGCCGTGTACGCGATGACGACGTCGGTCGCGGTGGTCAGCGGCCGCCGCCGCAGGAACGCGTCGCGGCAGCGCAGCCGCACCGGCTCGGGCACCGGCGGCAGCGTGGTGACCTCGCCGTCCGAGATGACCGCGGTGAGCCGTTCGAAGGCGGACAGCAGCGAGTTGGCGATCCCGCTCTCGTCGCCGACGGTGGCGAGCGTCTCCTCGTACGCGTAGTACGGGCGGTACGGGATCTCCACGGCGCCCCAGTACGCGCTCAGGTCGTCGGTGCCGAGCTCCTCGCCGCCGAGCCCCTTGGGCAGCCCGTCGAACTTCAGCCGGGCAAGCGCCCGTCCGGCGTCGACCTTCTCCTTCTCGCCCTCGTCGATCCGCATCGGCACGGGCAGTACCCGGATCTTGCGCTTGCGGTAGCCGTCCTCGACGCTGCGGGCCACGGCCGCCGCGCCGTCCAGGGACTGGTCGCTGAGCGTGAAGCAGTCCACGAGCACGTCGGGCATCTGCATGGTGCAGATGTCGGCGTTGTCGGACAGCCCGGTGCGCGAGTCGATCAGGACATAGTCGTACGACGCCTTCATGTCGTCCCGTAAGGCGTCGAGGAAGAGGCCGCCGCCCAGCCGCTCGTAGAAGTTGTCCCATTCGAAGGACGACACGGTCGCGGAGTACGAGCGGTCCTGGCGCCCGGCGGAGAGGAAGTCGAGCGAACCGCCGTCCTGGAAGCGCAGCCCGAGCTGCTCGGGCGTCAGCGAGATGGCGTGCTGCTCGACGCGCGCGTAGTCCAGGTGCCACGGGCCGGAGCGCTGGGTTCCGGTGGTCGCGGCCCAGGCGTACTCGTTGATGATGTCGATGACACCGGTGGTCGCCGCGAGCGAGTTGGGGTCGAGGAAGGGGTGGAAGAAACGGAACAGCCCCGGAGCCTCCAGGTCCCAGTCGACGGCCAGCACGCGCTTGCCGTTGGCGGCGAGGATCCACGCCGTGTTGGCCAGGGCCATCGTGCGGCCGGTGCCCCCTTTGTACGAGTAGAAGGTGATGATGCGTCCGTCCTGGGCGGCCGTCATGCTTCTTCTCCTCCGTGGTCGGAACCGCCGTCGGGGAGCGGCGGGTGGGTGGGGCCCATCAGGCGGGGCCTGCGGATCGGCGGGCCCGCGGGCGGATGCGCCTCGGCGTGCTTGAGGTACTGGCGGGTCGCATGGGCGACGACAGCCGGGAGGACGTCGGTGAAGGCCTTCAGGGTGGGTACGCCGTTGACGGCGACCCGGCAGTCGGCGCGCCGGCCCCGGTCGAGGATCAGCGGCAGGGTCCGCTCCAGCTCCGCCGTCAGCTGCCGGCCCTCGTCGCCGTGGCACTGGATGTCGGCCCGGTTCCAGGGGACGATCGCGCTGACCCAGGGGCGGGCGTTGGCGTCGAACGCCTTGAGTCTGCGCCGCCGTTCCTCGTCGGTGAGCGCCCACCGGTCGATGAGCAGAATCCCCGGGTGGCTCGGCGCCGCCTTGTCGGAGTCGTCGGCCACCAGGTTCTCGCCGGTGTCCTCGTCGTCGAAGGACGACACCGTGATCCGGTAGTCGAGGGAGCGGATCAGCTCCTCGGCGAGCGAGGGCAGCGGCCGGGTCGACTCCGAGTGGTAGGGGTTCCAGTCCTGGGCGTCCTCGCCGTACGGACGGGCGTCGCGATGCTCGGGGAGACTGTGCCGGGTGGGTGCCGCCACGGTCAGATGGATGCTCCGGGGCCCCTCGCCGCGCGGCTTGAACGCGCTCGGTGTGCTCTCGTAGGGCCGGGGCCTGCTGGACGGCAGCGGCGACTCGTGCGCGATCTGCACGATCCGCTGCGCCAGCCCGAGCACGGTCTCCTCGTACTCGTCGCGCAGCCGGTTGAGCTTGATCAGCCCGTAGATCCCGTTGGCCGCGTAGCGGTCCCCGAACTGGGCGTGATCCACGTGTATGTGCCGTACGGAGTCCGGGAGTTGGGCATAGTCGATATGCGTCCACAGTGCGGGCACGATGGTGGGAACGGCACCGGAACCGGTGGCCCGCGCCCGCAGAATACGCTCGTTGAACGCGAACCATTCCCGCCCGCAACTCTCACTCGTGAAGTACCGCGGCGAGAACAGCGGCACGAACACCCGGCAGGTCGCGAGATTCTCACTGAGTTTTTCCGGCCATCCGTCCCCCGAGCGCATCTCCCGGTCCATGAAACCCGCGGGCGCGCCCGCCGGAAGATCCGTGAGCGCCATGATGTGGTCGCACAGATCCGTGAAGAGGACCTGCACCCAGTGGTCCGGATCGCCGCCGCCGGGCCCCCAGGCCGGTGTGTGGGCGTAACTCAGGAAGAAATAAGGCCGGTTGTCCGATGCCCGTTCAGGTATGTCCACGCGCCCCCCTGCCTGCGGATGAGCCCCTACGGGATGTCACCGGCCGGAACCAACAATCTTCCCGACCGCGGGCCTGCACGGGTCGCCTGTTTCACGTCAATCCCTGGCGATATCCAGACATCCGGACACCCGCCCGGCACATCTGGACGCCCGCCAGGTCGACGGCCTCCCGCATCCCGAAGAGCAGCACCGCTTTCCCCGCCATTTCCCGTTCCGTCACGAGATCACGCGGCAGCCGGGCCCCGATCGCCGCGAAGTCCCCGTCGTACAGGCTGAGATCCTCGTACGAGATCCAGTTGCCCTGCTCGCCCACCACACAGTGGTACGTCCGCCTCGCGGGCGCGGGCCGCATCCGGTACTCGGCGAGATGGAACGCGCTGCACACCTCGAACCCCACGCGGAACAGCAGGACTTGGGCCTCCGCCGCGTACAACCCGGCGAGCGGGGAGCGCTCGCCCAGATGGCAGTGCGGATCGTGCGCGCCCAGCAGCTCGGCGGCCCGGGGGCCGAGCCCGGCCAGGGAGGTGTGCGGATGCCCGCTGCGCACGGCGCCCGGCGTGCTCCGTACGCACTCGGCGAGCACGCCCATCGTCGGACAGGGCGTCGTACGGGGATCGAACGGAAGTATCGACGCCTGGAACTCCGCCTTCTCCGGCTCGGACATGCCGTCGGTGAGCGCCCGGTACGCCCGGGAGGTGACCGAGTTCTCCGGCGAGAAGGACGGCACGACGAGGGTCCCCTCGGGGCCGAGCGCGTCGAGCAGCGCGTCCCGTACGTCGGTGTCGCGCAGGCCGGTGCCGCCGAGGGAGGCGTGCACCATCAGGATGCCGCCCGGCCGCACGCCCAATTCCGCGAACAGAGTGGCAAGTTGGGAAGCCTCAGCCACGGTACTCCGCCCATTCGGCCCGCAGTTCGTTCACCAACGCCGTGCCGGTCTCGGTGAGTTCACGTTCGGGCAGGGCGGCCAGCCGCTCCAGGGCACGGCCCGCCCGCTCCAGCGCGGCGGTCCGCGAAGCAGTGTCGTCCTCGCAGTACGTGGCGTTGCCGAGTTCGCGGCTCGCCTCGTCGAGCAGGCGCCCGGCCCTGTTGCCCGGCACGTTCAGATCCGCCGTCTCGCGCAGCGCGGTGAGCCGGGCGAGGCGCCCGGTGCGCGGCAGTTCCCGCACGAACTCCTCGGGCTCGAAGTCGACGGCCACCCCGAGTGCGCCGAGGCCGTGGGCACCGAGCCGCACCCCCGCGCCCGCCGCGAGTGGGGTGACCGTGGTGACGAGCAGCGCGTTGACGTCGGCACGGCGGCCGGGTTCGCGCTCGTCCAGCAGCTCGTACGCCGTCCGCAGCCGTTTGCCGAACTCGGTGAGGTCGCTGGGGCTGAGCGGAGGGGCGACGGGCACGGGGTAGCAGTCGCGGAGGGGGTCCGCGTCGTCGAGGAGGAGAGAGGTGCCGTCCGCGAGGTCCAGCGTCGGTAAGGGGCGCCATGGGGTGGGGCTGTCGTCCGGGCGCCGTACGGCGGGGCCGTCCTCGGGGGCGTACTCCTCGCCCGTGTCCGTGCGCACCTGAAGGCGGCCCTCGGTCACCGTGACCTCGACGCGGCCGGGCTCCGGGAGGGTGAGGGTTCCAAGCGTCGGGAGGTGCAGCTCGGGGGTGGGCTGGTCCCAGGCGAGCTTGATGTCCGCCCGCGCGCGGACGGCGACCGTGGCGACCGCCGAGGCGAGCGGTGCCGGGGTGGTGACACGGTCGTGCAGGCAGTGCTTGAGCGTGGTGTACAGGTAGGGGTGGGCGAGGATCTCGTCGACGTACGGCGTGCCGCCCGTCGTGGCGTCCAGGGCCAGGAAGGCCCGCCACACCTCGTCCCAGTCCGGCTCCCCGGCGTGCCGGGCCGCGACGCGGGAGAGCGAGAGACGGGTCAACTCGTCCTGGGCGAACCGGAGTTCGTCACCGCTGCGGACGGCCGGGCTGAGGGCGTGCTCCGTGATGCGCTCGGCGACGCCGTCGACGAAGGCGCGCAGGTCGCCGCAGAACGTGGACGGGTTGTCGAAACCGCGGCCGCTGCTGTAGCGGTGCGCGTAGAGCCCCCCGCCGCACGACTCGATCACCGGGCAGCGGCGGCAGGTCGCGCTGACGCCCGCGAGGCCCCGCTGGCGTGCGCGGACGCCGGGATGCCGGGCGAACTCCTCGAAGCTGTGCCGGAAGACGTCGTAGCCGGTCTCGGGCGCCCCGGGGTAGGCCGTCTTCAGCGAGTCCGCCTGCTCGAAGCTGCCGTCGGTCTCCACCACCGCGAGATCGCTCGGCGCGAGCCCCATCGCCTCCGTCAGGCTCGGCCCGCCCCGCAGGGTGCTGAGCACCGACTCGAAGGTCCGCACCGCGACGGTGCGCCCCTGCCCGTCCCATCGGTCGAAGATCTTGAGCAGCCAATCGGCGTACGCGGTGGGCGAGTTGGCCGGTCGGGGCGGGGGGCTGTCCCAGGTGGAGTGCGGGAGCAGGTAATCGATGCGGGGCGGGTGCAGTGAGGCGAGCGCGTCGTGCACCGCGACGGGATCGTTGGCCACGTCCACGGTGCACAGCAGGCCGCTGTAGAGGTGCCGGTACTCGGGGGTGCGCAGGAGGTTGATCGCGCGCAGCACCCGGTCGTAACTGCTCCGCCGTCTGCGGTCGCGGCGGTGCCGGTCGTTGGCGGCGCGGTCGCCGTCGAGCGAGATGCTGACCTTGACGCCGAATTCCTTGAACACATCGAGATGGCGGGTGTTCAGCTGCACGCCATTGGTGTGAATACGGAGATCGAGCGCGGTGACCGGGGCGATAGTGCGAGTGAGTTCCGTACAGATGTTTCTCATACGGACGGGACCCACGAGAAGGGGTTCACCGCCGTGAAGGATCACGGAAACGGAAGGGAGTTTATGCGCCCGCGCATAGTCCGCGAATCGGCGGGCCACTTTCCCGACCGTTTCCTCGGAAATGAAGGTCGGGCGCCCTTTCCAGCTCTGATCGGCATGCTCGTACACATAGCAGTGATCACAGGCGAGATCGCATCTGCTGTGGATCTTGAGAACGAGTTGCTGCAGCTTCACTCGGCGAAGGGTAGTGCCAGTGGGGGGTCGCGTGTACCACCAACTTCTTGATCACTCAAGGCGGTTGAGGGCTCCGGCGCATGAGCGAGGGCGCATCGGGCGGTCGTCGTACCGCCGGATGCGCCCTGTGCCGAGGTGTCCGCGCCCTAGAGCGCGGAGTCGAAAGTGATCGGCTTGACCGGACGCCGTCCGGGGATGTCCGTCACTCGTCCGGCGGACCTGACGGCGGCGGTCCCGAGCGGGTCGATGGCCGACAGGGGCGTGTGCGGCCGGCGCACGGGTCGGGGGGCGGCGGAACGATGCGTCGCCGGCGTCACCGAAAGGTTCATTTTGAGACTTCCGTCTGGGTTGGAAAGCTGGCTATTGACGCGCAGGGTAGCAGTTGGGTCCGGCGCGAGGGCTGATTCTCCCTAGAGTTCAGGCTTATCGCCGAGCTCGGGTTTTCGCAATCCGAGCGCCGCTGACCGTGTGAATCCGTTACCCGGCCGTGCTCGGGGAGACGTCAGTTCGGCGGGTGTCGGTTGCTCACAGTGGTGACTGCCAGATGACCGTGGTGCCCGCGTCGCCGGCGTCTCCGGAAGCGTCGTCCGCGGGCCCGTCATTTCTGGCCACGTCGTCCCTGGCCCCGTCGTCGCGGACGGTCAGGCGGACGCCGGAGCGGCCGTCGGGGAGTGTCGCCGTCGCGTCGACCGTGACCTCGATGCGGGCCACACCGGCGCGGCGCGAGGCGGCGGCCAGCGCGCGACGCAGGGTGGCGAGCAGATGACCGGCGACGGGCTCCGAGATCCGGCTCTCCACGGCGCCGGAGAAATGGGTGGAGGGCTGGAAGCCGAGGACGCCCGCCGCGCCCGCCGTCTCGCGCAGCACCTTGCCGCGGAAGGTGGTGGGGGCGTCGGCGGGCGGCTGTTGCAGCGCGAAGATCGCCGTGCGGACTTCTTGAATGGTGGACTGCAACTCGTCGATGGCCCGGCCGAGGGTCGCGTGCACGTCGGCGTCGGCGTCGGTGTTGGCGTAGGTGCCGGTGCCGCTCTCGGTCTCGGCGTCGGCCTCCGGGGCAGCCCCTTCCCTCTCGGCCGTGCTCTTCCGCTGCGTGGATTCGAGCATCATGCCGGTGGCGAAAAGGCGTTGCACGACCAGGTCGTGCAGGTCGCGGGCGATCCGGTCGCGGTCCTCGTAGACCGCGAGCCGCTCCCGGCGCTGCTGTGTGTCGGCGAGGACCAGCGCCAGCGCGGCCTGGGAGGCGAACTGTGTGGCGAGGAGCCGTTCCACCGCGGTGTACGGGCGGTCGCCGCGCCGGCGGGGGAGGGCGAGCGTGCCGATGAGCCGCCCTTCGGCCTGGAGGGGGAGCATCATGCTCGGCCCGAAGCGCGCCCGAACGTGCGTCGTCATCCGCGGGTCGGTCGCGGAGTCCTCGATGAACACCGGTTCGCCGCCGAGGAGTTGTTCGAGGACGGGGCTGCCCGGCGCGATCGTGGTGCCGACGATGTCGCCGGGGTCGTCGAGCGTGGCGGCGGTCACGATCTCCATGCCGCCCTCGGCCGTGGGCTGCAGGATGACACCCGCCGAGGCGTCCGCGAGGATCCTGGCCCGCTCGGCGACGGTCATCAGCGCTTCCTCGGCGGACTCACCTCTGAGCAGCGCGGTCGTGACGGCCGCCGCGCCCTCGATCCAGCGCTCGCGCTGCCGGGCCGTCTCGTACAGCCGGGCGTTGGCGATCGCGATGCCGGCCTGGGTGGCCAGCGCCCGCAGCAGCTTCTCATCCACGTCCGTGAACGGTCCCCCGCGTTTCTCGGCGAGATACAGGTTCCCGAACACCTCGTCATTGACGCGGATCGGTACACCCAGGGAGTCGTCCGTCCGCCCGACCAGGCTCCGGTCGGTCGCGGGATGCCCCGCCGTGCGGATCACCACCAGCCCGTCGTGCGCCGGGTCGGTCATCCCGAGCGTCGCGTACCGCGCCCCCGTCAGCTCGGCGGCACCGTTCACGATGTGCTGGAGCGTGGCCCGCAGTTCGAGGTCGGTGCCGACGGTGAGGACGGCTTCCAGCAGAGCCGGGAGGCGCGGGAGGGGGTCGGTCATGCGGGGCCCCACGGAATCCGGGGCGTCAGCCCGCCAGCGGGTCCAGGGCCAGCGGCTCGATCCTGCCCTCCAGCATGTAGCCCAGGCCCTGCACCGCGCACACATCCGGCCGTTCGGCGATGTGCACCGGCATCCCCGTCGCCTGCCGCAGCATCTGGTCGAGCCCCGGCAGCAGAGCGCTTCCGCCGACCATCATGATCCCGCGGTCGGCGAGGTCGGCCACCAGGTCGGGCGGGCAGGCGCGCAGCACCTTGCCGATCCCGTCGAGTACGGCGGTCAGCGGGGTCTGGATGGCATGGCGTACGGCGGCGGTGTCGACCTGCACGGAACGGGCCAGGCCGGTCGCCACGTCCCTCCCGTGGATCTCCGTCGACGCCGGGCCGTGCGGGGTGAGCCCGTTCCCGGAGAGGGCGAGCTGCAGGGGGCGTACGGCCTGACTCGGCAGCATCAGCTCGTGCTGGTGGCGCAGGTGCTGCACGATCGCGTGGTCGACGGCCTCGCCGCCCACCGGGACGCGTTCGGCGGTGACGATCGAGCCCAGCGACAGCACGGCGAGTTGGGTCGCGGCGGCCCCGCACACCATGACCATGGTGGCTTCCGGCCGCTCGACGGGCAGTCCGCAGCCCACGGCGGCGGCGATGAGCGTGTCGACCAGCTCGACCCTCCGCGCGCCCAGCCCGACCAGCGTCTCGATCGCGGCACGCTGCGCCAGCGGGTCCGCGTCGTGCGGTGTGCAGGCGGCGGCCCGCAGCCGCGGCTTGCGGCGCAGCGTGCGGCGGACCTTGTCGCCGAGCAGCTGACGCAGCATGCGCTGCGCCATCTCGATGTCGACGACCGTGCCGCCGGACACGGGCCGCATGACCCGGATGTAGTCGGGCGTACGGCCCGTCATCTTCTCCGCGAACTCGCCGACCGCGATCAGTGCGCCCGTCTTCGTGTTGATCGCGGCGACACTCGGCTGGTCGACGACCAGCCCCGCACCCTTCACATACACACGGGTCCTCGCCGCGCCCAGGTCGACGGCGAAGTGGCAGCGGCGCAGCTGCTCCAGACTGTCGGTCATGGCAGGTCCTCCCGAGAGCGCAGACCGTGGGGCTCCGCCGGGCGGCGGTCCTCTCTCGCATCGTGCGGGGGGTGGGGGCGGGGCGCCCTTTGTGGGGGGCCGGGTGGGGTGCGGCTGGACGGGTGGACTTGGCGACACGCCGGGGTCAGAGGGACTGGGCGGCGGTGAGGAGGGGGCGTAGCCCCGACACGAGCAGCCGCGCGCCGTCCCTGCCGCTCAGTGGCCGCTGTGCCTGCTCGTCGCGGGCGAAGGCGATGAAGGGCATCCCGACGGCGTAGGCCGCCTGCCGCTCCGCCACGGAGTACCCGATCATGAGGCAGCGGGCGGCACGCGCCCCGAGCCGGTCGAGGGCGCGGTGCAGGTTGGGGGTGTTCGGCATCAGGAGGGCGAGATTCCCGGCGCGGCCGTGCACCCCACCGCGCACGGAGGAGGTCAGCCCGCGCTCGCGCAGGTACGTCTCCGCCGCGACCGTCGCGTGATCGGTGACCACGGCCAGCTCCACGCCCTTGGCGTCCAGGGTGCGGACCAACAGGTCGGAGTAGTCCCTGGGCTCCGCGGTGCGGGCGGCTCGGGTCTCGATCTCCGTGAGCCGGTCGTTCAGCTCTCCGGCGAGTTCGTGCCCCGCGAACGCGCGGAGCAGATCGAGCGGGTTGGAGTATCCCTCCAGAGGCGCGACCGGGCCGTCCTGCGGCAGGAACGACCGCCCGGACAGCGCGTCCTCGGGGTTGCGCCGCTCCACGACGAGCCGGGCGAGCTCGCGGACCGCCTCGGATTCCGCCCCTTGTACGTACAGCCTCGTCAGAGGACCGCCGAAGCCGAAGATCACACACTCGGCGGCCCCGAGGGCGTCGGCGACGGCCGAATCGCCGTGGGGCGGCGGCGGGACCGAGGGCGGCGTCGGAGTGCTGAGCGAGACCGACCAGTGGAGGGCGTAGCCGGGCACGAACCGGCGGCTCAGCCGGTCGTTGAGGGCGTGCTCAGCCCCTCTGATGTGCGTCGGGGGATAGTTGAGCGTGAGCCGGCGGAGCTCCGAGAGCATGTGACGCTCCAGAGCGCGCGGTACGTCGGTGGGGGCGCGCAGCACTGCTTCGACCGGGTCGGTGACCCGCCAGTGCACCTCGCCCCGTCCGGTGAAGACGGGCGGCCCTCCCGTGGCCGGTCCGGGGACGTTCAGGTCGGTGCGGTGCTCGGTGAGGTCCACCTCGTAGTAGCTCTGGGCGGCCGGGGTTCGGGTGGCGGTGATCTGGCCGTTGGGGAGTGCGTAGACGATCGCCTTGTTCCTGCCCTTCAGGAAGGAGAACAGGCCTTGGGCGGGCAGGGGATAGGGCCCCAGCACCGGAGGCACGGGACGGGGGCCGTAGTCGTACGGCTGAGGCAGGAAGAAGAGGCTGTACCAGCCGGTGGGCGGGCTGTGATCGGGGCCGGAGAGAGGTTCCAACCTCTCTTCGGAGAGCGCCGGTTGGGGCAGCTCGTCCCGGAGGGACGGCGCCACGGCCACGATGGCGTGGGCGTTCGTCCGGTCCAGCGCGTCCTCGACGGCCAGGGGGTCGGGCCGCTCGGCGCGCCCGTCCGGCCCCGTGCGCCAGAAGATGACGCGCAGCACGGTTCCGCCCAACTCCACGAGCCGGTCCGGTAGTTGGTCCAGCATGACGGAGAGCAGGGGAAGAGCGGAGACGTCCGGTTCGGTGAGCACGGTGTAGCCCTCGTCATGGGTGAGCAGCCGGTATTCCTCCGGTTCGAGGCCGCTCGCCGTGAGCAGACGGGTGAGGGCGCGTCCCAGCGCCGCATGTGTCCCGGGGGTCTCCGGGCCGTCGGCGAAGTTGAAGACGGCGCAAGTGCGGTTGGCGGTGACGGCCTCCCCCCAGAGGTCGTCCGGGAGGCCGCCGTACGTCTCCCCGGGGCCGTCATCGGTCGGTTCGGGGAGTTCCTCCTCCGCCGGGAAGAGGGTCTTCGAGCCGTCGCCCTCGTCCTCGGCGGGCGAAGCGTCCTCGGCCGACTCCTCCTGGGGGGACAGGAGGTGTGTCGGCAGCCTGTCCTCCGTGGGATAGGGACCCTCCGGCAGCTCGTCCAGCGCCGAGACGAGGCCGTCGTACAGGCCGTTGTACGACGTGTCGTCGGTCGGCGTCTCCTCGTACGACTCCTCGTACGCGCCCTCGTACGTCGACTGCCGTTCCTCGCCCGGCAGTTCGCCGAGCTCTTCGCGCAGTTCGCGCCCGAGGAGCAGCAGTTGGGGGCTTCGGCCGCCGGAGTCCTCGTACTCCTCGTACGCATCCAGGGCCTCCTGGATGCGCCCCTGGCGTCGGAGCGCGACCATGTGCAGTCCGCGGAAGTCCTCGCGGGACGGGTGTGCGCGGACGAGGTCGGCGAGGTCGTTCGCGGCGCGCTCGAACTCGCCGAGATCCAGGTCGAGTTCGGCGCGAGTGGCGAAGAGGGAGAGGCGGAGTTGGAGGAGCCGGGTGCGGGCCGCGTCGGCGGCGCGGCCGGGGACGCCGTCCAGGGCGGTGCCGCGCCAGAGCGTCAGGGCGGTGTCCACGACGGCGCGCGCCAGTTCGGTGTTCCCGGCGGTGCGTTCCTCCTCCGCCCGCGCCACCAGGTGCTGGCAGTGGACCACGTCCACGAAGTCCGCGCTGGTGTGCAGGGCATAGCCGTCGGACAGGGTGGCCAGTACGCCGGGGCCCAGGGCGTTGCGCAGCCTGGACGCGTAGGTGCCCAGGAGGGCCTGTGCGCGTGAGGGGGGCTTGCGGCCCCAGATGCCCTCGGCGAGTTCCGTGTGGCTCACCTTGCGGCCGTGGTGGAGGAGGAGCATGCAGAGCATCGCCTGCTCCTGGGGAGAGCCGGTGGCGACGGGGTGTTCGGTGCCGCGGTGGACTTCGGGCGGGCCGAGGAGGGAGTAGCTGAGCCGGGGGTATTCCGACTGAGCCTGGCTGAAGAGGTCGTTGTCCCTGAGCAGGGAGACGCCCTGTTGCTGTGCGGTGAGATGCTCGTTCAGCAGCAGGCGGAGGGCTGACATGTAAGAGGAACGCAACCGCGTCGGCAGCAAGGTCAACCGATCGGGCGAGAGAGGCGTACCGGCGTATGCCGGATTACCCGAGGACAGATGGAAGAGCAGTTGTCCGAGCGTCCGTAGATCCCTCCAGACCGCTCCCTGCCCCGATACCCGTGGGAGCGTGAGCTTGGCCGTCCCGTCGGGCAGGATCAGGACCCTGGTCATGTCGAGTCCGCCGTGCGCGACACCGGCCTCGTGGAGGGCCGTGAGGGCATCGGCGAGCTGCCGTCCCAGCGACACCAGCAGCGGTGCCGGAATGCGGTAACCACCCGCCGAGGCCAGGGAGTTCAGCGCGATCCCGTCCAGGTACTCCATGGCGATGTAAGGCACTCCGCCCTCGACGCCGTAGTCGTGGATCTTCACGATGTTCGGGTGCTCCACTGCCGAAAGGGCCCGCGCATCCCGCAGAAAAGCTGGAACATCGGCCTGCGACGAATGCAGCCGCACCACCACCGTCCCCCCGAGCTGGGTGTCCTCGGCCCGCAACAGCGTGCCGCTGGGTCCGAGGCGCTCGAGGGTTCGATACCGGTCGGCCAGCGCCGGTGCGCGCCCCGGCCCCGCCGCCCCCAGCAGCCGCCGCACGCTCTCCGAGCTCACCGTCGCGATCGGCTCGCCCTCGGCCGCCGTCTCCGTACCGGACGGCATCGGCGTGCTCGCCCGGAACTCTCCGGCCGCGACGCCCGCCCGCTCGTCGATCAACGCCCCCATCCGGCCGAGCAGCCGGGTCGTGCGTCCCCGGGCGGTGCGCGGCAGGCTGCGCAGCAGCAGATCCCGTACGCCGGGCCGGAAGGCGTACGAACCCGGCGGGCCCGGCACGGTGGTGAGCATGCCGCTGAGGATGACCTCGGCCAGGTGCTGCGGGCGTGGGCGCGGCTCCACCGCGGCCTGGACCAGGCGCATGACGGGCAGGTCGGGGCGGCCCACAGCGAGGTGGCCGGCCAGGCGGAAGGCCTCGGGGGACGCCGTCGCGCGAAAACGCAGGACCAGCTCCTCGGCGGGCAGCCGAGTGACGTCGCTGCGGTTCCCGGACTCGTCCAGGAGGACGGGCCGTGGCGTCAAATGGGCGACCGAGACCGGGAGTTGACTGCCGCCCTGGCTGGCCACCAGCGTCGACCAGTGGGCGAGCCAGGTCGCGTCCGGTTCCAGTACCGGGAGCGGAACGGTCCCGGTGGCCGGAGGTCCGTCCGAGGTGTCGTACGGCGTGAAGGTGAGCGAGGCGAGCGGGGCCGCCGGGAACGGTGCCGAGAGGAGGCCGGGGGCGGTGGGCAGCGCCGTGTCGCGCCACAGGCGTTCCGGGAGGGGCTGGACGACGGCCAGCGGCATCCGCAGGGACCAGCGGCGGAGCGTGGCGTACCAGCGGTCGCCTGCCGGGCCGGCCCACCACTGCGGGCCCATGCAGTCGCTGACCAGCAGGGTGACGGTACGGCCGTCGGCGGGGGCGTGCGCGCCGGTGCCCGTGATCGTGCCGTCGGGCCGGGCGCGGTGCACCGTCACCGTGCGGAAGACGCCCGACTGGGCGAGCGCGGTGTGCAGTTCGCGGACCAGGGGGCGCCAGACGGGCATCGTGGGACCGGCGTCGTACACCAGGTTCAGACGCAGCCAGCGTTCGCGGGTGGGCCGCATGACCGGCAGCCACCACTCGGGGTGGCCGCCGAGGTGGGCGATGCGGTGGGCGGTCGCCCGCTCGTCGAGTTCGCGGCCGACGGGCGCGTCGGTGCGACGCTTGAGCGGGCGCAGGGCGCGCTGCAACTCCAGGCGGCGGCGCAGCATCGGCGGAGCGGGGGCCAGCAGCGATGCGTGGGGCTTGCCCCGGCCGGAGGGGGACGGCAGATGGAGCGGGACACGTCTGTCGTCGCGCGGCGGGCCGGGGACCTCCGGCTCCTCCTCGTGGAGCGGCTTCTCGGCGGGAGGCGGGGGCGGGGTCCGCGGTTG
The DNA here is from genome assembly GCF_055569295.1 of Streptomyces sp. NPDC029292. Lineage (NCBI taxonomy): Bacteria > Bacillati > Actinomycetota > Actinomycetes > Kitasatosporales > Streptomycetaceae > Streptomyces > Streptomyces sp. NPDC029292. Next base: position 380,726 of record NZ_JBVHXR010000004.1, read on the forward strand.
TTCCCGTACGCCCTCGGGGGCGGGCGCAGGTGTCGTCGACGCGTCCTGCGTCTCCCGGTCCGGGTCCTCCATGTGCCGGGCCAGCCACAGGAGTTCGGCCAGCTCGACCGGTGTCGGGCGCGCGTCGTCGCCCGCCTCGGCCAGGATTGCGGCCAGGCGGCCCAGTAGCTGCGGACCGGTCGGCTCAGAACGCATCGGTCTCCGGCGCCTCGCTCAGGTACGGCATCAGCTCCTCCGCCAGTTCGTCGAGCGACTCCGGGGTCAGGCCCGAGGCGCCGGCCAGGTAGATCGCGTTGAGGAGCTGGTCCGTGGCGAGGTCGCCGCCGGACGCCCGGGACAGGAAGCGGGTGATGAGTGTCTGCGCGTAGTCGTCGGGCTCGCCCAGGTGCGCGCGGACGATCCCGGCGAGGTGCCCGTCGTCGGGCTGGCGCAGGCGCAGGGTGACACAGCGGCGCAGGAACGCGGGCGGGAACTCGCGCTCTCCGTTGCTGGTGAGGACGACGAAGGGGAAGGCGCGGCAGCGCACCCGGCCCCGGACCACCGGAACCCGTTCGTCCGTGCCGTCGACCATCACGCGCGCTTCGGGCGTGTGCCGGGCCGCGCGGACCAGTTCCGGGATCTCGTACTGCCCCTCCTCCAGGATGTTCAGCAGGTCGTTGGGCAGGTCGAGGTCGCTCTTGTCGATCTCGTCGATGAGGAGGGCGCGGGGGCGGGAGTAGGGGAGGAGCGCGGTGCCGAGCGGGCCGAGCCGCAGATGGTCCTCGATTCCCGACTCGATTCCCGACGCGAATCCCGACTCGGGGCCGGAGTCGGGGCCGGAGTCGGGGCCCGGCTCCGGCTCCGACGCCCGTTTCGGCTCCCCGGCCCACCTCGCCGCGTACAGCCGCGACAGCGGGTCGTACTGGTACAGGCCGTCGTGCAGTGTGCTGCGGCTGGTGATGTTCCAGCGCAGCACCGGACCCAGGCGCAGCTCGCGGGCGACCGCGTACGCGAGGGACGACTTTCCGGTGCCGGGCGGTCCTGTCACCAGCAGCGGACGGCGCAAATACAGGGCCGCGTTGACGAGTTGGACGCTGCGCTCGGTGGCCTGGTAGGTGCGGGCGCGGTGTCGGCGGTCGGGAGAGGTGGCCGAGCTGTCGTCGCCGTCGGCCGGGGTGTCCAGGGGCGGACCGCCGTCGAAGGCCCGCCAGGGCGGGGGCGGGGGCAGCTGGGTGATGCCGTCGTGCGGCTCGTTCGTGCCGGTGTAGACGGGCCACAGGGGCATGTGACGGTTCTCCGTGGGATCGAGGGCGTTCACGGCTTCAGGCGGCTTCACGTGACTTCAGGCGGCTTCAGGCGACGGGCGAGCTCAGCGGGGCGGCGGGTTCGGGAAAGCGGCGGGGGTCGTCCCACAGGAGCTGGACGTCCTTGGCCCAGTGCCGGTCGGGGGCGTCCGAGGCCTCGACGGTCTCGCGCAACGCCAGGATGTGGCGCGGGAGTTCGGCGGGCGCGAGATCGGTGACGTAGGCGGTGAGTTCGTCCAGGAACGCACAGCTCCCGGCGTGCTCGGGGCCGCCCGCGCAGCCCGTCCGCGTCCACAGCAGCACCGGGACCGGGGCGGTGAGGGTCACGTCGAAGAGCGGCCCGGTACGGGCGGGCGGCAGGGAGAAGGCGGCCACGTGGGTGTCCTCCTGTCGCAGCCGGAACCGGAGCTTGGTCGGCTTCTCATCGGTCCCGCAGTCGATGCGGTGCAGGGACGCACCGGGCCGTCCCTCCAATTCCTCCCACTTGCGGGCCAGCTGATGCCGTACACCGCCCCGGCGACGCGTCCGGTCGGTCACGACGAGCGGGTACGCGCAGCCCAGCGGCGTGTCGTCGTCCGCGCCGCGCGCCCACTGCGCGACCGGCTCGTTCAGCCACTCGCGGGGCAGCACGAACGCGATCAACTCCTCCGCGTCCGAGGAGAGTTGGGAGAACGCCTCGTCGATCTGCTCCTGGACGTACGCCCGTACGCCGGACCGCGGCAGCCGGCGGGCGCCCACCGGGCGGCGCAGTCCGTCGCGGTACGCGGACACCTCGACGTTCACCTGGTCGCCGCCCGCGCCGCTGCGGTCGATCTCGACGAGGATGGGGGCCCACGACGAGGCACGGGAGCGGACGGGGGGCGCGTCCAGCAGGTCCGCCAGCCGGTCGGCGAACCGGGTCACGGCCTCCGGGTCCGGCACATCGCACAGCACATACCAGGCCGCTGCCCACAGCGATTCGAACCCCTTCCCCGGCAGCTCCGGACCGAAGGGGCCCACGGCGTCGCCGTACAGCTGGTCCGGATCGCAGGTGAGCCGGGTGGCCTGTGCCCGCTCCACCAGGGCACGCAGCCGTTGCTTCGCGTCGGGCCGGTGGTCGGGTGTGGGGATCAGCTCGCCGAGCCCGGGCCAGTAGCGGGCCATGACCTGGCTGGGCAGCATCCGGCCGACCCGTACGTCCTTCGCGCCCGCGACCGCCGAGACCATGCCGACCACCCTGCCGTCCGCGAGGGTCACCGCCGCCCCGCTGAACCCGGCCGCCAGTGGCTGCCCGTGCGCCGTGGAGGCTTCCAGCTGAACCCACTCGTCGGCGATCAACGTGCTGGATATGGCCCGGTACTGGGCGAGCATGCCCTCGTCGTACCCCCTCGGGAAGCCGTACGCGACCAGGGTGGGGGAGGGGTCGCCCTGCTCGGCGCCGGGCGGCGCGAAGACGGCCGGGGTCAGCGGCACCGCACGGTCCAGTTCGAGTACGGCCAGGTCGCCGGGGTCGGCGGCGACGCCCGCCCAGCCGCCGTGGACCACCACGGTGGCGGACATCTCGCCGAGCTCCTTGCGGTGCGGGAAGGCCACGGTCACCGACGACGTGCCGCTCCACTTGACGACATGGGCGCAGGTGAGCACCCGGCGTTCGGAGACCAGGAAGCCCGCCCCGACCTCGTTCCCGCAGCTGATCCGGGCGTGCCAGGCAGCGTTGCTCATGATGCGTCGGCGGCCTCCGGACCCGACGGGGCCCCCGACGCCTGGCCCGGCGACCAGCTGAGCTTGACCACCAAGTGACCCTCCGCCGACCCCTTGGCGATGACCGCGCCGGCCTCCGCGCTCAGCTTCACCCCGAACTCGAGTTCCACGGAGTCGGGCTTGAGCGCACCGTCCCGGAAGACCCGGAGCGCGGACTGGGCCGCCGCGCGCACCCCTTCCAGGGCGCCCTCGAAGGTACGCGCCGCCTGAGCCGGTCCGTCGCCGCGCGAGACGAGACGGGCACCGGACTCGTCGTCGATGCCCTCCACGACGACCAGGGCGCCGTCTTCGGTCTTGAACTCCGTCAACCCGTCCATGGCGCCGCCAGCTTCCCCGTTGTGTGTGACCTCGACGAACTCCATTGTTGCGGACGGTGCTTGGAGATGTCCCGGGTTCCGGCGACCGCGCCCGGCCGCCTTGGCGGGAACCCGCCAGGGCGCCTTCCCGCCAGGCTCCGTCAACTCCCCCGCAACACAAGCCCCCCGACACTCTTCGCAGCACTCGACGAAGAGAGGCGTGCATGAGCAGAGGACCAGTCAGACGCGGGGCCGCGCTGTTGTCGGCCGGGCTCGTGATCGCCCTGCTGCCCATGGGGCGGGCGGACGCGGGGGACACCGGAGACCCGGCGCCGACGCGGGCCACCTCCGCCGCCCGCACCGTCACCCTCGTCACCGGGGACAAGGTGACCGTCACCGACCTGGGCGGCGGGAAGAAGACGGTCACCGTCGAGCGCCCCGAGGGCGCCACCGGGGCCGTGCGCACGCAGGTGGCGAACGGCGCCGTCACCGTCATACCGGACGAGGCGCTGCCGTATCTGCGGGCGGGCACCCTCGACCGGCGGCTGTTCGACGTGAGCGAGCTGATACGGCAGGGGCTCACCGACCAGAAGACGGACGAGCTGCCGCTGATCGTCACGTACGAGAAGAAGGCACGCACCGCCACTCCGCGAGGTGCCGAGCGGACCCGCGCGCTGCCCAGCATCCGCGGAGCCGCCGTCGACGCGGACAAGGGACGGACGTTCTGGCAGGCCGCGACCCGGCAGGACGGTGTGGACAAGGTCTGGCTCGACGGGCGCGTCAAGGCCGACATGGCCGAAAGCAACGCGCAGATCGGCACGCCCGAGGCCTGGGAGGCCGGGCTCACGGGGAAGGGTGTCACGGTCGCCGTCCTCGACACGGGCGTCGACACCAGCCACCCCGACCTGGCCGGACGGGTCTCCGCGACCAAGAGCTTCATCGACGGGCAGGAGGTCGCCGACCGCAACGGGCACGGCACCCACGTGACGTCGACCGTCGGCGGCAGCGGTGCCGCCTCCGACGGGGCGGAGAAGGGCGTCGCGCCCGGGGCGACCCTCGCCGTCGGCAAGGTGCTCAGCGACGCGGGCTCGGGGAGCGATTCGCAGATCATCGCCGGTATGGAGTGGGCCGCGCGCGAGGTGCACGCCAAGGTGATCTCCATGAGCCTCGGTTCGAGCGAGGCGAGTGACGGTACGGATCCCATGGCGCAGGCGGTGAACACGCTGTCCCAGGAGACCGGCGCCCTCTTCGTCGTCGCCGCCGGCAACTCCGGCGCCCCGTCCTCGATCGGCTCGCCCGGCGCCGCCGACTCCGCGCTGACCGTCGGCGCCGTGGACTCCGCCGACGAGGCCGCGTACTTCACCAGCGCGGGACCGCGGTACGGGGACAACGCGCTCAAGCCCGACCTCTCCGCGCCGGGCGTCGACATCCTCGCCGCGCGTTCCCAACTCGTCAGCGGCAGCGGGTACTACACCACCATGAGCGGTACGTCGATGGCGACGCCGCATGTCGCGGGCGTGGCCGCGCTGATCGCCGAGAAGCACCCCGACTGGACCGGCGCCCAGCTCAAGGACGCGCTGATGTCGACGTCGAAGCAACTCGACGCGTCGGCCTACGTGCTGGGCACCGGGCGGGTGAGTGTGCCGGATGCCGTGGAGGCGAAGGTCACCGCCACCGGCAGCGCCGACCTCGGTTTCTACGGCTGGCCATACGACGCGAACAAGCCGGTCACGAGGACGGTGACCTACTCCAACTCCTCCGATGCGGCAGTCGAGTTGAGCCTCGCCGTGCAAGGGGGCGCCGACGGGGTCGCGACCCTCGGCGACTCCACGCTCACCGTGCCCGCGCACGGGACCGCGTCCACCACCGTGACCGGGGACGGCTCCAAGGCGCCGGTGGGAAACACCTCCGGGCAGATCGTCGCGTCCGTGGGCGGCACCCCCGTCGCGCACACCGTGTTCGGGCTGGTCAAGGAGGAGGAGCGGTACACGCTCACCGTCCACGTCAAGGACCGTTCGGGCGAGCCGACCGCGGCCTACCTCGCCGTGCAGCAGTTCGCGGCGGACACCGACCCGTACTCGGCCTCGGTCGACGACTCCGGCACCCTCGAGCTCCGGCTGAAGCCGGGCACGTACAGCCTGACGTCCTTCCTCGACGTGCACGGCAGCCACGGCGCGGACTCACTCGGACTCGGCTTCCTCGCGGCGCCCGAGATCACCCTCGACCAGGACCGCGAAGTCACCCTGGGCGGACGGCAGTTGAGGGAAATCCAGGCGAAGGTCGACCGGCGGACCGAGACCCGGCAGCTGCTCATGGAGTACGACCGGAACGCGGGCGGCTCCGACATGTTCGGTGCGGTCCAGGTGCCCGTGAAGTACGACAGCATTTTCGCCGCGCCGACCGCGAAGGTCACCAAGGGCACCTTCGAATACCGGACCGTGTGGCGGCTCGGGAAGCCGTTGCTGGAGGTCAAGGGCGTCGGCGAGGCGGTCGTCCAGCCGGGCTCCACGCTGATCGAGGGGCGCAGCAGGCTGCCGCTGGTCGATGTCGGGGAGGGTCCCTTCACCGGGGTGGAGGGCAAGGCCGTTCTCGCACGGCTCGGCGACGGCGTCGAACCCGCCGCGCTCGCCCAGGCCGCGCAGGACGCGGGAGTCGAGGCGCTGTTCGTGACGGACGACACGGCCGGGCGGCTCAACGCCTGGTTCGGGACGGACGACGGCGACCGGCCGCTGCAGATCGCCACGGTGAACGCGGCGGACGCGGCACGGTTGCGGGCGGCAGGGCTCGTCGACATGACGGGGACGCGCAACACCCCGTACGTGTACGACCTTTCCCAAGGGCACCAGGGCGCCGTCCCGCGCGGGGACCTCACCTACGAGCCCAGCAGTCGTGAACTCGCCGTGCTGGACACCAAGTTCCATGCGGCGAAGCCCGTGTCGGGCAGCGAGTTCCGCTACTCGCTGACCGACGCCTTCCCCATCGGGCTCGGCTTCTACGAGCGGATCGACTACCCGGCCGAGCGGACCGACTATGTCTCCACGAGCGCCGGGCAGCTGTGGCACGAGTCCGTGAACCTCGGGGAGAGCGCGCTCGAGGAGCGCAGCGGACTCGTCCAGTACCGCGGGGGTACGCACCCGACGCTCGACTGGTTCAAGCCGGTCCTGCACCCGTGGCTGGGTACCGGGCTCGGCTGGGGCCAGCAGCGCGCGGGCAACCAGATCCAGTTCAACACACCCGGCTGGGGCGACTCGGGGCCCGACCACACCGGCTTCGGCGATGTGTGGAGCGTGGACAACGGCATGACCCAGTTCACGGAGGTGTACCAGGACGGAACCCTGGTCGACCGGCGTATGAGCTCGGGCGCGTATGTCTGGAACGCGCCCGCCGACGAGCACACGTACAAGGTCGTCACGGACACGACGCTGGACGCGGACCGCTGGAAGCTGTCCACCAAGGGTCACTCCGAGTGGTCCTTCAAGTCGGCGGCCACGCCCGACGACCGCTGGACCTTCCTGCCGCTCCTCAACCTCGGCTACGACGTGGACACCGACCTCGCGGGCGACGTGCGCGGCGGCAGCCGGGTGCCGGTGGGGATCTACGCCGAGTACGTGAAGGGCGCGCCGGACACCGGGACCATCGGGGGCGGGAAGCTGGAGGTGTCGTACGACGACGGGAACACGTGGAAGGCCGTGCCGCTCACCGGTGAGAAGGCGTCCTGGAAGGGGACGTTGACCGTGCCGCGGGACGCCGCGTTCATCTCGCTGCGGGCCTCCGCGAGCGACGACCGGGGCGGTTCGGTGCAGCAGGAGATCATCCGGGCGGTGGGGGTGAAGTAGGCCGTCCCTTCATACGCGGCGCCGTCTCCTTGGGAGGGGAGACGGCGCCGTTGTGCGCCTCAGGAGGCTTCCGAGTTCTGTTCGCCGACGATGCCCCGGATCACGCCCAGCTCCACCAAGTCCTGGGGGCGGATGCGGAGTTGGTCGGCCGTGGCCTCGACCTCGCCCGCGGGCCGCTTCAGGATCGCGGCCGCGAGCTCCGGGGCGATGACCGAGAAGTAACTGTCCGGCGTGGCCCAGGTGTTGCCGTGCGCGGCGAGCGCGAGGGCGCCGCCCGAGCCGCCTTCGCCGATCACCAGCGTGGTGACCGGTGTACGGGCCGTGGCCACCGCGGCGAACAGGTCCGCGATCGCCGAGCCCGCGCCCTGCCGCTCCGCGTCGGCGTCGTTCGCGGCGCCCGGGGTGTCCACCAGCGTGAGGACCGGGATGCCGAGTCGGTCCGCGAGACGGATCAGGCGGGCGGCGGTGCGGTATCCGGCGGGGCGGGTGGCCGTCCCGCACTGGGCGGCGTACGCGATCGTCCGCCCGTCGTGGGCGAGCCCGAAACCGCACATCACACCGCCGTCGGTGCCTCCGCAGCGGTCGCCGCTGATCGGGGCGCGGCGCGTGAAATAGGCGTCCAAGTAGGCCTCGGCGCGTGGGCGTTGGGGGGAGCGGGCGTGCTGGACGGCGTCCCAGCCGGTGGCGGGGAGGGCGAGGGCGCCCAGGGCGGGCGGGGGAGGTGCGGTCTCGGCCGGGGGAGCGGCGACCTCGGCCGAGGGGCCGACCGAGGCCGGGGTGGCGGCCTCGGCCGAGGGGCCGGCCGGTGTCGGGGTGGCGGCCCCGGTCGAGGTGCTGACCCCTGCCGACGGCCTGGTGAGCAAGGTCAGCCACAGCGCCAGCGTCTCCCGCAGTTCCTCGGGCCGTACGACGGCGTCCACCGCGCCCGCCGCCAGCTGGGCCTCCGCCGTGTAGGCCGCCGGGTCGGCGTCCGGCGGGCGGACCCGGGAGCCCGCGAAGCCCACCTGGGCGCCGGGCAGCGCCAGGGTCACGTCGGCGCCCGCGCCCAGGGTGGCCCAGCCGCCGCCCGTCGTCGGGTCCCGCAGTACGGCGATCTGCGCCAGCCCGGCCTCGCGCGTGAGTGCCGACTGCCGGGCCACGCGCTGGAGTTGGGTGAGCGCGAGCATGCCCTCCTGCATTCGGCTGCCGCCCGTCGCGACGAGCGGGACGACGGGCAGACGGTGCTTGCGCGCGTACACGTACGCCGCTTCCAGGCGGTCGCCGGTGCGTTCGCCGAGCGAGCCGCCGAGGAAGCCGAACTCGAAGGCGATCAGTACGGCGGGGGTGGCGCCGATGGTCGCGGTGCCGCAGACGACGGACTCCTCCTCGCCGGTGCGGGCGGCGGCGCGGGAGCGTGAGGCGTCGTATCCCTGCCAGGACAGTGGACCGTCGCGCTGGAACTGCCTTATGGGAACGGCGAGTTCAGTGAACCAGTCCGTGACCAGGGCGATGACCTCGCGGGCCGAGAAGCGGGCCGGGGGGCGTTCAGTCATGCTTCAGCGCCCGCTTGAGGATCTTGCCCATGTCGTTGCGGGGCAGGGACTCCAGGAAGTGCACGACGCGCGGCCGTTTGTGCGGGGCGAGGCGGCGCGCCACGTGGTCGGCCAACTCATCGGTGGAGGGCGGTGTCCGGGGATCGGCGGGCACGATCCAGGCGACGATGCGCTCCCCCAGGTCGGCGTCGGGCTCCCCGGTGACGGCGGCCTCACGCACCCCCGGGTGTTCGAGGAGCGCGTTCTCGATCTCACCCGCGCCGATCTTGTAGCCGCCGCTCTTGATCAGGTCGGTGGCCTTGCGGCCGACGATGCGTACGGAGCCGTCGGCGTCGAGGACCGCCATGTCGCCGGTGCGGAACCAGCCGTCGTCGGTGAACGCGGCGGCGGTCGCGTCGGGCCGGTTCAGGTACTCGGTGAACAGGTTCGGCCCGCGGACCTGGATCTCTCCCACGCTCTCGCCGTCGTGCGAGCCGGTGGGGGTGCCGTCGGTGTCGTACGCGGCGATCGTCGAGCCGTCCTCCTCGACGAGCCGCAGGTCGACGCCCGGCAGCGGTACCCCGACGGTGCCGGGCCGCGGCTCCCCGCCCACCCGGACGCTCGTGTTCATGAGGGTCTCCGTCATGCCGTACCGCTCGACGACCCGGCGCCCGGTCGCGGCCGTGATCCGCTCGTGGTCGTGCACGGGCAGCGCGGCGGAACCCGACACGAGGAGCCGCGCCCGCCCGAGCGCCTTGGCCAGTTCCGCGTCCTCGGTGAGCCCCTCGGCGAGCCGGTGGTACATCGTCGGCACCCCGAACAGCATCGTCGCGCCGTCGTTCAGCTCCCGCGCCACCCCTTCCGCGCTGAACCGCCCCAGATGCCGCACCGAACCGCCGCGCCGCAACGGCCCCAGAATGCCCAGGATCAGCCCGTGCACATGGAACAGCGGCAGCCCGTGCACGAGTACGTCGTCGCCCGTCCACTGCCAGGCGTCCGCCAGCGCGTCCAGGGTCGCGGCGATCGCGCGGCGTGGGATGACGGCGCCCTTGGGCGGGCCGGTGGTGCCGGAGGTGTAGACGACGAGGGCGGGGGCCGCGGGGTCCGGCTCGGCGGGCGGTAGGGTCACGCCGGTGCCGGAGGCTCCGTGCGCTCCGTGCGCTCCGTACACTCCGTGCACCTCGACATCGAGCCGCTCCAACCCCCGTACGGCCTCGGGCAGTTCATCGCCCGGACCGGCGAGCACCACCGACGGCGCACTGTCGGTGAGAATGTGCCCCAACTCGCTCTCCCCCGACTTCGGGTTCAGCGGCACGGCGGGCACCCCGGCGAGCAGCGCGGCCACCACACCGACGGCCGTCTCCAGCGTCGGCGTCGCCCACACGGCGACCCGCCCGGCACCACCGAGTCGTCCGGCCAGTTCACCCGCCGAGGTGGCGAGTTCCGCGTACGTCAGGGACCGATCACCGAAGCGCAGCGCGGACCGCTCCGCGATCGAGCCGCCCACCAGGGCCGGAAAGAGGGAGGACACGCGTACTCCTTGCCAGTAAGGGACGTGCTGCGGGGAACCGCCAGAACGTTCCTACACGATGACGCTCCTGAAGTGCGTGGTGAGCCTTCCCTCCTCGTCCAGGACGTGGAACGCCAGCGCGGGCGGCAGGTCCAGATGGACGTAGTCCCGCGGGTGGGCGTGGTGTTCCCAGGGGAGGCGGATGGTGGAGACGACGCCGGGGGCCACCAGGAGGGGGCGGCCGGCGAAGGTGGTGGCCGCCGGGGTGTGGGCGTGGCCGGTCAGGAAGGCAATGAGGTGGGGGTGGCGGGCGGCCAGTTCGGCGAGGGGACGCTCGCCCAAGAGGCGGATGCCGTCCACATAGGGGGTGTTGAGGGTGGCCGGGGGGTGGTGGAAGGCGACCAGGACCGGGGTCGTCGCCTTCGTCAGTACGTCGTCCAGCCAGGTCAGTGTCTCCTCGTCCAGATGGCCGTGGTCCTTCCCCGGCACGGACGAGTCGCACAGGGCGAGGGTGAAACCGGGCGCGTGGTGGACCTGGTTGACCGGTTCCGGCGCGGCTGGGCGGCCGAGCAGGTGCTCGCGGAACGCGGTGCGGTCGTCGTGGTTGCCGGGGCAGACCAGGACCGGGTGCCGGGAGGTGAGCAGGTGGCGGGCCCGCTCGTACTCGGACGACAGGCCGTGGTCGGCGATGTCCCCCGTGACGAGGACGGCGTCCAGATCGTGGGGGAGGTCTTCGAGGTAGGCCATGACGGCGCGGGCGCGCTCGACACTGCGTTGCCCGCTGCCGCTGCCGCTGCCGAGGTCGAGGTCGATATGGAGGTCGCTGATGTGGGCGATGACGATCACTGTGGGAGTCCTTTCGGGATCCGGTTGTCCGTGCCACGAACGTAGACACCTTCTGGATCACGAATAAGATCCAGTCCCATGCCCGAAAACTGGTCCAGTTCGCGGCTCGACCTGCACCTCGACCTGGAAGCGGAGGGCGGTCGCCGTGCCCGCCTGGAGGCCACGCTGCGCAAGGCGATCCGCGTCGGACGGCTGACGGCGGGGACGCCGTTGCCCTCGACGCGGGGGCTCGCGCAGGAGCTGGGCCTGTCGCGCGGAACCGTCAGCGCCGCGTACGACCAACTCGCCGAGCAGGGGTACGTGACCACCCGGCCCGGGGCCGCGACCAGGGTCGCCGACGTGTCGCTCGGGACACGGCCCGAAATCCCGCCGGACGCCCGTCCCGCACCCCCACCGCACGACCTGCGCCCCGGCCGCCCCGACCTCGGCGCCTTCCCCGCCCGCGCCTGGCTCGCCGCCACCCGTCGCGTCCTGGACCGGAGCCGCCCCGAGATCTTCGGCCCCGGCGACCCCCAGGGCCGTATCGAACTGCGCACCGCACTCGCCGACCACCTCGGCCGCACCCGGGGCGTGCTCACCACCCCGGACCGGATCGTGATCACGTCGGGCTACTACCAGACGGTCCAGCTGCTGTGCCGGGTCCTGCCGGCCGAAGGCCGTGAGTCGGCCGCCCTTGAGGACCCCGGCCACGACTTCTACCGGGAGACCGTCCGCCGCGCGGGCCTCACCACGTACGCGCTGCCGGTCGACGCGCACGGCGCGGACGTCTCGACCCTGACCGCACGCACGGATGCTGTCTTCCTCACCCCCTCGCACCACTATCCGACCGGAGTGCCCCTGCACCCGAGCCGCCGCCAGGCGGTCTGCGCCTGGGCGCGCTCCACGGACGGGCTGATCGTCGAGGACGACTACGACGGCGAGTTCCGCTACGACCGCCGGCCCGTCGGCGCGCTCCAGAGCCTGGCGCCCGACCACGTCGTGTACTGCGGTACGACGTCCAAGACGCTCGGCCCGGCCCTCCGCCTGGCGTGGACGGTCCTGCCGCCGGACCTGGTGGCGCCGGTCGTGCGGGCGAAGGAGGAGGCCGACCTGTACACCGAGACACTGGGCCAGCTGGTCCTCGCCGACTTCATCGCCACGCACGCGTACGACCGCCACATCCGCGCCGCCCGCCTGCGCTACCGCAGACGCCGTGAACTCCTCGTCGACCGGCTGTCCGCGTTCCCCGGCCTCACCGTCCACGGCGTCCCCGCGGGCCTGCACACCCTGGTCACCCTGCCGCCCCAAGGCCCCACCGAGACCGACCTCCTGACCACCTGCGCCGACCGGGGCCTGGCCCTGCGCGGCCTCACCGAACTCCACCACCACCCCGACGCCGACCACCCCCAGGGACTCCTCATCGGCTTCGCCGCCCCGTCCGAACGGGCCTATCCGGCGGCCCTGGACGCGCTGGCCGGGGTTCTGGCGGAGTTCCTCGAGGGTCCGAGGGCTCTCCGTAGTTGACCGCGTCCGGGCCAGGGCGCGGCGCCAGAGCCTGTCCGGTCGATCAAGTGACGTCGGCTTGGGGTGCTCGTTATTCCGGACGTGGGGCGGGTGATCTGACGGATGCCGCGCTGGCCGTCTGGCTGCGCACCTGAACGCGACTACCCGACCTGGCTCTCGGCGGCCGGCCGCTGGTATCCGCAGGGCACCAGGCGCTCGTCAGCGTCGAAGACCTCGGCGTCGAACCCGGCATTCACCCACACCGAGATGCCCTGGCCATGGACCACCACGTTGAACGGCGAGTCCTCCGGCTCCGCCACTGTGACCACCGTGAACGCCTCGCCGGGCGCATCCAGTGATCCGTACCCCGCGGCTCGACCCACAGGCACAGCAGGTCGCCCGTTTCGTTGCTCAGGCTGGAGCGAAGCGCTTGACCCTCACGTGGCGTCATGCCACATAGTCGGTGGCGTGGAGGAGCACCTGACCGTGGGACGTGTGGCCGAACTGGCCGGCGTGAGCGTCCGCACGCTGCATCACTATGACGAGATTGGCCTCGTGCAGCCGTCTGCGCGGACCACGGCCGGGTACCGGGCCTACTCGGCGGGCGACGTGGAGCGACTGCGGGAGGTGCTCGTCTACCGGCGGCTGGGCTTCGGATTGCGCGAGATCGCGGACCTGGTTGACGACCCGGCCACCGACGCGGTCGCGCACCTGCGCCGACTGCGCGGCCTGCTGCTGGAACAGCGCGACCGCTCTGCTGCCATGGTGACGGCGATAGACAGGGAACTGGAGGCACGGGCAATGGGGATCAGGACAACGCCAGAGGAACAACTGAAAGTGTTCGGCGCGCAGTTGTACGACGCCATCGGGTCCGCTTACCCAGCGACGCGGCGCACCGAGCCGCGGATCGCCGCGAGGATCTGGGATGCGCTCGGGGACGCACGGACGGTACTGAACGTCGGGGCCGGCACCGGCTCCTACGAGCCCCCCGACCGCGACGTCACCGCGGTGGAACCGTCGGCGGTCATGCGGGCGCAGCGTCCCGCGGGCGCGGCGCCGTGCGTGGCCGCCGCTGCGGAGAGCCTCCCGTTCGAGGACCAGTCCTTCGACGCCGCGATGGCCTTCAGCACCGTTCATCACTGGCAGGACCCGATTGCGGGCCTGCGCGAGATGCGGCGCGTGGCTCGCCGCGTGGTGGTGTTCACGTACGACGCCAGTGATACCGGCTGGCGTCAGAGGTTCTGGCTCACCCGCGACTACCTGCCTGAATTCGCTGACCTTCTCGTCGACTGGCCTTCACTGGCCGACCTGACCCGCGCGATCGGGGGCCGCGCGGAGCCGGTGCTCATCCCGTGGGACTGCGCTGACGGCTTCTTCGAGGCCTACTGGCGCCGGCCCGAGGCGTACCTGGACGAACATGTGCGCCGCGCGGTATCGGTATGGACCAGAGTCGGGCCGGAGGCCGAGCAGCGGGCAGTAAACAGACTCCGCGACGACCTTTCCTCAGGCCGGTGGGCCGAGCGCAACCGCGACCTCGTCGCCCTCGACGCAGCAGAGCTCGGCCTCCGCCTGCTCGTAGCCTGAACCATCGTGCGCGAGAACGCCGCAAAGGGGCTGACCCGCCGGAATCAGTAGATGTTGCCGCGGCGACGCTTGGCCTTGATGGCGCGCTCGACCTGGAGGTCCTCGCCGTACAGGTCGAGCATGGACCGGTCGGTCCAGCCCATCAGCCCGCGCGGTGAGCGGCGTGAACGGCACGATCCGGCCTTCGCCGCCCATCTCCAAGCCGGCCAGCACCTCCGTGCCGACGGGCACCAGCGCAGCCATCTGCTGCGCAATCTCATCGAGTAGAACCGGGTCGGCTTCGAACCGGTACTTGTCGAAATGCTCCGTCGCGGTGCGACCGGAGCGGAGCGTGAACTGACGAGTCAGATGAGCGGCGGCCTGGATACGAGCGGCAAGTTCGGATTGGGTCACAGGCATCCGGTCTTCCAACTGCACCACTCAACCCGGACATCGGCATCGCCGCCGTCGCCACGTGATCGGCCGGACAGACCCTAGTGTGGTGGACATGCCGGGGGCGGATCACGCAGGGATTCCACGGGTGTCCGTCGATGTGCCGGACGTCGTGGTGGTGGACGGGCGGGCGCAGTCGTACAGCGGCAATGTTCATGAAGAGCTGAAAGTCGTGCTCGTGATGGGCTCCGGCTTCATGGTGCGCAGACGCGGTACGACCTTTCGGGCAGCTCCGGGGCAGTTGGTCGCACTCCATCCGGACGACGCGCATTCCGGGACGCCGGACGACCGCGACTCGGCGCGCTGGCTCATCATGTGCGTGTCGCCGTCCCTGATCGCCGAGGTCACCGCGCCCGAAGGTGTGCGGTACGGGGATCCGGTGATCCGGGACAGCGGGCTGGCGGAGCGCTTCCGATCCGTGCACGGCGCGTTGTACGAGCCCTCCGGGTTACCCGGGTCCGCGCTGCGGCAGGAGACGGGGGTGCTGGAGTTCGTCTCCGCGCTGAGCCGGCACTCGTACGGGGCGGAGGGCGGTCGGGACACGGCGCGGCGCGTCCCGGAGATCGTGCGCGAGTACCTGCGGGCGAACCTGGCCCGCAATGTGACGCTGGACGAGCTCAGCGTGGTGGCGGAGCTGAGCAAGTACCGGCTCGTCCGCGCCTGTACCGCGTGGTTCGGGCTGCCGCCGCACAAGCTGCATCTGCGGCTCCGGCTCGACCGGGCCAGGGAGTTACTGCGGCGCGGCACAGGGATCTCCGAGGTCGCGTACGAGACCGGATTCCACGACCAGTCCCATCTGACCCGTGTGTTCGCCCGAACCTACGGGGCGACCCCCGCCGTGTATCAGTCGACGTACCGGGGCATGGCCTGGACCGGTCCCGTCCCGGTTGATCCCGGTTGATCCGGGCTGCTCCGACGATCCGGGTGGGGCAAGAACGTGCAATACGACGGGCGGGCTCGCTGGCTAGTTTCCTCTTCGTCGCCAACTCGCAACGAGCGCAAGGGGATTCGTGATGTCGATCGAGAAGATCGAGTTCAGCAGTGACGGGTATCGGCTGGCCGGTCACCTCCATCTGCCCGAGCCCGGGACCGAACGGGGTGCGGTGGTGCTGACCGGCCCGTTCTCGGGGGTGAAGGAGCAGGTCACCGGTTTCTACGCGGAACGGTTCGCGCGGCGCGGGTACGTGGCGCTGGCCTTCGACCACCGCAACTGGGGCGACAGCGAAGGACAGCCGCGCCAGCACGAGGACGCCACCGCGAAGGTGTCCGACCTGCGCAACGCGGTGAGCTTCCTGGCCGCCCGGCCGGAGGTCGACGCCGAGGAGATCGCGCTCGCCGGGGTGTGCCTGGGTGGGATCTACTCGGTGCAGCTCGCCGCGTACGACCCCCGGGTCAAGGCGGTGGCCCTGATCGCGGCCGCCTACAACAACCCCGAACTGATCCGGAACCGGTTCGGCGCGGAGAACTTCGCGGCGCTGACCGCCCAGTTCGCGCAGATCGCCCAACGGGAGTCCGACACCGGCGAGATCGAGTACTGGCCCGCCGTGAACCCCGAGGGCATGCCTGCGGGGAACCCCGGTCCGGAACCGTTCGCGTACTACGGGACGGAGCGTGGGGCCCGCCCCGGCTGGGAGAACCGCTGCACCGCGCTGTCGGTGCTCCAGGAGCTGACATTGGACGTCGACGCCTTCCTGCCGCTGGTGACCGCCCCCCTGCTGATCGTGCACGGGCGCGGCGACCAGGCCATTCCCGTGGCCGACGCGGAAGCCGCCTTCGCTGCGGCGCCCGAGCCCAAGGAACTCCTCCTGCTGGACACCGGCAACCACATCGACCTGTACGACGACGACACCTACGTACTGCCGGCCGTCGACCGGGCCGTTTCCTTCTTCGACGCCTCCGTCTCCGACGCCTCCGTCTCCTCCGACGGGAGCAAGTGATGCGTTACCGACTGCCCGGCCGCACCAGCAGCGAGCGGATCGTCGGAGAGCTGCTCGGTTCCGACCGCGACCGCTTCGTGCTGTCCACGAAGTACACGCTGACCATGGACGGCTGGATCCACCCGATCCTCGGCGCCCGCAATCTGGACCAGCTGACGGACAACCTCGCCGCGATCGACCTGGAACTGCCCGAGGAAGCGGTCAGCCGTCTGGACAAGGCCAGCGCGATCGACCTGGGCTTCCCCATGGAATTCATCCTCGACACCACGGCCGACTTCGTCTACGGGCCCAGCGGCAAGCAGGTCGACGGCCGGCCGGCGGGCTGAAAACCGAGCGGCCATAGGGGGACGGGACGCGGGACCCGGCTCCGCCCGCCCCTTGGGCAACGATCGTTCTTGGAGCGGGAACGATCGTTCCGAAAGCGTGGCGCGGACAGACTCGGCCACGTAGTCTCGGCCCACAGTGCGACAACTTGATGAGTCAACTGCCGGGAGCCCCTTGGTGAGTGAGTCCCTTTGAGTGAGTCCCTTGAGTAAGTCCCCGCCGCCTCTTCCCGAGACGCTCGCCCGCCTCGACGCGCAGATCGAGGAGAAGAGCCTGGACCGCGGTGAAGTCCTGGACCCGCGTGCCCTCTCGGGCAGGACGGCCCTGTCCGAGGGGGAGATCCAGGCCCTGCTCGACGGCGGGGCGCCGCGCGACGACAAGGTCGACGACCGGATCAGGAGCCGGGTCCGCGCGCTGTACGAGGCGTACCTCGCCGAGAGCGGGAAGCGGCCCGCCGATGTGTGCCGGGAAGTGGCCGCCCACCTCGGGATCAGCGACAAGTGGGCGCGCTCCCTCCTCAACGGCGACAAGATGCCGAACGTGCCCGACCTCACCAGGCTCGCGGAGTTCTTCCGCATCGACCAGGGCACGAAGTTCTTCACGGACCCGGCGGCCGTCGCCCTGAACGAGGCGCTTCAGCGCACCCTTCAGGACCTCGAAGGCAGCGCGGAGGACGGCCCGCTGCTCAAGTTCACGATCAAGCACGGAGTCGTCACACTCGCCCTGCGGGGCAAGCGGCTGACGCCCCGCAAGCAGGAGGCGCTCGCGCTCATGCTCGAAGGTCTGCTGAGCAGCGAGGAGGCGGAGCGATGAGCGGTGCGAGGAGCCGTGCGAGGGGCGGTGCGAGGAGCGGTGCGATGAAGCGTTCCGGCAGCGTGCGGCAGACGCGGAAGGGGACGCGGTGGGCGACGCGCAGGGCGACGCGGAGGGTGACGGGCCTCGCCCGTGACGTGTGGAAGCGCGCGGCGGCGCTGTTCTCTCGCAGGGCCGACTCCGAGATGCGCGGCCTGGCGGTCGAGCTCACCCGCGTGCTCAAGAAGCGGCTCGATGCCCCCGTCGACGTAGGGGAGTTGGCCGGGGCCCTGTGCGAGGAGATGAGCAGGCGACGCGACGGCCGTCCCATCCAGCTGCGCTTCGAACGGTTCCCGGACGAGATCGAAGTCACCGGTCTCTGGATGGAGTTCCACGACTTCGACCTCGTCATCGTCGAGGAGCGCGCCGAGACGGTGCAGCAACTCGTCATCCTCGGCCATGAGTTGTGGCACTTGATGGCGGGGCACTCCCACTCCCCTCACCATGTGGGCCGCGCGGCCGCCGCCGCCCGCGCCCTGTCGGACGACCCCGGCTGGCAGGAGATCGCGCTCACCGTCGCCGCCCGCAACGGCTCGCACGAAGCCGACGAGGCCGAGGCCGAGGACTTCGGCCTGCACCTCGCCAGCCTCTTCCGCTCCTGGGTGACCGGGTCCCGTACAAGACAGGGGCCGGTCGACCCGGTCGGACAGGCCATCCAGGCGTCACTGGGTTACCGCGGACCCCAGGACTGACCGGCGATGAATCCTTCCCGCTTCATCAACGGCCTCTACATCTCCTTCTGGATACCGGCGATGGCGGTCCTGACGGTCGCCCTCGCGATCAAACTGCCCAGCATCATCAAGCTCTGGAAGGACCCGCTGCTCAGAGCCGTCGGCGGCCTTCTCGTCCTCGCCTGCGCCGTCTTCGTCGTCGGCGCGCCGCCGACCATCGCCTGGGCCAACCGGGTCACCGGCGTACCGAACTTCGCGGCGCCCCTGGTCTACAGCCTCATCACCGCGTTCTGCGGGTCCTGCCTGCTGCTGATCACCGCGTGGAGAAACGGCATATCCGGCCGGTCCGCGACAACCCGCAGTGCCACGCGGTGGGTTGTCACCGTCTACTCGGGTGTGATCGTCGCGCTGTGGGTGCTGTTCGCGCTCGCCCGCACCCGCCAGGAGCGGGTGCGCGACCTCGACACGTACTACGCCACCACCGCCTTCATGCGTGAAGAGATCGTGCTCTACCTGCTCGCGCACACCGTGGCCTGTGTGATCACGTACGGGCTGATCCGCAACTGGATCCGCACCGACGGACTCGACGTGTGGCTGCGCAGCGGCCTGAAGTTCCTCGGCGTCGGCTACGCGGTGAACCTGATCTACGACAGTGCCAAGGCCACGGCGGTCGTCGCCCGGTGGACCGGCCACGACCTGGACTGGCTGAGCACCGACCTGTCGCCGCCCGTCGCCTGCGTCTCCGCCATCCTGATCGCGGTGGGGTTCATCCTGCCGCACGCCGGCCAGTACCTGCACCGACGGACCCGCACCCGGCTCAGCCACTGGCACCTGCGCCCCCTGTACCTGCTGACGCGCACCGTCACCGGCGGCCGCGTCCCCTTCAAGCTGAGGGCCACCCCCGAACTGCGCCTCACGCGCCGCGAGACGTTCATCCGGGACGCGCTGCTGCACCTCGCCCGGTACATCGACGGGGACCTGGACCGACGGGCGTACGACGCGGCGCTGGACCTGGGGCGCGAGGACGCGTGGGCGAGGCCGCTCGCCCACGCCGTGACCATCCAGGACGCCATCGACACCAAGCGACGGTCCCGGGAGGACGACGTCACCGCCCCCCTCCACAGTCCCGACATCGAAGGTCTGCTGGAAGGGATCGAGGACGTGTCCCGGGTCCTTCGCCACACCGACGACATCAGGGCGGTCCGTGAGCGCGCGGCCGCCGCGGCAGAGAGCGTGCCCGCCTCCTGAGGGCAAGCCTCCTGAGCGCAAGCCGCATAAGCCAGGGATCCTCCGTCGCCCGGCCCTTGAGACCCACCGCCCGGCCCCTGAGGAACGCCGTCGTCCTCGGCGGCAGCCTCGCCGGGACACTCGCCCAGGCCGCCGCCCGCTTCAGCTGGGCCGGAAACCGCCGTCGCCCCCGGTCTCCACCACGTCCGCCACCACACAACTCACGTTGTCAGGACCGCCGGAGTCGTTCGCCGCGCCGACGAGGGCGCGAACTGCCGCCTCCGGAGCGGGAATCGAGGAGAGCAGCCGCTGGATCTCCTCGTCCGCCACGACCCCGCAGAGGCCGTCCGAGCAGAGCAGGTAACGGTCTCCCGGCCGGGCGTCGTGCAGCCGCAGATCCGGTACGGGGGCGGTGCTGCCGCCGGTCAATGCCTTGAGGAGCAGGGACCGTTGGGGATGGGTGATGGCCTCCTCCGGAGTGAGACGGCCCTCGTCGATCATCGACTGGACCACGGTGTGGTCGTGGGTGATCCGGAACAGCCCGCCGTCGCGCAGCAGATACGCGCGGGAGTCCCCGATGTGGACCAGCGCGAGCTGGGAGCCGGTCCACACCAGCGCGGTGAGGGTGGTCCCGGCGTCCTCCCGGGCCGGCGCGAGGTCCTGGACGGCCCGGGTGGCCCCCTGGACCGCGTCCTCCAGCAGATTGAGCACACTCCCGGCCGGGAGCGGCTCGTCGTCCAGGAACTTCAGGGCCTCCACCGCCGCCGTACTGGCGGGCGCCCCACCGGGCCCGAAGCCGTCGGCCACGGCGAGGACGCGGGCGCCCGCGTACGCGGTGTCCTGATTGGCGGTCCGGACCAGACCGGTGTCGGAGAGAGCGGAGTAACGGAGCTCCAGCATGCTGGTGTCCTTCCTCGATGGCGGAGAGAGATGGTCCACGAGGAACGCCGCGAGGTCCCGGCGGGCGGCGGTGTCGGCCTCGACCTGGGCCCAGTACGCGCGGATGTCCTGGGCGGCCGGGCCGGGCGCCATGCCGCACACCCGCCGAATACGGGCCAGCGGCATGCCGAGCCGGCGCAGCCACGCCACCAGCCGCGCCTGCTCCAGCTGCCCGGCCGCGTAGTACCGGTAACCGGTCTCCGGATCGACCCGGGCGGGCCGCAGCAACTCCAGCTCGTCGTACAGCCGCAGCGCCTTCGGCGACAGCCGGCACGCCTTCGCGAAGGCCCCGATCGTCAGCATCTCCATGCGCCCACCCCGTGGTCCGGTCGCTCCTCGTTCCGCCACCCATGCTGCGGCTTCACCAAAGGTGAAGGTCAAATGGCTTGTCGTGGTTGCGGTTGCCGTTGCGGTCGCGGGAGTGTGAGCTTGTTTCGCCCCCGCCGCCCCTGCCCTTCCCGTTCCTGGGGGCTTCGCCCCCAGACCCCCGTTCGCCCGAAGGGCTCGTCCTCAAACGCCGGACGGGCTGGGTGACTCCCCCGCCAGGCGGTTGTTAGCCTGCGACGGGATTGCCCGAGACGTCGTAGATCGCCCTGGACGTCGTACGAATATGGAGTCTGCCGTGGTCCGAGTCGCACTCGTCACCTACAACCCGGGGGAGGAGCCCAGCGCGGACCGGGATCTGCCGGTGCTGAGGCGAGCCCTGGAAGACGCCGGGGCGGAGGTCGCCGTCGCCCACTGGGACGACCCGGCGGTCGACTGGGCGGGCTTCGACCTCGTCGTGATCCGGTCGACCTGGGACTACAGCTGGCGGGTGGCGGAGTTCGTGGCGTGGGCCGAGCGGTGCGGGAAGGTCACGCGGCTCGCGAACCCGGCGGGGGTCGTGCGGTGGAACACCGACAAGCGGTACCTCGGTGATCTGGCGGAGGCGGGGGTTCCGGCGGTGGAGACCCGGTATCTCGCGCCGGGCGATCCCGTCGGTCTTCCCGACGACCACGAGTACGTCGTGAAGCCCACGTCCGGCGCGGGCGCCCGCCTCGCCGCGCGGTACACGCCCGAGGAGCGGGAGACCGCGGTACGACAGCTCGAGCGGATGCACGCGCAGGGGCTGACCGCGATGGTGCAGCCCTACCTGTCGAGCATCGACGCCTCCGGCGAGCGGGCGCTGCAGTTCTTCGGCGGGCGCTTCCTGCATGCCAGCCGGAAGGGTGCGGTGCTGGAGCCCGGGACGGCGTACGACGCGGACAAGGTTCCGCATCCCCGGCTGGAGCCGTGGGAGCCGACCCCGGCCGAACTGTCTGTCGCCGAGCGGGCGTTGGCGGCTGTACCGGATGCGCCCGAGCTGCTCTACGCCCGCGTCGATCTCGTCGACGGCGACGACGGGCAGCCGCGCGTGATGGAGCTGGAGCTGATCGAGCCGAATCTCTTCCTCTGGCTGCATCCGGAGTCGCTGCCCGTGGTCGTGGAGGCGATCGTCAAGGCCGCTCGTTGACGGCCACCCGTTGCAGCAGCCCCCAGGTGAACTCCGCCGCGCACTCCCGTCGTACGCCGGACGCGTCGGGGGCCGTGAACGCCAGCCCCCAGCGCGTCGGGGCCGTGCCCTCCAGCGGCCGGGCGGGGGCGAAGGCGCGGGCGGCCTCGTCGACCGTGCAGGACCAGGGAGTGAGGTCGTCGAGGGTCTCCAGCATCGGGCCCGGGGCACCGGGGGCCCGCACCAGCCACTCGTTCCAGGCGACGCCGTTCGGGGCGACGAGGACCTCGAAGCGGAGGTCGGGCCAGAGAGGGACGGGCCAGAGGAGGGCCTCGCAGGCGAGATCGCCGATCTGGCGGGGGGTCACGGACTCCGGGGTGCCGAGGATCGAGCGGATGGGGGCACCTCCCATGCCCTTGAGGCTATGGGGGAGGGACGTGGCCGCCCGGGAGCGCGGGGCGTGCAGCATCGCCTGCCAGCGGCGGTTGGCCTCGCGCATGTCGGCGATGGAGACGCCCAGCTCGTGGCGGGCGTCCTCGACGAGGCCGGGGTTGTGGTCGGCCATGCGGCGCAGCAGGACCAGTTGGAAGTCGAGCGGGGTGAACGGGCTAGCGGGTCGCTTGGCGGGCATGGGGTCCATGGTCGCGTACGCGGCGCTCGCCCGGACGGCGGCCGTCCGGCAGGAACAGGACCGAGTTGACGTAACGCGGGCCGCGCGGTGGCAGCACCCGGCGCAGCAGGCCCTGGGAGACGACGTGCGACGTCAGGGCCTGGTGGGTCTCCAGGGGGAAGGACGCGAGGGGCAGCCAGGTGGTGCCGGGCAGCACCCAGCCCGCGTAACCCTGCTCGCCGAGGTGCGCGACGACCGGGGCGATCGGCTGGATACGGGACTCCAGTTCGATGAAGAGGGCCGGGCGGTCGCGGGCCAGCAGGGCTCGCGCGCCGCGCAGGACCGCCAGCTCGTTGCCGTCCACGTCGATCTTGATGAAGGCGACGTCGCGGAGGCCCAGGCTGTCGAGGGTGAGACAGGGGACCTCCAGGGCGCGGGCGTGGATGTCCCTGCGGACGAGCGAGGACACGCCCCGGTCGCCCGCGTCGTCCGGCGGCAGCCAGAGAGGGGCCGTGCCCCGGTGGTCGGAGGCGGCGGCTCTGATCACGCGGACGTTGGACGGGGCGGTGGAGGACAGCAGTCGGGCCAGGTGGGGGACCGGTTCGACGGTCACCACGCGGTGGGCGCGGGCGGACAGGCGGTGCGTCCAGGGGCCGTACCAGCCGCCCACGTCCACCGCCGTGCCGCAGTCGGGCGGGCAGAGGTCGCCGAGCCGGGCCAGCTCGGGCTCGAAGCGCGGGTAGAGGACCCGGGCGGTGGCGGCGACCAGGCGGGTGGGGAGCAGGGGGGCGAGACGGGCGGGCAGGGTCGTCATGGAGCAATCCGTTTCAGCAACTCCTCGTGTTCGTTCTCCGTCACCTGCTCCCCGGAGGACGGCAGTAACTGCGGGATGCCGTCGACGATCGGGTAACGGCGGTGCAGGCGCGGGTTGTAGAGGGCCTCCTCCGACGCCACCGACTCGTCCGGCACGAGCAGGTGGAGCGGGCCCTTGTCGAGCGGGCAGGCCAGGATCTTCAACAGTGGGTCGTCGGGCTTCATGGTGGAGTCAACTCCTTGGCCACGATGGGGGGTTGGGGTGCGGTGTCGTGCTTGGGCATGGCGAGCAGCACCGAGACCGCGAGCGCGGTGCCCGCCAGCCGGAGTGCCAGCCGCACCGGATCGTGCGGCAGTGCCTCGCCGAACGCGAGCGTGCCGAGCACCGCTGTGAACAGACAGGTCACCGTCGTGCAGACGGGCACGATCAGTGAGGCCCGGCAGCGCTGGAGCGCGGCCTGCGACATGACCAGACCGAACGCGCCGGTGAAGAGCAGGAGATAGGGGTACGGAGAGCGCAGGAGGCCGACCGCCGCCCCGCCCAGCCCACTTGTCGTCAGATAGCTCGACACTCCCTTGATGGCGAGCGAGCTCACCCCGTACAGCAGGCCCACCGCCACGCCGTACTCGACGCCGGTGGTCGGCATCCGGTGCCGGTGCCGGGAACGGCGCTCGGCGGACCCGTACAGCCACACGCCCAGCGCGAGCGACGGCAGACACACGGTGAGGATCAGCGGTGCCGGGGCGCTGTGACTGACCGAGTCCGAGCCCTCGCGCAGGGACAGGACGACCATGAGCAGGGCGGCCAGGATCGCCCCGAGGGCGTATCGCTCGCGGCCGGTCGTCTCCTCGCCGAGCAGGCGCGCGGAGAGCAGCACCAGGAGGACGAGCCCGGACACGAAGATGCCCTGGGCCGCGGCGATCGGCAGCGTGCGGTAGACGGCGAGCTGGGCCCCGAACCCGGCGGCGAGGGCCACCGAGCCGCCGATCCACAGGGGGCTGCCGAGGACCAGGCGCAGCAGCCGGGCCGGGCGGCGGATGTTCACCTCGGGCAGGGCCGCCAACGCCCGTTTCTCCAGGACGAATCCGGTGCTGTACAGGACGTTCGCCAGCAGGGCCGCGGCCACTCCCCACCACATGGTCTACGTCCTTCGCGCGTGCAGGAGCAGGATGGAGGCCAGGGAGGGGGCGGCGCAGGCCAGCCGGTCCAGCGGCCGCAGTGGTCGCGGTACGCAGTGGAAGGGCGCGCCTCTCAGCTGGACGACCTCGAAGCCCGACGCCGCCACGAACTCCCGTAGCGCACGGGCGGTGTAGAGCCGCAGATGCCCGACGACCTCTCTGCCCGGACGGCCGTGGATCGCGCGCAGGCTCACCTCCGAGAAGACGGGCTGGACCCCGGCGAGCAGCAGGGCGCGGTTGTACCAGGCGGCGAGGTTCGGGGTGGAGAGCATCAAATGGCCGCCGGGGCGCAGAACTCGACGGATCTCGTCGAGCGCGCTGTCCGGGTCCACCAGGTGTTCCACGACCTCGCTGAAGAGCACCGCGTCGGCGGCACCGGTCGCGAACGGCAGTCCTCCGTCGGTGAGTTCGCCGCGGATCGCGTACGGCATATGGGCGTGGGCGCGTCTGAGGGCGTCCTGTGACCAGTCGACGCCGACGAGACGGTGTCCGGCGAGGAGAGGCGCGGCGGTCTCGGCGGCGGTGCCGTCGCCGCAGCCGATGTCCAGGACGGTCTTCGCGCCCGCCGTGGCCGGGCCGAGCGCGGCGGCCAGCAGGCGGGCCTGGCGCAGGCTGCGGGGGGTGCCGGAGGCGACGGGGACGGCGGGATCCTCGTAGAAATCGCGAAGTCCCCTGCGGGCTGATGCTGTTGTCGTCATGCGCCGGTCTCCTCCGTCGCGTGCAGATAGTGCTCGAAGAGGTCGCGGAGGTGGGCGCCGTCGCCGTGGCTGAGCAGGGTGCGCGACCAGCGCAGGGCGACGTGCAGGCGGCCCGCGGTGGACGCGGTCGTGACGGTCAGGCCGCGGGGCATGCGGGCGGGGGCGGAGAACCAGACCGCGTGGGCGCGGCCCGCCGCCTCGCCGAAGTCGAGGGAGTACGGGATGCGGCCGATGTTGCTGAGCAGCGTGGTCGACGTCCAGGGGGCGGCCGCCCTGCGCAGGCCCCTGGTGACGGCCGCGCGCCACGCCACGGGGACCACCGGAGCGGTCAACAGGGCGGCCCCGTGGCCGAGTTGGGGGCGGTCGAGGGACTTCAGGGCGCGCGTGCGGTTCGCCGTGCGGCGCAGCAGCTCGCCCATCCGGTCCGGGTCCAGCTCCTGTGGGGCGAAGGTGACTTCGACGAGTCTGGTTCCGTTCCCTATGGGCATGTCCGCGTCCCGGGGGCGGTCGTCCACCGGCATTGTGATGCGCAGGGGGCGGGGGTGGGCGCCGTGTTCCCTGTTCCAGTGGGCGACCATCAGGGCCGTGGTGGCCATGAGCTGGTCGTTCACCGTGTACGGGGAGCCCTTGGGGCGGCGCGGGACGCTGAGCTCGGTGACGAGCATGCCGTTGCCGGGGGAGGGTTCGGGGGAGCCGGGGGCGACCCTGGCGGGTGGGGTCCAGGTGGAGGGGGCCTCCACCTGGTCGGCTCCTCCGTCGTCGGGGGTACGCACCGGGGGTGCGGCGGGGGAGTTGTCCCTGCCGCCGTACAGCTCCGCTGCGGTGGCCAGGATGCGCAGGCAGGCGGGGCCGTCCAGTGCGGTGTGGTTGATGGTGAGGAAGAGGACTGTGCCCTTGGGTTCGGGGTGCTCGGGGTTGGGGCGGCCATGGGGGGTGGGTCGCGCAGCCCGGCGCTCACGGGGTGCCGCTCTCCTTGGGACGGGTGCCGCCCCAGCGGCACGATTGCCCGTAGCTACGTCCACGGCGTCGCCGGCCTCGCTGCCCACCGCCCGGCCCGCCCCCTCGACCACCTCCAGGCGTATCGGCGGTGCGGCCGACAGTGGTGGGGCCTCCAGCAGGGCCCTGGTTCTGGCGTCTCTGAGGGCATCCCGACTGCGGGGCGGGAACGTCACCACGTCCACGTCCGGCCCGGGAGCCAGCTCCCACTCGTAGCGGCGTCGGTACCAGGGGCCCGGCGCCTCGCGCATGAGGATCCGGGGGTGGCGCTGGAGGGCCTCCGTGAACGCGGTCCGCAGCCGGGCCGGGTCGAGGCGGCCCGGCAGGTGGACCTCGATGTGGACGGTTTCCGGTTCCTCTTCCTGGAGGCAGTGCCGGGCGACCTCGTCGACGACGGGGAACGGCACGCGTACGGGGGGCCGGGACGGACCGTCCGTGCCGTCCCGCGCCGGGTGTTCCACCGCGGTCATGTGACCTCGCCCCTCCCCGCGTTGTCGCCCTTCCCTGCGTCGTCGCCCTTCACCGCGTCGTCGGGCTGCCGTGCGGCGTCCGGCGCTGTCGTCCTGAACCTCGGCTTCCGGAACGGGATCCGCACCGTCGGCGGGTCGGGCTCGCGCTGGGCGGAGCCGGGGCCGCGCGCGGAGATGGTCGGACCGGACGCGAGCTCCGCCCCGGGTTCCGGAGCGCCGGGCTTCTCCCCGGCCTGCTTGGCCCCCGCGCCGGGCTTCTCCGCGGAGGCGGTGGAGGCGGCGGAGGCTTCGGAGGCGGTGGAGGCCTCAAAGGCCCCCGGCCCCCCGCTCTCCCCCCGCCGCCTGCGCGGCAAGGGCGCCGTCGGCGCCTCGGACCCCGGTGGCGCCTCCCACCGCGCGGCCGACCCGGCGGTGTCCGGCTCCCGCACACTCACCAGCCCCGCGAACAACCCGATCAGCGCCAGCAGTTGGGCAGTGGCCCCGAAGGCCCCCTCGTCCGCCGACACCGGCGACCCCGCCCCCGTCGCGGCAGCGACCCCCGCCCCCGCGAGCGCGAGGAACGCGATCGGTACGAGCAGCGCGTGCCGTTTCCACGCGAGCAGGGCCAGCGCCGGAACCAGCAGGGCGAAGAACCCGGCGATCACGACCCCGGCCAGGGTGAGCGCGACCAGGCCCAGCCACGGCCCGGGCAGCGCCGGCACCGGCTGCGGCTCGTCGGGGTTGGGCTCGCGGCGGCGCCAGATGACGAGGCCCGCGAGAGCCGCCACGGCGACGCCGCCGCCGATCAGCCCGGCCTCGTACGTCGTCGAGGGCTCGTACGACAGCTTGACCGTGCCGCCCGCGCCGGACGGGATCTGCCAGCCCTGCTGCCAGCCGTCGAGCCGTACCGGGGTGAGTTCCTTGCCGTTGAGGGTGGCCTTCCAGCCGTCGTTGTAGTTCTCGTACGTCGTCAGGTACGAGGCCGCGCCCGAGCCGACCGTCACCTCACGACGGTCGCCCAGCCAGTCCCGTATCTGAAGACCACGCCCGGCGGTCGTCGCCGCCGCGACCGTCCCGCGCGTCAGCGTCACGTCCGTGACGGCGAGCGGTCCGGTGTCGCCCGCCTCCACCCGGTGCGAGCCGTCGGTCAGCTCCAAGGCCGTGTCCGCGCGGCCTTCTTGACAGAGCGTCAGATCGACCGCGCGGCGCTCCACCAGGTCCCGTACCGTCCCCTTCGCGCTCGTCTCGTACAGCTTTCCGTCGACCGCGACCACCGGCCCCTTCCCGCAGGGGAGCGAGAACCTGCGGGTGCCGGACGGCTGCGGGGTGCGGTACTGATCGAGCGCCGGGATGTAGGCCTCGGTCAGTCCGACCGGCAGTTGCAGGTCGTCGTCCGCGACCGGGTTGTGGACGGTGAGCGGTGCGGTCTCGGTGACGGTGATGTCGAGGTGGTCGGTGGTGATGGGGTCGAAGCGGGCCCAGCCGTTCTCGTCGACGCCGACGATCGCCGCCCCGTCCGGGGAGCTGATGTTCACCTTTGTCGGCCGGGTCGACAGGCCGCCGGCCGGGGCCAGCACGATGGACGAGACCGGCTGTTTGTCGGGCCAGCTGAGGTGGATGGTCGGGTTGTCCCCGGCGATCCACGCGGTGGTCAGGTCGCCGTCCGTGAGATTGCGCGCCGAGAGACCGGCGCCGAGCTTCGCCGTCGAGTCCGCCGTCGCGGTGATCCGGCTCTGCTGGTCGGGCGCGACCTCGTACAGCAGCTTGTCGAGCTCCTCGCCCGGGATCGGGACCGCGCTCGCCTTCATCTCGTACGTCCCCGCCGTCGACGTCGAGAAGCTGCGGTGCAGGCCCGCCTCGGTGCCCGTCGGGGACAGCCCGGTGGGGTCGGCGGTGCGGTGCAGCGAGACGATCTCGGAGGAGGCGTCCGAGCCGGCGGCGTCCGTCGGGAGCCGCAGCAGACGGGTCACCTGGACGTCCGGCAGGTCGATCTCGGAGAAGCCCGCGCCGGTGAGACCGGCGTGCTGCTCCGTGGAGCCGACGATCGTGATCTTCAGCCAGCTCGTCGACCCGGCACGGGCCTTGATCGACTGGGTCATGCCGTTCGGCTGGAGATAGCTGGTGACGGAGCCCTTCTCCGTCTCCACCCGCACCCGCGTCGCCGCCGAACGGACCCCGTCCTGCGGCAGCGGCGTCACCTTGAACGACGAAGGCACGTCCACGGACCCGTCGAACCGGATCCGCAGCCACTGCCCGTTCGCCGAGCCCGCCGCGCCCTCCGCCCACGCGGTGTCCGGGTTGCCGTCGAAGGCGTTCACGGGGTCGTACTGCGGCAGGTAGAACAGCCAGTTGCCGGTCGATGAGGCGGTCACCGAGCGGGCGCCGCGCAGTTCGGCGACCGTCTGGTGCTGGGTGCCCTTCGTCGGCAGGATCTGGTGAGGCTTCGCGCCGGGATCCTGCGCACTGTCGCTGTCGTTGCGCTGGTCACGCGTGTACGTGTACGAGGTGTTGGAGTTGACCAGCCCGAAGCGGGTGTCGGCGCGCCGCAGCCCGTCGCCCACCACCTGCACCTCCGAGGTGCCGAGGCCGGGATGGTTGTCGCCGGTGAGGACGGCGGCACGGCCGCGCATCGTGGGGTCGGCGGACAGCGGGAGCAGCGCCTCGGGGCCGCCGGAGACGACGGCGGTGTCGGCGATCGGCTTGAGTCCGGCCTGTCCGGGCCTCGGTACGTCCTTGCTCACCGGCTCGTAGATCTCCACCGCGCGCTGGCGCGGGTAGAGGCCCTCGACCCGCAGGGGCGTGTCGTTCGCGATCCGGCCCCCCGTCATGACCGGGCCGAAGCCCGTCACGCGCTGGTAGCCCGACTGCTCCAGGGTCCGCTTCACGGTCGCGGTCGGGACATAGCCGAGCTGGTCGGGGTCCAGGTCATTGCGTACGACGACGTAGTAGAGGCCCGCGCGGCTCAAGTAGTCGGCCAGGCCCGGCACTTCGTCGCCCGTCATCAGTGACTGCTCGACCGCGTCCAGGGCGCGCCGGTTGCCCGCGGTGCCGAAGGGGACGTAATCCCGTTGCGCCCAGCGGGAGTCGGCGAGCACGTCGAGGGGCTGGTCGATGGGGGAGCCCCAGGTGTAGATGCCGTGCGCGGTGGCGGGGACGACGAGGGCGCGGGAGTCGGGGGAGTATTTCTCCAGCCAGTTGGCCGTGGTCTGCCAGTACTTGGGGAGTTCCTGGAACGAACCCGGTTGCAGGATCGACCCGTTGAGATACGGCCAGGCGAGTCCGGGGATCACCAGGATCGCCGCGATCAGCGGGGCGAGACGGCGGCCGCGGACCCGGCGGGCGCCGCGTTCCGAGGAGGCGACGCCCACCAGATGGGCCAGCCCGAACACGAGCGCCAGAGCGAGCCCCGTCTGGAACTTGTAGATGTTCCGGAAGGGGACCAGCCAGCCGTTCAGCCAGTCCTGGACGACCCCGTGGAAGGGCGCGCCGAACGAACCGCCGTACCCGGCCAGGGTGATGAGCGCGACCGACAGCACGGTCAGCACGAGCCAGCGCCGCTCGGGCATGTCCCGTCTCGCCAGACCGGCGAGGCCCAGACCGGCCGCGAGCGCCGAGCAGACGATCACGATCACCGCGGACGCGACGGTCCAGCCGGCCGGCAGCCAGGCCTCGCCGAAGTGCAGATAGGCGACCCAGTTACCGGCGCCGCGCAGGCTCTCGGTGGCCGACATGGTGGCCGTCGTGGTCCCTGAAGTCTCCACGTAAGGAAGGAAGTTCTCGCCGTAGATGCCGAGCACCAGCAGCGGAACCCACCACCAGGCCGTCGCCAGGATCACGCCCGGCACCCACCAGGCGATCAGCTTGCGCTGCCGGGGTCCGCGCGGCCGGGAGAGGAGATACAGCCCGACCGGGAGCAGGGACGCCAGGGTCGCGGCCGCGTTCACGCCGCCCATGAAAGGGACGATCAGGGCCGACCGGAGGGCCGCGATCCGCGCGGTGTACCGCTCGTTGGTGAGCGGCAGCAGGACCCAGGGGAGGAAGGCGCCGGGGAGCGCGGCGGCCGAGGTCGAGCCGACGACCACGGTGAACACCGGCCACAGCGCGTACGCCACGGCGGCGAGAAGCCGCGACGCGGAGCTGCCGATCCGCAGCCGCTCGGCCAGCCGCAGCGCCCCCCAGAAGGCGACGGACACGACGAGCGACAGCCACAGCCGCTCCGCCAGCCACACCGGGAGGTCGATCAGCTTGCACAGGCCGTAGAACGGCAGCATCGGCCAGACGTAACCGACGTACTGGTCCTGGATGCCGCCGAATCCGCCCCGGTCGTGCCACAACTGGCCCAGATCGGAGAGGAACTGCCATGGGTCGAGGGCGACGCCGAGCTTGGTGTCGAAGGTCATCCGCCCGGGGTGCACGGCCAGGAACAGCACGAACACCACGGCCCAGAAACCCAGCAGCCACCGCCGCGAGCGGGGCCCCTCCGGGGGGCCCGAGGTGGTCGCGGCGGGGCGGACGGCTGCCGGGGGAGGAGCCTGGACCGTGCTGGTCATGGTGGACACCGCCGGAGGATGAGGAGGAGGTTCCAGGTGGCGAACTCGCGCAGCCCCGGCGCCTTCGCGACGGCTGACGCGAGGAATGGCCAGTAGCGGGAGCGCGCCGCGACGACGCTGACGTCGTCGCGGGCGCGCACCTGCCGCAGGGTGGTGCCGATGTGCACGGCGAAGAGGTTCTCGCCGAGGGTGTGCTTGGCGGCCTTTCCGGTACGGCGGCGGTAGCGGGCGCGGGCCCGTTCGGCGCCGAGGTAGTGCCAGGGTGCCCACTCGTGACCGCCCCACGGGGACAGCCAGTTGGTGAACGACACATAGATCAGCCCGTCGGGCCGGGTCACCCGCACCATTTCACTGAGGAAGGTCTGCGGATCGGCCACGTGCTCAAGGACGTTGGAGGAGAAGCAGACGTCGGCGACCCCGTCCGCCAGGGGCAGCAGATACCCGTCCGCGACGACCGCCGAGTCGGGCGGCTTCGGCCCCAACTCCCCGACGTCCGGCTCGAAGAGGTACGCGTGCGCCCCGCGCCGCCGGAACTCCTCGGTGAAGTACCCGCTGCCGCCGCCGACGTCCACGACCGTACGGCCTTCGACGGCGCCGTACGCCTCGACCTGGTCGGCGGCGTCCCGGGCGAGGAGGGAGTAGCAGGACTCGGGGTCGTCCTGCTCGTGCAGGAAGGCACGGAAGAGGGCGAGGGAGCGACGTATGGAGGGGTCCTTGAGGCCCGTACCCGTGCCCGACCGTGAGTCTTTGCCCGCGCCCGTGCCCGACTCTGGGCCTTTGCCCGCGCCCGTCGGGGCCGTCATGGCGTCCAGCCCCTCACCGCCTCCATGGCCACGGCTCTGAACTGGCGGACCGTGTGGTTCCAGCGGTACCGGGCGGCGCGCTCGCGGGCCGCCTTGCCCATCAGGGTGCGGCGGTGGGTGGACAGGGCGAGGGTGCACCAGGCCGCCGCGAAGGAGGACTCGCCGCGGGCCAGTACGCCCGTCTCGCCGTCCACCACGGAGTCGCGCAGACCGGGTACGTCGAAGGCGACGGCCGGGGTCTCCCGCGCGGCCGCCTCCGTGACCACCAGGCCCCAGCCCTCGACGGCGGACGGGTGCAGCAGCAGCCACGCGGCGCACAGCAGGCGGTGCTTCTCGGCCTCGGAGACATGACCGGTGAACTCGACGCCCGGGCCCGCGAGTTGTTCGAGCCGCTCCCGCTCCGGGCCGTCTCCAACGATCACCAGCCGGCCGCCGGTGACCGGGCGGACCCGCTCCCACAGCCGCAGCAGCAGATCGATCCGCTTGTACTCGACGAGCCGCCCCATCGCCACGAAGAGCGGCTCCGGCGAGCGCGGGACCCGCGGCCCCGGCTCCTCGACCCCGTTGTGCACGACCCGGATGCGGTCCCGCTCGACCCCGATCGCGCGCAGGGCGTGTGCCGTCGACGGAGAGACGGCGACCAGCAGATTGTGGCGCTGTGCGCCGGCCAGTGCCCAGTGTTCGAGTCTTCGGCCGATCCGGGCGGCGGGCGCCAGCGGTCCGCCGAACCGCATCTTCCACAGATCCGTGTGGACGTGGTTGACCAGGCAGAGCGTGGGGCCGTGGTGCCACAGCGGCGCCAGATACGGCAGGCCGTTGCACACCTCGACCAGCAGGTCGCAGTCACCGACCTGGCGGTGGAGCGCGGGGCGGGCGCGCAGAAAGTGGCCCAGGTCGCCGCCCGCGGAGACGACCCGGTAGTCGCGGTAGGCCGCGGGGCCGCCGCACAGCAGCGTGACCTGGTGGCCGAGCTGGGTCAGTCCTTCGGCCAGTCGGTCGACCAGGAGTTCGGAGCCGCCCGCCGCCGGATTACCGAGATCGCGGCGGGCGAGAAAAACGATACGGCGCGGCTGTGGGGGGAGCGCCGGGAGGTGCTGCGCGGAGCGCGGGAACGCGGCGCGCAGCGAGGAAGGCACGTGCTGGGGCATGGGTGCTCCAACTCGTCTCAGGGTGCGGAACTCAGCGTGGGGGGTGGGGCGTAGGGAACTTTTCGTTCGGTGGCGCTGGGAATTCTTCGGTAGCGCTGGGAATCTTTCGGTGGCGCTGGGAATCTGCCGAACTGTGGGGGTTTTAGGCGTTCGCTGTTACGGGGGTGTGGGTGGGCTGTGCTCGGGTGGGGTTGGACAGTTTTCGCCCGGCGGTTCGATGCGGCTACTCACCGAGGTGACAATTTCCGGGGTTTGTGGAGCTGACGCCACATCACATCGTGAGCGGAGGCTGGGACGACTCGGACGTATCGGGATCCGGCCGCCCGCGTACCACCAAAACGACACCCGCCGCGGCGAGGACGAATCCCAGCACACCGGCACCGATCGGCAACGTCTGCCCCACCATGCGCAGTTGGCCGCTCTCGGCCTTGGCCTGCTTCACCTGGTCCTGCTGCGTGGCGGCTGTGAAGGCCAGCTTCTGGCTGTCCAGGAGCACCGCGGCGTCCTTCTTGCCGCCCGGGGCGCGCAGCGTCCTGCGCGGGCCGACCTGCGCGTAGATCACCCGGCCGGTGCGCTGGTCGACGACCAGCTCGATGAGGTGGTTGGCGTACCACTCCTCGGCGAGCACCTGGCTGCGCTTCGGCTGCCCGACGAGCGCGCCCGGCACCAGACGGGTCCCGGTCCTGGTGGCGGGGACGGTTCCGGTGAACCGGTACCCCTCGTACCCGCGGATTTTCTTGGTCCCCCGGTAGTTCAGAGTGACCGTCGCGCCAAGGGAGTTGTCCCACCAGCGGTACGCGCGTTTCTGCACGTCGAAGGGGAACTTGAGGTAGGCCTCGCCCTCGAAGTGCGGGTTCTCCTGGCAGCAGTGCACCGGTGTGTTGGTCCTGCGGTCGGTGACCCAGCGGCCCGGCGTGAACTCCAGGGCGTCGTGCGGGTCGGCCGCGGGCAGCGACTTGTCCGTGTCGACCGTGGTCGTCACGTCCCAGACCGCCTCGCCGCTGCGCTCGCTGTCGGTGACGTCGCCGCGCACCCGCTGGGTGACGGTGATCTTCTGGCCGGGCACGGTCTCGACCTTGTCGACGTCGAAGACGCTGCCCGTGCCGGTGTAGACGGCGGTGGTGTCGATGTCGATGGGGTTCACGGCGGCACGCGGTTTCACGTACCACGCGAGCAGCGGGGCCAGTACGAGCAGGAAGGTGCCGAGGCCCAGCAGGGTCAGTGCGAAGGGTGACGCTTTCCGGCGCATCCGGGCACTCCAGGGGCGTGAGGAGGCTCGACGCACGGGTGATATGCGGTGGTACGAGGTGATACGGGTGCGTCGACACCAGGAGGGAAAGTGCACGTGCGGTATGGGCCGGGAACCGTAGGCGCACCCTTGACGGAGTGTCAATGCATTGTCGAGACTGGCTCCTGCCGGGCGGGGCCGGTGGTGGGCACGACCGCACGGGCCTGATGGTGCGGGCGACCGGGGTGGGGACGACCTCCGACAGAGAGGCTGACCCTGCGATGTCCAGACTGCTCGCCGCCGCCATCACCGTCGCGGCCGCCGCCGCACTCGCCGTGGGTGCCGCGCTCGGCATCGTCGCGTTGCTCGACGCGACCCCGGATCAGCCGAACACCCCACTGATCACCTACGAGCATGCCGCCCAGGAGCGCTGATCATGGGCTCCCGCACGGGAACCGTCGGCGTGCGCTCGGCCTGGCATGACGTTCCCCGCCTCCAGGTGCGGCAGTTCGCGGCGATCGCCATGGCCGAGGCGCCGGCGCTCGCCGAGGAGATCCTGCGCGAGATCCGCCGCGAGTACCCGCATCTGCCGGTCGTCCTCGACGACTCCGGCGAGCCGATGGCCCTGATCGGCATCCGCCGGGCGATCGAGGTCTTCGTGCA
Organism: Streptomyces sp. NPDC029292; assembly: GCF_055569295.1. NCBI lineage: Bacteria > Bacillati > Actinomycetota > Actinomycetes > Kitasatosporales > Streptomycetaceae > Streptomyces > Streptomyces sp. NPDC029292. The sequence goes on from NZ_JBVHXR010000004.1 coordinate 415,804, forward strand.
GCACCTGGAGACCGCCGAGGGGCGCCCGCGGGTCCATCCCGAGGTCTTCCAGGAGTTCGGCCGGGGCGAGGGTCTGCACGGCCGCAGCCTCGACTCGCTCCAGGCGATCTACCGGCTCGGGGTGCGGCTCGCCTGGCGGCGGTTCGCCGAGATCGGGCAGCGGGTCGACATCCCGCCACCGGCGATGTACGAGCTCGTCGACGCGGGCTACGAGTATCTGGACGGTCTGGTGGATCAGTCCGTACGGGGCTACGCCGAGGCCGCCGCCCGGCAGGCCGGGGAGCGCCTGCGCCTCCAGCGCCGCCTGATGGAGTTACTGCTCTCCGAGCACCACCACCGGGGCGACCCCGCCGAGGCGCTCGTCGAACGCGCCGCCCGGATCGGCTGGCCGCTGCCCGACAAGGTCGCCGTCGGGGTGCTGCTGCGTCCGGCCCGGGAGGCCGTCGCGCCGGCCGTGGGGCAGGGCGTGCTGCTCGACATGGAGTACGAGCAGCCCCGTATGGTCGTGCCCGAGCCGGACGCCGCGGGGCGCCCGGAGCTGCTGCACCGGGCGCTGACCGGGTGGGCCGGGGCGATCGGACCGCCGGTGCCGCTGGCCGACGCGGCGAAGTCGCTGCGCTGGGCCGAGGCGGCGGTACGGCTCATGGAGCGGGGACTGCTTCCCTCCGGGGAGGTCCTGCACTGTACGGAGCACACGGAGGCCCTGGTGCTGCTCCAGCCCGAGGAGCTGATCGACGATCTCGCGCTGCGGTGTCTGGCGCCGCTGGCGCACTGCGGTCCCACGCATGGGCGGCGCCTTGCCGAGACGTTACTGGCGTGGCTGGAGACGCGTGGTGGTGCCCCCGAGGTCGCGGCGCGGCTCGGTGTCCATCCGCAGACGGTCCGCTACCGCCTTCGGCAGATACGGGAACTCTGGGGCGACGAGATCGATGATCCGGACCGGCGGTTCGAGCTGGAGCTGGTGCTACGGGCGCAGCGGTTGCGGGGTGAGCTGGGGGGTCCGCGCGGGCGGCGCTGACCGGGTCTTTCCCGCCCACCCGGCCGCCTCGGCCGGTCGGACGGCTCCGTCGAGAGTCCCCTGACCCCGGCCGAGGCCGCGCCCGGCGCTGCCCTCACATGCCTTCCCGTCCACTCGCCCGTCTCGCTCCGTCGGACAGTTCCGTCGAGAGACCAGTCAGGCCCCGGCAAGAGCTCCCTCCGCCCCATCCTCTCCCCACCCATTGCCCGTCCGAGCCCACTATGACTAGCCTGTGTTCGTCATCCCGATCGTCTGTTGAAATTTCGAACACAAGGGAGGGGGCCGGTTGTGGGACGCCTTGTACCTGCCGTGACCCGAGCTCTGGACATACTGGAGCTCTTCCTCGACGGGGACGGGACGCTCTCCGCCCCCGACATCGTGCGCAAGCTACAGCTGCCGCGCACGACGGTGCACGAGCTGGTCACCACGCTCGCCGCCCGTTCGTACATCGTCCAGGTGCCGGCCCAGCCGGGACGCTACCGGCTCGGCGTGCGGCCGTACCAGCTCGGCAGCCGGTACGCCGAGCAGCTGGACCTCGCCGCCGAGGGCCAGCAGGTCGCCCGCTCGGTCGCCGAGACCTGCGACGAGACCGTCCACGTGGCGATCCTCGAAGGCACCGACGTCATCTACATCGCCAAGGTGGACTCCACGCACGCCGTGCGCATGGTGTCGGCGGCGGGCCGTCGCCTCCCCGCGCACTGCACCTCCGTCGGCAAGATGCTGCTCGCCTCGCTCCCCGGCCCGGAGCTGGCGTCACGCATCCCGGACGACGTCGAGCTGGTCGCGATGACGCCCAACAGCATCACCGAGCCGACCGCCCTGCGCGAGGCCCTCGCCGAGATCCGCCGCCGCGGCATCGCCGTGGAGAGCCGCGAGTCCAACCCGGACGTCAGCTGCGTCGCCGCCCCGGTGCGCGACCGCACGGGACGGGTCGTCGCCGCGCTCTCCATTTCCGTCCCGATGATTCGCTGGAGCGACGAGCGCCGCGTCGAACTGGAGCAGCTCGCCGCGAAGGGCGCCGCCGAGCTGTCCGAGCGCCTCGGCCACCGGAGCGTGGGATGACGGGCATCGAGGTCGCGGTCCGCGCGTACGCGGCGCTGGGGGAGGGGCCGACCTGGGACCCCCATGAACAGCGGCTGATCTGGGTCGACATCCTCGGCTCCCGGGTCCATACGTACGATCCCGGCTCCGGACGCCGCACGGTCATGGCCACCGAGCAGCACGTGGGCGCCGCGAAGCCACGTGTGGGCGGGGGGCTGGTCGTCAACCTCCGTGACGGCGTCGGTCTTTACGACCGCGATCCCGACGGATTCCGGTGGCTGCGTCGCGAGGTCGTGCCCGGCCGCCGCGCCAACGACGCCGCCGTCGCTCCCGACGGCACCCTGTGGGCCGGCACCATGCGCTACGACGAGGCACCGGGCGGCGGCACGCTGTCCCGGATCGCCCCCGACGGCACCGCACAGACCGTCCTCGACGACGTCGCCGTCAGCAACGGCACGGGCTGGAGCCCCGACGGGCGATTGATGTACTACATCGACTCGCCGACGCGACGGATCGACGTGTTCGACGTGGGCGAGCGCCAACTGCCGCTCAATAGACGGCAGTTGGCGGCAATCGAAGACGATGCCGGCTTCCCCGACGGACTCACCGTCGACGCCGACGGCTGCGTATGGGTGGCCCTGTGGGACGGCGGAGCCGTCCGCCGCTACACGCCGGACGGGGAGCTCGACCGCGTGGTCGAGCTCCCCGTCCGACGCCCCACCGCCTGCACGTTCGGCGGCGCCGACCTGACCGACCTGTACATCACCACGGCCCGTACGGGCCTGGACGCGCCGCACCCGCTCTCCGGCTCGGTGCTGGTGGTGCCCGGCGCGGGGAAGGGCCTGCCGCAGCCCGCCTTCGCGGGATAGCAACTCCCCGGACGTCCCCGCCCAGTTGTTGGGCGGGGACGTCTGATTTTGCGCAAACCATTGACGGGAAACCGCTTCCTATCTACGGTCCCGTTCGAAGTTGCGATCACCTATCGAAATCTCGAACAGTAAGGGCAGGGCATGGGACGACCTGGCCTGAATCGCAGGCAAATCCTGGCTGGACTGGGTGGGTTGACAGTCGCGGGCAGCCTCGGCTTCGCCGCGCTCGGCACCGGTGCGGACGCGCTTGCGTCCAGTGCGAGCACGCGCGTCCGCTACTGGAACCTCTTCAGCGGCGGCGACGGCTACAACATGATCGCGATGCTGGACGCCTTCCGTAAGGCGAACCCGGACATCGACGTGAAGGATTCGACCCTCGCGTGGGGCAATCCGTACTACACCAAACTCGCCATGGCGGCCGCCGGCAGCCGCGCGCCCGACCTCGGTGTCATGCACCTGGGGCGCGTCGCCGGCTTCGCGCCGGGGCGGCTCCTGGACCCCTGGGACATGGACCTGCTCGCCAAGTACGGCATCCGCGAACAGGACTTCAACCCGGCGCTGTGGAAGCGCGCCGTCATCGACGGGAAGCTCTACGCGCTGCCCCTCGACATCCACGCCCAGCTGTCGTTCTACCGCAAGGACGTCCTGAAGAAGGCGGGCCTCCTCGGTGACGACGGCCTCATCGTGCCGATCACCTCCACCAAGGAGTGGTTCGACGCCCTCAAGGCCGCCAAGAAGGCCACCAAGAAGGGCCTGCAGACCGTCGGCATCCACGCCAACGACCCGAACTTCTCCTGGTGGTTCTTCGTCGCCTTCTACACCCAGCTCGGCGGTACCTACTTCAACTCCGCGATGACGGACGTCGTCTTCGACGAGGACAAGGCCACCCAGGTCCTGGAGTTCCTGCGCCAGCACATCACCGACGGGTACGCCATCGCCGGTGCGGCCGACGCCGAGCAGTTCATCAACGGCTCGCCGTTCGTGTGGGAGGGCAACTGGTCCGTGCCCGTCTACTCGGGCGCGAAGATCGAGTACGGCGCGACCCCGCTGCCCCCGGTCTTCGGCAAGCAGGCGACCCACGCCGAGTCGCACTCCTTCGTCCTGCCGCACCAGTCGAGCCGGGGCGGCTCCGCCAACGAGGGCGCGCACCGGCTGGCCGCGTACGTCGTCAAGAACGCCCTCGCCTGGGCGGCGGGCGGCCACATCCCCGCCTACACGCCGACCCTCGAGTCCGCCGCGTACAAGAAGCTCACCCCGCAGAACGAGTACGTCTCGGCCATGTTCCACCAGGCGACCGAGCCGAAGGCGTGGTTCGCGGGCTCCACCGGCACGCTCGCCGCCCGCATCGGGCCCGTCGTCGCCTCCTCCAACCTGGGCTCGGCCAAGCCGGCCGCGACCGCCCACCGCATGAAGAACGTGCTGGAACAGCTGTTGGCCATGAAGAACCCGATGGACGGCAAGACCGCCGCGCAGACGCAGGGAGGTGCCGCATGACGACGACCAGCGCCGAGGCCGCTCTCGCGCCCGCCTCGAAGCAGATACGTTCCACCAGCGCCGGGGACACCGACAGCCTCCGGGCCCGGATGGGACGCAGGCTCCAGCACGGCGGCTGGTTCGTCGCGCCGTTCCTCGTGCTGTTCGCCCTGTTCGTGATCTGGCCGGTCCTGCGGGGCGTGTACCTGAGCTTCACCGACGCCAACGTGTCCGGCGTCGGCGAGAACTTCGTCGGCTGGGACAACTACCGCGAGGCCTTCCACGACCCGCTGGTGTGGGACTCCCTCGGTCACAGCGCGTACTTCACTCTCCTGGTCGTGCCCTGCATCACCGTCCTCGCCTTCCTGATGGCGATGCTCGCCCACCACATCGAGCACGCCAAGTGGCTGTGGCGGCTGTGCTTCTTCGCCCCGTTCCTGCTGCCGTCCACGGTCGCGGGCAACCTGTGGCAGTGGCTGTTCAACCCCGGCACGGGCATGGTCAACTACGTCCTCGGCATCGACACGCCCTGGCTCACCGACAAGTCGTACGCCATGCTCGCCGTCGTCATCACCACCCTGTGGTGGACCGTCGGCTTCAGCTTCCTGCTCTACCTCGCCGCCCTCCAGTCCATCCCGGACCACCTGTACGAGGCCGCCAAGCTGGACGGCGCCAACGCCTGGCACCGCATGGTGCACATCACCCTGCCGATGCTGCGCAACATCACCGGCCTCGTCATCGCCCTGCAGATCCTCGCTTCGCTCCAGATCTTCGACCAGGCCGTCGTGATCTACGACTTCGGTCCCGGTCCGGAGGAATCGACGCGCACCTTCGTCCAGTACACCCTCGAAGAGGGCTTCACCAGCTACCGCGTGGGCTACGCCTCCGCGATCTCCATCATCTTCTTCGTGATCATCGCGTCCGTCGCCCTCGGCCGGATGTGGCTGCTGCGCAAGCGTGAGGAGGGCGTGCGATGACCGCCACGCAAGTTCCGGTCAAGGCCGAGGTCGAGGCCAAGGTCAAGGCCAGGACCCGGAAGCCCTGGACCCCCAGCCAGATCATCCTCACCGTGCTCGGTGCCGCCGTCTCCGCGGTGTGGGTGGCGCCCCTGGCCTGGGCCCTGTTCACCTCCCTCAAGTCGGAGACCGAGGCCGTAGAGGTGCCGCCGCACTGGCTGCCGAAGGTATGGACGGCCCAGGCGTGGAAGGCCATCTTCGAGACCGGCAACATCACCAACTGGTTCGTGAACTCGTTCGTCGTCTCGGTCTGCGTCACGGCCATCGTGCTGCTGGTCAGCGCGCTCGCGGGCTACGGTTTCGCGCGCACCGAGTTCCGTTTCAAGGGCGCCCTGATGGGCCTCGTGATGGCCGGGCTCATGGTGTCGCCCGCCGTCCTCGGCGTCCCCCTGTTCACCACGGTCCAGCAGATGGGGATGGTCGACACCTACTGGGGCATGATCCTGCCGCAGTGCGCGCCGGCCGCCATGGTCTACATCCTCTACAAGTTCTTCCAGGGCATTCCCAGGGAGCTGGAGGAGGCCGCGTTCATCGACGGCGCGGGCCGCTGGCGGGTCTTCTTCACCATCATCGTGCCGCTGTCGCGCCCGTCCCTCTCGGCCGTCGGGATCTTCACCTTCATCGCGTCCTGGAACAACTTCCTGTGGCCGTACATGGTGACCAACAACCCCGACCTGATGACCATGCCGAACGGCATCGCGACCGTCATGAACTCCTACGGCATCCAGTGGGCCCAGCTCATGGCCGGCGGCCTGATGGCGGGCCTGCCGCTGATCATCGTCTTCGTCTTCTTCCAGCGCCAGATCGTCGCGGGCGTCGCCCACACCGGCCTCGCGGGCCAGTAACTCCCCTTAGGAGACATACAGGTGAAGCGCCTCAGACTCGCGGCGATCCTCTCCGCCGCCCTCCTCGCCTTCCTGCCGACCACCGCGCACGCCGCCGACTACCCCGATCCCCTCCCCCTCACCGGCCAGGAGATCATCCACGACCCCACCGCCATCCACCTCAAGAACGGCCTGTACGTGGCCTATTCGACGGGCGGGATCATCGGAGCCCGCCTGTCCACGGACCTGCGCCACTGGGACGACGCGGGCAACGCCTTCGCCGAGCCGCCGTCCTGGTGGTACGACTACAACTCCACCGGCGACCCCTGGGCGCCCGACATCTCCTACCGCGCCGGCAAGTACTGGCTGTACTACGCGGTCTCCTCCTGGGGCACCAACCACTCCGCGATCGGCGTGGCCACCTCCGCGACCGGCATGCCCGGCACCTGGGACGACCAGGGCGTCGTCTACGCCTCCACGACGGCCGACGACCACAACGCCATCGACCCGAACGTGATCGACAGCGGCAAGGACGGCCTCTGGCTGGACTTCGGCTCGTACTGGACCGGCATCCGGATGGTGAAGCTCGACCGCCGCACCGGCAAGGCAGCCACCGACGACACCACCGTGTACCACCTCGCCACCCGCCCCGACCTGCCCTACGCCGTCGAGGGCCCCGGCATCGTCAAGCACGGCCGCTACTACTACCTCTTCGCCTCGTACGACGCCTGCTGCGCGGGCGTGAACTCCACCTACAAGATCAAGGTCGGCCGGTCCACGTCCGTCACCGGCCCGTACGTCGACAGCGACGGCACCCCGATGCTGGACGGCGGCGGCGACCTGCTCCTGGCCGGGCACGGCCGGTACATCGGCACGGGCGGCCAGTCGGTGATGCACGACCGCGGACACGACTGGCTCGTCTACCACTACTACGACGCCGACGACAACGGCACACCCAAGCTCGGCCTGAACAAGCTGAGTTGGGGCCATGACGGCTGGCCCACCGTTCGATAGGCACCCCGGACACCCGGATTCGGCAAGACCCTGAAAGGACCCCATGTCCAGCACTACCGCCCGCTTCGCCCTCGACCCCGCCTTCACCGTCGGTCAGGTCGACCCACGTCTCTTCGGTTCCTTCGTCGAGCACCTCGGCCGCTGCGTCTACACCGGCATCTTCGAGCCGGGTCACCCCTCGGCCGACGAGGCGGGCCTGCGCACGGACGTGCTGGAACTGGTCCGCGAGCTCGGCGTGACCGCGATCCGCTACCCCGGCGGCAACTTCGTCTCCGGCTACAACTGGGAGGACTCGGTGGGCCCCGTCGAGGAGCGGCCCCGCCGTCTCGACCTCGCCTGGCGCTCCACCGAGTCCAACCGCTTCGGGCTGAGCGAATACATCGCCTTCCTGAAGAAGATCGGCCCGCAGGCCGAGCCGATGATGGCCGTCAACCTCGGCACGCGCGGTGTCGCCGAGGCCCTGGAGCTCCAGGAGTACGCCAACCACCCTGCCGGAACCGCCCGTTCGGACCTGCGGGTGGCGCACGGCGACAAGGACCCGTTCGGCATCAGGCTGTGGTGCCTCGGCAACGAAATGGACGGGCCCTGGCAGACCGGCCACAAGACCGCCGAGGAGTACGGCCGTCTCGCCGCCGAGACCGCCCGCGCGATGCGGCAGATCGACCCGGACCTCGAACTCGTCGCGTGCGGCTCCTCCGGGCAGGGCATGGAGACCTTCGCCGAGTGGGAGGCGACCGTGCTCCAGGAAACGTACGACCTCGTCGACTACGTCTCCCTGCACGCCTACTACGAGGAGTTCGACGGCGACCGGGACTCGTTCCTCGCCTCCGCCGTCGACACGGAGTCCTTCATCGAGAACGTCGTGGCGACCTGCGACCACGTGGGCGCCCGGCTGAAGTCCAAGAAGAAGATCAACCTCTCCTTCGACGAGTGGAACGTCTGGTACCAGCAGCGGCCCAACCCGCACCCGGTGGAGGACTGGCAGGAGGCCCCGCGCCTCCTCGAGGACGTCTACTCCGTCACCGACGCGGTCGTCTTCGGCTCCCTGCTCATCGCGCTGCTGCGGCACGCGGACCGCGTCACCGTCGCCTGCCTGGCCCAGCTGGTCAACGTCATCGCGCCGATCATGACGGAACCGGGCGGTCCGGCGTGGCGGCAGACCACGTTCTTCCCCTTCGCGCAGGCCGCGAAGTACGGGCGCGGCCAGGTCCTCGACGTACGCGTGGACTCGCCGACGTACGAGACGAAGAAGTACGGCGAGGCGGACCTGCTGCACGCCACCGCCGTGCGCGCCGACGACGGCTCGGTCACCGTGTTCGCCGTCAACCGCAGCCAGACCGAGCCGCTTCCGCTCGAAGTCGCCCTGAGCCGACTGGGGTTGACGACGGTCGTCGAGCACAGCGCGCTCGCCGACGCCGATCCGGACGCCGTCAACACCCTCGACGACCAGGAGCGGGTCACCCCGCACCCCGTCGAGGGGACCACCCTCCAGGACGGCACGCTCAGCGCCGTCCTGGAGCCGCTGTCGTGGAATGTGATCCGGCTGGCCTAGCTCATGCCGAGCGCGCGGCCGGGGGAGTCCACCGGTGTCACCGGCACTCCGCCGGCCGCGCTGCCCAGCAGGGTCAGCTTCACCTGACCGGGGCCCGCGGGTGTGGTGCCGTCGGACAGGACGGCGAGGGCCAGTGTGTTGCGCCCACGTGTGAGCAGCACCCCGTTTGGCAGGACGAAGGTGTGCTGGGGGCCTACGTCGTTGATGTACTGGCCCATGTTCCAGCCGTTCAGGAAGATCTGGACGCGATAGGCGCGAGCCGGGTCGTCGGTGAGCGTGAGGCCAATCGACGCGTCCACGCCGGGGTCGACGGTGAGCCGGAAGTCGGTGCGGTACCAGGCGACGCCCTGCTGCCGCTCGGCGCGCGGGAAGTCGACGACCTTCCACAGGCCGTCCGCGAACTCCGGCAGATGCCATCCGTGGCGCTCCCCGTACAGCCCGCCGTTGTTGAGCGGTCCGCGCACCGGGTCGGCGGCCGCCTCGCCCTGAATTCGCCAAGTGACCGCCGGAGAAGCCCCTTTGAAGGTCACGGCGGTCAGTCCACGCGCCACCTTGTGGGTGTCCCGCGCCGCCAGGTCCTGGTCGTGCTGCATCCGGCGGACGAGGACGGAGAGGACCCGCTGCTCGGCGTCGTCCGGAAGGGGGAACGTCGCCGTGGCGCTCCAGGACCCTTGCCTGACCGTCTTCTTGTCGGGCACCGGCATCCGGTGCGTACCCAGCGGTTTCCCGTCCAGCCATGCCATGAGCAGTCCCTGCGCGCCCGCGATGTAGGCGAGGGACACCGAGTCCGCGGCGCCCGCGTCGGTGAGGTGCCCCCGGTACCAGACGTCTCCGTAGTGGAATCCGTAGTCGTCGGCGAACAGCACGGGCTGCCCGGCGGGTACGGGGGTGGTGCTGTACGAGGACGTCCTGTTCGCCACCTTCCACGCCAAGTCGTCGAAGTCGGCGGCGGACTCGGGGTTTTCGGCGGACCGGCGCCAGTTGGTCAGCGCGGGGAGCTGGACGTCCGGTACTCCGGGTAGCCGCTGCTCGGCCCGCAGGCTCCCGGAGGTGGTGGCGCGCGCTTTCAGGGTGCCCTGGTTCCAGACGACTTCGCTCACTCCGCGCGGTCCCCAGACCTCCAGGTCCGCCGCCTGGACCGTGTCCCCGGTGAGGTGGACGGTCGTGTCGCGCAGGGCGGCGGTGCGCAGGAGTGCGGGGCCGCGCACCAGCACAGGCCCCGACGGGGTGTCGTACCGCCACAGCCGCGCGGAGGTCTCGTCGTCGGCGAGCAGCAGCAGGAGCGGTGCCGAGGTGCCGCCGCCTTCCACCAACACCCTTGTGAGCCCGACCAGTTGGGCGTCAACCCGCAGGACGCCGTCCGCGTACTGATGCCGGGCGCTCCCCTCCAGCACGGTGACCGTCGGCGCGCTCGCGCACTCCAGCCCGGTCTGTGTCGACTCCCCCGAGCGGCCGGTGAGTACGGCGATGTCCTGCCGCCCGGCGGTGAGCCACAGCATGGGCTGGGCGGTGGAGTACCTCAGCTTCCGTCGCCCGAGGGCGATTCCGGTGGCCAGCAGCCGGGCGTCGTGACCGGGCACCGGCACGGGAACGGTCTTCCCCGCGAGCGGGACGGAGGCGGTGACCTCGGCGGACGTGTCATTGCGCAGTACGTAGAAGTGGGCGTGCGTGTCCGGGTTGATGAGGTGGTACGCCTTGATCCCGGTGTCGCTGACCGCGATGTCTTCGGCGCGGTCCAGTTTCGCCAGGTCGGGCACGGAGTGCAGGAGCTGCCCGATCTGGTGCATCGGGATCAGCTTCGAGGTCGGCTGCCGGGCCTCGTCGAGGGCGGCACCGTAGTCGTACGACGTGTAGACGACCGGCGCGGGCAGCCAGCCCCAGGAGGTGCCGCCGAAGGTCATGTAGACGTTGTGGACCTTGATGCCGTTGGCGAGGTTGGTGAGGTAGAAGCGCCGCTCGTACGCCGCGTCCCGGGTCCGGCGCGACTCCGCGTACCCCTTCCCGTCGAACTCCGCGCCACCCCATGGATCGAACCAGCCGCCCCCGAACTCGGCCAGGAGGCCCGGGGTGTCGGGACTCGCGGTCGAGCCTCCCTTCGTACCGCCGGTGCCGAAGTAGCCCCAGTCGGGTGGGGTCGCGGAGGGTGACGGATAGCCGTCGAAGCCGTACAGGTAACGCCCGCTCTCACCACCCGTGTTGAACGTCCCCGGGGCCCAATGGCCGTTCCTGCCCTTGTCGTTGTGGAAGAGCGGCACGTCGATGCCGTCTTCGCGGACCTTGGCGTACAGATGGGCCATGTAGTCGCGGCCGAGGGAGCTGGTGACGTTGTTCGCGTACTCGTTCTCCAGCTGGTAGAGGACGACCGTGCCGCCGCCCTTGGTGTAGAGGTGCTGGGCGGCGATCCGGTCGACCGCGGTCAGCCACTGGTCGACGTACTTCAGGTAGGTCGGATCGGAGGTCCGGGCCGTGCCCCGGGTGACGGTCAGCCAGCCGGGGAAGCCGCCCCCGTCGACCTCGGCGTTGATGTACGGGCCCGGACGCAGGATGACGTACAGGCCGGTCTCGGCGGCCGTCCGCAGGAACAGGTCGAGGTCGCGGACGCCGGTGAAGTCGTACGTGCCCGGCGCGGGGGAGTGGTAGTTCCAGGAGACGTAGATGCTGATCGTGTTGTAGCCGTGGGCGCGCAGCTTCTGCAGGACGTCCCGCCACAGCGACGGGCTCGGCAGGCGGAAGGGATGGACCTCGCCGGACCAGAGCACGACACGCTTGCCGTCGATCAGCATCGAGTACCGGTCGAAGCCGACGGTGTGCGCCTTGCCGTCGGCCGCGGGCGGTCCGGGCGCGGGCCCGGTGGGAACGCTGGGCGCCCGCCCGGCGGCGTACGCCCCGCTGCCGCCGCTTCCGCTCAGCGAGAAGCCGAGCGCGGTAGTGCCGGCGAGTGCGCTGAAGGTACGTCTGCTCAACACCATGCGGGGTCCTCCCGAGGACAGCGATGGGGGTCCCCCCGGTTCGAGCGAAGCCGAGAACTGGGGGAGGGTGCGGCCATTGTCCACAGCTATACGTCCCAAAATGGTCATATGAGGATCTCGGCACGGGCGGATTACGCGGTACGGGCGGCACTGGAGCTCGTCATCCGGCAGGGCGACGGCCCGGTGAAGGCCGAGGCCATCGCCACCGCGCAGGACATTCCGCATAAATTTCTCGAGGGGATCCTGGGCGATCTCCGGCGTGGCGGCCTCGTCACCAGCCAGCGCGGCGGCAACGGCGGCTACCGGCTCGCCCGTGCCGCCGACGCGATCACCGTCGCCGATGTCATCCGTGCGGTCGACGGCCCCATCGTCTCCGTACGCGGCGAACGGCCCACCCAACTGGCGTACACCGGGCCCGCCGAACCCCTGCTGCCGCTGTGGGTCGCGGTCCGCGCCAATGTGCGGAAGATCCTCGAGGGCGTCACGCTCGCGGACATCGCGGCGGACGCGCTGCCGGAGCCGGTGCGGGAGCTGGCGGCGGAGCCGGCGTCCTGGGAGAACCCTTAGAACTTCCTGCGGAAGATCGGGCTCCGTCTGTGAAGCGTCCTCATTTCGCGCTCAGACTGTCCTCAGTTTCAGCCCTTAGCGTCACGTCCCGTTCATCCCTATCGAACCGATAGGAAAACCAGGAAAAGACGGGACCGACCGCATGCGCACGCTCATCCTGCTCGCCCTCGCGGGCCTTGGTGCCCAGCTGGTGGACGGCAGCCTGGGCATGGCCTACGGCGTGACCTCGACCACCTTGCTGCTCGCCATGGGCACCAACCCGGCCCTGGCCTCGGCCACGGTCCATCTCTCCGAGATCGGCACCACGCTGATGTCCGGCGCCTCGCACTGGCGCTTCGGGAACGTGGACTGGAAGGTCGTCGCCAAGATCGGCGTACCCGGGGCGATCGGCTCGTTCCTCGGTGCGACGGTCCTCTCCAACCTGTCGACCGAGGTGGCCGAACCGGCCATGTCGCTGATCCTGCTGGGCCTCGGCCTGTACGTCATGTCCCGCTTCACCTTCCGCGGCATGCCCAAGGGCAACCTCGGCAAGCCGCTGCGCAAGCGGTTCCTCGCGCCGCTCGGCCTGGTCGCCGGGTTCCTGGACGCGACGGGCGGAGGCGGCTGGGGTCCGGTCGGCACCCCGGCCCTGCTGGCCAGCGGCCGGATGGAGCCGCGCAAGGTGATCGGCTCGATCGACACGAGCGAGTTCCTGGTCGCCATCGCCGCGAGCCTCGGATTCCTCTTCTCGCTGGGCTCGCAGGGCCTGGACTGGGGCTGGGTCCTCGCGTTCCTGCTCGGCGGCCTGGTGGCCGCGCCCGTCGCCGCCTGGCTGGTCCGCCTGGTCCCGCCGCGCGTCCTGGGCTCCGCGGTCGGCGGCGTCATCATCGTCACCAACGTCCGTACGCTCCTGAAGAGCGACTGGGTCGGTGCGTCCGGGGCGGTCAGCGCCCCGGTGTACGTCCTGCTGTACGCGCTGTGGGCTGCCGCCCTGACGTACTCGATCCGCGCCTACCGCAAGGAGAAGGCGGCGGAGTCGGCGGTCGAGGAGCCGCAGCCCGTAGCGGTTTAGTGCGCGTTCTTGCGGGCCTGATCCGGCGATGCCGGAGGCGGGGTGGCCCCACCGGGCCGGGCGGGCGGTGGGCCCACCCCTGTCTCCGTGGGGGGAGGTGCGGGGGCAGGTCAGCTCGTTTCGACGCCGACTGTGAGGGTGCCGGTGTAACCGGAGGCTGCCGTGCTGCCCAGGGCCGTCAGGGTCAGGAGGCCGGACGCGGCGCCTCCGTCGTCGTAGATGGAGTCCTGGGCGAGGGTGGTGCGGGTGACGGTGTTGGTGGAGTACGGGGAGACCTTGGCCACCGCTGTCGTGACCGTCTCGTTGAAGAAGAGCTGACCGGTGTGGAGTTCCTGGCCGCCGGTGAAGGAGCCGTCGGAGGTGAGGGTGACTCCGGTGTGCACCTTGAGGTGGATGTGGATGCAGCGGCCCCGGTACCAGCCGGGGTAGATGGTCGTCAGTTTCGCTACGCCGTCCGTGCCCGTCAGGACGCCGCCGCGCAGGAACGTGCCGTCGTCGGGTTCCGAGTGGCCGTTGCCGCCGACGAAGCCGGAGTACTCGCCGAGGGCGTCGCAGTGCCAGATCTCCACGAGGGCGTTGCCGAGCGGGGCGCAGGTGTCGTCGTCGACGACGGTGAGCGTGAGTTTGAGGGGGACGCCCGGCTTGCTCTCGGTGACGTCGGCGCGGACGAGCTGTCCGTCGAGGTAGTAGGGGCCTTCGGTCATCTCCTTGGTGAGGGTGCAGACGGCCGCGGCGGCGGCGGGGGTCGCGTCCGCCGCGTCGGCTGTGGGGGCTTCAGGCGCTGCGGCGCCCACGGCCAGTGCTGCGGCCGTGGCGCCCGTGGCGATCAGTACGGTGCGGCGCCCGATCGGGTTTGCTGCTTCTGAAGTGTCTGTCATGGACACGGCACCGTAAGAGTGGGTGCTGTCGGCCAGCTGTCAGTTTGGCAAAGCGACGGAACGTCAAGTTCGTTGTGAGACAGCTTGTTGAGGCGTACGTGGGAATATCTCCTGCCCGCCAGGGACTTCGCAGTGATGTTGGACCGTGACGGCGAACCGTGACGTGGAACCGGAATCCAGCTGGGGGAGTAGCGATGAAGAACGAACGCGCGCTGGTCATCGGCGGTGGCGGAGTCGCCGGTATCGCCTGGGCGACGGGCGTGCTGGCCGGTCTCGCCGACGCCGGGGCCGATGTCACCGACGCGGACTTCCTGTTGGGCACCTCGGCCGGGTCGGCGGTGGCCGCCCAGATCACCAGCGGCGTGGAGCTGCCGGTGCTGTTCCAGGCCCAGGTGGACCCCGCGCTCCAGCGGGAGGAGCTGAAGCCACGAGAAGGCGCGCTCGCCGAGGTCTTCGAGTTCGGCGCGAAGGTGGACGCCGAGGTCACCGACCCGGTGGAACGCCTGCGTCGGGTGGGCGAGATGGCACTGGCCGCCGAGACCGTGACCGAGGCCGAGCGGCGGCCTGTCATCGAGGCCCGGCTGCCGTCCCACAGTTGGCCGGAGCGCAATCTGTCCGTGGTCGCCGTGCACGCCGTCACCGGTGAGACCCGGGTCTTCGACCGTGCCTCCGGCGTCGGCCTGGTGGACGCCGTGAGCGCGAGTTGCGCCATCCCTGGTGTCTGGCCCGCCGTGACGATCGGTGACGCCCGCTACATCGACGGCGGCGTCCGTTCCTTCACCAACCTCGATCTCGCGGCAGGCTACGCCCGCACCCTCGTCATCGCTCCGATGCCCGACCCGGTGCTCGAAGCCGACGCGGCCTCGATCGCCGAGCGCGGCGGCCTCATCGAGGTCATCACCCCCGACGAGGCCGCTCTCGCCGCGTTCGGCACCGACCCGCTGTCCCCCGCCAGCAGGACCCCTGCCGGTCACGCCGGTTTCGCCCAGGGCCGGGCGGCGGCACAGGCGGTCACCGCGCTGTGGAACGAGCCGAGCGCGGAGTTCGGTGCGGATGCCTGACCTTGGCTGCGAAGTGGCCGTGGGGCCGCCCGCTTCTTGGTGGGGTGAGCGGGGCCAGCGGCCGGGGGTCATGGAGCAGCAATTGGCAGATCTGTGCCAGACCGTCCCAGGAAACCCCCAATTCGGCGGCCCGTCAGTGGCACAAATCTGCCAATTACCTCCTGAGGCGTGAGCCCTGGGGGTGGTGTGGCTGGTGTGGCCTGCATGGCTGGGCTGGCCTGTTGCCCCATCGGATCTACGGGCCGTCAAGCGGGCGGACGGGCCCTGAGTCACCGGTTCACAGGTTTCGCCCAGGGATGCTTCAGGTACGTCATGGAGTCTGCTCCGCATGCATGAACACCGACCACGTACCCCCGAAGCCGAGCGCAGCCGCCGCTGGTTCATGAACAAGGCGCTGCTCACCGGTGGCGTCGCCGCGGTGGCGACCATGACCGGGTGCTCCTCGAACTCCTCCGACACGGCGAGTTCCGCCTCGTCCTCCGGCGCCCCTGGCGGCGCCCCCAGCGGCATGCCCTCCGGCGGCCCGGGTGCCGGCGGCGGGGGCGGCATGGGCCCCGGGGTCTCCCAGGTCAAGTACAAGAACGTCAAGGGCGTCACCACCGACGGCAACGTCGTCGAGGACCTGTACTCGATCCACTCCACGGACGTCTCCACGGACGCGCTGGTCAAGGCGGCGCAGGCGTTCCTGGACGGGCTCTCCACGAAGGAGCGCAAGTCCTGCACGTTCGACGTCGATGCCGACGAGTGGACGGCCTGGAGCAACGTCGACGGCTACGACCGCAAGGGCGCCCGCATGGGCGACCTGACGGAGAAGCAGCGCAACCTCGGCTACGCGCTGCTCGGCAAGGCCCTGTCCGCCGACGGTCTCACCCAGACCCGCGGCATCATGAAGCTCAACGCGTTCCTGGGCGACTCCAACGGTGGCAACCAGAAGACCCTCACTGAGGGTCACTACTTCTTCACCTTCATGGGCACCCCGTCGACCACGAAGCCGTGGGGGTTCCAGTACGAGGGCCACCACGTCGCCATCAACTACTTCGTCCTGGGCGACCAGGTCGTGATGACGCCGACCTTCATGGGCTCGGAGCCCACGACGGGCACGTACAAGGGCGAGAAGATCACCCTCTTCCGGCCGGAGACCACTGCCGGCCTGGCCATGATCCGCTCCCTCACCAAGACGCAGCGGGCCAAGGCGGTCTCCTCGCAGGGGAACGGCAACGAGGACATGAAGGCCGGTGCCGGCCAGGACAACCTGAAGCTCGCCTACGAGGGTGTGTCCGGCTCCGACCTCACCTCCGCGCAGCAGGAGAAGCTGCTGGACCTGGTCCGTGTGTACGTCGGCTACATCAACGAGGGGCACGCCGAGGTCAAGATGACCGAGGTGGAGAAGCACCTGGACGACACGTACTTCTACTGGATGGGCGAGACGACGGACGGCTCCGCCTTCTACTACCGGGTGCACAGCCCGGTCGTGCTCATCGAGTACGACGCGCAGGCCCCGCTTTTCTACAAGGGGGACTCCTCCGCCAGCCCCAGCCCCAGCGCCAGCGCCAGCGCCAGCTCCGGTTCCAACGGCGGAGGCCCGGGCGGCGGCATGGGTATGGGTGGCGGGGAGCCGTCCCAGGAGCACATCCACACCATCATCCGCACCCCCAACGGCGGCGACTACGGCGTGGACCTGCTCAAGCTGCACCTGGAGAACGACCACTGACCCCACCGTGGGCAGGGCAGCCTCAGCTCGCCGACTTCGCGATCGACGTCAGGACCGCCTCCGGATCGCCGCCCGGTGCCACGGAGGCGCCGATCTTCGTCCTGATCGCCGCCGACACCCGCGACCAGCTGGTCTCGGAGAGTGGGTAGAGGTCCATGTTTCCCAGCGTGTCCAGGCCGTTCCACAGGCTGCGGTAGCGCTTGTCGGCGCGCATGGCGTTGCTCACGGATGTGGTGACGGGCAGCAGTTGGTACTCGGCGGCCTGCTCGGTGACGTACTTGTCGCTGTACAGGAAGTCGAGGAACTGGCCGATCTGCTCGCGGTGTCCGCGCTGTTTGAAGGCGATCGTCCAGTCGGCGGTGCCCATGGCCGGTACGGCGCTGCCGGTGCGGCTCGGCAGCGGAACCGTGCCGTAGGGGACGTTCAGCGTCGAGTCCTCGATCTGCCGCATCAGGGAGAGCGGGGCGTTGACCATCCCCGCGTCGCCGTCCAGGAAGGCCTCCAGGGCCTCGCTGCGATTCAGCTTGCCCGGCGGGACCGGGCCCGTGAGCCCTTCGGCGACGAGGTTCGACCTGATCCAGTCGAGTGTCGACACGTTGGCGTCGGAGGCGAGCGCGTAGCCACCGGCGCCCTCGGTGTAACCGCCGTCCCCGGCCAGCAGCCACATCAGCGTCTCGGCCTCCGCCTCCTCGGGGCCGAGTGGAACCGCGATCGGGTACTTCACGCCCGTCGCCTTCAACGCCCTTGCGTCGAGGAGGAGGTCCTGCCAGCTGGTGGGCGGTTCGAGGCCCGCGTTCCGGAACAGGTCCTTGTTGTAGTAGAGCAGCCGGGTGCTCGCGGTGAACGGCAGGCCGTACTGGGTGCGCTCCACCTGACCGGCCTCGGCGAGGCTCGTGACGAACCCGGCCTGGACGGCGATCGAGAGCAGTTCGTCCGCGGAGTAGAGCAGGCCCTTCGACGCGTACTCGGCGTAGCTGCCGGTCTGCACGATGTCGGGTGCCTTGCCCTGCTTCACCAGTTCGGCGACCTTCGCGTCGACGGTGTCGGCGGGGTAGACCTTCGCCACCACGCGGACACCCGGGTGGGAGGCCTGGAAGGCGAGTCCGACCCGGTCCCAGTAGCCCAGGGAGTTCTTGTGGACGCTGTCGCCGTAGTTGCTCGCGACGACGGTCAGGGTGACGCTCTCCGCCTCAGCCCCCGTGCCCATGCCGCAGCCGCTCGCCCCCACCGTGAGGCCCAGCGCGGCCGTCATCGTCACCATGATCCGGGCTCTGCGGCGCACGGTCATCACCCCTGTTCCAGCCATTCGTGACGCGCGTAGACGAAGCGCGTCGATCGTAGGCCGGGCGGCAGGCCCCGCGCAGGGCCGTGACGGTTGCGTTTTGGTTCCGGTGGTGTGACGCGCGGAGCCTGAAATCGCAGGCGTGTGAAGGGAGTTCGGCGTGTCAGAAGCGTTGACGCGCAAGCGCTTCGACTCTACGGTCCCGTTCGAAGTGCTGATCGGTGTTCGGAACTTCGAACATGTAGTGCCGTGAACCCATCGACCGCGCTTCCCCTGTGTCCCGCCACTCCCCAAGGAGGGTCCCGCGTGAGCCGCACCTCCCGCAGAACCGCGCTTCTCGCCGTCCCCGCGGCGATCCTGCTCGCTCTCGTCCCGAGCAGCGCGTCCGCGTATCCGAACCCCGGCACCGTCACCGGCTCCGTCGTCGTCCACGACCCGACGATGATCCGCACCTCGTCGGGGCAGTACCTGCTGTACGCCACCGGCGGCGGCCTGAGCTACAAGACCTCCACCAACCGGATCGCGTTCACCGCCGGCAGCGACGCGTTCACCACCAAGCCCAGCTGGTGGTCGACGTACGCGACGGAGGCCTGGGCGCCCGACATCTCGTACCACGGCGGCAAGTACCTGATGTACTACGCCGTCTCGACCTTCGGGTCGAACACGTCGGCCATCGGTCTCGCCGGTTCGACGACCGGACTGCCGGGCTCCTGGAGCGACTACGGGATCGTCTACACCTCCACCAGCTCCAGCGACTACAACGCCATCGACCCGAATCTCTTCGTGGACGACGACGGCAAGTGGTGGCTGTCCTTCGGCAGTTGGTGGACCGGCATCAAGATGATCCAGATCGATCCGTCGACCGGGAAGCAGCTGTCGTCCAACACCACGCGGTACTCGATCGCGGCACGGCCGACCGGGACGAAGGCCGTCGAGGCGCCGTACATCGTCAAACGGAACGGCTACTACTACCTGTTCGCCTCGTACGACGTCTGCTGCCAGGGCACCAGCTCCACGTACAAGGTCAAGGTCGGCCGGGCGACGAGCGTCACCGGGCCGTACTACGACCAGAGCGGGGTCGCCATGCTCAACAACGGCGGCACGCCCGTCCTGGAGTCGCACGGCAGCGTCATCGGGCCCGGCGGTCAGTCCATCATGGCCGACTCGGACGGCGACCTGATCGTCTACCACTACTACGACGGCAACGACAGCGGGACGCCCAAGCTCGGGATCAACCTCCTGAACTGGAGCAGCGGGTGGCCCGTCGCCTACTAGCCCGCCTGGTTGTACAGCATGGCGCCGACGGCCGGCCAGCCGGTGGGCTGCTGGCGCGGCTGCTGGGGCTGGGCCTGGACCTGGGGCTGCGGCTGGGGCTGCGGTTCCGGCTGGGTCCGGCCCCGGACCTGGGCGGCGGTCAGCCCTCCCTGCGCGCCCTGTGAGGCGGCGGTCATCCCGGCCATCCCGCGCATGCCGGTCTGGGCGACGGGCTGCAGTCCGATGGCCGGGGCCGCGGCGGGCATGGCCGTAGCGGGTGCGGGTGCGGGTGCGGGTGCGGGTGCCGGTGCCAGGCCCGGCATCGCTCCGGGAGCCTGCGCAGCGGCCGGTGCGGGCCAGGCGGTGGGCTGCGGCTGGGGGAAGTTCGGCCCCCCGGTGGGCTGCGCGGCGGGGAAGTTCGACACCGCGGCGGGCTGCGGGGCCGGGAGGCCCGGCATCGGCTGCGCCGCGGCAGGCCCCGGCCACGCGCCCGCCTGGGCGGCCAGCCCCTGCAACCCCGCCCCGTTCGTGGCGCTGACCAGACGGTCCACCGCCGCCGTACCCGAGCTGTAGCTGGTCCCGGTGCTCAGCTCGGGTACGGCGGCTCCCCTCCTGGTCCCGTAGAGCACCTGTTCCAGGCCGGACACCAGGCGACGCACGTCCACCTGGGGGCGCACCACGAGTCTCAGGAAGCGACTGGACGAGCCGATCTTGTTGCCGCACTCGCGGACCAGGATCCGGTGCTCGGTGAGCAGCCGGTCCCGGACCACGGTGCCCTCGGCGCCCACGGGGAGGCGCACGAAGAGGAAGTTGCCCTGCGACGGGTAGACGGTCAGACCGGGCAGCGTGGAGAGCTGTTGGGCCATGTCGAGCCGGTCGCGGCGGACCATGTGCAGGCTCTGCATGTACTCCTGACCGTGCTCTCTGAGCATGAACACCACGTACTCCGCGAAGGAGTTGAGGTTCCACTTGGGCAGCATGGAGCGGACCTTGCCCGCGAGGGCCGGGTTGGCGACGAGGTAGCCGAAGCGGATGCCGTGCAGCCCGAAGTTCTTGCCGAGGCTGCGCAACACGATGACGTTGGGCCGCATCACCGCGTCCTCGACGACGCTCGGCTCGGACTCGGCGTCGGCGAACTCCAGGAACGACTCGTCGATGATGATCAGGTCGAGATCCGCCATCGCGTCCATGAACTGGATCAGCGAGTGGCGGGGGATGAAACCGCCGTCGGGGTTGTTCGGGTTGCAGATGACGGCGACGCGCGTGCCGCGGGCGCGGATGAACTCGGCGTACTGGGCGAGGTCGAGGGCGAATCCCGCGGACTCCTGGAGCGGGAACATGTCGACGCGCTTGCCGGTCTCCATCGGCTGGTCGGTCCAGCGGCCGAAGGTCGGGACGGGTATCGCGAGGGACTCGCGCACCAGCAAGTGGTCGATCCAGGTGATGAGTTCGGTGGAACCGTTGCCCATCGCGACGCACTGCGGCGGGAGTTGGAGCAGTGAGCACAGCTCGCCCGTGATGGTGTCGGCGCTGCTCGGGTAGTACGTGATGATCTCGCGCAACCGGCCCGCCAGTTCGTCGAACATCGCGGGTGTGGGGAAGTACGGGTTGCACGGAATACAGAAGTCCACCGGACCGGCCCCGTCGCTCTCCCGCGTCAGCGCGGCCATCGAGGGGCTGTGCGCCGCCGTGCTGCGGAACAGCGAGGTGACGTTGTCGGCCATGGAACCTCCGTATGGGGCGGACCCGCTGGGGCGGACGGGCCCTCCGTCTTTGGGTGGCCCGTGCGGGGGAGCACGGGCCGCCCTCTCATACGGATACGGACGTGGCGCTGTTCAACTCGTGTGAATTGGGTAAGGGTTTCAGGCGCTGAACGAGTGCACCGTCGTCGTCCGGTACGTCTGACCGGGGCGCAGCACCGTCGACGGGAACGACGCATGGTTCGGCGAGTCCGGGAAGTGCTGCGTCTCCAGGCACAGCGCGTCGCCCTGCCGGTAGATGTGGCCGCCGGTGCCGACGAGCGTGCCGTCCAGGAAGTTGCCGGAGTAGAACTGCAGGCCCGGCTCGGTCGTCGCGATCTTCAGGGTGCGGCCGGAGGACGGGTCGTGCAGGGTCGCGATGTGCTCGGGCTTCGCCGTGATGCCCTTGTCCAGCACCCAGTTGTGGTCGATGCCCTTGCCGTAGAGCAGCTGCTGGTTGGCGACCCGGATGTCCGCGCCGACGCTCTTGGTGTGCTGGAAGTCGAAGGGTGTGCCCGCGACCGTGGCCAGCTCACCGGTGGGGATCAGGCCC
The DNA here is from genome assembly GCF_055569295.1 of Streptomyces sp. NPDC029292. Taxonomy (NCBI): domain Bacteria; kingdom Bacillati; phylum Actinomycetota; class Actinomycetes; order Kitasatosporales; family Streptomycetaceae; genus Streptomyces; species Streptomyces sp. NPDC029292. Next base: position 437,676 of record NZ_JBVHXR010000004.1, read on the forward strand.
GAGTCGACAGGGGTGTAGCGGGAGGCGGCGATCTTCAGCTCGTGGTCGTAGATCGAGCCGCTGCCCTCGCCGGCCAGGTTCCAGTAGACGTGGCTGGTGAGGTTGACGACGGTGGCCTTGTCGGTGGTGGCCTCGTAGTCGATGCGCCAGTCGCCGTGTTTGGTGAGGGTGTAGGTGACCTTCGCCTTGAGCGTGCCGGGGTAGCCCATCTCGCCGTCGACGCTGGTGTAGTGCAGGACCAGGCCCACGTCGGAGCCGGAGGTGAAGCCCTCCACGTCCCAGACGTGCTTGTCGAAGCCCTGGGAACCGCCGTGCAGGCTGTTCACGCCGTCGTTGACGGACAGCTGGTAGCTCTTGCCGTCGAGGGTGAACTGGCCCTTGGCTATGCGGTTTCCGTAGCGGCCGATCAGCGCGCCGAAGTACGGGGTCTTCGCGACGTAGTCCTCGATGTTGTCGAAGCCCAGGGAGACGTTCTTGTAGCGGCCGTGCCGGTCAGGGATCTCCAGGGACTGGACGACGCCGCCCCACGACAGGACCTTCAGGCGCGTGCCGCCGTTCTCCAGCGACCAGCGGTAGACCTTCGTTCCGTCGGCGAGCTTGCCGAAGAGCTCCTTCACCGGCTTCCTGCCTCCCGTGGCGTGGGCCGTGCCGACCGTGGCGGCGGTGATGCCCGCTGCCGCCGCCGCGGCGATGACGGTACGTCTGCTCGTTTCCATGTGCGGCTCCTGCAATGGAGGGGCCCCGCACGAGGCGGGGCCCAGCTGTTTTACGAACCGACCTTGCGTTTGTTCCACACGTCGAAGCCGACCGCCGCCAGCAGGACCAGGCCCTTGATGACCTGCTGCCAGTCGGTGCCGATGCCGACGAGGTTCATGCCGTTGTTCAGCACGCCCAGGACGAGACCACCGATGATCGCGCCGAGGACGGTGCCCACGCCGCCGCTCATCGACGCGCCGCCGATGAACGAGGCGGCGATCGCCTCCAGCTCGAAGTTCAGACCGGCCTTGGGCGAGGCCGCGTTGAAGCGGGCCGCGAAGACCAGGCCCGCCAGGGCCGCGAGCATGCCCATGTTCAGGAAGACCAGGAAGGTGACCTTCTTGTCCTTCACACCCGACAGCTTGGCCGCCGGGAGGTTGCCGCCGATCGCGTAGATGTGGCGGCCGATCACCGCGTTGCGCATCAGGTAGCCGAAGCCGGCGACCAGCACGCCGAGGATCAGCAGGACCACCGGGGCACCCTTGTAGCTGGCGAGCAGCATGGTGACGGTGAGCACGGCGGCGATCAGCGCGACGAGCTTGAGGAGGAAGAGGTTCGTGGGCAGGACGTCGAGCGAGAACTCCTGCTGCCGCTTGCGGTCGCGGACCTCCTGGAACACCACGAACGCGATCAGACCGATGCCGAGCAGCAGCGTGAGGTTGTGGTAGTTGGTGGTCGGGCCGACCTCGGGCAGGAAGCCGTTGGCGACCTTCTGCAGACCGTCCGGGAACGGGCCGATCGTCTGGCCCTTGAGGAAGATCTCGGTCAGACCGCGGAAGGTCAGCATGCCCGCCAGGGTCACGATGAACGACGGTATGCCGAGATACGCGATGAGGAACCCTTGCGCGGCGCCCGCGGCCGCGCCGATGGCCAGGCACATCACCAGGGCGATCGGCCAGGAGATGTCGTGGTTGACCATCAGTACGGCGCCCATCGCGCCCACGAACGCCGTCAACGAGCCGACCGACAAGTCGATGTGGCCCGCGATGATGACGAGCATCATGCCGATCGCGAGGATCAGGATGTAGCTGTTCTGCAGCACCAGGTTGGAGACGTTGCGCGGCAGCAGCAGGTCGCCGTCGGTCCACACGGCGAACAGCACCACGATCAGGCCGAGGGCGAACAGCATGCCGTACTGCCGCATGTTGCGGCGCATGCCGTCAAGGATCAGATGGAGCAGACCATCGGTGGCGGCCGATCCGGTCTTGCCCGGCGGCGCGGGGGCCGGCGTCTTGGCGGTCACATCCGTGCTCATCGCGCTACCTCTTTGTCCTTCGTCATCTGACGCATCAGTGATTCCTGTGAGGCCTCGGCCCGCGAGAACTCACCGGTGAGCCGCCCCGCGGCCATCGTGTAGATGCGGTCGCACATGCCGAGCAGTTCCGGCAGCTCGGAGGAGATGAAGACGACCGCCTTGCCCTCGGCCGCCAGCCTGTCGATGACCGTGTAGATCTCGAACTTGGCGCCCACATCGATCCCGCGGGTCGGCTCGTCCAGGATCAGTACCTCCGGCCCCGCGAAGATCCACTTGCTGAGGACGACCTTCTGCTGGTTGCCGCCCGACAGCTTGCCCACCGGCTCGAAGACGGTCGGCGCCTTGATGTTCATGGACTTGCGGAAGCCCTCGGAGACCTTCCGCTCCTCGTGCTCATCGACGACACCGCGCTTGGCGACCTTCCCCAGGGCGCTGAGCGTGACGTTGCGGTTGATGGTGTCGATGAGGTTGAGGCCGTAGTGCTTGCGGTCCTCGGTGACGTACGCGATCCCGTGTCCGATGGCCTCGGGCACGGTCTTCGTACGGATCTCCTTGCCGTCCCTGAGCACCGTGCCGCCCGCGTACCGGCCGTACGTACGCCCGAAGACGCTCATCGCCAGCTCGGTGCGGCCGGCGCCCATGAGCCCCGCGATACCGACGATCTCCCCGCGCCGCACGGAAATCGACACATCGTCAACTACCTTGCGCTGCTGGTCGATCGGGTGGAACACGGTCCAGTCGCGGACCTCCAGGGCGGGCGCGGAGCCTACCTCCGGCTCGTGCGGTGTCCGCTCCGGGAAGCGGTGTTCGAGGTCGCGGCCGACCATGCCGCTGATGATCCGGTCCTCGGTGGTCTCCGGAGCCTTCACGTCGAGCGTCTCGATGGAGCGCCCGTCGCGCAGAATCGTCACCGAGTCAGCGACCCGCTCGATCTCGTTCAGCTTGTGGGAGATGATGATCGAGGTGATGCCCTGCCTCTTCAACTCCAGGATGAGATCGAGGAGTTTGCCGCTGTCCTCGTCGTTCAGGGCGGCCGTCGGCTCATCCAGGATGAGCAGCTTCACCTTCTTCGACAGCGCCTTGGCGATCTCCACGAGCTGCTGCTTTCCCACGCCGATGTCGGCGACGCGGGTCTGCGGGTTCTCGTCGAGCCCGACCCGCCGCAGCAGCTCGGAGGCGTGTCGCAGCGTGTCGGTCCAGCTGATGAGCCCGCGGGTGGCGTGCTCGTTGCCGAGGAAGATGTTCTCCGCGATGGAGAGGTACGGCACCAGGGCCAGCTCCTGGTGGATGATCACGATGCCGTGGTGCTCACTGGCCCTGATGTCCTTGAACGTGCAGACCTCTGACTCGAAGAGGATGTCTCCTTCGTAACTCCCGTGCGGGTGAACGCCGGAGAGGACCTTCATCAAGGTCGACTTGCCGGCGCCGTTCTCCCCGCAAATGGCATGGACCTCGCCCTGCTGGACGGTCAGTGTGACGTCCGACAGCGCCTTGACGCCGGGAAAGGTCTTGACGATCGAGCGCATTTCCAGGACGGGTCCCGCCATGGTCGTGCCTTCCAATCAGTAGGATCCGGCGGTTACTTGAGGTCGCTTGCCTTGTAGTAGCCGGTGGTGACGAGTTCCTTCTCGTAGTTGGTCTTGTCGACGCTCACCGGCTGGAGCAGGTAGGCGGGGACGACCTTGGTGCCGTTGTCGTACGTCTTGGTGTCGTTGAGCTCGGGCTTCTTCTTGTTGAGGGCCGCGTCGACCATGTTGGAGGCGACCTTCGCCAGCTGGCGGGTGTCCTTGTAGACGGTCTGCGTCTGCTCACCCGCGATGATCGACTTCACGGAGGCGAGCTCCGCGTCCTGACCGGTGACGATCGGCAGCGGCTTGCTCTTGGAGCCGTAGTCGTCCGACTTCAGGGAGGAGAGGATGCCGATGGAGATGCCGTCGTAGGGCGAGAGCACCGCGTCGACCCGGTCGCTCTTGTACGACGAGGTCAGGATGTCGTCCATGCGCTTCTGGGCGGTGCCGCCGTCCCAGCGCAGGGTGGTGACCTGGTTCAGCGCGGTCTGGCCGGACTTGACGACGAGCTGCTTCTTGTCGATGTACGGCTGCAGGACGTTCATGGCGCCCTGGAAGAAGTACTTCGTGTTGTTGTCGTCGTTCGAGCCCGCGAACAGCTCGATGTTGAAGGGGCCCTTCTTGCTGCCGTCCTTCAGCCCGAGCTTGTCGACGATGTAGCCGCCCTGCAGCTCGCCGACCTTCGTGTTGTCGAACGACGCGTAGTAGTCGACGTTCTTGGTGCCGAGGATCAGGCGGTCGTAGGAGATCACCGGGATGTTGGCGTCGGCGGCCTGCTGGAGCACGTTGTTCATCGACTTGTTGTCGATGGCCGCGATGATCAGCGCGGACACGCCCTGGGTGATCATGTTCTCGATCTGCGAGACCTGCTGGTCCGGGTCGTCCTCGCCATAGGCGAGCTTCGTCTTGTAGCCCTTCGACTCAAGGTCCTTGACCACGTTGTTGCCGTCGTTGATCCAGCGTTCCGAGGACTTGGTCGGCATGGAGATGCCGACCGTGGAGCCCTTGGTGCTCTTGTTGTCGTCCTTGCTGCCGCCGTCGCCGCTCTGGCCGCAGGCGGACAGGGTGAGGGCGAGGGAGGCGGCTCCGGCTATGGAGGCGAGGGCAGCTCTGCGGTTGCGCATGATCATCTTCCTTGATGTCGTGGACCGGGCTCGGTCTCGCGTTGCGGGGCTCCGAAGGGCGGTGCGAGAAAAGACCGAGAAGAGGTGTGTGGGATTGTGCGCGGCTGTGTCGTCTTATGTGAAGGGGGTTTGTCCGAACGTTATGAGGGAGTGTCGAACCGCGTGAGCGTGCCGGGCAGCCGGGTGCCGAGCGGCGCCATGTCCCCGTCCGCTCCGTGCCGCGCGAGCAGGTCCAGGGCGAGCCGGCCGCGCCGCACCCTTTCCCGGGCCGTGTTCAGGGTCAGGTCCCGCAGATGGTGCCCGTACGGGTAGATCCCGGGCGTCTTGGACAGACCGAACTTCAGATAGAGCGGTGCGCCGCGCCGGATCAGCTCGGCGACCTCGTACATCCGCACGTACCCGCCGAGGTCGTCGGGGGCCTCGATGTACATGTCCATGGGAGCGGCGGAAACCCGCCGGATCTCGGTGAGGTGATCGAGCGTCAGATCGCTCGGCACGTTGACGGAGTCGGCGCCGAGGTGCTCGTACACGGCGTACGCGGCCGGGTTGACCGGTCCGATCAGCGCCGAGACCTTGAGGGTCGTGTCGGCCGGGATGATCCCGGCGACGCGCGCCCGGTGCAGCGTCCACAGCACGCCCTCGTCGGCGACGAGCAGGCACTTGACGCCCAGCTCGGTGGCCCGGACGGCATCTTCGACACAGCCGGCGACCGCGTCGTGGCCGCGGGCGCGCAGCCCGGCGCCGCGCGAGTCGGTGCGGACGGAGGCGCCGATGTCCCAGGTGCCGCGCGGCCCGGTGAAGAGGCAGAGCTCGATGTCGCGTTCAGCGGTGGCCTCGACCATCTCGGTGATCTCGGCGTCGGTCAGCATCCAGACGCCGCTGCCCTGGCTGATCCGGTGGATCGGCACATCGAGCCGCGAGGACTCCTTGAGGACGATCGCGAGCGCCTCGGGCCCCTCCACGGAGGGAACCTCGGTGCGCCAGCGGCCGCCTCCCGGGAACGTGTGCGGCGAGGCGTCGGCGGGGGAGAGGTCGGGCGCGCCCAGGCCGAGCGCGGCGAGCGCCTGCTCACCGGGTCGACGGGCTGCCGTAGTGGAGGCGTCGGTCACAAGCTGTCCTTCGCGTTCGTGGAGTGCTCGTTCGATATTTCGGACATGGTTCGTGTCGATGGGTGTACGCCGGTACGCAGCGTCAGGATCTCCGTACCGGCGTACGGCTCAGGGGCGCAGCAGGACCTTTCCGACCTTGGGATCGCCGGACCCCACCAGCTCGATGGCCTGGGGGAACTCGGCGAGCGCCAACTCGTGCGTGACCAGCGGCAACGGGTTCAGCAGCCCCGCGCCGAACACCCGCACCGCGTGTGCCCAGGCCTCCGGCGGCGCCCCGAAGACGGTGTGCACCTCCAGCTGCCGTACGACGAGATCGGTGGGGTCCAGTCCCTCGGCGCCCGGCGCCGGGATCCCCGTGAGGACAAGACGCCCGCCGCGCCTGAGCAGGGAGGCGGCGGTGCGCGCGGCGGACGCCGACCCGGCGGTCTCGATCACGACGTCGAAGTCGTCGGGGAGTGCCTGGTCCCTCGTACGGAAATCGGTGGCGCCGAAGTCCTTCGACAGCGCGGCCCGGTCCGGGCGGGTGCCGACGACGAGCAGCTCGGAGGGGGAGCCCGCCTTCAGGAACTGCACGGCGAACATCCCGAGCGTCCCCGTGCCCACGACCGCGACCCGCTCGCCGGGCAGGGCGTTGGCCTTGAGCGCGGCGGCCGCGATGCAGGCGGCGGGCTCCAGCAGGGCCGCCGCCGTCAAGTCGGCGTCGTCCGGCAGGACATGGAGGAGGCGGGCCGGGAGCGTCAGCGTGGTGGCCATCGCGCCGGGCTGGGTGAAGCCGGTCTCCTCGTATCCCGCCGTGCACAACGTTGTCTCGCCCGCGTGGCAGCGGTCGCAGACCTGGCAGTTGCGGAAGCCCTCACCGACGACCTTGCGGCCGACGACCGACTCCGGGACCCCGGCGCCGACCGCCTCGACGGTCCCGGACCACTCGTGGCCGGGCGTGAGGGGGTAGCGGACATACCCGTCGGGCCGGTTGCCTTGGTAGACCTCGCGGTCGCTGCCGCAGATGCCGACGGCGTGGACGCGGACCAGCGCCTCGCCCGCCGCCGGCTGCCGGGGCTCGTGCGAGATCAGCCGGTGCTCGCCCGGCGCCTCGATGACGACCGCGGTGCTCACCGCGCCCCCTTCGGCTTGCGCTGCTCCCAGCCGTCCGCCCAGAGGTCGAACCGGGCCTGCTGCTGCGGGAACTCGGCCGCCGCGTCGACGTCCAGCTCCACACCGAGACCGGGTGCGTCCGACAGCTGGAAGTAGCCGTCGACGACCTGCGGCGCCCCCTTCACGACCTTCTTGATCTCCGCGTCCGCGAAGTCGTTGAAGTGTTCGAGGATCTTGAAGTTGGGGGAGGTGAACCCGACCTGGAGGGAGGCGGCGGTGAGGACGGGACCGCCGACATTGTGAGGAGCGACGAGGACGTAATGCGCCTCGGCGGTCGCTGCGAGCTTCCGCGTCTCCCAGATCCCCCCGATGTGACCGACGTCGGGCTGGATGATGTCGACGGCCTGGCTCTCGAAGAGCTCGCGGAACTCGATGCGGTCGTGGATGCGCTCACCGGTGGCGACCGGGATGTCGACCTTGGCCGCGACCTTCTCCAGCGCCTTGAGGTTCTCCGGCGGGACCGGCTCCTCCAGCCAGGCGGGCTTGAAGGGCGCGAGCTCGCGGGCCAGGCGGACAGCGGTGGCGGGCGAGAACCGGCCGTGCATCTCCAGCATCAGCTCGGCCTCGGGACCGATCGCGTCGCGCACGGCCTCGATGAGCGAGACGGAGTAGAGAGTGGCCTCGTGGTCGAGCTCGAAGTGCCCGGTGCCGAAGGGGTCGATCTTGAGGGCCTTGTAGCCCCGGGCGACGACCTCCTGCGCGGCCTTGTGGTACGCCTCGGGAGTCCGCTCCGTCGTGTACCACCCGTTGGCGTACGCCTTGACCTTGTCGGTGACCTTGCCGCCGAGCAGCTGCCAGACCGGCACGCCCAGCGCCTTGCCCTTGATGTCCCAGCAGGCCATCTCGATGACCGCGATGCCGGACATGACGATCTCGCCGGCCCGTCCGTAGTCGCCGTACTTCATGCGGCGGACGAGGTCCTCGACAGCGAACGGGTCGGAGCCGAGAATGTGATTGGCCTCCGCCTCCCGCAGATAGCCGATCAGCGCGTCGGTATGGCCCAGCATGCGGGTCTCGCCGACTCCGGTGATGCCCTCGTCGGTGTGCACCTGGACGTACGTCAGGTTCCGCCAGGGCGTCCCGACCACGTGTGTGCTGATTCCCGTGATGCGCACGGCAGTTGCCCCCTGTGCTCTTCGGCTCTGTTCGAAATTTCGTCACACGTTCGAAATGCTGGCGTGACAGTAAGGACGTGGCCCCGGGGGTGTCAATGGGTCGAACGCATAACGGTTTCGACGCGATGCGCGCGAGATGGCGGGGAATGGTCGGGGGTGTCCTCAACTCGGCACGCCGGAACGGGAAGTTCCCTACACAACTTTCACACTCGGGACTATGAACGTTACCTGTGAGGAACTTAGTCTTCCCGCGTCATGGACTACTGCCACCCGTGCCGAAGGCACCTCAATGGCGCCCTTGCATGCCCGGGGTGCGGCACCTCAGTCGAAGAGGTGCGCGCGTACGCGGACGAACTGGACGCGCGCACGGATACGACGGACGACGTCGACGAGCCGGACGAGGACGACGCGGAGCGTCCCGGGCGGGCCCGTGGGCGCGGCGCGCGGCGCCGGGGTCCCGCGGGCGGTGCTAGCCGGCGCGACCGGAAGGCCGCCGCGCACCGGCGCCGGCGGCGGCGTGTGCTGTTGGTGTCGGCCGGGCTGCTGCTCGCCGCGGGCGGGCTGAGCCTCGCCGAGCTCGGGATCGAGGCGCCGGGGTCGAGTCCGCAGGCCGCGAGCGCCGACGATGCGGTGGACGACGGTTCGACTTCTTCCGCCGAGACCGCTCAGCCACTCGGTGACACGGCGGGGACCGGCGGCACCTCTGCCACCGGCTCTCCGGGTGCCTCCGCGTCGGCGTCCGTCTCCGCGTCCGCCTCCGGCGACAAGTCCGAGAAGGACAAGAAGAAGTCGAAGGACGAGCAGTCGGCGACCGCGGGGAGCACTCCGGGCACCTCCACGTCGGCCCCCACGTCCACGTCTGCCCCCGAGACGTCCGCACCCGCGACAACCTCCCCGACCACGTCCGCCCCCACCCCGGACCCCACGCCTTCGCAGTGCAACCGGTTCTTGTGGTGGTGCACGTAGGGCGCCCGTCCCTGGGGCTCCGCTCCAGACCCCGCTCCTCAAACGCCGGAGGGGCTGATTCTTGGCCCGTCCGGCGTTTGAGAAAAACCTAGACCCCGAGCATCCGCTGGAGCAGGTCCCGGAGGGACAGCCGCTCCTCGCGGGAGAGCCCCGCCAGCGGCTCGCGGGCGAAGTCGAGGGAGTCACGCAGGCTACGGGCGACCCGCCGCCCCTCCTCCGTCGCCGCGGCCAGCTTCACACGCCGGTCCGTCGGATCCGGCCGCCGCTCCACCAGCCCCCGCGCCTCCAGCCGATCCACGATCCCCGTGACATTCGACGGCTCACACTTCAGCTCCTGCGCCAGCCGCCGCATCGGCAGCGGCTCCAGCGACAGCAGGCTCAGCAACCGCGCCTGCGCCCCGGTCAGTGCATGCTGGGCGGCAGCGTCCTCGTACTCCTCGTGATAGCGGGCCACGACCGAGCCGATGAGGTCGACGACCTCCAGTGTCAGGGGGTCGAAACGGGGTGTCTTCTGTGTGGCCATGGACTCCAGCGTACCCGGTTACTTGACATCATGAAATATTTAGGCGCATGGTTGTTTCAGGTACTGAAGTATTAGAGCCGCACCCAGGAACCACGCAGGAAAGGCGCACCCTCATGTCCGACACCCCCCAGCTCCCCACCGTCAGCCGCGAATGGCACCTGGTCAGCCGCCCGGTCGGCTGGCCGAAGCCCGAGGACTTCGCCCTGGTCGAGGCCGAGGTCCGGCAGCCGGGGGAGGGGCAGATCCTGGTCCGGAACAAGTACGTCTCCGTCGACCCGTACATGCGCGGCCGGATGAGCGCCGCCAAGTCGTACGTCGCCCCCTTCGAGCTGGGCAAGGCCATGCAGGGCGGCGCGGTAGGCGAGGTCGTCGCCTCCAACGCCGAGGGGATCGAGGTCGGCGACCACATCCTGCACTTCCTCGGCTGGCGCGAGTACGCCGTCGTGGACGCCAAGCAGGCCGTCAAGGTGGACGCCGAGGCCGCGCCGCTGTCCGCGTACCTCGGTGTCCTCGGCATGACCGGCCTCACCGCCTACGCGGGTCTCCTGCGCACCGCCTCCTTCAAGGAGGGCGACTCCGTCTTCGTGTCCGGCGCCGCCGGTGCCGTCGGCAGCCAGGTCGGCCAGATCGCCAAGCTCAAGGGCGCCTCGCGGGTCATCGGCTCCGCCGGGTCCGACGAGAAGGTCAAGCTGCTCGTCGAGGAGTACGGCTTCGACGCCGCGTTCAACTACAAGAACGGCCCGGTGGGCGAGCAGCTGCGCGCGGCCGCCCCGGACGGCGTCGACGTCTACTTCGACAACGTGGGCGGGGACCACCTGGAGGCGGCCATCGGCTCCCTCAACCAGGACGGCCGTATCGCCGTCTGCGGCATGATCTCCGTCTACAACAGCACCGAGCCCGTCCCCGGCCCGAAGAACCTCGCCCGTCTGATCCAGACCCGCGGCCGCATCCAGGGCTTCCTCGTCGGCGACCACTACGACCTGCAGCAGCAGTTCGTCCAGGAGGTCGGCGCCTGGATCCGTTCCGGCGAGCTCAAGTACCGCGAGACCGTCGTCGAGGGCGTCGAGAACAACCTGGAGGCGTTCTTCGGCGTCCTGCGCGGCGACAACATCGGCAAGATGATCGTCAAGTTCTGAGTCCACCCGGATCCCGGGCAGGCTGTTGCTGGACTTCCGGCATACGGTAACTTCTTTCCGAAGTCGTCGCGATCGTGGGCGCGAGTCGCGGCGGACCAAGGAGGAACGCACCGTATGTCCATCCAGCAGTCTGACGTCCTGTACACCGCCGTCGCCACCGCCGAGAACGGTCGCGACGGCCGGGTCGCCACCGATGACGGCAAGCTCGACGTCGTCGTCAATCCGCCCAAGGAGATGGGCGGCAGCGGCGCCGGCACCAACCCGGAGCAACTCTTCGCCGCCGGGTACAGCGCCTGCTTCCAGGGCGCCCTCGGCGTCGTCGCCCGCCAGGAGAACGCCGACATCTCCGGCTCGACCGTCACCGCGAAGGTCGGCATCGGCAAGAACGAGGACGGCTTCGGGATCATCGTCGAGATCTCCGCCGCCATCCCGAACGCCGATGCCGCCACCGCCCGCGCGCTCATCGAGAAGGCCCACCAGGTGTGCCCGTACTCGAAGGCGACCCGTGGCAACATCACCGTGACGCTTGCCTGACAGCACTCGTTGCATACGGCAGAGGCCGCACCCTAGGACGTGGGGTGCGGCCTCCGTCGTACGGAGCCTTGCTCAGGATCGGGACACCGTCAGCAGTGCCCTCCCCACCTGCGGGAACTCCCCCTTCGGATGGTCGCGGAAGAGCGGTTCCGTGCCGAACAGCACCGCGTGCTGGCCGCTGACGACCGCCGCCTGACCGGCTGCCGCCGTGGGCCCACCGGTGCCGTCGCCCAGCGGCCGCCAGTGCCCGGAGACGAGCGGATTGCCGGTCGCGTACGACTGCTCGACGCGGACCCCGGGCCCGAGATCGGTGAACCAGACGGGCGCGTACACGAAGCTGTGGTCCGGGGCGCCGGTGGTGTCGGTCCCCGAATTCACCACCCGCACCACGCCGTTGGCGTCCCCGTTGCCCTCCACCGGCTTCACCGCGAGCAGTCCGGCGGCGGCGTTGAGCGCGGCACCCGTGGCTCCTCGTCCGACCAGGCCGTGGGTTGCCAGGAAGGCGTCGAGGGCCGTCCGCGCGGCCGGGGTGAGGGCCGAGTGGTCCAGCCCCGACGACACGAACAGGACGTCCGCCGTGGACCAGTCGAAGCCCGCGTTGAGGATCGCCGTCGACACCGGGACCACGTCGAAGTTCATCTCGCGCAGCGCGAAGAGCTCGCCGGGGGTGACGGCGGCGGCGACGCGTACGCGATGCAGGGCGGTCCCTTGTGAGGCCTTCGTCGCGTCGAAGGCGACGTCGTACTCGCGGGCGAGCGCGACCGCCTCCGTACGGGCCGAGGACGGCACCAGCGCGCTGCCGTCGGTGTCCTGACGTACCGAAACACCCTGCTGGAGAAGGGAGTTGAGTGCCGCGATCTCCTGCGGAGCGTCGAGCCGGAGGCGGAGGTCGCCGCGCGGAGCGACGTATCCGACCTGCGTGGCGGCGTCGACCGCGCGCAGCGGAACGGCGGAAAGACCCCCGCTCTCCACACGCTCGACCGTCGCGCCCCACAGGCGGCCCAGGCTCCAGCCCGAGATGTCGTACATCGTCGACACCTTGTCGCTGATGTCCCGCCCGTCCGCCAACATGACATTGGCCAGCCCGCGTTTGGGCTGACGCAGGTCGACGACGTACGAGCCCTTCGTGTACGACCCTCCCGCGAGCCGGAAGTCGCGGGTCGCGCGGGTGACGCGTACGTCATTGGCGAGGAGATGGTCGACGAGGCGGGCGGCGGCGGTCGCGGAGCGCTGCGTGGCGCCCGCCGGAATGACGTACGCGCGGGGGAAGTCGGTCGTGTAGACGTCCTCGGGGCCGATGCCCGGGACCCCGGGGACCGTCTCCGCGGAGACGGGTACCTGGGCGGCTCCTTCCGCGCCGCGCCGGAAGACCTCGATCTGGTCCGCGATGAGCGAAGTCCGGTGGGACCGGGCGAAGTCGAGGGTCGCGCGCATGGCCGCGCCCGCGACATCGACGTTGATGGCCGAGCGGCGTCTGAGCTCGTCCACCGGCAGGGTGTTGTACGCCGAGTTGTTCACCGTCATCGGGATCTCGACGGTGTGCGCGGCGACCGTGCCGTGGAACGCCGCGTACTGGGGTGTGAAGATCGGCGGCCAGTCGTCCCAGCCCTCCTGCTGGTCGCGGAACGGGATCTGGACGGGCTCGACACCGTCCTTCGCGGGCGTGTAGCCGAGGCCGTTGACGGCGGCCTCCATGCCGAGGGCGTTGGCGTAGGTGTTCTTGAGGAAGAGGTCGTACTCGTAGTTCTCGCCGTGCGGCGGGGTCGTCGGCTCGATGAGGGTGCCGTTGGCATAGCCGTGCAGGTCGAGCATGACGGCCGGCTGCTTGTCGATCGCGATCTGCCGCATCGCGCGCACCTCGGGCTGCGAGGCGGTGATGAAGTCCCGGTTCAGGTCGAAGCCGTTGGCGTTGGTCCGGGTACCCGCGATACGGCCGTCCGGGTTCGCGGTGATGTTGAAGTAGAGGCGGTTGTGGGCGAGGAGGTCGGTGGTCTTGGCGTCCTTCGCGGTGGCGAGCTGCTCGATGAGCCCGAGGGTGGCGTCCGTGCCCTCCCACTCGTTGCCGTGGATGTTGCTGTTGAAGAAGACGGGAGTCTTGTACGAGGTCTTGATCGCCGGATCCTTGGCCGCCGCCCGGGGCGCGTTCTCGATGAGCTCGCGCATCCGCTCCTGGGCGAGGGTCTGGCGGGCGGACTCGGGTGCGGTGACGGTCACGAGGTAGAGACGGTGTCCGCCGGCCGAGCTGCCCGTGACCTCCACGCTGACGCGGTCGCCGAGCTGTTGCAGGGCGTTCAGCTTCGGGGCGATGGCGTGGTACGGGGTGAGGCCGAGCTTGATGGACTTGTCCGCGGGGTTCTCCGGGTCCGGGGTGAGGACCTGTTCACGGGGGTATCCGCGCGTGTCGGCGGAGAGGTCGGTGACGGGGGCGGCGAGGGCGCTGCGGGCGGCGCTCGCGGGGTTCTCGGCGGCGCTGTCGGCCGCGACGGAACCTTCGCGGACCGGTGGTTTGCGGTCCGCGGTGGCGCTGGGCGGGGCGAACAGGAGCGAACCGGCGGCGGTGGCGGCGACGATCAGGACAGGTCTCGGTAGGCGCACGCGTCGTACCTCCTGAGGAGTTCCTGTGATCGGTACAGGTCGGTACGGGGAGGTGTACCTGTTCGACTCTCCCGCAACAAGAGGGCGTTGCCGTCACGGCTGTCGTCATGGATGCCCCGGATGGCGCATCCCCGACGGGTCCGAACGGGCATGCTGAGAGCGACCCCCGGCCCGATCCGGGACAGGTCCTGGCGGCAAGGCGCGTGGCGAGGAGGCCCCCATGTCCCCGATTCCGTCGCTCCCCAGCAGGGAGGACGTGGTGCGCATGGCGCGCAACACGACCGACATCACCGGCCAGCTCCTCGACACGGCCGGGAACATCACCAGAATCGCCATCAACACGTTCGACCCCCGGGACGGGTCGGGGGCGGAGGTGCTGCGGGTCCTGCGGGAGACCACGGCCGAGCTGGCCGAGGCGAGCGCCTCGCCCCAGGCGCAGGAGGCGTTCTACCGGATCGTGGACACGCTGACCCGGCTCGGCACCAGTGGGGCGCCATTGGCGGTGCATCCCGTGAGTGAACCGGCCCAGGCGTTGCTCGCCGCGCTCGGCGACAGCCTGCTGCCCGTCCTCGACGCGGTGGAACCCGCGGTGCAGGAGGCGGCGGTCGCGCTGGGGGAGTTGGTCGAGGCGACCTCGCCGCTGCTGCCCGCGACGGCGGGGGTCGCGGCGGGGGCGCTGCTCGCGCTGACGCCGGTGGTGCGGGCCGCCGCGGAAGTCCTGCGCAGCTCGTCGCCCGAACTGCGGCGTATCGCCGATGCGTTGACGGCGGCGCTCGCTCCTCTTCTGCCGCTCCAGGTGGCTCTGGCGGAGCGGGCGGCTACCGCCGGTGCGGGTGTTGTGCGGGCCGGGCTTCCGCCGCTCGCCGACCTCACGGAGGCGGCGGCCGCCGCCATGAAGGCGGCCCGTCCGCTCCTCATCGCGAGCGAGGAGCTCGTGGTCTCCGGCCTCGAACACCTCCAGCCGGTGCTGCTGGCCGCGGCCTCCCGGGCGGGGCGTGTGGCCCGGGAGGCGGCCGTCCGTGTCTCGGCGGCGGTGTCGCCCGCGGCGGAGCGGGGGGTGGTGGTTGCGGTCACACCTGTGTAGTTCGCCCCCGCCGGAGGGGCTGAAATCAGCCCCTCCGGCGTTTGAGGAGCGGGGTCTGGGGCGGAAGCCCCAGGCCGGGACGGGCAGGGGCGGCGGGGCGATAAAGTTCCCCCATGCGCGATCTTGGGGTGGGCTTCAGCTACCTGGTGCAGGGCCAGCGATGGGTGGCACGGCACGGGAAGCAGTACGGCTTCGGACTGGTACCGGGCCTGATCGCCCTCGTGCTGTACGCGGCAGCGCTCGTCGCCCTCGCCCTCTACGGCGAGGACTTCGTCAGCTGGGCGACCCCGTTCGCGGACGACTGGACCAGCCCCTGGCAGGGCCTCTTCCGCGGCTTCCTCACCGCCGTACTCTTCGCCCTCGCCCTCCTCCTCGCCGTCCTCACCTTCACGGCGGTCACCCTCCTCATAGGCCAGCCGTTCTACGAGTCCCTTTCGGAGAAGGTGGACCGGGACGTCTCCCCGGACGGCACGGCCCCCGAGTCCGGCCTCCCCCTCTGGCGGGAGCTGTGGATCTCGGCACGCGACAGCCTCCGCATCGTCGTACGGGCGGTGATCTGGGGCATCCTGCTCTTCGCCCTCGGCTTCGTCCCGTTCGTCGGCCAGACGGTCGTCCCGGTGATCGGCTTCTTCGTCACCGGCTTCTTCCTGACGGAGGAGCTGACGGCGGTGGCCCTGCAACGCCGTGGCGTGCAACTGCGCGACCGCCTCAGCCTGCTCCGCTCCCGCAAGACCCTGGTCTGGGGCTTCGGCACCCCCCTGGGCCTCGCCTACCTCGTCCCCTTCGTCGCCGTCTTCCTGATGCCCGGCGCGGTCGCGGGCGCCACGCTGATGGCCCGCGACCTGCTGGGCGAGGAGACCCGCGAGGACACCCGCGAGGACACCGGAGAAGAAGACGAGAACCGGCGAGAGGAAGAGGAAGCCGACGCATGACCGAGATACTCGCCGTCGCCGTCATCACCGTCCTGGCCGTCATCGCCCCCGGCGCCGACTTCGCCATGGTCGTCCGCAACAGCTATCTCTACGGCCGCAGGACCGGCCTGCTCGCCGCCACCGGCGTCGCCGCCGGCGTCCTCGTCCACGTCACGTACACGATGCTCGGCGTGGGCCTCCTGATCGCCTCCTCCACCTCCCTGTTCACCGTGATCAAGCTGATCGGCGCGGCCTACCTCGTCTACATCGGCGTACGCACCTTCCGCACCCGCGGCGAGGTCGAGGTCGACCTGGAGAACAAGTCGGCCCTGACGCCGTTCGCCGCCCTGCGCACGGGCTTCCTGACGAACGTCCTCAACCCGAAGACCACCCTCTTCGTCGTCTCGACCTTCGCCCAGGTCGTCAGCCCAGGCACCCCGGTCTACCAGCAGGTGGGCTACGGCCTGTTCATGTCCTTCGCCCACCTGCTGTGGTTCGGCGTCGTCGCCGTGTTCTTCTCGCACGACCGGATGCGCACGCTGATGCTGCGCGGCCAGAAGGTGCTGAACAAGGTCATCGGCTCGGTCCTGGGCGGGCTGGGCATCACCTTGGCGTTCGCCCCGTCGCATTAGCCATCAGCCATCAGCTGCCATTAGCCACTGGCCGCCACCGTCAGGATCGCCCGCACCTGGGCGATGATGTCCAGCCGGTTCCGCACGAACTCGGGGTCGGTGACCGTCCCGGTCGCCGGGTCAGTGTTGTCCGTGCCGAACTGGAGCACCGGTGTGTGGACATGCCCTCCGGGCAGCGAGGAGTGCAGCCCGAGCCGGTCGCGCAGGAGCGTCGCGCGGTAGGCGATCTCGTTGGAGAGATAGTTGCCGCCGCCCCCGGAACGGGCCGTCGAGCCGGGGGTCGGGCCGTCGGGGCGTACGACGGGATCCGTGCCTCCCGCCGGAATCTCGGTCACCGACGTGTTGTCGTACACGGGGAAGCGGCCCGTGTTCGCGGCCACGATCTCCTTGTACGGCAAGGTCGTCGACGTCCACTGCGGCTGCGAGGCCGGATCGGTGACCGGGACGGTCTCCGTCACCGAGAGGTTCTGGTTGTCCGGGTAGCCGCCCCGCCAGGCCCCGTTGGTCCGCTCCACGTCGAAGCGGCCGACGCGCCCCTGGCTGATCGTCGTGAACAGGTCCACGTGGGGGAGGTACGGCCGCAGCGTCCGCTCCACCATGCCTCCCCCAGAGCCGAATGCCTGGGAGGTGCCCCCAGTGAAGTCCTGCCAGCGGACCGGAAACACGGCGGTCTCGACGCGCGCCGGACCGTCCGCGGTCTGGATCGTCGTGCCGTCGAGGGCGAGGGCGGTGGCCCCGGACGGGTTGGAGATCCGGATGTCACGGTCGAGCGTGAACGGGTCGAACCCGGTGACCAGGATCCGCTTCACGCCCTTGGCGTGCGGGTAGCGGATGGCGTTCTGGCCGCGTGAGTTCTGCTCCAAGGAGTCGAGCAGCCTGGCGCGTTGGGCGTCCGTGACGGCGAACTCGGGCTCCCACTGGCGTACTTCACGCGTCATCCCGAGCCGGGCCCAGTACAGCGGCCGGTCGTCGTCCCGGCTGAGGTCCCCGCCCGCGGGGCCCCGGCCCTGCGCCCGGTCCACGGCCCGCCGCCACAGCCGCGCACCCTGCTGTACGACGACGCGCTCGGCCTGCGCGTACGAATCCGCTCTGTCCAGCGCCCGCGCGAACTCCGGTGCCACGGTGGCGAATCCGGAGCGCCGCAGGATCTCCTGGGGTGCGGCCCTGTCGAGCCGCTGCTCCTCCACGGTGGGGGTCCCGGCGGCCGACGAGGTGGCGGACGCGGCGGGCGCCGTGGCCAGCCCCGCTGCCAGGGCCAGTCCGAGTACGCCGATCCGAACGCGTATATGAGTCAAGGGAGTTCGAGCCTTCCGTAGCTGTGGGGTGCTGCCGGACGGCGGCAGTATCCCGTGACGGATGGGGCGTACGCCATGCCGCGTGACCCGAGGGACCCCTCAGGCCGGGATCTTCGCCGCCGACTCCCGCAGCGCCGCCAGGAACGCCTTGGCCGCCGGTGCCAGGGACCGCCCGAGCGCCGTCGCCGCGTACACCGCCCGGGCCGGCGCTCCCTCGTCGCGCACCGGGAGCAGCGCGATGTCGGGACGTACGGACTCCGCGGCGAGCGCCGGGACCAGGGTCACGCCGAGACCGGCGGCGACGTACCCCTGCTTGGCGGTCCACTCGGCCACGACATGCGCGACGCGCGGGCGGAACCCGTGCCGCAGGGCCGCGTCGAGGAGCGTGCCCTCGGGGCGGGCGCCGCCGGATATCCAGTCGGCGTCGGCGAGTTGGGGGAGTCGTACCGACGGCTCGGCGGCGAGCGGGTGGTCGGCGGGGACGGCGACGTACAGGGACTCGTCGAGGAGGTGGTGCAGGGTGCAGGTGTCCAGCGGTGCCCGGCCCGTCGTCGAGACGACCGCCAGATCGAGGTGGTCGGAGGCCAGCCGGTCCAGGAGCGCGGGCGTGAGCCCTTCCTCGCGGCTGAGCCGGACCCCGGGGTGGCGGGCGCGGAACGCCGCGATGGCCCGCGGTACGAGTGCCGCGTCCGCCGTGGCGAAGGCGCCCACCCGCAGCCGCCCGCCCGCCACCTCGCCCAGCGCCGCCAGTTCGCGCCCGGCGCCGTGCAGCCGCTCGACCACCGCCTCCGCGTGTGGCACCAGGACCCGCCCGGCCTCCGTCAGCCGGACACCCCGGGGCAGCCGGTCGAAGAGCGGGGCCCCGCCGAGCGCCGACTCCAGCGAGGCGATCTGCCGCGACACCGCGGACTGCGTCCATCCGAGCGTCCGCGCGGCCACGGTGAACGAACCGTGCCGGGCGACTTCCAGGAACACCCGCAGCCAGGTGGTGGAGAGGTCGGGTATGTCGTGCGGGCTTACGGCATGCGGGTTCAGCATGGCTCCCATGCTAGACATTCGCTTGCCGCATTGGCCAGGCGCGCCTAGCGTCGAGGGCATGGACAAGATCGGCGAAAAGACTGGTACAGAGAAGGTCGCCTTCCTCGGGCTCGGTCACATGGGCGCCGCGATGGCCCGCCAACTGCTGGGCACCGAGCACCCGTTGACCGTATGGAACCGCACCGCCGCGAAGGCGCAGCCGTTCGTCGCCGAGGGTGCCGCGCTCGCCGCCTCCCCGGCCGAGGCGGTGCGGGACGCTGACGTGGTGATCACGATGCTCGCCGACCCGGCCGCCCTCGACGCGGTCGCGGACGCCATCGTGCCGGAGCTGCGTCCGGGCACCTACTGGGTGGAGATGTCGACGGTCGGCCCCGACGTGGTCAAGGAGCTGGCCGCCCGGCTGGGAGAGGGCGTGACCCTCGTCGACGCGCCGGTGGCGGGCAGCACCGACAGGGCCGCCGCGGGTCAGCTCGGCATCCTCGCGGGCGGCGACGTGGCCGGTGTCGAGCACGTACTGGCGCACTTCGGCACCGTCACCCGCACCGGGCCACTGGGCTCGGGCGCCGCCCTCAAGCTCGTCGTCAACACCTCCGTACTCGGTGGGGTCGCCCTCGTCGCCGAGACGCTGCGGCTGGCCGACGCGCTCGGCATCGACGAGGACACCGCGCGCAGGACCCTCGCGAACGGCCCGCTCGGCGGCGCCGTCGGCCGCGCCTTCGCCGAAGGCGTGCACTTCGACACCTCGCTCGCCGTGAAGGACGCCGACCTGGCCACGAAGGCGGCCCGACTCCCGGCCATGGAAGCGGTGTTGGAGCACTTCAGGCGGGCCGCCGAGGACCCGGACGTCGTGCACGCGGACATCGCGAAGGCCGTCGACCACATCCGCCGCTCGGCCTGAGGCGGCCGAAGGAACCCCATGCAGATCACGCTCGACAACCCACCCTCCGCGCCCCAGCCCGCCAACGCCTACTACTCCCAGGTCGCCCGCGTCGAACTCCCCGGCGGAGGCGCCCTGTTGTACCTCTCCGGCCAGGTGGCCGACGGAGCGGACCTCGCCGCTCAGAGCCGCGGCGTCTTCGAGGCCATCGATGCCCTGCTCAAGGCGCACGGCGCGACCCTCGCCGACATCATCAACATCCGTACGTACCTGACGGACATCGACAAGCTCGCCGAATACGGCGCTGTACGCCGGGAGTTCCTCACCGGAACCGCCCCCACCAGTATGACCTTCGAGGCCTCGCGTCTCTTCAAGCCGGACGCCCTCGTCGAGATCGAGGCCGTGGCCGCGGTTCCGGGGAAGTGACCCTCAGCCCTCGCCAGGCGGTGGGTTCTCGCCCAGCAGCGTAAGAAAGTCCCGGAACGCCCCGGGCATGTCCACCGACTCCGGGTCCAGCAGCCACTGGTACTGGAGTCCGTCCATCACCGCCACGAGCAGGGGGGCGGCGCGCTCCGGAGTGAGGCCGCTCGGCAGTCGTTCCCCGTACTCGGCGCGCAGCACCTGCGCCATGCTCGCGCGCACGGCGACGTACCGCTGGGTGAAGAACTCGCGCGCCGGGTGCCCCTCGGTGACGCTCTCGCCGAGCAGTGCGGAGAAGGTCTGCACGATGCCGGGCCGCATGGCGTTGTACTCCACCAGCGAGCCGAGCAGGTCCAGCCGCCACTGGCTGTCCGGCACCGCGTCCCACTGGTCGCGCTCCTTGAGCACGGCGACGAGCAGCGCGTCCTTGGTGGGGAAGTAGTGCAGTAGCCCCTGCTGGGTCAGTCCGACCCGCTCCGCGACCGCGGCCAGGCTCGCGCCCCGGTAACCGCGCTCGGCGATCACCTCCAGGGCCGCCCGGACGATCTCGGCGCGCCGTTCCTCGCTTCTGGCCCTGGTGCTCATGGCGTCACCGTACGACAGCCGCAGGGCGTTCGATCACTCGTAATGTCACGGCAAGATGACGAAACCTACCGCTCTACAGGTACCAGGTGCAGGATGGAGGAACACCACGGACTTCAATGAGGAGGCACCGCGATGGCGGGAACCCATTCCACCCCGGCCGACCTTGCCCGCGAGGCGGTCGTCGAGGCGGCCCTCGGCAAGCTCGGCCTGGACGCGAAGGCGCGGCTGCTGTCGGGCCAGGGCATGTGGTCGCTGCCGGCGCTCCCCGAGATCGGGCTGAAGTCCCTGGTCATGTCCGACGGCCCGATCGGCGTCCGCGGCGTGCACTGGACCGCCGACGACCCCTCCATCGCGCTCCCGTCCCCGACCGCGCTCGCCGCCACCTGGGACCCGGCCCTCGCCCGCCGCGCCGGCGCCCTCCTCGCCCAGGAGGCCCGCCGCAAGAACGTGCACGTGCTGCTCGCGCCCACCGTCAACCTGCACCGCTCCCCGCTCGGCGGCCGCCACTTCGAGGCGTACAGCGAGGACCCGTACCTGACCGGCGAGATCGGTACCGGCTATGTACAGGGCGTGCAGTCCGGCGGCGTCGGCACCACCGTCAAGCACTTCGTCGCCAACGACGCCGAGACCGACCGCTTCACGGTGAACAACCTGGTCTCCGAACGCACCCTGCGCGAGATCTACTTGGCGCCCTTCGAAGCCATCGTCGAGAACGCCCACCCGTGGGGCATCATGACCGCCTACAACACGGTCAACGGCATCACGATGACCGAGCACCGCTACCTGGTGAACGAGATCCTGCGCGGCGAATGGGGCTTCGACGGCTTCAACGTCTCCGACTGGACGGCCGCCCGCTCGACCGTCGGCGCCATCGAGGGCGGCCTCGACGTCGCCATGCCCGGCCCGCTCACCGTGTACGGCGAGGCGCTCGCGGCAGCCGTCCGGGACGGCAGGGTCGCGGAGGCCACGGTCGACGAGGCCGTACGCAACGTGCTGCGCCTCGCCGCCCGCGTCGGCATCCTGGAGGGCGCCGAACCGGTCGTGACCGAGCTGCCGGAGACGGTGGACGGCGAGGCCCTGGCCCGCGAGATCGCCCGCCGCTCCTTCGTCCTCGTGCGCAACGAGAACGGCGCGCTCCCCCTCAAGCCCGGAACGGTCGCCCTCATCGGCGCCGCCGCCCGCGACGCCCGCGTCCTCGGCGGCGGCTCCGCCACCGTCTTCCCCTCCCGCGTCGTCTCGCCCCTCGACGGCCTCGGCGCCGCCCTCCCCGAGGGCAGCCTGACGTACGCCGTCGGCGCCGACCCGAACGAGGAACTCGCCGTCGCCGACAAGGGGTTCGAGCTGCGCGCCGTGTGCCGCGACGCGAACGGCGAGGTCATCGGCAGCGGCTCGGCGCCCAACGGGCAGATCCAGTGGATGGGCGACGACCTCCCCGAGGGGGTCACTCACGACACCCTCCACACCGTCGAGCTGACCGGCACCTTCACCCCGCGCGAGAGCGGCCCGCACACCTTCGGCATCAAGGGCCTCGGCGCGTTCACCCTCACTATCGACGGCACGACGTACTTCGACGACGTCCAGCGCACCGACAAGGACGACCCCTTCGCGACGTTCTTCGGCGCCCCGGTGTCCCGCGCCGAGGCCGAACTGGCCGTGGGCGAGCCGGTGGACGTCTCCCTCAGCCACGTCGTCACCCTCCCCGGGGGCATCCCGCTGAAGGTCATCGGCTTCGCGCTCGCCCACCAAGGCCCGCAGCGCGACCCCGACGAGCTGATCGCCGAGGCCGTCGAGGCGGCCCGCGCCGCCGACACCGCCGTCGTCGTGGTCGCCACCACCGACCGTGTGGAGTCCGAGGGCTTCGACCGCAAGGACCTCCGACTCCCCGGCCGCCAGGACGAGTTGGTCCACGCCGTCGCCGCCGCCAACCCGAACACCGTCGTGGTCGTCAACTCCGGCTCCCCGGTGGAACTGCCGTGGCGCGACGAGGTCGCGGCCGTGCTGCTGAGCTGGTTCCCCGGCCAGGAGGGCGGCGCCGCCCTCGCCGACGTCCTCACGGGCGCGTACGAGCCGGGCGGGCGCCTGCCCACGACATGGGGTTCCTTCACGGCCGCCCCGGTCACCCGGGTGGTCCCGGCCGACGGCGAACTTCTGTACACCGAAGGCGTGTTCATCGGCTACCGCGCCTGGGAGCGGGCGGGCGCCACCCCCTCGTACCCCTTCGGGCACGGCCTCGGCTACACCGACTGGACATACGAGGCGATCGAGGCCGACGGGACGACCGTCACGGTCCGCGTCCGCAACTCCGGTGAGCGCGCCGGGCGCGAGGTCGTCCAGGTGTATCTGGCCCCGGTGGAGGCCGACTCCGAGCGGCCCGCCCGCCGGCTCGTGGGCTTCGCGGCGGTCGAGGCGGCTCCGGGCGAGAGTGCCGAGGCCGTCGTCGAACTCCCGCGCCGCGCCTTCGAGGTCTGGGACGAGAACGCGAACGCGTGGGCGTTTGTGAAGGGTTCGTACGAGGTTCAGGCAGGTCGTTCCCTTGTGGACCGCCGACTGAGCACGATCATCGAGGCATAGCCAGCGGTAGGCACCCCAAAAACCAGCCCCGGTCCGGAACCTGACATCCGGACCGGGGCTCGCCGCCTCAGCCGCATATGGCAGACTCGCGGGCCGACACACGCCGGTTCGGGGGAGAGTGCATGTATCCAGGTCAGCAGCAAGGTCAGTACCCGCCGCCGCAGGGCGGCCCGTACCAGGGGCAGCAGGGCGCGTACGGCGGCCAGCAGGGCCCGTATCAGGGGCAGCAGCCCTATTACCCGCCCCAGCAGCAGGCTCCGTACCCGCCCCAGCAGCAGGCTCCGTACCCGCCTCAACAACAGGCTCCGTACCCGCCCCAGCAGGGATACCCCCAGCAGCCGTACCAGCCGTTCCCGCAGCAGCAGCCTCAGCAGCCTCAGCAGTCGATGGCCCCCCAACAGCACCTCGGCGAAGGCCAGATGAGGCTCGACCCGAATCTGAGCGCGGGCCAGCGCGAGCTGGTGCTGAAGATCCAGCAGGCCAGCAAGGTCTATGCGTTCGGCTTCGTCCTGGGTATCCCGCTGACCTTCGGCGGCGCCCACTACGGCATCACCGAGAAGCCGATCGGCTTCGCCGGTACCGCGCTCGGCCTCGTCGGCCTGGTCGTCGGCGTCCTCTCCATGATGAAGGCGAGGGGCCTCAAGGAGCAGCTGCGCCGGCTCACCCCGGACGCCTGGCGCTCCCCGGCCGCGCATCTGCCGAGCGCCCGCAAGGCGGCCACGCAGGCCGCGTACGTCAACGGCGTCCTCGTCCTGCTGTCCCTGGGCGCCGCCGGCTATCTGCTCGTCAAGGGCGCCGACTGGGGCGCGTACGGGAACTCGTTCGGCTTCGGCGGGCTGATGCTCGCCGCGTTCATCCCGCTGGGCATGGGGATCGCCGCGGCGACGACCATCCCGCAGCTGCTCCAGGTCATCCCGGCCGGCGCCAGGGTCGGCCAGAGTCTGTACTCGATCATCATGGGGCTCGGGGCCCTGATCCTGTTCAACGGGATCAAGGGCTTCGACCCGCTCCCCATCGCCGTCGGCGGCGGCGTCACCGCGATCTGCCTGGGCGCCATGTCCGTACTGGGCAAGGCGACCAAGCGGATGCGCGGCGAGAACTCCTAGCCGGAGAACCCGTACACGGTCTCCGACTTGTACACCCCGCCCGGCCGCAGCTCCGTGCTCGGAAACTCCGGCCGGTTCGGGGAGTCGGGGAAGTGCTGGGTCTCCAGCGCGATGCCGTCGCCGGGGGCGAAGGGCAGCGAGGCGTCGAGGTGGTCCGCGGTGTAGAGCTGGAGCCCGGGTTCGGAGGTGGCCACGGTCAGCACGCGTCCGGAGGCGGGGTCGTGCAGCTCGGCCACCTCGACCGCGGTCGCCGTCAGCCCCTTGTCGAGCACGAAGTTCTGGTCGTACCCGGCGCCGACCTTCCGCGCCTGCCGGAAGTCGAAGCGCGTGCCCTCGACGGGGGCGAACTCCCCGGTCGGGATGAGATCCGCGTCCACCGGTGTGAACCGCGAGGCGGCGAGGCGGAGTTCGTGCCCGCCCGCGTTCCCCGAACCGCTCAGGTTCCAGTACGTGTGGTTCGTCAGGTTCACCACGGTCGGCGCGTCGGTGACCGCCTCGTACCCGATCCGCAGCGCGCCGTGCTCGTCGAGCGTGTACGTCGCCGAGACCTCCAGGCGGCCCGGGAAGCCCTCCTCGCCGTGCGGGCTGACCCGGGTGAGCCGCACCCCGTGCTCGACCGGCTCCGCGTCCCACACACGCTTGTCGAAGCCGAACTCGCCGCCGTGCAGGGTGTTGGGCGGGTTGTTCCGGGCGAGGTGGTACGTCAGACCGTCGAGCGGGAAGCGGCCGCCCGCGATCCGGTTCGCGTACCGCCCGGCCAACGCACCGAAGAACGGCTCCGGATGGGCGAGATAACCCGCCAGGTCCGGGAACCCCAGTACCACGTCGACGGCCCGCCCGGCCCGGTCCGGGACCTCGGCCGACTGCACGATCCCGCCGTAGGTGAGCACACGCACCCGCACTCCGGCTCTCTCCAGCGTCCAGCGATGGACGGGGGTGCCGTTGGAAAGTGTGCCGAAAAGTTCGCTCATGCGTGAAACCCTAGGTCACGGGCTTGCTCGACGTGACGGTGCGGTACGCGATCTCAGCCAGTCGGGCCTGACCGTCCTTGCTCGGGTGGAACCAGTCCCAGTGGCTCAGCTGATCCGTCCCGAAGCGGTAGTCGAAGACGGCGCCCCCGTCGAAGCGGCAGCGCCGGTCCTTGGCGCACACGTCCTGCAGGACCGTGTTGTACGCCTCCACCCGGTCCTGCACCTTGGCGCGCCGCCGGGTCGCCGCCGAGCCCAGGGCGTCCGGGTTGCCCAGCATCGAGGGGCAGATGCCCAGCTTCCAGACCTGCTTGCCCAGCGGGTTGGTGCGCCCCTGGGACCAGAGCCGCTTCAGGTCCGGCACGCTCGACACGTACACCTGGGTCTTGGGCAGGGCGCTGCGCAGCGTGTCCATCGCGTCTTCGAACTCGGTGCGGAAGTCGTCGACGGAGGTCATCGCCTTCGCCGAGGAGCGGCAGGCGTCGTTGGCGCCCGCCATCACCGTCACCAGCTCCGGCTTCTTGGTCGCCGCCTGCGCCATCTGGCCGGGCAGGTCCGCCATCCGCGCGCCGGTCACCGCGTAGTTCCAACTGCGCTGCGCGGCCCCGGCTTTGCCGAGCAGCCGTACCGCGAGACTTTGGACCTTCGTGTCGCTGCCGGTCGCCCAGGACACCTCGGGGCAGTCGGACAGCACGGCACACGCGTCGAACCCGCGCGTGATCGAGTCGCCGACCGCGGCCACGGACTCCGGGCTGCGGTCCCAGGTGGGCGTGGGCTTCGGAGAGGGCCCCGCCTTCGCCGTGGTGCCCTGTGGCGCGGGGGAATTGCCACCGGAGGCGTCGCACCCGGCGACGCACAGAAGAGCCGCCGCCGCGATGGCGAGGACGGCCCGTGAACGGTGACTGCGGTTACGCATCCCCTGGTCCCCTCGTTCGTTGGCTGTGTTTTCCGGGGGCGACCCCCGGACCCCGGCCGGGAGTCGCGGACGTATCCCGCCGGACACGGTCGGTCAGTGCCGCGTCCCTGCGGGTGGCTGTGTTTTCCCGGGGGATAACCCCCGGACCCCCGGCCCGGGACTCCGGAACGCATCCCGCCGGGTGAAACCTCCGTGTTTCTCGGCGCTGGGACCGACGGTACGTCACACTCCTTGCGCCGCCGCACGGTAGCCTCGCCCCGTGGCCGCCCTGCCACTGCCGTTCCGCTAAGTTACAAGATGTCTCGCTCTGTCCGGAGGCCCCAGTGACGACACGTGGAGTTCTCTACGTGCACTCCGCGCCCCGCGCGCTGTGCCCGCATGTCGAGTGGGCGGTCGCGGGGGTGCTCGGCACACGCGTCAGTCTCGACTGGATCCGGCAGCCCGCCGCGCCGGGCACCTGGCGGTCCGAGTTCTCCTGGAAGGGTGAGGTGGGCACCGCCTCCAAGCTGGCGTCGGCGCTGCGCGGCTGGCAGATGCTGCGCTTCGAGGTCACCGCGGAGCCGTGCCCCACGGCCGAGGGCGAGCGCTACAGCTGCACCCCCGAACTGGGCATCTACCACGCCGTCACCGGAATCCACGGCGACATCCTGATCCCCGAGGACCGGCTGCGCGCCGCCCTGCTCCGCTCCCAGCGCGGCGAGACCGACCTGGAGGCCGAGCTCGCCAAGCTCCTGGGCAAGCCCTGGGACGACGAGTTGGAGCCCTTCAGGTACGCGGGCGAGGGCGCCCCGGTCCGCTGGCTCCACCAGGTGGTCTGACGACAACGAACGGCGTGTGGCCCGAACGACAACAAAAAACGGCGTGTGGCCCGAACCCCTCTCGGAGTTCGGGCCACACGCCGTTCAGTACGACTACGGCCGGATCAGACCGTACGGAACGCCAGCACCACGTTGTGCCCACCGAACCCGAACGAGTCGTTCAGCGCGGCGATCCGCCCCTCGACGGGCAGCTTGCGCGCCTCGCCGCGGACGATGTCGGCGTTGGCCTCGGCCTCGGGGTCGAGGTTCTCGACGTTGATGGTCGGCGGGGCGATGCGGTGGTACAGGGCGAGGACCGACGCGACCGACTCCACGCCGCCCGCGCCACCGAGGAGGTGACCCGTCATCGACTTGGTGGCGGAGACCGCCATGTGGTCGGCGTCGTCGCCGAAGACCTTGCGCAGCGCCTTCAGCTCGGCCACGTCACCGGCCGGGGTCGAGGTGGCGTGCGCGTTGACGTGCACGATCTCGGCCGGGTTCAGGTCGGTGTTGTCGAGCAGGTTCCGCAGGGCCTGCGAGATGCCGCGGCCCTCGGGCTCCGGCTGCACGATGTCGTGGGCGTCGGCCGAGATGCCCTGGCCGACCGCCTCCGCGTAGACGCGGGCGCCGCGCGCCGCGGCGTGCTCGGCCGACTCCAGGACGAGGACGCCGGCGCCCTCACCGAGGACGAAGCCGTCGCGGGCGACGTCGTAGGGGCGCGAGGCACCCTGCGGGTCGTCGTTGTTCTTGGACATCGCCATCATGTTGCCGAACGCGGCGATGGGCAGCGGGTGGATGGCCGCCTCGGTGCCACCGGCGACGACGACGTCGGCGCGGCCCGTGCGGATCATCTCGATGGCGTAGCCGATGGCCTCGGCGCCCGAAGCGCAGGCGGAGACCGGGGTGTGCACACCGGCACGGGCGCCCACGGCGAGGCCCACGTTGGCGGACGGGCCGTTCGGCATCAGCATCGGCACGGTGTGCGGGGAGACACGGCGTACGCCCTTCTCCTTCAGCACGTCGTACTGGTCGAGCAGGGTCGTCACGCCGCCGATGCCGGAGGCGATGACGGCGCCGAGCCGGTCGGGGTCGACGGTCGTGTCCTCACCGGCCTTGTCGGTGAAGCCCGCGTCGGCCCATGCCTCCTTGGCGGCGATCAGCGCGAACTGCGCCGAGCGGTCCAGACGGCGGGCCTGCGGGCGCGGGATGACCTCTCCCGGCTCCACGGCGATCTGCGCGGCGATGCGGACCGCCTGGTCGGCGGCCCACTCCTGCTCGAGGGGGCGGACACCGGACTTGCCGGCGATCAGGCCCTCCCAGGTAGAGGCTGCGTCGCCACCCAGCGGTGTGGTTGCGCCGATACCGGTGACGACCACGGTGCGATTGGTCGGGCTCACGGGAATTCTTTCTCCAACGGATACGAGGATTCAGCGGCGCCACCGCCGGGTGGCGGGGCATCAGCCCAGGCGAACCCGGGCGGTTGACCCGGGCGAACCCGGGCATTCAGCCCAGGTGATCGGAAGATCAGGCCTGGTGCTTGAGGATGTAGCTCGTCGCGTCACCGACGGTCTTGAGGTTCTTGACGTCGTCGTCCGGGATCTTGACGTCGAAGCGCTCTTCGGCGGCGACGACGACCTCGACCATGGACAGCGAGTCGACGTCCAGGTCATCGGTGAAGGACTTGTCCAGCTGGACGTCCTCGACCGGGATGCCGGCGATCTCGTTCACGATGTCGGCGAGACCTTCGACGATCTCTTCCTGCGTGGCGGCCATGTCAGGCGCTCCTTCGGTGTGTATCCAGAGGGTTGGCGGTGTTCCGTACTGGACCGGATGATCCGGCACGGAGTGCCTAGGGGAGGGTAACGACCGTCGCGGCGTACACGAGACCCGCCCCGAAGCCGATGACGAGCGCGGTGTCGCCGCTCTTCGCCTCGCCGGTCGCCAGAAGCCGCTCCATCGCGAGCGGAATCGAGGCGGCCGACGTGTTGCCGGTGGTGCGTACATCGCGGGCGACCGTGACGTGCGCCGGCAGTTTCAGCGTCTTCACCATCGAGTCGATGATCCGCTCGTTGGCCTGGTGGGGAATGAAGACATCCAGGTCGTCCGAGGTGATTCCGGCCGCGTCCAGCGCCTGCTGGGCGACCTTCGCCATCTCGAACACGGCCCAGCGGAACACCGCCTGGCCCTCCTGCGTGATCGCAGGGAACTTGATCTCGCCCTTGGAGTCGAGCGGCAGCTCGGACACGTCGCCGGTGGGGGTCCCCCCGCTCGAGCGAAGTCGAGAGTGGGGGAGGAAACGGTCCCACGGCACGGTCTGCTTGATCGTGCCGGCCTTGTCGCCCTCGGAACCCCAGACGGTCGGGCCGATGTGCGGCTCGTCGGAGGGGCCCACGACGACCGCGCCCGCGCCGTCACCGAACAGGAAGGCCGTCGCGCGGTCCTCCAGGTCGGTGAGGTCGGAGAGCCGCTCCACGCCGATGACGAGGACGTACTCGGCGGACCCTTCCACGATCATGCCCTTGGCCAGGGTCAGCCCGTAGCCGAAACCCGCGCAGCCGGCCGAGATGTCGAAGGCGGCGGCCTTGTTCGTGCCGAGCTTGTCGGCGATCTCGGTGGCGACGGCCGGGGTCTGGCTGAAGTGCGAGACGGTGGAGACCACCACGGCGCCGATCTGGTCGGCGTTGATCCCGGCGTCGGCGATGGCCTTGCCGGACGCCTCGATCGACATCGCGGCGACGGTCTCCTCGTCGTTCGCCCAGTGCCGGGTCTCGATGCCGGAGCGCGAGCGGATCCATTCGTCGGACGAGTCGATCGTCTCCAGGATCACCTCGTTCGGGACGACCCGGACCGGGCGGTAGCCGCCGACGCCGAGGATGCGTGCAAAGGGAGCGCCCTTGGGTGCCTTGATCTTCGACATGCTCATGGGCTCCTTACGCCGCGCTGTGCTCGGCGATGAGCTCGCGAGCCGCGTCGAGGTCGTCGGGGGTCTTCAGCGCCAGCGTCTTGACGCCGGGCAGTGCGCGCTTGGCGAGACCGGTGAGGGTGCCGCCGGGGCACACCTCGAGCAGCGCGGTGACACCGAGCTCCTTGAAGGTCTCCATGCACAGGTCCCAGCGCACCGGGTTGGCGACCTGACCGATCAGACGCGCGAGGACGTCGGATCCGGTCGTGACGGCCTGGCCGTCCTTGTTCGACACGTACGTGATCCGCGGGTCCGCCGGGTCCAGGCCCGCGGCGGCCTCGGCCAGCGCGTCGACCGCCGGGGTCATGTGGTGGGTGTGGAACGCGCCCGCGACCTTCAGGGCCACGACACGGCGTACGCCCTCGGGCTTGTCCGCCTCCAGGGCGGCCAGCTCCTCCAGCGTGCCGGCGGCCACGATCTGGCCCGCGCCGTTCACGTTCGCCGGGGTCAGACCGAGCTTCTCCAGGTGCGGCACGGTCGTCTCGGGGTCCCCGCCGAGCAGCGCGGACATACCGGTCTGCGTGATCGCGGCGGCCTCGGCCATCGCCAGACCCCGCTTGCGTACGAGGCGCAGCGCGGCCGTGTCGTCGAGCACTCCGGCGAACGCGGCGGCCGTGATCTCACCGACGCTGTGGCCCGCGACGGCACCCGGGGCCACCTCGCCCAGCGCGGCGGCGGACAGCAGTCCGGCCGCGACGAGGAGCGGCTGCGCCACGGCGGTGTCGCGGATCGCGTCCGCGTCGGCCTGGGTGCCGTAGTGGGCAAGGTCGAGCCCGATGGCGTCCGACCACGCGGCGAGGCGGTCGGTGGCGCCGGGGAGGTCGAGCCAAGGAGTCAGGAAGCCGGGCGTCTGGGCGCCCTGGCCGGGAGCGACGAGTACGAGCACTCTCACACTCTCTCTTGTGGACGGCCACGGCCGCCCGTGGGGACAGGGACGAAGAACACGAAGGGGAATTGTAGGTCCCCGACAAAGGGTTAGGCCTGGGGATCTCCATCAGCCAGACGCCCCAGGATCAGCGCGATCCGCAGCGTGAACGCGGAGCGTACATCCGAGGGCGACCAGCCGGTGACGTCAGTCACACGTCGGAGCCGGTAGCGCACGGTGTTGGGATGGACGAAGAGCATCCGGGCCGCGCCTTCGAGGCTGCTCGCCTGTTCCAGATAGACGCTGAGCGTCTCCAGGAGCGCGGAACCGGCCTCCTCCAGCGGTCTGTAGATCTCCTCCACCAGTTGCTCGCGGGCGGACGGGTCCCCCGCGATCGCGCGCTCCGGCAGCAGATCGTCCGCGAGAACCGGCCGCGGGGCGTCCTGCCAGGCGAAACACGCCTTCAGTCCGGCGGCGGCGGCCTGCGCGGAGCGGGTCGCGGCGAGCAGATCGGGCACGATCGGCCCGGCGACGACGGCCCCCGCCGCATACGGCCCGATCAACGACTTGGCGACGGCGAGCGGGTTGTCGCTGCCGCCGGCGATGACGACCAGCCGGTCTCCGAGCACACCGGTCAGTACTTGCAGCTTGGCGTGGCGCGCGGCCCGCCGGATCGCCTCCACCGTCAGCTCGCTGTCACCGTCGGGCGCCGTACCCAGCACTACGCAGACATGTTCGGGGGAATTCCATCCGAGGGCGGCGGCCCGGCTGACGGCGCCCTCGTCGGCCTCGCCGGACAGCACGGCGTTCACGACGAGCGACTCGAGGCGGGCGTCCCAGGCGCCCCGTGCCTCCGCCGCCTGCGCGTACACCTGGGCGGTGGCGAAGGCGATCTCGCGGGCGTACACGAGAAGAGCCTCTCGGAGCACCGACTCGTCGCCGGGGGCGGCGACCTCGTCGATCGCGCTCTCCATGACCTCGATGGTGGTGCGCACCATCTCGACGGTCTGGCGCAGGGTGATGGCCCTGGTCAGCTCGCGCGGCGCGGTCCCGAACACATCGGTGGAGATGGCCTGCGGAGCGTCGGGGTGCCGGAACCACTCCGTGAAAGCGGCGATACCGGCCTGGGCGACCAGCCCGATCCAGGAACGGTTCTCCGGGGGCATGGCCCGGTACCACGGCAGCGTCTCGTCCATCCGTGCGATGGCCTGAGCGGCGAGACTTCCGGACGACTTCTCCAGGCGCTTCAGGGTCGCTGAGTGCGAGTGGATGTCGTGCGTTGGGCGCTCGGTGTTGCTGGCTTCGGGTTCGGGCACGGGACAAGACTGCCTTATCCGGACTCAGGCGTGCGGCGCCGGGTCTCAAGTAAGGGCGGGGACGGCGTCGGGGCGGGGCTACGGTGGTGGCTGTGATGGACGTACGGCGCGCCGACGAGCGCTACAGCGGAGGGGACCCGGCGACGGGGATCTCCTCCTTCCACGCCTTCTCCTTCGGTCCGCACTACGACCCGGACAATCTTCGCTTCGGGGCGGTGATCGCCTGCAACGAGGAGCGGCTCGATCCCGGCGCCGGCTTCGACGAGCATCCGCACAGCCACACCGAGATCGTCACGTGGGTCGTCGAGGGCGAGCTGACTCACCGGGACTCGACGGGGTACGAGTCGCTGGTCCGCCCCGGCGACGTCCAGCGCCTGAGCTCGGCGGGCGGCGTCCGCCACGTGGAGCGCAACGACGCCGACGTCCCCCTGGTCTTCGTCCAGATGTGGCTGGCCCCCCTGGAGCCGGGCGGCGACCCGTCCTACGAGGTCGTCCACGGCATCGCGGACTCCACGCCGTACGCGGTCCCGGAGGCGGGCGCCATGCTCCATGTACGGCGCCTGGCGGCGGGGGAGCGCACGGCGGTTCCGGACGCGCCTTTCCTGTACGCCCATGTGGTCCGGGGTGAAGTCCGCCTGGACGGCGAGGAGTTGGGCGCGGGCGACGCGGCCCGCATCACGGCGGCGAAGGACTTGGAGGCGGTGGCCGGGACACCGGCGGAGCTGCTGCTGTGGGAGATGGCGACGGGCTGAGGCACCGGCACGTCGTCCGGGCTTGCGCCCCGTCAGGTCCGTGTTCCGTCGGGCTTGCGCCCTGTCAGGTCCGTGTTCCGTCGGGCTTGCGCCCTGTCAGGTCCGTGTTCCGTCGGGCCTGCGCCCCGTCAGGCCCGTGTCCCGCCGGGCTCGCGTCACGCTCGGCCCGCGTCACATCAGCCCCGCGTCACACCAGACTGTCGAGCTCGCGGGCGAGGCGGGCTCCCTCGCGAGTCATGATCTCCGGGTCGCGCAGGGCGTTGGAGAGCAGGGACATGCCCTGGTAGGCGCCGACGAGCGCCAGTGCGCTGGCCTCGGGGTCGGCCACGCCGATCTGCCGGTACTGCTGTTCCACCCACGCCAGCAGCTGCCGGATGAGACGGCCCGCCGCGAGGTCGAGTCCGCCGTTGGCCCGCTTGTCGAGCTCGGCGGCGAGGGTGCCCGTCGGGCAGCCGTAGCGGGCCGCGATGTCGCGCTGGCCGACCCACGCGCCGATGAGTCCCTTGAGGCGTTCGCGCGGGTCGGGGAGCTGGTCGAGTCGGCCGGTGAGGGACTCCAGATGTGTGGCGTGCTCGGAGAGGGCGGCCTCGACCAGCTCGTCCTTGGTCTTGAAGTAGTAGTACACGTTGCCCGCCGGGACGTCGGCGGCGCGGGCGATGTCGGCGATGGTCGTGCGCTCCACGCCCTGCTCGTGCAGCACCCGGGCCGCGGCGGCCGTCAGCTGCTGCCGCTTGCCGCCCGCCTTCGCCCGAGGGCTCCGGGAATCCGTTGAGTCAGTCACCCGACTAACTATAGACAGCCGCCGGTCGGCCTGTGCTAGCGTCCCGTTCCACGGAGTTAGTCAGTCAACTAACTCACTGACGAGTCGAGGAGATCGACATGTTCGTGGTGACTGGTGCGACCGGGAACGTCGGGCGGGCGCTGGTGCGGATGCTCACCGAGGCTCAGCTGCCGGTGACGGCCGTGGCCCGGCACATCACCGAGGCCGACGTGCCGCCGGGCGTGCGGGCGGTGGCCGCCGATCTCGCCGAGCCGGCCGGGCTCGAGGCCGCGTTCGACGGAGCGGAGGCGCTGTTCCTGCTGGTGGCGGGCGAGAACCCGCGCGGCATCCTGGACGCGGCGAAGACCGCCGGGATCCGCAAGGTGGTGCTGCTGTCCACGCAAGGCGTGGGCACCCGCCCGGAGGCGTACCGGCACCCGGGCCTGTTCGAGGCGGCCGTACAGCAGTCCGGCCTCGACTGGACGGTCCTGCGCTCGGGCGGCATGGCCACCAACGCCTTCGCCTGGGCCGAGTCGATCCGGACCGGCCGGGAGGCCGCGGCCCCGTTCGGCGACGTAGGTCTGCCCTTCGTCGACCCCGACGACGTGGCCGCGGTCGCCGCCGCCGCGCTGCGCCAGGACGCTCACCTGGGCGCCACCTACACCCTGACCGGCCCCGCACCGACCACCCCGCGCGAGCGTGCGGCGGCGATCGCGGCCGCGGTCGGCGAACCGGTGCGCTTCACCGAACAGACCCGTGCCGAGGCCCACGAGCTGATGGCACGGTTCATGCCGCTGCCGGTGGTCGAGGGCACCCTGGCCATCCTGGGCGAACCGACCGAGGACGAGCAGCGGGTGAGCCCCGACGTCGCCCACGTCCTGGGCCGTGCGCCGGGCAGCTTCGCCGCCTGGGCCGAACGCAACGCCGCGGCCTTCCGGTGACCGTGACCGTGCCCGTCGTGACGCCGTCGGTCGAGGACTTCCTCGCCGGGCCGCATGTGGCCACCCTGACGACCCTGCGTCCCGACGGTTCGCCGCACGTGGTCGCGGTGCGCTTCACCTGGGACGGTCCGGCGGGCCTTGCCCGGGTCCTGACCGTCGGCACCACACGCAAGGTCAGGAACCTCATCACCGGGCGGGGCGGGCGTGCGGCGCTCTGCCAGGCGGTGGGGTTCCGGTGGGTGACGCTCGAAGGACCCGCCGCCGTGTACGACGCACCCGGGCGGGTGGCCGAAGGCGTACGCCGCTACACCGCGCGCTATGCGACGCCGCCGCCCGCTCCGCCCGGCCGCGTGGTCATCGAGATCGCGGTCGACCGCATCACCCACCTCAACCTCCGCCAGGAGCCCTGACCATGCCTGTTCAGCACATCCTCGACTCGACCCTGCACCACCGGGAGTCCGGTACCGGGTTGCCGATCGTCTTCCTGCACGGCAATCCGACCTCCTCGTATCTGTGGCGGAAGGTCATGCCGGCCGTCGGGCCGGGACGGCTGCTGGCCCCCGACCTCATCGGGATGGGCGAGTCGGGCAAGCCCGCCATCGACTACGCCTTCGCCGACCACGCCCGCTACCTGGACGCCTGGTTCGACGCGCTCGACCTTCAGGACGTCATCCTGGTCGGGCACGACTGGGGCGGCGCCCTGGCCTTCGACTGGGCCGCGCGCCATCCGCACCGGGTGCGTGGCATCGCGTTCACCGAGGCCATCGTCAAGCCGATGGCCTGGGAGGAGTTCCCCGAAGGCGGCCGAGAGCTGTTCCGGGCTATCAAGACGGACGGCGTCGGCGAGGCCATGATCCTCGACGACAACGCCTTCATCGAGCAAGGCCTGCCCGGCACCTCCGCCACGGCACTCACCCCGGGCGACCTCGACGTCTACCGCAAGCCGTACCCGACCCGCGAGAGCAGGATGCCGCTGTTGCGGTGGCCGCGCTCGATGCCGCTGGGCGGCGAGCCCGCCGATGTCGTGGCCAGGATCGAGGCGTACGACCGCTGGCTGAAGGCCAGTTCGGACGTGCCCAAGCTGCTGCTCACGTTCGCGCCCGGGCCGGGGGCGATGATGCACGAGGGCATCATCGCGTGGTGCGCGGCGAACATCGCCGGCCTGGAGATCGAACACTCCGACGCCGTCGCCGGGCATCACACCCCGGAGGACCAGCCCCTGCTGATCGCCTCGGCGATAGCGGCCTGGGCGGACCGGCTCGGCCTCCGCCCGCGGTAAGCCGGCGTCAGGACGCGAGCTCCGCGAGCACCGCGTCGGTCAAGGGCGGCCAGGCCTCGACGGCCCACGGGCCGAACGCGCGGTCGGTCAGCGCGACGCAGGCGACGCCCGCGGCCGGGTCGATCCACAGGAACGTACCCGACTGCCCGAAGTGCCCGAAGGTCCGCGGCGAGGACGAACCGCCCGTCCAGTGCGGCGACTTGGAGTCGCGGATCTCGAAGCCGAGTCCCCAGTCGTTGGGGTTCTGGTGGCCGTATCCCGGCAGGACGCCCTTCGTACCGGGGTACTGGACGGTCATCGCCTCGGCGACCGTCCGCGGGTCGAGCAGCCGCGGCGCCTGCACCTCGGCGGCGAACCGCACCAAGTCGTCCACCGTGGAGACGCCGTCCTTGGCGGGCGACCCGTCGAGCGTGGTCGACGTCATGCCCAGCGGTTCGAGGACCGCCTGGCGCAGATACTCGCCGAAGGGAATGTCCGTCGCCTTCGCGATGTGGTCCCCGAGCATCTCGAACCCGGCGTTGGAGTACAGCCGCCGCTCCCCGGGCGTGGAGGTCGCCCGGTGCTCGTCGAAGGCGAGCCCCGAGGTGTGTGCGAGGAGATGACGGACCGTCGAACCCGTCGGCCCGGCCGGCTCGTCGAGCTCGATCGCCCCCTCCTCGTACGCGACGAGGGCGGCGTACGCGGCGAGCGGCTTGGTGACCGAGGCGAGCGCGAACCGGTGCCCGCCGGGACCATGGGTCCCCAGTACCTCCCCGTCCGCACGGACGACGGCCGCCGCGGCCGTGGGAACGGGCCAGTTCTCGATCAACGCCAAGCTCTGCAAGGACATGCGTACGAGCCTAAGCGCCTCAGAGCTGAAGCCGCATCGAGGGGTCCGGCACGGCGTACGAGACTCATGGTCCGCACGGTAACCACCGCGACCGGACGACGTCTCCGGAATTTCGCCGGATTCCGCTTGCTTGGAGTGCACTCGAAGGTTTTAGCGTGGTGGTCATGACGGTGATGGAGACCATGGCCGAGGCCGCCGAGACCGGTACCGGGACCGAGGGCTGCGCGGGGCCGCCCGAGCCGCACCGGCGACCGGACGGGCAGGACAACTACACGATCAGTGAGGTCGTCGCCTACACCGGCCTCACCGCGCACACCCTCCGCTGGTACGAGCGGATCGGCCTGATGCCGCACATCGACCGCTCGCACACCGGTCAGCGCCGCTACTGCAACCGCGACCTGGACTGGCTGGGCCTGGTCGGCAAGCTCCGGCTCACCGGTATGCCGGTCGCCGACATGGTGCGGTACGCGGAAATGGTGCGCGAGGGCGACCACACCTACATCGAGCGCTACGAACTCCTGGAGGCGACCCGCCGGGACGTGCAGGCCCGGATCGCCGAGCTCCAGGACACCCTCGCGGTGCTCGACCGCAAGATCAATTTCTATGCGGACGCCGGGCAGGCCCTGGCGTCGGAGAGGTCCTGATGACGGACGGCAAGATCGCGAAGGTGGAGCTCGGTACCGGGGGCCCCGAGGTCGGCGTACAGGGCCTCGGCTGCATGGGGATGAGCTGGGCGTACGGCCCGTCGGACGCGGATGAGTCCCGGGCCGCCCTGGAGCGGGCGCTGGAGCTCGGTGTCACGCTCTACGACACCGCTGACGCGTACGGGCGCGGCGAGAACGAGAAGTTCCTGTCGCCGTTCTTCAAGGCGCACCGCGACGAGGTCGTCATCGCGACGAAGTTCGCGCTCTCCAGCGCGCCGGACGACCCCTTCAAGCGGATCATCAAGAACGATCCGGCGTACATCCGCCAGGCCGTCGAGGCGAGCCTGCAGCGCCTGGACGTCGACGTGATCGACCTCTACTACATGCACCGCCGCGATGTGAACGTCCCCATCGAGGAGACCGTCGGCGTCATGGCCGAACTGGTGCGCGCGGGCAAGGTCAAGCACCTCGGGCTGAGCGAGGTCACGGGCGGCGAGCTGCGGGCCGCGCAGGGCGTGCACCCGATCGCCGCCGTGCAGTCGGAGTGGTCGCTGTTCAGCCGCGACATCGAGGCGGGCGTGGTTCCGGTCGCGGGTGAACTGGGCGTGGCGCTGGTGCCGTACTCGCCGCTCGGCCGCGGCTTCCTCACGGGTTCGTTCGCGAACGCCGACGACGATCTGACGTCGGACGACTTCCGGCGCACGATGCCCCGCTTCACCGGCGACAACGCGGCCGCCAACGCCGCGCTCCTGGAGCCGGTACGCGCCGTCGCCGACGCCCATGACGCCTCACTCGGCCAGATCGCGCTGGCCTGGTCCCAGCAGCGGGCCGCCGTGCACGGGATCACCGTCGTCCCGATCCCCGGCACCACCAAGCGCACCCGCGTCGAGGAGAACACCGCCGCCACCCGCATCGTCCTCACCGAGAACGAGCTCGACCTCCTGGAGCCCCTCGCCTCCAAGGTCGCGGGCGACCGCTACGCGGACATGACGTTCACGTCGGCAGGCCGCGAGTAGAGATCTTTCAGCCCGTTCGGCGTGAGATCTTTCGGCCCGTTCGGCGTGAGATCTTTCAGCCCGTCCGGCGTTCGAGGACGAGGCCGTCCAGGCCGATAGCGGGGGTCTGGGGGGCGGCAGCCCCCAGGGACGATGGGGGAGGGCAGGGGCGGAGGGGGCGAATCCAGTTTTCGGTGCACCCCCACCAACCCTGCCGCCCCCGCCCCCTCACAGCTCAGCCAGCAGCTCCGCCTTCTTCGTCGTGAACTCCTCGTCCGTCACCAGCCCCGACTCGTACAGCTCACCGAGGTGACGGATGCGCTCGGCGATGTCGGCGGGGTCGCGGCGCGCCGCCGCGGCCGCGGGCAGAGCGGCCGGCCCCGGCCCCGGGGCACGCACCGCGGCCAGGACGGACGCAGCGAACGGCAGCGACTCGTGGACCGGACCGTAACCGAGCCCGAAGAGGACCGCCGCCGGATCCTGGTCGGCCTGGGCGGGCTGCGCGGGAGCGGGCTCGCGGCGCAGCAGCCGCAGATGGCCCTCGAAGACCTCGGGGGAGCGCCACTCGACCCCACTCAGGTCGGCGACCGGGAACGTCTGGTCGCCGGCCTTCCACTTCGCCGACGAGGCCCCCGTCCAGAACCACCGGAAGGACACCGACTTGCCGTCGAAGGTCGCCTTCCCGTCGTACGCCTTGAACTGCAGCGGCGACTCGGGCGGCGCGACGAGATAGCGCTCGGCCGGTTCCTCGTCCTCGGTGAGCTGCCCGCGCAGCTCGTCCGCGTAGTACTCGGCGAGGGTCTCCCGCTCGGCGGGCAGCACCAGCCGGTAGGGGTCGCACCCTTCCTTGAGCTGTCCCGCGGCCGCCTCCATCAGCGGATCGGCGCCCGCTCTGGGCACGGCACGCAGAACGACCGTGCCGCGCTTCCCGGGCGTCAGCGTCACCGCCGCGATCGCCTCCAGGGGGATACGGCGTTCGCCGAGTGCCTGGAACAGCTTCGGTGTACGGATCCCCCGTTCGAAGCGGATGAGCACGGAGTCGGACTCGAACTCCCAGGCGGCATGAAATCCGGCCAGTACGTCACCCATGCGGGCCATCGTATGCGGCACGCAAGCCTCCGTCGCCTCCCTGGGCAGACCGCAGTTTTTCGTCCTCTACGCGCGTCAGGCCGACACGGTGTCGGACAAACCCTTCCGGCACGCGTCATCATCGTGCGCGCAGTGGACGGCGCGGTACGCACCAATGCCGATCTCCGCGAAGTTGCGGAGACTCTCCGTGCCCGGCTCGAAATAGCCGGTGTGACCCTTCGCGCCCTGTGCCGACAGGACTCGCGCCCCGAACCCCTTCGACACCGGGTCGTTGCCGTGTCCGAGCCCGCCGACTTCCATGTACGGCACGTCCTGGATCCAGTCGTCGGAGTCCCGCATCGCCCAGACCCGGGCCGAGGTGTGCAGGTTCGCCGCCTTCTCGGCCCGCATCCCGGGGCTGCCCGCCACCGCTATGTCGGAGACCCGCTGGGGCAGTTCATGGGCGGCGACCCCGCACAGCACGGAGCCGTAGCTGTGGCAGTACAGCGCCACCGGCGTGCTCCCCGGCAGCGCCCGCAGCAGCGCGTTCAGCCGTACCGCGCCGTCCTGCGCGCGCATGGCGGTGGCCGCGTCCATGCCGAGCCCGCTGGGCGCCGTGTAGTCGGCCCACGCGATCACGGCCGTACGCGTGCCGGGACTCGCCGCGCGCTCCGCCTTGTACAGGGAACGCGCCATGCCGACGGGTGCCGAGTACTTCTTGTAGGTGCGCTGGAAGGAGAGCAGATCGGTGTCGACGCCGGGCACCACGACCGAGACGCGCTCGGCCTTGTCGAGGTTGCCGAAGACCTCCGCGATCCGCCCCGAGCCCAGGGGGTCGAAGGCGAGGATCTTGCGGCCCTTGTGCAGCAGCGCCTCGTAGCGGTGCATACGGCGCCCCGCCTCGTTGTGGCCGAGCGACGAGAGCCGGCTGTCGTGCATGCGCTTGCGCTCGACCTTGCGCTGGTGGTCGATGGCGATGCGGTTCGCCTCGTAGCGCAGCTTGACGGGCGCCCCGTTCATGTTGCCGACCGCGAGCGGGTAGCGGTGGGCGAGACGGGCGCGCTGGTGGGAGTCGAGCGAGGCGAAGAACTGGGCCAGCCGGCTCGGCGTGGAGTCCGGGTCCGGCAGCAGGTGTCCGGCGATACGGCCGTGCTCCCACGCGGAGCGCGAAGCCTGGAGGGGAGATGCTCCCCGGTGGCTGTGGAGCGCGGTCCAGCCACTGGTGGCCAGCATCACGAACACCACGGCCAGCGCGAGCAGTGCGCGCCAGACGTTGAGTTGGGGGGATGTGTCGAAGGAAGTCACTGAGAGGACACCCTAGGAGAAGTGAGGTGCCTCCCGTTAAACGAGTGAGGGGGATCACGTTTCTGATGGGGTAATTGGGGCAAACCGGGTTCAGTTTGAGTTAAATGGTGACACTCTGTGCGCGAAATCCTGCGACATGTGTGCGGGATGTGACGCTGCGTGCGGGTGATTCGTCCGCTCGTGCGGCGGTACGTCGGCGGTGCGCATCGGTACGTCAGTGGTGCGCTGTGATACCCCGGCGGTACGGCACCGGTGCGTGACCGGTGCGTCACTCCGTGCGCCACTTCTCCGCCAACGCGGGGCCCACATGGTCGAGATACGAGGCGGTCAGGGCGCGGATCGCCTCGACGCTGATGTCCTCGCCCGCGCCCCACAGGCGCTCGGTGACCCGCATCACCCCGCCGAACAGGGCGACCGCGACGCGCGGCCGTGGGTCCAGGTCCACGTCGAGGCCCTCGCGCTCGGCGATCAGGCGCGCGATCTCCTCCTCGACCTCCGCGGAGCGGCGCAGGTGGGCGGCGAGCAGTGCGGGCGTCGATTCGATCAACTGATAGGTGCGCATGTGCAGTTCGATCGGGACGACGGCCTCGACCGCCTCGCCGATGGTGTCCCAGCCCTCCAGGACGGCCCGGCGCAGCGCCTCCAACGGGGCTTCGTGGAGCGGGCGTTCGCGCACGGCGGCGATGAAGTGCGACTCCGCGATCTCCTGGGCGAACAGGGCGGCGTCCTCCTTGCCCGCGAAGTAGCGGAAGAAGGTGCGCTGCGAGACGTCGACGGCCTCGGCGATCTCGTCGACGGTCGTCTGCTCGTACCCCTTGGTGGTGAAGAGTTCGAGAGCGGCCCGCAGCAACGCGTCCCGGGTGCGCTGCTTCTTGCGCTCGCGCAGCCCCAGCCGTGGCGCCGTGTTCATGATCCGTCTCCTCCGCGCCGTTCGCCCGGATCAGCCTATCTGTGAGTGACGTGACAGTTACCGACTTGTGAATCGGTTTGTCAACTGTCAGTGACTGTCACTAGCCTCGGAAGCATGACTAGTCAGACCACCGTCGACGCGACGGGCCCGGCCGACAAGGCCCCGGTCGCCCCCTCCGGGCCGACCTCCGCCAAGGGGTTGCGCGGCCACCCCTGGCTGACGCTCATCAGCGTGGCGATCGGCGTGATGATGGTCGCCCTGGACGGCACCATCGTGGCCATCGCCAACCCCGCCATCCAGAAAGACCTGGGCGCGAGCTTCGCCGACGTCCAGTGGATCACCAACGGTTACTTCCTCGCGCTCGCGGTCACCCTGATCACCGCGGGCAAGCTCGGCGACCGCTTCGGGCACCGGCAGACCTTCCTGATCGGTGTGGTGGGCTTCGCCGCGGCCTCCGGAGCCATCGGCCTGTCCGACAGCATCGCCCTC
This sequence comes from Streptomyces sp. NPDC029292, assembly GCF_055569295.1. NCBI lineage: Bacteria > Bacillati > Actinomycetota > Actinomycetes > Kitasatosporales > Streptomycetaceae > Streptomyces > Streptomyces sp. NPDC029292. The sequence continues at coordinate 479,824 of NZ_JBVHXR010000004.1, forward strand.
GTGGTCACCTTCCGCGTCTTCCAGGGTCTGTTCGGCGCGCTGCTGATGCCGGCCGCGCTCGGCCTGCTGCGGGCCACCTTCCCGGCCGAGAAGCTGAACATGGCGATCGGCATCTGGGGCATGGTCATCGGCGCCTCCACCGCGGGGGGCCCGATCCTCGGCGGTCTGCTGGTGCAGCACGTCAGCTGGCAGTCGGTGTTCTTCATCAATGTGCCGGTCGGTGTCATCGCGCTGGTCCTGGGCCTGCTGATCCTGACCGACCACCGCGCCGAGAACGCGCCGCGCTCCTTCGACATCCTCGGCATCGCGCTGCTGTCCGGCGCCATGTTCTGCCTGGTCTGGGCGCTCATCAAGGCCCCGACGTGGGGCTGGGGGGCGGGCCTGACGTGGACCTTCCTGGCCGCCTCGGTGCTCGGCTTCGCGCTCTTCGCCTTCTGGGAGAAGCGGGTCAGGGAACCGCTGATCCCCCTCGCGCTCTTCCGCTCCGTACCGCTGTCGGCGGGCGTGGTCCTCATGGTCCTGATGGCCATCGCCTTCCTCGGCGGCCTGTTCTTCGTCACCTTCTATCTGCAGAACGTGCACGGCATGAGCCCGGTCGACGCGGGCCTGCACCTGCTGCCCCTCACCGGAATGATGATCGTGGGCTCGCCGCTGGCCGGCGCCCTGATCACCAAGACGGGCCCGCGCATCCCGCTGGCGGGCGGCATGGCCCTCACCGCGATCTCCATGTACGGCATGTCCACGCTGGACACGGGCACCAGCAGCGCCGTCATGTCGATCTGGTTCGCCGGCCTGGGCCTCGGCCTCGCGCCGGTCATGGTCGGCGCGACCGAGGTCATCGTGGGCAACGCGCCGATGGAGCTGTCCGGTGTCGCCGGTGGTCTCCAGCAGGCCGCCATGCAGATCGGCGGCAGCCTCGGTACGGCCGTTCTCGGCGCCGTGATGGCCTCCAAGGTCGATGGCGACCTCGCGGGCAACTGGGCGGACGCCAAGCTCCCGCCGCTGACCTCTGTACAGCTCGACCAGGCCTCCGAGGCGGTCCAGGTCGGTGCCGCGCCGGTCACCAAGGACACCCCGGCCGCGCTCGCCGAGAAGATCACGGGCGTCGCGCACGACACGTTCATCTCCGGCATGAGCCTGGCCTGCCTCGTCGCCGCCGGGGTCGCCGTCGTGGCGGTCTTCGTCGCGCTGCTCACCAAGCGGGGCGAGAACGCGGAGGCCGCGGGGGCGGGCGCCGGGCACATCTGACCGGCCTGTTTTTGTTCAGGTTTCGCCTATCAGGGTGACTCCGCTAAAGATCCCTCCCGCTCGGTGCACGCCCCAGGTCACAGTAGGTCAAGTCCTCCGTACGACCTGAAGGACGGACCGGAGCTGCGGCGCGCTGCCGGAGGGGGGCAGCGCGTGCAGGTCCGAAGGTGAGGAACGGGGGTACCCGGCGCATTGCCGTCCTGTCGGCGGGGCGATGCGCCGGGTACCGCTCCCGCTAGCGCATGTGCTCCTCCTCCGCCCCCGGTACAGGGTGCGGCACAGCCCCCGGCGCGCCCGACAGCGCGGCGACCTCCGCGCGTAGCGCGCGTACCTCCTCCGTGAGGGACTGGATGGCGGCGGTCTGGCGCCGTTCCTCCACGTCGTCCTTCTCGAAGCGGGAGATGAACCAGGCGGCGATGTTGGCGGTGACGACACCGAGCAGGGCGATCCCGGAGAGCATGAGCCCGACCGCGAGTATGCGGCCCAGGCCGGTCGTCGGCGCGTGATCCCCGTATCCCACCGTCGTCATCGTCGTGAACGACCACCACACCGCGTCGCCCAGCGTCTTGATGTTCCCGTTCGGCGAGTCCCGCTCGACGGAGAGCACGGCGAGCGACCCGAACATCAGCAGCCCGATCACCGCGCCCCCGACATACGTCGTCAGCTGGATCTGCGAGGCCATCCGCGCCCGCCGCCCCACCAGCGTCAGCGTGGCGACGAGCCGCAGCAGCCGCAGCGGCTGAAGGATCGGCAGGATCACCGCGCACAGGTCCAGCCAGTGGGTGCGGACGAAGTCCCGTCGCTGCCGGGCCAGTACGAGCCGTACGAGATAGTCGGTGGCGAACGACCCCCACACCACCCACTCCACCGCCGTGCAGGTGACCGTCAGCGAACGGCTCGCGTCGCTGTCCACGATCGGCACGGCGTACCCGAGGGCGAACGCCACCGCGAGCGCCAGCAGGGGCCGCTGCGTGCGCTGCTCCCAACGGGCTTGTGCCGATTGCTGCTTCATGCCCGCATCGTAGGAAAGAAAGACGGAGGGCGGCGGAGCCCATGGCCCCGCCGCCCTTCACGCGATTGACGCGGCAGCCCTTACGCGTCGCCGCCCGCGGCCCCCGGGTCGGCCGCCGCCACGTCGAGCAGTTGGTAGCGGTCGATCGCCTGCTTCAGGACCGACCGGTCGACCTTGCCCTCGCGCGCCAGCTCGGTCAGCACCGCGACCACGATCGACTGCGCGTCGATGTGGAAGAAGCGGCGCGCCGCCCCGCGCGTGTCCGCGAAGCCGAAGCCGTCCGCGCCGAGGGACTGGTACGTGCCCGGCACCCACCGCGAGATCTGGTCCGGAACCGATCGCATCCAGTCGGAGACGGCCACGAACGGACCCTGGACGGCGGACAGCTTCTGCGTCACATACGGGACGCGCTGTTCCTCCTCGGGGTGGAGAAGGTTGTGCCGCTCCACCTCGACGGCCTCGCGCCGCAGCTCGTTCCAGGAGGTCGCCGACCAGACGTCCGCCTTGACGTTCCACTCCTCGGCGAGGATCTTCTGCGCCTCCACCGCCCACGGCACGGCGACACCGGACGCCAGGATCTGCGCCGGGATGGTGCCTGCCGTGCCCTCGCCGAAGCGGTAGAGACCCTTCAGGATGCCGTCCACGTCGACGTCCGAAGGCTCCGCCGGGTGCTGGATCGGCTCGTTGTAGACGGTGAGGTAGTAGAAGACGTTCTCCGAGTCCGGGCCGTACATCCGGCGCAGACCGTCCTTCACGATGTGCGCGATCTCGAAGCCGAACGCCGGGTCGTAGGCGACACAGCCCGGGTTCGTCGAGGCGAGCAGCTGCGAGTGGCCGTCCGCGTGCTGGAGACCCTCACCGGTCAGCGTCGTACGACCGGCGGTCGCGCCCAGGACGAAACCGCGCGCCAACTGGTCGGCCATCTGCCAGAACTGGTCGCCGGTGCGCTGGAAACCGAACATCGAGTAGAAGACGTACACCGGGATGAGCGGCTCGCCGTGCGTCGCGTACGCCGAGCCCGCGGCGATCAGGGAGGCCGTGCAGCCCGCCTCCGAGATGCCGTCGTGCAGCATCTGGCCCGTCGGCGACTCCTTGTAGGCGAGGAGCAGTTCGCGGTCGACCGACTCGTACTGCTGGCCGAGCGGGTTGTAGATCTTCGCGCTCGGGAAGAACGAGTCCATGCCGAAGGTGCGGTACTCGTCGGGCGCGATCAGCACGAAGCGCCTGCCGATCTCCTTGTCCCGCATGAGGTCCTTGAGCAGTCGTACGAAGGCCATGGTCGTGGCGATCGACTGCTGACCCGAGCCCTTGCGCACGCTCGCGTAGGTCTTGTCCTCGGGAAGCTGGAGCGGCTTCGACCGCACGACACGGGTCGGGACGTATCCGCCCAGGCCCTTGCGGCGGTCGTGCATGTACTGGATCTCCTCCGAGTCGCGGCCCGGGTGGTAGTACGGCGGCAGGCCGTCCTCGAGCTGCTTGTCGGTGATCGGCAGGTGCAGGCGGTCGCGGAAGCCCTTGAGGTCGGCGACCGTCAGCTTCTTCATCTGGTGCGTCGCGTTGCGGCCCTCGAAGTTGGGGCCGAGCGTCCAGCCCTTGACGGTCTGGGCGAGGACCACGGTCGGCTGGCCCTTGTGCGCCTTGGCCGCGGCGAAGGCCGCGTAGACCTTCCTGTGGTCGTGACCGCCGCGGCCCAGGTGCAGGACCTGGTCGTCGGTCATGTTCTCGACCATCGCGCGCAGCCGGTGGTCGTCACCGAAGAAGTGCTGGCGGATGTACGCGCCGGTCTCGGTGGCGTACGTCTGGAACTGGCCGTCCGGCGTGGTGTTCAGCTTGTTGACGAGCACGCCGTCGCGGTCCTGGGCGAGCAGCGGGTCCCAAGTCCGGTCCCAGACCAGCTTGATGACGTTCCATCCGGCGCCCCGGAACTGCGACTCCAGCTCCTGGATGATCTTGCCGTTGCCGCGTACCGGGCCGTCGAGCCGCTGGAGGTTGCAGTTGACGACGAAGGTCAGGTTGTCCAGGCCCTCGCGCGCCGCGATCGACAGCTGGCCGAGCGACTCCGGCTCGTCCATCTCGCCGTCGCCGAGGAACGCCCACACGTGCGACTTGGAGGTGTCCGCGATACCGCGGGCCTCCATGTAGCGGTTCATCCGCGCCTGGAAGATCGCGCCGAGCGGGCCGAGGCCCATCGAGACGGTCGGGAACTCCCAGAAGTCCGGCATCAGCCGCGGGTGCGGGTACGAGGACAGCCCGTACGGCGCTTTCGACTTCTCCTGGCGGAACGCGTCGAGCTGCTGCTCGCTCAGCCGGTCGAGCAGGAAGGCGCGGGCGTAGATACCGGGGGACGCGTGCCCCTGGAAGAAGATCTGGTCGCCGCCGTCGCCCTCGTCCTTGCCCCGGAAGAAGTGGTTGAAGCCCACGTCGTAGAGCGAGGCGGAGGAGGCGAAGGTCGCGATGTGGCCGCCGACCCCGATGCCCGGGCGCTGGGCCCTGGACACCATCACGGCCGCGTTCCAGCGGGTCGCGTTCAGGACCCTGCGCTCGATCTCCTCGTTGCCCGGGAAGAACGGCTCGTCCTTGGTCGCGATGGTGTTGACGTAGTCCGTGCTGCGCATCTCGGGCACGGCCACGCGCTTCTCGCGGGCCCTCTCGATGAGCCGCAGCATCAGGTAGCGGGCGCGCTCACGGCCGCGCTCGTCGATGGCGGCGTCGAGGGAGTCGAGCCACTCCTGAGTCTCCTCAGGGTCGAAGTCCGGGACCTGGCTGGGAAGGCCGCCAATGATGATCGGGTTGCGATCGGATCCGGAAGCCACGCTGTTCCTTCGCTGTCAGAGGGCTGTTTGGGGCAGATTTTCTGCGTATCTGCGCCGTTCCCCATCGTGTACCTCGGGAACGTAAACGTCATCTCTACTGAGAGGTAACCGTGACGTTCGCACAGACCGTTGGGACGGGCCCGGCCAAAACGCAACGATACGCTCAGTACGTGACGCGTTCCGCAAAGTCGTTCGGGTCTCGTACGCTCCAAGGGTTCCGAAATTCATAAATGGGGCAGAAGGGTGTGGTGTGCGTCACATGGCACCGCGATTCGCTGCCTGGAGTTGCGGCGAGACCGCCAGGATCGTCACCGTTTCGGCGGTCTCGACGGCCGGGTACTTGCGCGATCCGCCCCGCCCGTGTGGACTACGGCCAACGCTGCGCGCACGCGCGTGGCTGACTTCCCCAGCTCTCGGCTTCGCCCGGGACGGGGAGACCCCAATTCCGCAACACAATCAGGAGGCAAGCCGTGAGCGCGACCGCGGACCACGCGGAGGAGCGGACCAACCCGGCCGCCAGGCTGGGGTTCGAGCCCGGACAGGTGGTCCAGGAGATCGGCTTCGACGACGACGTTGACCACGAGCTCCGTGAAAGCATCGAATCGCTGATCGGCCAGGATCTGGTCGACGAGGACTACGACGACGTCGCCGACGTCGTGCTGCTGTGGTTCCGGGACGAGGACGGCGATCTCACGGACGCACTGGTGGACGCCATCGGTCTCCTTGAGGACGGCGGCATGATCTGGCTGCTGACCCCGAAGACAGGCCGGGACGGTTACGTCGAGCCCAGCGACATCGCCGAGGCCGGGCAGACCGCCGGCCTCTCCCAGACGAAGAGCATCACCGTGGGTAAGGAGTGGTCGGGCACGCGCCTGGCCACACCGAAGTCGAAGCGCTGAGTTTTCGTTCCGTCTGCCGTAGGCAGTGTGAGGCCCCCGTCGACAAGCCGTCGGCGGGGGCCTCGCGCATGCGTGAGCGACGTGGGGACGATCGACGCGTGGGCGTTTGCGCGGGTCCGCACGGACGGGTCGCACCCGGGCGGGCGTCGATCACTGCGTAGGCTGGTCGTCACCCGAACAGCCCCTTGGAAGGAAAGCGTGTGACTATGGCGATCGAGGTCGGCAGCAAGGCCCCGGACTTCGAGCTCAAGGACAACCACGGCGCCACCGTGAAGCTGTCCGACTTCCGCGGTGAGAAGAACGTGGTGCTGCTCTTCTACCCGTTCGCTTTCACGGGCGTGTGCACCGGCGAGCTGTGCTCCCTGCGCGACAACCTGCCGCAGTTCACCGACCGTGACACCCAGCTGCTGGCGGTCTCCAACGACTCCATCCACACCCTGCGCGTCTTCGCCGAGCAGGAGGGCCTGGAGTACCCGCTGCTCTCCGACTTCTGGCCGCACGGCAACACTTCGCGCGCGTACGGCGTCTTCGACGAGGACAAGGGTTGTGCCGTGCGCGGCACCTTCATCATCGACAAGGAGGGCGTTGTCCGCTGGACTGTCGTCAACGCCCTGCCGGACGCGCGTGACCTGAATGAGTACGTGAAGGCGCTCGACACCCTGTGAGCCCGACACCCTGTGATTCTTCGGTCGCAGGGCCTGCAGGGGGCGGGAACCCGTCACTAGGATCGAATCGTTGATCCGATACCAACGCACGACGGGGCGCCCCGCCCCTGGACACCAATGGAGGACTCGTGGGAGTCAGCCTCAGCAAGGGCGGCAACGTATCGCTGACCAAGGAGGCCCCGGGACTGACCGCGGTCATCGTCGGTCTGGGATGGGACGCCCGTACCACCACCGGCGTCGACTTCGACCTCGACGCCAGCGCCATCCTGACGAACGCGGACGGCAAGGTCAGCAGTGACGCCAACTTCGTGTTCTTCAACAACCTGAAGAGCCCGGAGGGCTCGGTCGAGCACACCGGGGACAACATCACCGGTGAGGGCGAGGGCGACGACGAGCAGATCAAGGTCAATCTCGCCGCCGTTCCGGCCGACGTACAGAAGATCGTGTTCCCGGTTTCGATCTACGACGCCGAGAACCGCCAGCAGTCCTTCGGTCAGGTCCGCAACGCGTTCATCCGCGTGGTGAACCAGGCGGGCGAGGCGGAGATCGCGCGCTACGACCTCTCCGAGGACGCCTCGACGGAGACCGCGATGGTCTTCGGTGAGCTCTACCGCAACGGCGCGGAGTGGAAGTTCCGCGCCATCGGCCAGGGCTACGCCTCGGGCCTGCGCGGCATCGCGCAGGACTTCGGCGTGAACGTCTGAGTCAGCGGCCTTTGGCTCAACCGTCCGGCGCCGCACACTTCAAGTGCGGCGCCGGACGCGCTCGGGCAGTGGCGCCGGAAGCGCTCGACAACACAACAGTTTGACCTCGGGGAGGACCAGCATCATGGGCGTCACGCTCGCCAAGGGAGGCAATGTCTCCCTCTCCAAGGCCGCACCGAACCTCACGCAGGTGATGATCGGGCTCGGCTGGGACGCGCGCTCCACCACCGGAGCCGACTTCGACCTGGACGCCAGCGCACTGCTGTGCAACGGAGGCCGGGTGCTCGGGGACGAGTGGTTCATCTTCTACAACCAGCTCAAGAGCCCGGACGGCTCGGTCGAGCACACCGGGGACAACCTCACGGGTGAGGGCGAGGGCGACGACGAGTCGATCCTGATCGACCTCTCCAAGGTCCCGGCCAACGTGGACAAGATCGTCTTCCCGGTCTCCATCCACGACGCCGACAACCGCGGCCAGACCTTCGGACAGGTCAGCAACGCCTTCATCCGCGTCGTCAACCAGGCCGACGGCCAGGAGCTCGCCCGCTACGACCTCTCCGAGGACGCCTCCACGGAAACGGCGATGATTTTCGGCGAGGTCTACCGCTACAACCAGGAATGGAAGTTCCGCGCGGTCGGCCAGGGGTACGCGTCCGGCCTGCGGGGCATCGCCCTCGACTTCGGTGTCAACGTCTCTTAAGGGCCCACCTACGCCAGCCGAAGGGGCAGCCCTCTACACTTCGTGGTCAACGTTAGGTAAAGCCGAGTACGGCGCGGGGGAGACCCGTACATACACGATTGGGTAGCCAGTGCTTCTGAAAACCTTCGGCTGGTCGTTTGCGGTCACCGCGCTCGGCTTGGTCGCAGCGGCGTTCTACGGGGGGTGGACCGCCTTTGGCATCGTGGCGATCCTGGCCGTCCTGGAGATCTCGCTGTCCTTCGACAACGCGGTGGTCAACGCCGGAATCCTGAAGAAGATGAGTGCCTTCTGGCAGAAGATCTTCCTCACGGTCGGTGTCCTGATCGCCGTCTTCGGCATGCGACTGGTCTTCCCCGTCGTGATCGTCGCCATCAGCGCCAAGATCGGCCCGATCGACGCGGTCGACCTTGCGCTGAACAACAAGGATCACTACCAGGAACTGGTGACCGACGCCCACCCGGCGATCGCCGCCTTCGGTGGCATGTTCCTGCTGATGATCTTCCTCGACTTCATCTTCGAGGACCGGGACATCCAGTGGCTGCGCTGGATCGAGCGGCCGCTGGCCAAGCTCGGCAAGGTCGACATGCTGGCGGTCTGCATCGCCCTGATCGTCCTGCTGATCACCTCGTTCACCTTCGCGGCCCACGCCCACCAGCACGGCGGCGCGCACGTCGACAAGGCGCAGACGGTCCTGCTCGCCGGCATCGCGGGCCTGATCACGTACATGGTCGTCGGCGGACTCTCCGGCTACTTCGAGGACAAGCTCGAGGAAGAGGAGGAGCGCGAGCACGAGGAAGAGGAGGAGGCCGAGCGGACCGGCAAGAAGAAGCCGGCCGTCGTCCTCGCCGGCCAGGCCGCGTTCTTCATGTTCCTCTACCTGGAAGTGCTGGACGCGTCCTTCTCCTTCGACGGCGTCATCGGCGCCTTCGCCATCACCAACGACATCGTGCTGATGGCACTCGGCCTCGGCATCGGCGCCATGTACGTCCGGTCGCTCACGGTCTACCTGGTCCGCCAGGGCACCCTCGACGACTACGTCTACCTGGAGCACGGCGCGCACTACGCGATCGGCGCCCTCGCCATGATCCTCATGGTCACCATCCAGTACCAGATCCACGAGGTCATCACCGGCCTCGTCGGCGTCATCCTGATCGCCTGGTCCTTCTGGTCGTCCGTGCGCCGCAACAGGGCGCTCGCGGCGGCCGAGGGAAAAGGTGAGGCCTCGGACGAGAAGGCAGAGGTCTCGTCCGGGGTGTGAGACCCCACCGGGTTCCGGTGGTGAGACCCCACCGGGTTCCGGCGTGTGACACCCCACCGGTTTCGAGGGTGTGACACCCCTCCCGTTGAGGAACGCTCTGAGCGGGGCGGCCGTCGAGGACGATTCCTCGCGGCCGCCCCGCCGCATATCGAGGGAACGTGGGGGCGGGAATGGGCTTCTGGGACAATCTGTGGCGCGGACGCTCGGCGGACTTCGACTCCGGCAGCGCGGCCACCAACTCCATAGAACTGACCAAACGGAACCACACGGTCTCGCTCACCAAACAGGGCGCGGCCACCGGCAATCTGCGCATCAACCTGTCCTGGCGGATGCGCACCTCCGACATCGGCGGCCCGGAGCGCGGCAGCCTGCTGCGCCACCCCTTCCGCACCTTCAAGCCGGAAGTGGTCCAGGCGCACACCCAGAGCATGGTCAACGTCGACCTCGACCTGGGCGTCATGTACGAGCTGGCGGACGGCTCCAAGGGCGTGGTTCAGCCACTCGGCAGCTTCTTCGGCGAACTCAACGGCGCGCCGTACGTGAAGCTCAGCGGCGACGACCGCTTCGGCTCGGCGTCGGGCGAGACGGCCTACGTCAATCTCGACCACCGCGACGACATCAAGCGGCTCCTGGTCTTCGTCTACATCTACGACCAGACGCCCGCCTTCGACCGTACGCACGCCATCATCACGCTCTACCCGAGCAACGGCCCGCGCATCGAGATCGGCCTCGACGAACGCCATCCGCAGGCCCGCTCCTGCGCGGTCGTGATGATCGAGTGCAACAAGGGCGAGGTGACGGTACGCCGCGAGGTGAAGTTCGTGTACGGCTTCCAGGCCGAACTCGACCGCCTCTACGGCTGGGGGCTCCAGTGGGGCCGCGGCTACAAGTCGAAGGTCGACCGCTGAACCGGAACCGCGCTCAGCGGCCGATGAACTGCGGCCCCTGCGGCGGCAGTTTGAAGTCCGGGTCGGGCAGCGCGCCGACCGGCTGCGGGAAGCCGTACGCGGGCTGCGCGGCCGGGGCCGTCTGTGGCCCCGGGTAGCCGTAGGAGGGCTGGCTGGTCGGCTGCGGATAGCCGTAGGACGGCTGGGCCGCGGCGGGTGCCGGCTGCGGCTGCGGATAGCCGTACGCGGGCTGCTGAGGCACCGGGGCGGGCTGCTCGGGCGGCAGCGGCACCGAGACCTCGGGAGCGGCGGCAGGAGCCGCCCAGGCCGGCGCTTCGGGTACGGATCCGGTCACGGGCGCGGCGGCGGCCGCCGCGACCTCCGACTCGTCCACCGTGATCCCGAAGTCGGACGCCAGCCCCTCCAGACCGTTGGAGTAGCCCTCGCCGAGCGCCCGGAACTTCCAGCCCTCACCGCGCCGGTACAGCTCCCCGCAGATCAGCGCCGTCTCCGCGCCGGTCTCCGGCTTGATGTCGAAATGCGCCAGCGGTTCGCCGTCTGCGACCATGGCGTCGTACAGCAGGATGCGCAGCGCGCGTACGCGGTCGAAGGTGACGTCGTCCGCCGATGCGACCAGGAGAATCTGTCCGACACCGGACTCGACACCCGCCAGATCCGTCTGGATCGTGTCGGTCAGGCCCTCGGCTACGCGTTTCTTGCCGAGCCGCCAGACCTTGCCCGACGGATGGCGGGGCTGGTTGTAGAAGACGAAGTCCTCGTCGGATCGCACACGACCGTCGGGGCCTAGGAGCAGCGCCGAGGCATCGACATCAGGGACACCCTGCCCGGGTGTCCAGCGCAGCACCGCGCGCACCGCTGTGGCGTCCAGCGGGACGTTCGACCCCTTCAGCATCGCGTGCGTCATGCGGTCATCCTGCCCTCTCGGTCCTGGTCACGACAACGCGGGGTCTCCCCAGAACCGGTGGGTATTGGACACGGCCGAGTTACCTGAACTTCACGCCCGGTGGGAACCTCTGACATGGATGTATACGTACTATTACCGGCCACATCACGTCGGGCCGCCTAGCCGCCACGGGGGAGTTTCGTGCGTCATTTTGGTCATATCGCCCCTGAAGAGCGGCAACGGCTCTTCTACCGGGAGCCGAGCGTCTTCAGCGCCGACTCCCCGGCCCGGGTGCTCGCCGCGGCCCTCGGGGCCACGCTGTACAGCCCGGCGACCAGGCCGCAGCTGGCCGACGACATCATCAAGCAGGCCGGGCGCGGTGTGGTCTCCATGGTGCTGTGCCTGGAGGACTCCATCGACGACGCGGAGGTCGTGGGCGCCGAGGAGAACCTGGTCCAGCAATTCAACGACCTCGCCGGACGGCCGGACACCACCGAGCTGCCGCTGCTCTTCGTGCGGGTCCGCGAGCCCGAGCAGATCCCGGACCTCGTCCAGCGGCTCGGCCCGGCCGTGCGGCTGCTGTCGGGATTCGTCCTGCCGAAATTCACCGAGGAGCGGGGCGTTCCCTTCCTGGAGGCGCTCACGGCGGCCGAGTCCGCGAGCGGACGGCGGCTTTTCGCCATGCCGGTCCTCGAGTCGCCCGGACTGCTGTACCTGGAGAGCCGCAAGGAGACCCTGGAGGGCATCTCCCGCACGGTCGCCAAGTACCGCGACCGCGTCCTGGCGCTGCGCCTCGGCGTCACCGACTTCTGCTCGGCGTACGGGCTGCGCAGAGCGCCCGACATGACCGCGTACGACGTCCAGATCGTCGCCTCCGTGATCGCCGACGTGGTGAACATGCTGGGCCGCTCCGACGGCACCGGCTTCACCGTGACGGGGCCCGTGTGGGAGTACTTCCGGGTCCAGGAGCGCATGTTCAAGCCGCAGCTGCGCCGCAGCCCCTTCACCCCGGAGGCCGAGGACCTGCGCGACGCGCTGATCGAGCACGACCTGGACGGGCTGCTGCGCGAGATCGCCCTCGACCGGGCCAACGGCCTGCTCGGCAAGACCTGCATCCACCCCTCGCACGTACCCGCCGTGCACGCGCTGTCCGTCGTCAGCCACGAGGAGTTCAGCGACGCGCAGGACATCCTGAAGCCCGAGCGCTGCGGCGGGGGCGTGCTGCGGTCGGCGTACACGAACAAGATGAACGAGGTGAAGCCGCACCGCGCCTGGGCCGAGCGCACCCTCCAGCGCGCCGAGGTGTTCGGTGTCGCGCACGAGGACATCGGCTTCGTGGACCTGCTCGCCGCCGGACTTCCGGCCTGACGGGCCCGACCGGCCGACCGACCAACAAGGAATTGATGAACAACGTGGTGTGGACCGGGACCTGGGTCGCTCAGCGGCTCGGCGTCGAACTCGTCGGTGACGAGAAGCTGAGCGAGCTGCTGGGGCTCGCGCTGCGGCGCAACCCCAAGCGCGCGCATCTGCTCGTGTCGAACGTGCTGGGCAAGCATGTGCCGCAGTCGCCGTCCGTGGTGTACGGGTACGGGTTCGCGCTGGGCCGGCGGGTGCGGGAGCTGCTGGGCACGGACGACGCCCGCGCGGCCGTGGTCCTCGGGTACGCCGAGACGGCCACCGGGCTCGGCCACTGTGTCGCCGACGGCGTGGGCCTCGCGCCCTACCTCCACTCCACCCGGCGCCCGGTCGACGGCGTCGCCCGCGCGGGCGGCTTCGAGGAGTCCCACTCGCACGCCACCTCCCATCTCCTGCTCCCCGAGAACCCCGGCCTGCTCGCGGGCTCGGGCCCCCTGGTCCTCGTCGACGACGAGTTCTCCACCGGCAACACGGTCCTCAACACGATCCGCGACCTGCACGCCCGCTACCCGCGCGAGCGGTACGTGGTCGTGGCACTGGTCGACATGCGGTCCGCCGCCGACATGGGGCGGCTGGAGGACTTCGCGGCGGAGATCGGCGCGCGGGTGGACCTGGTGGCCGCGGCGACCGGGACGGTGAAGCTTCCCGAGGGGGTGCTGGAGAAGGGACAGGCGCTGGTGGCAGAGCACGAGGCCGCCGCCCGGCGCACCGCCGCGTCCACGCCGGGCGACCTGTCCACGCCGGGTCAGCTGTCCACGCTGGGCCAGCTGTCCACGCCGGGCGGCATGTCCACGCCGGGCGGCATGCCCACGTCGAGCGCCATGCCCACGCCGGGCGACGCGGCTGCGCCGGGCCACATGCCCGTGCCGGGAGCTGCGTCCACGTCGGGTGCCGCGCCTGCGTCGGGCGATGCGCCTGCCCGGGGTCGTACGCCTGCCCCGGGCCCCGCGCCCGCCCCGTGCCGCCCCGCGGCCACCCGCGTCGAGCTCGGCTGGCCCCGCGGTGTCCCCGACGGCGGGCGGCACGGCTTCGCGCCCGGGCACCGAATACGGCTGGACGGTGCCCTGCCCGCCATGGCCGCCCGCGTCGCCGACGCGCTGCCGTACGGCGCCCGGCGCGTGCTCGTGCTCGGCTTCGAGGAGCTGATGTACGCGCCGCTGCGGCTGGCTCGGGAGCTGGAGCAGGTCGTGGCCGCCGAGGTGCGGTACTCCACGACCACCCGCTCGCCGGTCCTCGCCGTCGACGACCCCGGCTACGCGATCCGCAGCCGAATCGTTTTCCCGGCCCACGACGACCCGGACGACGGCCCCGGCGAGCGCTACGCCTACAACGTCGCGGGCGCCGGCTTCGACGCCGTCGTCGCCGTCGTCGACTCCGCCGCCGACACCCCCGAACTGCACGCCCCCGACGGCCTGTTGGCCCAGCTCGCCGCGCACACCCCGAGCGTCCTGCTCGCCGTCGTCCCCTCGTACGTCCCCGCACGGCCGTCCACCGAAAGGCCCTCCATGCTGCCTGAGCCCCTCCGTGGCCCCGCCTTCTCCTCGTACGCGCCCGAAGAGGTCGGCTGGCTGCTCCAGGACCTCTCGGACGTGACGCTGGAGGCGCCCACCGAGGAGCGCGAGGAGGCGATCCAGAGCGGCGGCGCCCACTACGCGGAGTCGCTGCCGGTCGAGTACCAGCCGAGCGCCCAGTACCAGGACCTCTTCCACGCGGCCCTCGGCACCTCGGCCGCCCGCATCGCCCAGGCCGTCGGCGCCGTCACCGAGCTCGTCCTCGCCGAGCGCTCACCGCGCCCGGTGCTGGTGTCCCTGGCCCGCGCGGGCACGCCCGTCGGCGTCCTGATGCGCCGCTGGGCCAAGCACCGCCACGACCTCGACCTGCCGCACTACGCCGTCTCCATCGTCCGCGGCCGGGGCATCGACGCCAACGCGCTGCGCTGGCTCGCCGCCCACCACGACCCGGCCGACGTCGTGTTCGTCGACGGCTGGACCGGCAAGGGCGCGATCGCCCGCGAACTGGCCGAGGCGATACGGGAGTTCGAGGAGACCGAGGGCATCACCGGCTTCGACCCGGAGATCGCGGTCCTCGCCGACCCGGGCTCCTGCGTACGGACGTACGGCACCCGCGAGGACTTCCTCATCCCCTCCGCGTGCCTCAACTCGACGGTATCCGGCCTGATTTCGCGTACGGTGCTGCGCTCCGACCTGGTCGGCGAGCACGACTTCCACGGCGCGAAGTTCTACCGCGAACTCGCCGGATCCGACGTCTCCGTCGACTTCCTGGACGCCGTCGCCGCCCACTTCGCCGACTTCGCCGACACGGCCTGCGCCCAGGCCAAGGAGCTCCTCGCCGCCGACCGCACCCCCACCTGGGAGGGCTGGGCGGCGGTCGAGCGGATCAGCGAGGAGTACGAGATCCACGACGTGAACCTCGTCAAGCCGGGCGTCGGCGAGACCACCCGCGTGCTGCTGCGCCGCGTCCCCTGGAAGATCCTCGCCCGCGCCGGAGCGGGCGCCGACCTCGACCACGTACGCCTGCTCGCGCAGCAGCGCGGGGTCCCTGTCGAGGAGGTCGACGAACTCCCGTACACCTGCGTGGGGTTGATCCACCCGAAGTACACGCGGGGCGCCACGGGCGCCGACGGCAAGACGGTGAACGTCTGATGCCCGTACTCGTCGCCAGCGACCTTGACCGCACGCTCATCTACTCCTCGGCCGCCCTCGCCCTCACCATGCCCGACGCGCGGGCACCCCGGCTGCTCTGCGTCGAGGTGCACGAGAGCAAGCCGCTGTCGTACCTGACCGAGACGGCCGCCGCCCTCCTCGCCGAACTCGGCGACAAGGCGGTCTTCGTGCCCACCACGACCCGCACCCGCAAGCAGTACCAGCGCATCAGCCTGCCGGGCCCCGCCCCGAGGTACGCGATCTGCGCCAACGGCGGGCACCTGCTCGTCGACGGCGTGTCCGACGCCGACTGGCACGCGCGCGTGACGTCGCGGCTGGCCACCGAGTGCGCTCCGCTGGCCGAGGTGCGCGAGCACCTGGCCGCCACCGCCGACCCGGCCTGGGTCCGCAAACACCGGGTCGCCGAGGACCTGTTCGCGTATCTGGTGGTGGAGCGCGAGCTGCTCCCCGAGGAGTGGGTGAAGGAACTGGCCGTGTGGGCGGAGAACCGCGGCTGGACGGTGTCGTTGCAGGGCCGCAAGATCTACGCCGTGCCGAAGCCGCTCACCAAGAGCGCGGCCATGCGCGAGGTCGCCCGCCGCACCGGCGCCGAGCTCACCCTCGCGGCCGGCGACTCCCTCCTCGACGCCGACCTCCTGCTCGCCGCCGACCGCGGCTGGCGCCCCGGCCACGGCGAACTGGCCGAAGCCGACTGGACGGCGCCCGCCATCACCGCGCTCCCGGAGCGGGGTGTCGCGGCGGGGGAGCGGATCCTGCGGGAGTTCCTGAGCGCCTGCGACGGCCCGGGGCCGGCCTGACGCCGAAAGCTACCGTGGGCGGGAGACCCGAGGTGAGGAGAGGCCCGTGGCCCACGGCAACAGCACTCGACTGACGGACGACCTCTACACGTACATGCTCGGCCACAATCCGCCGCTCGACCCCGTGCAGCGGATGCTGGTCGAGGTCACCCACACCCAACTCCCGCTGGTGGCGGGCAAACAGGTCGCCGAGGAGCAGGGGGCGCTGCTCGCGTTCCTCGTGCGGCTGACGGGGGCGCGCCGGATCGTCGAGGTCGGTACGTTCACCGGTCTGTCCGCGCTGTCCATGGCCCAGGCGCTGCCGCCCGACGGGACGCTGCTGACCTGCGACATCTCCGAGGAGTGGACGGAGCACGCGCGGAAGGCCTGGGCAAAGGCGGGCGTCGCCGACCGCATCGAGCTGCGGATCGCGCCCGCGCTGGACACGCTGCGCGGGCTGCCGGACGAGCCGCACCTCGACATGGCGTTCATCGACGCGGACAAGGACAACTACATCGCGTACTGGGACGAGTTGGTGCCCCGGACGCGCCCCGGCGGGCTGCTAGTCGTCGACAACGTCTTCTACCACGGCGGCGTCACCGACCCCACCGCCACGGGTCTCGCCGCGGCGATCAAGGACTTCAATGATCACGTGAGGGCGGACGACCGGGTGGACAGCGTGATGCTGTCGGTGGCGGACGGGGTGACGCTGGCGCGACGGCGATGACCGCCGCTCACAGCGGCCAGCGGCTGTGACCGGCGTTCACGGAGGCCGGCGGCGACGACCGGCGTTCACAGACGTCAGCCGCAGCAGCCCCCACCGCAGCAGCCGCCGCCCGCGGACGGGGCCGGGGCTGAGGCCGACGCCGAGCCGCCCCTCGCGACCGAGACCGTCGACAGGAGCTTCACGGTGTCGTCGTGCCCGGAGGGGCAGGCCGCGGGGGCGGCGGACTCCGCCATCGGGCGGCTCAGTTCGAAGGTGTCGCCGCAGGTCCGGCAGCGGTACTCGTAGCGAGGCATGGGCACAGATTAGCGGGCGCCCCCCGCGACGCGGGAGAGTCACCCGCGCAGCTCGCGCTCCTTCGCCCGCTGGAGGGCCAGTGCGTGGGCCTTGGCGCGCAGGCGCTGCTCGTGCTGCGTCGGCTCGGGACGATGGCGGGCCTTCCAGTACGGGTTGTCGTGCGGCAGGGCCGAGCCGACCCTTCCGTACATCCCGAAGAACATCAGCAGGACGCCCACGACAAAGCTGAAGAGCACGTTCTGGATGTGGAAGGCGAGGAAGTTGAAGCCGGTGTCGAGCAGCGCCAGGTTCACGAAGCCGCTGAGGATGAAGGCGACGCCGAGGATCATGTTGAGCGTGGAGGCGAGGTTCCCGCCGATCACCATGCCCGTGAACAGCAGCAGCCCGACGCAGATCGACAGCACGCTGAGCGCGCCGTTGGTGTTCAGTCCCCCGACCGTGTCCCCGCCGGTGTCGAAGAAGCCGACCTTGTTGATGAGGCCCAGGATGCCGAAGGCGAGCAGCACCAGGCCCATCAGGCCCGCGCCGATCCGGTAGAAGGTGCTGAGACGATGATCGACGGGCAGATGCTCGTCGAAGGAGATGCGCCGCTTGGAACCCTGGCGAAGTGCGTTCGCGGCCATGTCCGCCTCCTCACGCAGCCAGCGGAGGCCGTACGTACCTTCCAGCATCCGCCCGGGGCACCTGGTCCGCCAACACCACGGCCGTCGCGGCCGTGGCGGTTTCAGGCCCGCCGCAGGGGTTCAGACCCCGCCACCGCGCTCCTCGGACGGCTTCAGGCCCGCCCCGCCACCGCGCTCCTCGGACGGGTTCAGACCCCGCCGCCCCGCTCCTCACGGATCTGCGAGACCACCCGCGCCACGGTCTGCCGTACCGCCTCGGTCTCGGTCAGGAAGTGCCAGTAGTCGGGGTGGCGGCCCTCCAGCGTGGCGACGGCACGCTCCAGGCGGGCCACCGAGTCGTCGAGCGGGCGGGCGTGCCGCGGATCGGGGGTGTTGCGGCCCGCCATGGCGAGGCGCTGGGCGTCCCGGATGGCGAACCGGGTGCGGTCGATCTCCTGCTGCGGGTCCTTGGCGACGGCGTTCAGCCGCCGCAGCCGGTCACCGGCCGCCGACACGGCCTCGTCGGTGTTGTTCAGCAGCGCCCGCACGGTGGAGAGCAGCGAGGTCGCGTCCGGCCAGCGCTGGGCGTCGCGCGCGGCCTGCGCCTCCTTCAGCTTCAGCTCGGCCTGCCGTACGTTCTCCGCGGCCTGCTCCGGTACGTGCTGCAGGTCCTGCCAGCAGGCGGCCGAGAACCGCCGCCGCAGCTCGCTCAGCACCGGCTCCACCTGCCCGGAGCGGGTGATCAGCGACTGCGCGCGGGTCCGCAGCGAGACGAGCCGGTGGTCGATCTCGGCGGCCCGCTCGGGCAGCCGCTCCGCCTCCGCGCGTACCGCCGCGGCCTCCCGCGAGACCCGCTCGGCGCGCTCCAGCGTCTCCGGTACGCCGTGCTGTCCGGCCCCTTGGTTGAGCTTGGTCAGATCGGGCCCGAGGGCGGCCAGGCGGGCGGCGAGGTCGTCGGCCTTGAGCCCCGACCCTCGTACGCCGTCCAACGCGTTCGACGCGGCGAGCAGGGCCTGGCGGGCGCGCTCGACGGCCGGAGCCAGCCGGGCCAGCTGAGTCTCGGCCTTGCCGAGCAGCGGCTCGAGGCCACGCGTGAACCGGTCCAGCTCCCCCTTCACCCGGCCCAGCTCGTCCTTGGCGGTGGTGAGCTCGGTGCGGGCGCGCGCGGCGACCGACGCCTCCAGCTCGTCCCGGTCGAGGTCGTGGGCGTCGACGGCTTCGATGTACCGCGAGCTGGCCTCGTCGATGCGCCGTCCCAGCGCCTCGAAGTCACTGACGGCGCGGCGGGCGGCAGGCGAATCGTCGACGGCGGTGATGGTCTCGATGGAGATCCGCAGATCGCGCTGGGCGGTGTCGAGTTCGTAGAAGGCGGCAGCGGCGGCGTCCTTCGCGGCCTGCGCCTCGGCCCGCTGGCTCTCGGAGCGCCCGCCGAACCACCGCCGGGTGCCGCCGCCCGCGAAGGCGGCGGGCAGCGCGAGCGCGGCGAGCAGGGGCAGGGCCATGAGGGTCACCGCGTCACGGGCGGCGCGCGAGACGCCGGAGGGGCGCCGGGCCCGGTCCCTCGGAGGGATCGACAGGATGGAAAGGACCGACGGGACCGACGGGCTCGACGGGCTCGACGGGACCGATGGGCTCGACGGGTTCTGCGGACGACGACGAGCATGCTGTGCGCGTGGGTCCGCGCATGGCACAAACGGCGAGTACGGCTGCGAAGGTGTCGCCGTCACATCCCTCTCCCGTGCTCTCATCCGCCTTGCCCGGCTGTCATTCTCCCACCGGTTAAGGACGAACACACGGGCCGGTTAGTTCGCGGTTCGCACCGTGACCTTTCCGTCGCTGGTGTGGGCGGAAACCACATGGGAGCTGGCGTTGTCGCGGGGCACGGACACATGTACCGAGCCGTCGGCGCTCCCGGTCGTCACACGGTAGGTGGCACGGGGCAGCACGACGGAGACGGAACCGTCCTGGCTACGGGACTCCACCAGGTCCGGTACGGCGGCGAGTTCGAGCCGTACGGAGCCGTCCTGGGTACTCGCGTGCACGCGCCGCGAGTCCACGCCGAGCGCGCGGATCGAGCCGTCGGCGCTGCGCAGGTCCAGCGGCCCGGAGGAGTCCGTCACCCCGACGGCACCGTCCGCCGTATGAATGCTGAGCGCCTCCTTGAAGCCCCGCGCGCTCACCCGGCCGTCCCCGTCCTTCACCGTGACGGTGATGCCGCGCGGCACCACGATCCGGTGCCGCGCCGAACAGTCGGCTACGACGCCCGAGCACTTCATCCGCAGCACGAGCCGGTCGTCCTTCATCTCCCACGTCACCCTGGGATCCCCACCGACGACGACGTGCCCCCGGAACCACCGGGTGACCTCGACCTTGTCGGCCCGGTCGGAGTCCGCGACGACGAGGTCGATCGCGGAGTCGTCCGAATCGACGGTGAGCGTACGACCGTGCAGGGCGAAGGCCCGGTGATCGGGATGCCTGTCGTCCCCGGCACTCGCGCCGCACCCCGCGGCGAGCAGAGCGACGGCGACTACGGCACCGCTGACGGCGAGCGCCCGAGGACGCCTTGTCCGAGGACGCATTGTCCGAGCCATGAAGATCTCCCCCTGAGAAGAACGGCGACATGCGCCGGGCCCCTCGGGCACACCTTCCTCCGACGCCCTTCGACCGTACGGATCCGGGCCTCGCCGGGGGATCCGGACCGCTCCCGGATCCGAGGTGGGGATAACCCCCGCCCGCGCCCTCCGCCCGCGCCCTTCGCCCCCCGCTCACCGGATACGGGTTTGCGGGGCATCCCCTCCGGCAATGTAGGCTGTCGACTCGTCCTGGGCGCGTAGCTCAGCGGTAGAGCGCCGCCCTTACAAGGCGGATGTCGGCGGTTCGAAACCGTCCGCGCCCACCAGGAAAAGACCCCCAGCCGATCATGGCTGGGGGTCTTTGACATCCGGATCTGACATCAGTGCCGGGACTACTCGCGCTGTAGGCGCCGCGTGAGCAGCCGGTCCATGTGGCTGACCGCCTCGCGCTGCGTGTCCTGGACGACGTGGGCGTAGACGTTCATCGTGACGGCGATCTGGCTGTGCCCCAGGATCTCCCGCAGACTGCCCGACGCGCCGGAAGCTTACGGGGCCATGATCACTCGCGCCAAAGCAGCTCCAGGTCAAAGTCGTTCCGCCGACCTGGATTCGGCGGTCTCGCCTCAGCGTGGAGGATGCCGACCGGAGCACATAGGATCCTCAAGTTCTCCTCAGGAAATCGATCATGTGATTGTCGCGTGCATGCTCTCTACATAGTGTCCAAGTGCTTGATCGCCACGGGGGCGGTCGGACGTCAACGACCGTCAGGGGTGGGAGGACGAGACCGAGCAGTCGATACCGGAGAAGACGCCCTACTACTGCGACGGCCCCTACTCCTGGTACAGCATTACGTCGAAGAAGGCCTACCACATACCGTCATGGTGGAACGGGACCAAGTTCAAGGACGGTCCCGGCGGCACCATGGCCGTGTCGGTCACCAAGAGCGGCACGATCGGCACGGAGGTGACCGGCTCCATCGAATGGGACTCAAACGCCATCATCGCCAAGGCCAAGGCCCAGGTCAGCATCAAGGTCACCGGAAGCGTGACGGTTAGCACCGGACACAACTACTCCCACGACATCAGCCGCGGCAAGTACGGACACTTGCAGTACGGCTCATGGGGGTACAAGGTCACCTGGAAGAAGTACCGACGCGTCGGATCCTGCGGAGTCGAGGAAGTCGGTAAGGGAACCGCCACACTTCCGACGTCAGAGACTGGATGGAAGTTCTCGGAAACCTCGTCATGACCTATTTGAGCCCGCGGGCCTGGCTCGCCGCATGCGCCGTGGTGGCGTCGGCATTCCTGCTCGCCTCCTGCACCTCCGGCAGCGGTGAGGGTAAGGCCGCCAGTGCTCCGTCGTCGCCGTCCGCGCCGAGCGAGTCTCAGACGGCAACCGGGTCGTCCGAGAAGAAGCTGACCGAGCAGGCCCAGGCGGCCCTGGCTGCCGTCCACAGCGGGAAGATGGTCGAGGCTGGAGCGGAGCGTGTGACCGACGGCATCCACACCGAGCCCACCCTGAGCGAGGGTAGGACTTACAGGCTCAACCTGGTTTGCGTCGGCAGCGGTAGCGCACAGTTGGCACTCGCACCGGCGAACACTGGGACAGAGACCAAGGTGCCGTGCGATCAGTCAGTGGTCCAGCAGCGGATCACGGTGCACAAGCCGGTACGCATTGATGTCGACGGCGTCAAGGGATCGACCGGCGTGATCGCCTGGCAGATAGACGCAATCTGATCCGGGCATACAGGAGTGGCCCTCCAGAGTGGCTGCTGGGCGGCGCTCAGTCCGTACAGCAGCGAACTACAGCAACCGCTCCGTCCAGCAGCGTCCCTGTGGGGCTCCGAAGCGACCGGTACAACCGTCGCTGACCGATCCCTATAGAGCTACGGATCAGAACGTGCCCGTGCCCCTGCCGTGCCCGATCGCCCGGTAACTGACGGGGAACCACGGTGGTTGACGGGCAGCGCACATGAGAACGGCCCCCGACCGAGTTACCTGGTCAGGGGCCGTTCATCTGCGGTGGGTGTGGGATTTGAACCCACGGTGACTCGCGCCACGACGGTTTTCAAGATCGCTGACGGCTGACTCGGCCACGAAGACTCCGTCGACCACACGCCCTAGCTGTACTGACCCGTGAGGTTGGGGACGCGGCTGGCGGGTGGTTGGCCCTTGAGCGCGGTGTGTCCGCGGTGGTGATTGTAGGTGTGGAGCCAGACG
>NZ_JBVHXR010000005.1:0-175236 GCF_055569295.1 Streptomyces sp. NPDC029292
GGCGGGGACGATGTTCTCCGCCTGCGGGCCCTTCTGGCCCTGCGTGACGTCGAAGGTCACCTTCTGGCCTTCCTGAAGCTCACGGAAGCCAGAGGTGGCGATGTTCGAGTAGTGGGCGAAGACGTCGGCGCCGCCGCCGTCCTGCTCGATGAAGCCGAAGCCCTTTTCAGCGTTGAACCACTTCACGGTGCCAGTAGCCATGTCATATCTCCTTCGGGGCAGTGCTCGAGAGCCCACACTGTGTGAGCTCGCGTCGCCGCGATGATTGCCCCGTCCGGAAACTGCACCGGAAAAACTTTGGGAACATCAACTGCAACTGAAATCGACCCTAGCACGGTCGGGACCTCGGAGGGGGCGCACTATCTCACCCCACTCCGGGGAATAAAAAAACTGGTGCTGCCACGCGCACATTTCTTCAGCGGCCAGAACAGATATTCGTACCGCCACCGGAGACGGTGTTCAGGCGCCCCGCGCCGCCGACCGGCGCAGTTCCGCGTTGAGCCGCAGCGCGTCGTCGAGGCGATCCTCCAGCGTGACGACGCGGCAGGCGGCCTCGACGGGCGTGCCCTGGTCGACCAGATCGCGGGCGCGGGCGGCGACCCGCAGCTGAGTGCGGGAGTAACGGCGGTGACCGCCCTCGGACCGCAGCGGAGTGATCAGCCCGGCCTCCCCGACAGCGCGCAGGAACGCGGGGGTGGCGCCGACCATCTCGGCGGCCCGGCCCATGGTGTACGCGGGGTAGTCGTCGTCGTCGAAACGGTCGGTGGGGTTCGCTGGGGTTCCCGGGGGCACGTGCATCGCCGTCCACTCTGACAGATGCGCGGAGGCGTCCGCCGAGGGGCCTGGACCGCTTTCTCCCCCCGGACGGGACGGGTGCGGGCGGCGGAGTGAGCGGACGTACTCACCCGGACGGCCCGGTGCGCTGGTGGGCGGCCGTGGGCGGTGGTGGCGTGGGAGGACACACCGTGTCCCGGGAGGCCTCCGCCATGAACCGTCCGTACTGTCTCCTCGCCTCCGCCCTGACCGCGGGCATGCTGCTGTCGACGGCCGCGTGCTCGAGCGGCGGCGGTTCCGGTGGTACGGAGGTCTCCGCCTCCGCCATGGCCAAGCCGTCCCCCGCCGCGTCGCCGAGCCCGTCCACCACGCTCACCGAGGCCCAGACCCGGACCGCGCTGATCACCAACACCGACCTCGGGTCGCAGTGGACCGAGACGCGGGGCGCGGCGACCTGGCGGGACGCCCTCCTCAAGGCCAAGGTCGACGTGTCGGGCTTCGTCACGGACAAGCAGAACGCCGCCGACTGCCAGAAACTGCTCGACGGTCTGTACGGGGAGGATCTGCTGGGCAAGCCGAAGGGGCCGAGCGCGGTCACCGGCTTCGACGACAGCGACAACGACGCGCAGATGCGCTACCAGGTCGCCACCTACACAAAGGCCGAGCTGGACGCCAAGCTGGCGTGGCTGAACACGCTGCCGGACAAGTGCGACCAGTTCGTGGCCACCGACAACAAGGGCGGCAAGCAGAACGTCCAGGTCATCTCGGAGAACCCGCCCGACGCCGGCGACGCCCGCGAGGGGATGCGGATGACCATGAGCGGTGAACTGGACGGCGAGTCCACCACGTTGACCCTCGACATCGCCGCCGTACGAGTCGGCGACAGCGCCATCTTCCTCACCAACGGCGGCCTCGGCGGCGCCGACGGCAACTCCACCGCCCAGGCCATCCAACAGGGCACCCAGCGCCTCCAGGACGTCCTCGCGGGCAAGACACCCGCCGAACAGCCGCCCGGCCAGCAGGACTGACCCCGGTGCTGAAGATCTTTTAGCCCGTCCGGCGTTTGAGGACGAGGCCGTCAGGCCGATAGCGGGGGTCTGGGGGCGCAGCCCCCAGGGAGGGGACGGGCAGGGGCGGAGGGGGCGATGTCCGGTTTCGACCAAGGCACGTCCCCGGTCCACCTCGTCGGGACACGGGCGGCGCGTGAGGCTGGTGGTCACCGGCGAGGACGGCGAGGCGCGCATCTCGTACGAGGACTACGCGGTGGCCCTCGTCGACGAGATCGAGAACCCCCGGCACCTGAACGCCCGCTTCACCGTGGGGTATTGCGGGCGCCGTCCACCAGGGCTCCGGCGCTAGCCCATCCGCTCGACGGCCTCCTTGGCCTCGGCGAGGCCGGCGCCCGTGGCCTCCCGATAGGCCTTGATCGCCTGGATCTTCTTGCCGTCCCGCAAGAACGCGGTGACCTGCGACAGCTCCGGGTCGTCCGGCTGGAGGCCGAGGTGATCGATGATCAGGTCGAGCTTCCGTTCGACGCGGGCGATTCTGCGGTCGGTCCGGCCGAGTTTGCTGTCCAGTCCCGCGAAGCTCGCGATCATGATCGCGGCAAGGGCGAAGAGTCCCATCATTTCCATGCTCAGCGATCCTAGAGCCCGTCCGCGCGGGCGCCCACGCGGCGCAACAGCCCCAGCAGCGTGGCCCGTTCGGCCTCGGTGAGCGGGGCGAAGGACGCACCGAGGACGTCGAGGGTGACGGCGCGGCCCGCCGCGAGGACGCGTTCGCCCGCCTCGGTGAGGTGGTGTTCTATACGGCGGCCACGGCCGGGGCGGCGTTCGATCAGCTGCTGGGCCGCCAGCCGGCTCGCCAGCGTCCCGAAGGACTGGTCGCCCTGGAAAGTGGCGACGGCC
Organism: Streptomyces sp. NPDC029292; assembly: GCF_055569295.1. Taxonomy (NCBI): domain Bacteria; kingdom Bacillati; phylum Actinomycetota; class Actinomycetes; order Kitasatosporales; family Streptomycetaceae; genus Streptomyces; species Streptomyces sp. NPDC029292. The sequence continues at coordinate 2,682 of NZ_JBVHXR010000005.1, forward strand.
AGCTCGTGCGCGGAGGCACCGGGCGCGCGGGCGATCGCCCGCAGGGCATCCCACTGGGCGAGCGTCGTACCGACCTCCGCCAGTCGCGAGTCGAGCGCACGGTGATGCCGGTACTGCGCCCCCTTCACGGCACGCCCCAGCTCCTCGAGGCCGACCGATCGGTCGGCCTGCTCGACTCGATCCGCCCGGTCCGCCGGCTGTCCCTGATCGACCCGACGACCGGCCGGATCCTCGTGCTTCACGGTCATGCCCCCATCCTAATCCAGCGAATACGCTTACGTATATACGTATGCGTAGATACCTTGTCTCGCATGGCTGACACCGAGAGCACCGCCAAGACCCGTACCGTCTTCCCTCGCCCCGACCTCCCCCTCACCCTCACCGAGACCGGCCCCGCCGACGGCCGCACCGTGCTCGTGCTGCACGGCGGTGGGGGGCCCGGCACCGTGCAGGGCATCGCGGCGCATCTGGCCGGTCGAGGGGGGATGCGGGTCGTCCTTCCGACGCACCCCGGCTGGAACGGGACCGAGCGACCCGACTGGTTCACCGGTGTGGACGACCTCGCCATCGCCTATCTGCAGTGGCTGAAGGACGAGGGCCACCGCGACGTGCTCGTCGTCGGTTCCTCGCTCGGCGGCTGGATCGGCGCCGAGCTGGCCTTCCGCGACGACGGCGACCGCGTCACCGGGCTCGTGCTCGTCAACTCCGCCGGCGTGGCCGTCCCCGGTGAGCCGATCCGCGACGTCTTCGCCCTGGACCCGCGGGAGATGAGCACGTACTCCTTCCACGACCCCGCCCGTTTCGCGGTGGACCCCGCCGCCCTCACCGAGGACCGGATCGCGGCCCAGAAGGCCAACATGGCGACCATGCGGACGCTGTGCGGCGACCCGTACATGCACGACCCGAAACTCCTGAACCGCCTCGGGCGGGTCCGGATCCCGACCCTCGTGCTGTGGGGCGAGAGCGACCGCATCGTCACGCCCGCGTACGGGCGCGCCCTCGCGGCGGCGTTCCCGAACGGGCGGTTCGAGACGATCGCCGAGGCCGGTCACCTGCCCCACATCGAACAGCCCGCCGCGACCTTCGCCGCACTCGACGCCTACCTGGACAGCACATCCAAGGACGCTCCGGGCGCCTAGCCCCCGGAGGTTCCCGCGGTCAGGGAGCCGCCCGACCTGGCCGTGGCAACGGGTACGGCGACTGGAACGCGGGCTGGGAGCAGTGGCGGGCGGGCAGCGCGCTGACGTGACGCCCTCGGAGAAATCTTCTTCCCGGCGTCATCCGAGGTGCGGGCGCCGGGAGTTTGAAGGAGTGGAGAGGCGCCCTCCTACCCGTATCGCTCAAGGATCCTCAAAGGTCCACGCAACACGAGGAGTTGTCCGTTCATGACACGGATGCTGAAGTACGTGGCCGCCGCGGCGGTCGCCGCCGCGCTGGTGGGGGCGCCTACGGTGTCGTACGCCGTCTCGCAGGGGAAGGCGGCTCACGGCACCGGCCGGCAGGCCGTCGAGGCAGCCAAGTCCGTTGCCGCGAAGGCGCCCACGGCTCGCATCGTCGCCTCCGGCGAGCATGTGTGGGTCACCGACGGCGCGGAGGTCTGGCTCGCCGAGGAGGGCAAGTACTGGACGACGCCCGGGAATCCCGAGCCGCAGTTCCGCAGTGTGGTCGACGGGAACATCGACCGCAGCCGGCCGGGGGTGTCGATGCAGTCGGAGGGCGCGGACGGCCACTTCGTCCTCTCCGGCCTCTATTACGGCGGCAAGGGCACCGCCTCACGCGTAGAGGTGGAGACCGCGGCCGGGACCGTGCGCGGCAAGCTGCTGGAGCTGGCGGGCAAGCCCGGCTGGGGCGTCTGGTACGCCACCGCCGACGTATCGACGACCGATGACGACGGCGGTCTCGACCTCCTCGGCAACGTCACGGTCTACGACACCAAGGGCAAGGTCTACGCCCAGCTGAAGTGAGCGCGGGGGCGGTGGGGGGGGGGGGGGGGGGGGGGGGGGGGGGGGGGGGGGGGGGGGGGGGGGGGGGTGGTTTTCCCCCCCCCCCCCCCCCCCCCCACCCCCCACGCACCCCACCCTCACTCATCCGACCCCCAAGCACCCGACCCCGAGGGACCACCGGCCGTGTCGCACCACCCCACCGACGCCTCCCAAGTCCCCACCGACACCGACACCTCCCAGGTCCTCACCGATACCTTCCAAGTCACCGCCGAGAGCGGTGACTTCGCCGAGTACGCCACCGCGGCCTGGCCCCGCCTCGTCCGCACCGCGCACATGCTCACCGGGGACTTCCACGAGGCCGAGGATCTCGTCCAGACCACGCTGGCCAAGGTCTACGGACGCTGGGGGCGCGTCCCGCGCGACGACGTCGACTTCTACGTACGCCGCTCGCTGGTCAACAACAACCTCAGCCGGGTGCGCAAGAGACGGGTCGCGCAGCTGCTGATGCCGTTCCTGCCCGAGCGGGTGCACCTGCGCGAGCCCGGACACGCGGAGGCCGTAGAGCAGCGGGCGGCGCTGGACCAGGCGCTGGCCGCGCTGTCGGCGCGGCAGCGTGCCGTGCTGGTGCTGCGCTACTGGGAGGACCTGGGCGAGGCCGAGATCGCCGAGCTGCTCGGCTGCTCGGTCGGCACGGTCAAGACCCATGCCCGGCGCGGCCTCGAGGCGCTGCGCGCCCACCCCTTGTTCGCCGGCCGACACCCCGTTTCCGGAGCCCGCCCATGAACCACCCGTCCCGTTCCCCGCGCCCCCTGGCCGAGGCCGAGCGGCTGCGCGAGGTGTTCGCCGAGGCCGCGTACGACGTCACGCCCTCCCCGGTACCGCTGGCCGCCATCGAGCGCGAGGGCCGCCGGCGCGGGCGGCACCGTACGGCCGCCGTGCTGGGGGCCGCCTGTGGGGTGCTGCTGGTTCCGCTCGCCGTGGTGACGCTCCGCGCGGGCGTGTCCCCGGGACCGACGAGCGATCACGTGACACCGACACCCCCGGCCGCGAGCGCCCGCACCACGCGCCCCGCTCCCTCCGTGCCCGCCGGAAAGGTGCGGGTCGTGACGCCCGGCGAGCGGGTCCAGGTCTCGCCCGGGACCAAGATCTGGCTCACCGAGGACGGCAAGCACTGGACGGAGCCGGACCAGCCAGCCCAGTTCCGCAGCGTCTCCGACGGCAACCTCGACCTGAGCAAGCCGGGCGTCAGCCTCCAGGAGTCGGGGAATACGGACGGCTACTTCCTCTCCGGCATCTACCACGGCACGGGCGAGCCGGCGCGCGTCGAGGTCAGCACCGTCGCGGGCGACGTCAACGCCACCGCCCTCACGCTCGCCGGCAAGCCCGGCTGGGGCGTCTGGTACGCGGAGGTGAAGGTGCCGGTCGCCACGCCGTCCTCGGACTCCATGTTCGGCGTCACCAAGAAAGTCACGGTGTACGACTCGGCGGGCGAGGTGATCGCGAGCCAGGAGTTCGCCCCATGAGGGCCCGGATGGCCGTCATGGCGTGAGGGTCGCGAGGACCGCCGTCCGGGTTGCGGAGCGGGTGCGTGATGCCCATCTCGCCCCCGCCGCCCCTTACCGTCCCGACCTGGGGCTCCGCCCCGGACCCCGCTCCTCAAACGCCGGACGGGCTGAAATCAGCCCCTCCGGCGCTTGAGGACGAGGCCGTTCCGGCCGAAGCGGAGGTCTGGGGCAGTGGGGGTGAAAAACCCACCCCCAACCCCCGAGTCGCAGCGGGATCGAGACCGCCAAGCCCTACCGCGCACAAAAATAGGGCCCATACTGGCTACACGATGACGAAACCCTCCGCGCCCCGGCGCCACCTGCCCACCAGCCCCTTCGCCGCCCCGGTCATCCCCGTGGCCAAGGAGTTCAGCCTCGGAGACCGCGTCTCCCACGACCAGTACGGCCTGGGCACGATCGTCGGCGTCGAAGAGGGCATCGCGATGCTCGTCGACTTCGGCGCCCGCCAGGTCCGCGTCCTCAGCCCGTACACCCGGATGGACCGGCTCTGACCCGCACGAATGTGAAGTAACCGGATGCCCGGCCAGCTCACCCCGGCAGCCGCCTCCGCAGGTCCCTGAATCCGCGGAGTGCGGCGGTCCAGGTGGGCAACCACCTGGGTGTGGAAGCGGTCGACGGAGTCGTCGACACTGCGGATGAAGCCGGATTCGGCGTTGCCGCGGGTGTTGCCCATGCCGCGGAACAGGGAGAGCCGGAATCCGGTGATCTGTGCCCCGTTCCTGGGGAGGATGTCCGCCGGTTCGGGGCGGAGGCGCTCCAGCGTGCCTCGCAGACCGCCCACCTGACCTGCGACGAGGGTTTCGACGTGCAGGTCGGACGGGGCCCCGTCGAGCCGGCGGACAAGCCGCTTCACCCAGGTGAGGGGGTACCCCTGTTCGGGCGCCGCGATCTCGATGGACGTACGCACCTCGCTCGTGCGCAGGTCCGCGCTGAGAGCGAGGATGCCGGGGGTTCCCTCGATGCGCAGTTCGGCATCCAGCTTTCCGTCCTGGCAGAGCTGGTCCGCCTGGGCCGCGCGACGCTCGCGGGGATCCGTACCGCGCTTGGCGGTCCGCGGGACGGGAAGCGGGCCCCCAGATGCACGGCCGCACATGAACCCCCGCGGCCTTTGTTGCGTAATTGCGTGATTTCGCAGCAATGCGTGACATGCCTCATACGCGGCGCGTCACGGGAACCTTAGCGGTGCCTTCTGTGAGCGGGCGGGGGTTGGTCACCATTGATCATCCACAACTCGAACGGCCCACTCCGCTAGCCGCTCACCAGCCCGCACCCGAGGCTGGGCGTATGAGTGTCCCGGCGCGCGATGACCTTCCCTTCGATGATCTGACGGACTTCGAGAACGCCGATCGGGGGTTCATCGCGGCGTTGGAGCCGGGTGTGGTCAGGGACGGTGAAGGGCGGGTCGTCTATGACGGGGAGGCGTACGCGTTCCTTCAGGACGACTGTCCGGACAGTGCGCATCCCAGTCTGTGGCGGCAGGCGCGGCTGTGCGCGCGGCAGGGGTTGTACGAGGTCACCGAGAGTGTGTACCAGGTTCGGGGGCTCGATCTTTCGAACATGACCGTCGTCGAGGGCAAGCGGGGCGTGGTCGTCATCGATCCGCTGATCTCCGCCGAGTGCGCGGCGGCGGCCCTCGCCCTCTATCGCGAGCACCGCGGCGAGCGGCCCGTGACCGGGCTCGTCTACACGCACTCCCACGTCGACCACTTCGGCGGCTCCCGCGGGGTGCTGCCGCACGGCAGTGAGGGCGGGGTGCCCGTGCTCGCCCCGGAGGGGTTTCTCGAGCACGCGGTCAGTGAGAACGTCTTCGCCGGTAACGCGATGCTGCGACGCGCCGCGTTCATGCACGGGTCCCGGCTGCCGAAGGGGCCCGCCGCCCAGATCGGCACCGGCCTGGGCACCATCACCTCCACCGGCACCATCGGCCTCGTCGCGCCGACCGTGGACATCACCCGTACCGGGCAGGAGGAGGTCGTGGACGGCGTACGGTTCGTCTTCCAGCTGACGCCCGGCACCGAGGCGCCCGCCGAGATGAACTTCCTGCTGCGCGATCAGCGTGCCCTGTGCGTGGCCGAGAACGCCAGCCACACCCTGCACAACGTGCTGACCCTGCGCGGCGCCCTGGTCCGCGACGCCCGCGTCTGGGCCCGCTGTCTCGACGAGACGATCGACGTCTTCGGCGACACGTACGACGTCGCGTTCGCGTCCCATCACTGGCCGACCTGGGGCCGCGAGAACGTCGTCCGGTTCCTCGGCGAGCAACGGGACCTGTACGCCTACCTCCACGACCAGACGCTTCGCCTCCTCAACAACGGCCTGACCGGCACCGAGATCGCCGAGGAGCTGCGACTGCCGCCCGCCCTGGAGAACTCCTGGCACGCGCGCGGCTACTTCGGCTCCGTCAGTCACAACGTCAAAGCCGTTTACCAGCGGTACATGGGCTGGTACGACGGCAACCCCGCCCACCTCTGGGAGCATCCGCCCGTCGAACTCGCCCGCCGGTATGTGGAGTTGGCGGGCGGGAGGGAACAGGCGCTCGCCAAGGCGCGTGCGTACGTCGATGACGGCGATCTCCGCTTCGCCGCCACCCTCCTCAACCACCTCGTCTTCGCCGACCCCGACGACACGGCGGCCAAGGAGACCCTCGCCGGTGTCTACGAACGGCTCGGCCACGGCTCCGAGAACGGCACCTGGCGCAACTTCTACCTCACGGCCGCCCTGGAGCTGCGCCAGGGCACGGCCGACATCGAGATCGACACCGCGGGCTCCGAGATGACGTCCGCGCTGACCGTGAGCATGCTCCTCGACTCGCTCGCCGTCCGCATCGACGGCCCGCGCGCCTGGAACGAACACCTGACCCTCGACCTCGTCGTCATCGACGAGCAGCGCCGCCACCGGGTCAACCTCCACCACGGGGCGCTCACCCATCGCAGCATGCCGGTCCACCACACCCCGAAGCCGCACGCGGGGCTCACGCTCATCCTCACCCGGCCGGAACTGCTCGGCCTGCTCGCGGGCAAGGGCCTCGCGGGCATCGAGACGGACGGCGATCCGACCCTCCTGGACCACCTGCTCTCCTATGTCTCCGAGCCGGACAAGGCCTTCGCCGTGGTCACGCCCTAGCGACATTCGCCCCTGCTCCTCAAACGCCGGAGGGGCTGAAGTCTTTTAGCCCGTCCGGCGTTTGAGGACGAGGCCGTTCAGGCCGAAACGGGGGTCCGGGGGCGGCAGCCCCCAGGTGCGGGACGGGAAGGGGCGGAGGGGGCGAGTCAAAGCGGCGGCTGGGCCGGCGCCGGGCCCAGGGTCGTCGTGCCCGGGGCCGTGCGGTGGCCGAGCCCCGTGCGGTACGCGTCCATCGCTGCCTCGACCCGGCCCGTGCGCCGCAGCAGGTCGCCGAGCAGGCGGCACAGGTCGGCGAGATCGCCCGCCGCGCCCGCGCGCTCAAGGAGACTCAGCGCGCGCACGTAGTGTTCCTCGGCGGCCTCCGTGTCCCGGGCGTCCTCCGCGATGATGCCGAGGAGGCGGTGGGCGCCGGCCGAGTGGACGGCGCCGCGCTCGGGGCTGAGGTCGCCGAGGACCTCGTGCAGCAGCGCGGCGGCCTCGTCGGATTTTCCGCGCCGGTGGAGTACGTCGGCCAGCTCGACGGCGACCTGGCTGGTGTAGAGGGCGGCCCGCTTGGCGGAGAGCATGGTCTGCGCCTCCCGCAACTCGCTCTCCGCACGCTCCAGTTCGCCGTTCTGGGCGTACAGGTAACCGCGCATCCAGTGACAGTTGGCGAGTTCGGTACGGATCTGGAGCTGGCGGTAGAGCTCGGCGGCCTTGGCGAGCGAGGCGTCGGCCTCGGCGACCCGGCCCTCGGCGAGCATGGTGCGGGCGACGGAGCGGTGCATGCGCGCGACCAGGGCCGGATCGCCGACCTGGGGGGCGAGGGCCAGCGCGAACTCGGCCGCCTGGGCGGCGCGCGCATGCGCGCCCATGTCCATGTAGGGCGCGATGACGCCCGTGTAGAGGAGCAGAAGCGCGTCCGGGTCGTGCAGCCCGGTCCGGTTCAGCTCATCGAGAGTCGACTCGAACAAATAGCAGGAGTAGCGGAGTTCACCTGCGAGGTAGTGGGACACGGCCCGCCCGCGCACGGCGGGCACCCGCTGTGGCAGCGGCGCGTCGCCCATCCTCCGCTCCGACTCCTCGAAGCGCTGCCGGGCCGTGGCCAGGTCCCCGGTCTCCAGGGCGCATTCGCCGAGTCCGAGGAGTGCGGCGGCCTCTTCCCCGGCCAACCCGTGCGTGACCGCCTCCGCGAGGAGCCCGGCGTACTGCTCCGCCGCGACCTCGGCCTCACCGGTGGCGAGGGTGCGCTGCGCGTCGGTGAGCCGTAATCGCAGGTCGGTGGCGAGGCGGGCGGGCCGCCCGGTGACGAGTTCCTCGTACGCGACACCGAGCCGCTCGGCGATGTGCCGCAGCGCGGAGTCGGAGGGGCGGACCTTTCCCGCCTCCAGGGTGGAGATATAGGCGGGTGTGTACGCGGGCTCGGCCAGCTGCCGCTGCGTCAACCCGCGCTCTGTACGCAGCTGTTGCACCCTGCGCCCGATGATCTCCGGGCCGTCACGCTCCGCCATGAATTAAGCATGCCATTAAGCCGACTTACATTCGATCAACTCTTGACATTGTCCAACCTCCCCTTGCGCCCCTTGCCCTTCGGCGCCCCGAACCCCTACGTTAAGCGACGGATTAAGCCCGCTTAATACGCCGCTGTTGTTGCGAGGTCGCTGTGCTCCGACGTATTTTCTCGCGCTACTCCAGAGGGTTCGGTGCGGCCGTCGTCGCCGTGGCCGCGCTGGTCCTGGCGGCGAACGCGGGTCCCGCCAGGGCCGCGGAGCCGCCCCGGCACACCGAGCACGCCGACTACTCGCCGGGGGCGTCCTCGGACTCGGCGCCCAGCATCATGTCCTTGCGGCTGTAGAGGCATGACGCGGTCTCCTTCCGGGCAGCCACGAGGGGCCGGCGGGCCCACAGGGGGATCCCTCCAGCGGGACCGGCCCTTACCCTGACCCCGTGACCTCTTCCGCCGCCCGCACCGCGCTGGACCTCACCGCCGACCTCCCGGTCCCGGCCCTGGAGGACTTCTACCGGGATCTGCACCGGCATCCGGAGCTGTCGACGCATGAACACCGGACGGCGGCTCTTCTCGCCGAGCGGTTCCGGAAGGGCGGGTACGAGACCGTCGAGGGCGTGGGCGACACCGGTGTCGTCGGGGTGCTGCGGAACGGGGACGGCCCGACCGTGCTGCTGCGCGCCGACATGGACGCGCTCCCGGTCGCCGAGGAGACCGGGCTGCCGTACGCCTCCGAGACCGCCGGAGTCATGCACGCCTGCGGCCACGACCTGCACGTCACCTGGCTGACCGGCGCCGCCGACGCGCTCGCGGCGGGCCGCGACACCTGGTCCGGCACGCTGGTCGTGGTCGGCCAGCCCGCCGAGGAGACGGGCGAGGGCGCGGCACGGATGGTCGGGGACGGGCTGTACGAGCGGTTTCCGCGGCCTGATGTGCTGTTGGCCCAGCACGCCGCCCCCGGCCCCGCCGGGCTCTACGCGCACTCCCCGGGCCTGATCATGTCCGCCTCCACGGACATCGACATCGTCGTGCATGGGCGGGGCGGGCACGGTTCGCGTCCGGAGGCGACCGTCGACCCCGTGGTGACCGCGGCGTACATCGTGACCCGGCTGCAGACGGTCGTCAGCCGGGAGATCGCGGCGCGCGAGTCGGCGGTGCTGACGGTGGGGCGGATCGAGGCGGGCACGCGGCACAACATCATTCCGACCGAGGCCCGGCTCGCCCTCAACCTCCGTACGCAGTCGGACGAGGTGCGGGAGCGGATGATCGCCGCGATCCGGCGTATCGCGGCGGGCGAGTGCCTGGCCGCCGGGTGCCCGCGCGAGCCCGACGTCTTCGTCGGCAACAGCTTCCCGGTGACGGTCAACGACGCCGAGACCGACCGCCGTGTCGCTGCCGTGCACGGCGAGGTGTTCGGCGCCGGGACGATCCTCGATCCCGGACCGGCCATGGGCAGCGAGGACTTTCCCCGGCTCGCGGAGTTCCGGAAAGAGCGGATCCCCTACTCCTACTGGTTCGTGACGAGCACCCCCCACGACGTCTGGAACGCGGCCCCCGGCGGCGACCTCACGGAGCAGCTCGCGGCCGTGCCCAGCAACCACAGCCCGCACTTCGCGCCCGATCTGTCCACCGTCGCGCCGGGCGTGCGGACGCTGGTGTCAGGGGCGCTGGCCATGTTGTCCGTGGCATGACTTAGTCTTCGCTCACTCGCCACACGCGGCTCACAAGAAACACACGTCTGCCGCGTTCCTGGCGCCCACACTTTTCGTTCCGGGGGGTTCGAATAACCGTGCGAAAAATGCGCACTCTTCCGGCTGCCACGGCGCTGGCAGTCCTCTTCAGCTCGGCCGCCCTCGTCGCGGGCGGCACCGGCCTCGCCGCGGCCGACTCCAGCAAGCCCGTCCCCGTCTGGGCTCCGGACGACACCGCCGTGGACGGCGTGCACCAGCGGCTGTTCATCAGCGACAGCTACCTCAACCAGATCGTCGTCACCGACTACACCGGTGCGGTCCTCGGCAAGATCACCGGTCTGCCCCAGGTCAAGGACCTCGAACTCAGCCCGGACTCCGGCACCTTGTACGCGGCGGTCCCCGGCGGCGACAAGATCGTCGCCATCGACACGGCGCAGCTGACGCAGACCGCCGAGTACCCGACCGGCGCGCAGTCGGAGCCCTCCCGACTGGCCTTCGCCGAGGGCAAGCTGTGGTTCGCGTACGGCGACCAGTGGGACTCCGGGCTCGGCGCCGTCGACCTGACCGCCGAGACTCCGACGGTGACGCTCGACCTGGCGGTGGGCCACGACTTCGCGTCCCCGCCGATGCTGTACGCCGACCCGGACAACCCGGGCACGCTGGTCGCCGTCGACGCGGGCATCAGCTCCGGCCCGATCGTCGTCTACGACATCTCCTCCGGTACGCCGGCGCTCCGCGTGACCGCCGACAAGGGCAGCACCTACACGGACGCCGCGATCACCCCGGACGGCTCGTCCATCGTGGTGACCGGGCCCGGCCCCCGGGAGCTCACCGAGTACCGGCTCTCCGACCTGGAGGTGGTGCGCACCTACCCCGTGCCGGACAACCCGCGCGGCGTCAGCATCGCCCCGGACGGCACGGTCGCGGCGACCGTCTACGACTTCGACGACGTCGGCGACACGTACGTCTTCACGAACGGCCCCGACCAGCCCGCCAGCGTCCGCAACCTGGAACCGAGCGTGGTGTTCAACCGGCACACCGCGAGCTGGTCGCCCGACGGCAGCAAGCTGTTCGTGCTGACCGACGCGGGCGACGACGTCACCGACGTCAACGTCGTGGACGAGCCGCGCAAGTACGTGGGCACCCTGACGGTCAACGCGCCCGCCACGGCCACCCGCGCCAAGTCCCTCACCGTCAGCGGCAAGCTCACCGCCGCCCTGCCGCTGCCCGCCGGGACGCCCATCACCGTCACGCGCACCGACCTGGACTCCCCGAACGGCAAGTCGCTCGGGACCAAGACGATCGGTGCGGACGGCAAGTACTCCTTCACCGACACGCCGCCCGCGGGCAGCAAGGTGAAGTACACGGTGACGTACGCGGGCGACGCCACGCACACCGCGGTGTCCGCCTCGGACACGGTCGAGGTCTCGCGCTCCACGCCCACGCTGACGCTGAACAACAACGGCAAGGTGTACGCGTACGGCGCCGACGTGAAGTTCACGGCGCACCTGGGGTCGACGTACAAGAACCGCACGGTCGAGATCTGGGCGGACCCCTACGGCGCCGACAAGCCCAAGAAGCTGATCAAGACCGGCACGGTCAACTCGTCCGGCAACCTGTCCGTCACCCTCGACCTCAAGCGGGACACCAAGGTCACCGCGAAGTTCGCCGGCGACGCCCGCTACAACCCGAAGTCGACGGCCGTCACGGTCGGCGCCAAGGTGCAGGTGTCCACGGCGGTCAGCGGCCACTACAAGACCAAGTACGCCTGGAGCCACACGTACTACTACTTCCACAAGTCCAAGGACCCGCTGTTCACCACGACGATGACGGCGTACCAGGACCGCCGCCAGCGGCTGGAGCTCGAGGTCTACTACGACGGTGCCTGGCGTGACGCCGGTGCCCAGTACTTCTCGCTGAGCTCCACCGGCGTCTCCAAGGTGACCCTCGGCGGCACCCACGAGACCGGCTACCGCTTCCGCGTCCGCTCCTCGTACTACAACTTCTCGTCGGGCGACAACGTGAACTCGACGACGCACGGCGCCTGGAAGTACTTCATCTTCACCAGCTGAGGTGATCACGGGGGCGGGCCCGAGCGGCCCGCCTCACGCCTGCGTCTGGAGCTGGCGGAGGTGCTCCTGGACATGGTCCAGCGCGCCCCGCCGGCGTCCCGGCACACGGTGCCGCAACTCCGCCAGCGCGGGCCCGAGTTCACGGGCCCGCGCTGTGTCGTCGACACGGCCCCACTGGTGGTGGGCCCGGTCCACGGCCGACTCCACGGCGGGTGAGTCCGGGGCCTGCCCCGCGTTCAGCCGGGCGCTCGCGATCGCCATCCAAGCGCGGCAGCTGCCCGCCGCGTCCCCCGCGAACATCGCCAGGTCCGCCCGCACCTCCATCCAGTGCAGCACCTGCTCGGACCCGGGCCCGTACGTCCGCAGCGCCTCCTGCTCCCGCTGCGCGGCCAGCTCGGCGGCTTCCCCGTGCCGGCCGGCCTGGACGGCGGCGGTGATGGTCTCGTGGGGGGCCGACGAAGGGGTGGGCGGGGAGGGCGGGGAGGCGGGCGGCGCCTGGGGCACGGCCACCTGGACCGCTGCCGCCGGGACCGCTGCCATCGGGACCGCTGCCCCCGGGAGTATGGGCGCCAGCGGTGCGGGCGTCGCGGCCGGGACCGGACCCCACGCGGCCGGTGCCAGCACCATGTCCGGCCGGCCCGAGCGGCCGTCCTCGCCCGACGCCCGTGTCAGTGCCTGCTGGTGAAGCTGTGGCAGTGGCGGGCGGTGGCCGCTGCGGAGGATGGTGGCGACGGCTCTCATGTACGTCGGTGACGCCACCGTGCGGCGGGGCGGGGGCGGCGCCACGCGGCCGTACAGGCCGACGGACGGGCCCGCGGTGAGGGGGCGGGCGATGAGGTGGTCCCAGGTCTCCGTGTCGGCGTGCAGGTCGACGAAGAGGGTGGTCGTGCCGGGCCGGCGGAGGCGTAGTTCCTCGGTGATCCAGTGCCAGGGGAAGGCGGTGTAGCGGACCGTCGCCGGAGTGGTGCGGGCGAGGGCGAGGTGCGGGAGGTGCTGGCGGCGGTCCAGTTGGAGCTGGCCGGTCACGAACACCGTCAGGGGGCCGGGGGCGGTCGCCGCCGCGCGCAGGCGGGTCAGCACGGCCTGCGGTTCCAAGGGGTCCGCCAGCTCCACCACGTTCGCGGTGTCCGCGCCGGACAGCACCGCCGGGGACACCGCGGCCAGCACGGGGAGCACGGACGCCGCGTCCACCAGACACCCGTTGCCCACCGGCGAGGCCGCGAGGAGCAGCACGGTTCCGGGCATAGGTTCCCTCCCCCATCGATCACGTACGCCAGCACCGTAACCGCTGCGCATGCAAAGGGGGGACGCGAGGAGTGCAAACGCCCGCCTATGCCTCGGTGTGCTCCCGGCGTCGTACGGCGAAGACCGTCGTGTCGTCGGCCAGATGACCGCCGCTGTGCAGCAGGGTGCCGTCGGGGGCGACGACGAGCGGGGGTTCGTGGCCGAAGTTGATGACCTCGATGGGGTCCGGGGAGGCCTCCGGGAAGCTGATCAGGATTCCGGTGGCGAAGCGGTCGCCCTCGTCGCGGCCGATCGCCGCGCAGCAGCGCGGCCGCCGCCTCCACCGCGCCGAGCCCCTTGCCCTGGACGTCGCCGAGCAGGACGCGCGTGCCGTGCAGGCCCGGCTGGATGTCGTAGAAGTCGCCGCCGACACGGGCCTCGCTGTCGGCGGCGAGGTACACGGCCGCGTGGTCCAGGCCGCCCCGGCCCGGCGCCAGCGGGCGCAGCACGGTACGCCGCGTGGTCTCGGCGACGTCCTGCATGTGCAGCATGCGCCGCTCGCCGCGGACCCGGACCACGCAGGCCAGGGTCGCGAGGATGCCGCCCACGGTGACCAGGATGAAGTCCGGAAGGCCGGTCTGGAACTGGTGCGGCCAGGACGTGTCCACGGTGATGTAGGTGCCCAGCGAGAGCGCCGCGAGCGCCGCCGTGCCCCACACCCCGCAGATCGCCGCCGCGATGCCGGGCACCAGCACGATCCAGGAGATGATCCGGAACTCTCCGGAGGTTTTCCAGTCGAGCACCGCGATACCGATGAGCAGCAGCAGCGGCGGCGCCCAGGCGACGCTGCGCCCGTGCAGCGTCAGGAGCTTCTGGCGCTCGACGGCGTCCGCCCGTTCGACGCTGGCCAGTCGACCGAGTACGGGTCTCCGGCCGCCCACCTCGCCGTACCGGCCTCGTCCTCGTGCTCTCAGTACGCGACCGACACCCGGGTGCGCGGGTTGGCGGGCATCTCCAGCTGGTCGACGAAAGCGATCGCGTAGTCCTCGGCGCTGATCCGGCTGTTGCCATGGGCGTCGGTGAGCATGCGGTCGCCGCCGATTCGGAATTCGCCGGTGCGTTCGCCGGGGCCGATCTCGGCGGCGGGCGAGAGGTAGGTCCAGGCGAGGTCGTCGACGGTCCGATAGAAGGCGAGGGCGTCGCAGTGGGCGAGGGCCTCGGGGAGGACGGCATCGGGGAAGCCGGGCTGGTCGCAGAGGGCCTGTCCGGGCGCGACCTCCAGGCTGCCCGCTCCGCCGACGATCACGAGCCGCTGTACTCCGGCCGCCCGGACGCCCTCCACCAACGACTGGTTGAGGGCGAGGAAGGGCCCGCGCGGGTCCGACCCGTCCCTCGGCGGCACACACGCCGACGCCACCGCGTCCGCGCCCGCCGCCACTGTGGCCACCTTCGCCGGGTCCGTCGCGTCCGCCGCCGTCGCCGTGACCCCGGGGAGCGGGGACTGGCCGGACCTGCTCACGGCCAGCACCTGGTGTCCGCGCGCCGATGCCTCCGTCGCGATGCGGCTGCCGACCATGCCGGTGGCGCCGAAGAGTACGAGCTTCATGAAACTCAGCGAAACACGGTGCCATGACCGCCGCATCCCGACTTGCCAGGCGCCCTGGCGAGGTGTGCCCTGGAAGTCGGGGGCGAGGAGAGAGGAGTCCTCCCATGGCTCAAGCGGCACCCGCATCACCCGCGTCCGGGAGACCACGTACATCCGCACCGCGCACCTCGGGCACACCCGACATCTTCGGGGAGCAGGTCCACACCGCCGCGAAGTGGGCGCTGCCCGTCGTGGGCGGGCTCGTGTACGGCTTCTGGGCGGCGGCCAACAACCGCAGCGGCGGACCGATCACGGGCTGGAACGTGCTGTTCGGGTTCGTGTGCGCCATCGCGTTCGCCGCGGCCTACACCGGCGTACGCATGCTCGCGCCGCTGATGAAGCGCGAACTGCACGCGCTGCTGTGGACCGCGTTCGCGGGCGTCGCGTTCGGCTTCCTGTACAGCCAGACCGGTGCGTCCGTGCTGCGGTCCACGTTCATGGCGCTGGGCGTCGCCGCGGGCGTGTTCGCGGTGGCCTTCTACCGCTACTACACGCACGAGGACGCGGAGGGGCACGCCGACCGGCGACCGGTCGTCCGCGCCCAATCCGAGCGGCCGGTCCGCGCCGGCTCCGAATGACCGGTTCGCGTCCGAATGATCGGTTCGCGCCGGCTCCGAGTGAGAACCACGGCGTGAAAACAACGGCGCACGAGGCCCCGGCAGGCTGCCGGGGTCTCGTGCGTCTCCCTCACTCACCTACCCCCTGGGACCCAGTCCCAGGAGCCCGAGGAGGAGCCGGACACGCTCCAGCTCCACGAGACGGAGAAGTTGAAGCTCACGGAACCCGAGCCGGACGAACTCCAGCCGGGGTCGTTGCAGGGGTCGCCGTTCCAGGACGAGTCGTTCCGGTTCGAGCTGTTCCCGTTGGAGTTGTTCCAGTTGGAGTTGTTCCAGCTGGAGTTGTCCCGGCTCGCGTTGTTGCCGTTCGAGTTGTTCCAGGACCCGTTGTTCTGGTCGGGGCACGGGTCCGAGCAGCTCGGCACCCACTGCCTGCCGGTGTCCACGAAGGCGGCGCTCGCCCAGGCGTGCGCGCCGACGAGCCAGTACCAGTCCCGGTCGCCGAAGACGCTCTGCCCGGTCACCACGCACTGGACACGGTCCTCGCTGCCCGAGAACAGCGAGCCGACGACGGGCGAGTTCGTGGTGGGCTGGAGCCGTAGGTTCAGCTCTCCGTCGGAGACGATCGTGCCCCATACGGGACTGCCCGAGCCGCCGCCACTGGAAGTGTGCGTCGACGGGGCTGCCGCCATTGAGGGGGCCGCCGCCACGACGGTCAGAACGCCGCCGGTGAACAGGGCCGCGGCAAGGATCCGCAGGGCCGGGGTGCTGCGCATATCGGCCTCCTTCTCCTCAGAACCAGGAAACACCCGTTCGGGTGAGGGCTCCACCGGAGCGGGTGGGGCCCCTGTGACTGCTGGGGTCTAGGCGGGTGGGGGCCGGGTAGGGGCGGCGGACTCCGTACGGGCGGTCCCGGGTTCTCGTACGGGCAGTCCCGGGCCCCCGTTCGGCTTGTCGATGCGCCCATTTGCAGCAACCCCGCTCGCGCGAGGCGGCCGTGGGGCCTTGCCTGGTGGAGTGTCCCAACGTGTCCGGAGCGCTCTGTCGGCCGTGCTGATCGTCCTCGCCTGCCTGCTCGCGCCGCTCGGCGCGCTGTCGACCTGGGCGATGTACGGGCTCGGCGACTCCGGGCGGTACGAGGCCACGATGGCGCCGCTGGCCGCCGACGCGGACGTCCGGGACGCCATCGCCGCCGGTGTCACGGACGGGATCATGCGCGAGGTCCACGTGCGGCCCCGGATGCAGGGGCCGGTGAACCACTTCGTGCGGGACGCGGTGCGCTCGTTCACGCAGACGCCGGCGTACCGCACGGCGTGGAAAGCGGCGAACGCTGCCACGCACGACGCCGTGATGCGGGCGCTGCGCGATGACCGCGTGGGTGCGGTGACCGTCGACATCGCGCCCATCACCGAGCAGGTGAAGCGTCAACTCGCCGACGATCACATGCCGTTGGCGGACCGGATCCCCGTCGAGCACACCGAGATCACGGTGCTCGAGGCCGAGGATCTGACTCAGCTCCGGAAGGGGTTCCACGTGCTTGAAGTGGCCGGTTTCTGGCTGCCCGTCGCCGCGGTCGTCTTCGCCCTCGCGGGCATCCTCGTCGCCGTGTGCCGGCGGCGGGCGGTACTGGCGACGGGGCTCGGCACCGCGCTGGGCGCAGCGCTCCTCGGCGTCGCGGTGGCCATCGGGCGCCGGCTCACGCTCGCCGACCTGCCGCCCGACGTGTCGCCCACGGCCGCGGGCGCCGTGTACGACGCCCTCACCTCCACGCTCCGGCTGGTCTCCTGGTCCCTCCTCGCGCTCGGTGCGGCGGTGGCTGTGGCCGCGCTGCTCACGGGCGCGTACGCGCGATACCGGCGAGCGTCCGCAGCGCGCTCGCAAGCTCCTGCGGAGAGGGCGCGGCGAGTCCGAGCCTGACGGAGTCCTGGGGCGGGGTGTCTTGGAGGCGGGCCCGAGTGGGGGCTGAGCTTGGGGTGGGTGCGCTTACCGGCGCTTGCAGGACGCCCCTCTCTGTGGGACGTGTGCCACCCCTGGCGGCACGCAGGCCCACAGCTACGAAGGCTGAGCCCGGCGTTATTGCGATGCCCCGTTCCGCGGCCGCCGCCGTGAACGTGTCGCCGCGCCAGGGTGGCGGCAGTTCCCACCAGGCGTAATACGCGTGCGGGTCGGAGTACACGGTGAACTCGCCCAGGTGCTCGGCGACGAGTCGCTGTCGTCGCGCCGCGTCCGCCCGCTTGGCCTCGACAAGACGGGCCACCGTGCCGTCGGCCGTCCAGCGCACCGCCGCCTCCAGGGCGAAGCGGCCCGCGGTCCACGCGCCCGAGCGCAGGGCGCCCGCCACATGGCCGACACGCTCCTGAGGGACGACGAGGAAGCCCACCGTCAGCCCGGGTGCCACGCGCTTGGAGAGGCTGTCGATGACGTACGTGCGCTCGGGGGCGTACGCCGCGAGCGGGTCGAGGGAGCCCTCGTGGAGGAAGGCCCAGATGCGGTCCTCGACAAGCGGGAGATCCAAGCCCCTTGCGATGGCGGCAAGTTGGCGGCGCCGCTCCGCTCCCATCGTCACCGACGTCGGATTGTGCAGGGTCGGCTGGACGTACACGGCGGAGAGGGGTGCCGTGCGGTGCGCGGCCGCGACGGCGTCCGGGCGAAGCCCCTCCTCGTCCATGGGCAGCGGGACCAGGGTGATGCCCAGGCGCGTCGCGATCTCCTTGACCAGGGGATACGTCAGGGACTCGACGCCGACGCGGCCCCCTGGCCGTACGAGTGAGGCGAGCGCGGCGGCGATGGCCTGGCGGGCGTTGCCGGCGAAGGCCAGCCGGGACGGGGCGGGGTGCCAGCCCGGCGTGGCGAGGAGGGCGGCGGCGGCCTCGCGGGCGGGGGCCGTGCCGGTGGCGGGAGCCATGCGAAGGGACTCCGCGAGGACGTCGGGGCGCAGCAGCGGCGCCAGGCCGGGTGCGAGAAGCTCCGACTGGCCGGGCACGGCAGGGTAGTTGAGCTCCATGTTGACCGGCGCGGTGGTCGCCGGTTCGGCGAGCGCGCGGCCGGAGGGGACGGGGGACGCCCGGACGAAGGTGCCGCGCCCGACCTCGCCGACGACCAGCCCACGCCGTACCAGCTCGCCGTACACCCGCCCGGCCGTCGACCCCGCGATCCCGCGCCGCCGCGCGCCCCCGACTTGCGCGGCTACGGCGCGTCCCCCGTGGTCCCCGGCGTCACCCCGCTCTCGACGTTCGCCGAGGACATCGCGGCGCTGCTCGACGAACTGGGCGTGGCGGAGTTCGTCCTGGCCGGGCTCTCCATGGGCGGCCAGATCGTCATGGAGTGCTACCGGCAGTTTCCGGAACGCGTCCGGGGCCTGGTGCTGGCCGACACCTTCCCGGCGGCCGAGACACCGGAGGGCAGGAAGGCGCGGAACGCGATGGCGGACCGGCTGCTGCGCGAGGGGATGCGCGGGTACGCCGACGAGGTGCTGCACAAGATGGTCGCGCCGTACGCCGACGCGCAGGTCGCGGCGCACGTCCACCGCATGATGTCGGGCACGTCGCCGGAGGGCGCGGCGGCCGCCCTTCGGGGCCGGGCGGAACGCCCCGACTACCGCGAGCTGCTGACCCGCGTCACGGTCCCGGCCCTGGTCGTCGTGGGCGCCGACGACGAGTACACCCCGGTCCGTGACGCGCGGGCGATGCACGCGGCGCTCCCCGACTCCACGCTCCATGTCGTCGAGTCGGCGGCGCACATGCCGAACCTGGAGCGGGCGGAGGAGTTCAACGGGGCGCTCGCGACGTTCCTGGCCCGGGTCGAGAGCTGACGCCACGCGCGATCGGACTCACGCGATCGGACCACACGCGATCGGACCTCATTCGGGCCACCCGGAATGCGCACCGCCGCCCCCGGGGCGAACCTGCGGGTGAACTCCACGCCCCGAGGAGGCCTCATGACCCAGCACACCGCACCGAACGCCCCCACTCCCGGGCCCACCCCCGGGCCCACGGGAGACGGCTTGGGCTGGGCCACCGGCGGCACGGTCTTCGCCGGCGTCCTGATGATGGTCAGCGGCGTCCTGGGCGTGCTCGACGGCATCGCGGGGATCGCCTCGGACGACGTCTACCAGCACATCGGCACCTACGTGTACGAGTTCAACCTCACCACCTGGGGCTGGATCCACCTCGTCATCGGCGTCCTCGTCGCGATCACCGGCTGGGGCATCCTCAAAGGTGCCAACTGGGCCCGCGGCGTCGGCATCGGCCTGGCCGCGCTCTACATGATCGAGTACTTCATGTTCCTGCCCTACGCCCCCGTCTGGTCCGTCATCTCCATCGCCATCGCGATCTTCGTGATGTGGGCCCTGTCGACGGCGGGCCACTCACCGGCCACGCGGTAATCCCGTGGCCGGGGCCCGGCCCACCGGTAATCCCATGGCCGGGGCCCGGCCCACCGACTACGGTCGGCCCCCATGCCGAACAAACCGACGACGACGCTCTGGCGCCCCACCGGCCCTGAGGAGCTCGCCCTGGTCGAGGCCTCCGGCTGGACGGCCTGGCCCCCGCGCCTCCCGGAGCAGCCGATCTTCTACCCGGTCCTCAACGAGGACTACGCGGTCCGCATCGCCCGCGACTGGAACGTCCCGGCCTCCGGCTCCGGTTACGTCACCCGCTTCGAGGCCGACACGGAATTCCTGGCCCGCTACCCCGTCCAACAGGCCGGCGGCCGAACCATCCTGGAGCTCTGGGTCCCGGCCGAGGAGCTCGCCGAGTTCAACGCCCACATCGTGGGTCGTATCGAGGTCGTACGGGAGTTCCACGCGGAAGTAACTCGCCCAGCTTGAGCCCCGCGCAACCCTCCACCGCACAGCCCCGTCTTTGAGGGAGGATTCGGGCACCCCACGCAATCAAGCGGAAGGCCGGGACTTGGACACTGCGGCGGCTGAGTGGACGGCTGAGGAACGGCCGGCCGGTGGGCGGCGGGCCGGGCGGGTGGCCGGGGCCTGGGTGGCGGGGCTGTTGCTGGCCGGGGTGAGTGCGGTCGTCGGGTGCCGGGTGGCCGACAGTGACGGGATCACGCCGGTGCCGCAGCTGCTGGCGTTTCTGCCGTGGCTGCTCGCGCCCACCGGGCTCGCGCTCCTGCTGGCGCTGCTCGCGCGGTGGCGGGTCGGGATGGTCTGGGGAGTGCTGGCGCTGGGGACCATCGCCTGGTTCATCGAGCCGTACGGGAAGACCAGCGAGCCCCGTGGGAACCCGCTCGCCGAACTGCGGGTGATGACCTCCAACGTGGAGTTCGGGCGCGGCACCGACGCCCTGCTCCCCGCCATCCGGCGCGAGCGGCCCGACATCGTGTTCGTGGAGGAGTGCGAGTACGGGTGCTCGCGCGAACTGCAGGACGCCTTCGGGGGGAGCGGCAATACCTACCCGTACCGGGAGTCCGTCGAGGGGGCCGGGTCCGACGGATCCGTGATCATGAGCCGGTTCCCGCTGACCGGGGCCGACGGCGTGCGCGGGACCATGGGCATGCCCGGAGCCGTCGCCGACGTGCGCGGACACGACGTACGGCTGCAGCTCGCGCACCCCATGCCCCCGCTCCCCGGCCAGCTCGGCGTCTGGCGCCGCGAACTGGGGGAGCTGCGCGACTACGCCGCCCTGAGCAAGAGCCCCACCATCCTCGCCGGAGACTTCAACGCCTCCCAGGACCACGCCGCGTTCCGCCGCATCCTCGACACCGGCCTGCGCGACAGCTCCCGCCTCGCCGGGGACCCCCGCACCCCGAGCTGGCCCGCGAAGACCACCCCGGCCCTCGGCGCCCAGATCGACCACGTTCTCGTCTCGGAGGACTTCTCGGCGAACGAGGCGACGTTCCTGCGCATCACCGGAACCGACCACCGCGCCCTCGTCGTCGATCTCACTTTCCACCAGCACGAGTGAGCCGGGGGCGGCCCGCCCGACGCCCATAATGAGGGCATGTCCCGCGAGTTCCCCATCGGCCTCACCCCGCCCGACTGGCTGGTCAGGAACCTCCAACCGGAGCAGGCGTCCATCAACCGGGCCGCCGTCGCCCGCGCCGCGGTCGCGATGGCCCTGTCACTCGCGATCGGCCTCGCCGCCGGCCGTCCCGCGTACGGCGCCCTCGCCGCCATGGGCGCCCTGTCCGGCGTCATCGGCGACACCGCGGACGCCTACCGCATGCGGATCTTCAACATCGCGGTCCCCCAGCTCTTCGGCGCCCTCGGCGTCACCGTCGGCTCACTCGTGTACGGGCACGGCTGGACCACCGTCGCCGCCGTCACCGGCGTCGCGCTCATCTCCGGGATGATCTCGACGATCGGCGCCGTGGCCTCCGTATCCGGACTGCTCCTGCTCCTCAACTGCGTGATCGGCGCGGGACTTCCGTTGCCGGGCGAGTGGTGGCTGGCCCCCCTGCTGATGTCCGGCGGCGGACTCCTCGTCCTGGTCCTCGCCCTGCTGGCGTGGCCCCTGCGCTCGGGGGTGCCGGAACGGGCCGCCGTCGCGGGGACGTATCGGGCGGTGGCGGCGTTGCTGGACGCGGCGGCGCCTGCGTCGGCGGGCGATTCGGCGGCCGGGTCCACGGCCGGTTGGTCGGCCGGGGCGACGGCCGAGGCGCAGGTCACCCCGGCGGCCGGGGAGACGACCGAGCCGAAGACCGGATCGCAGGTCAGTTCGGCCACCGAGTCGACGGCCGCCTGGCGGGACGCCCCTTCTCCGGGGACGGGGGCCGAGACCGCGACCGGGACGGGGACCGAGACCGGGACCGGGACCGGGACCTCGACCGGGACGCGGACGGGGTCCGCCCCTCAGCAACCACCCCCCACCCCCCCGCCCACAGCGGGTTACGACGAGGCGCGGGCGGCTGTCACCCAGTCCCTCAACCAGTCGTACGACCTCGTCCTCGCCCGCCGCACCCGCCACCACGGACGCAGCCCCGAACTCGTCCGGCTGCTGGCCCAGTTGAACGCCATCACGCCGATCGTGGAAGCCGCCCCGGCCGTCCACCTGGCCGGGGCGCCGCTGCCCCCCGAGGTCCCGGCCGCCGTCCGCCACCTCGCGGCGGCCGTGGAGACGGGGTACACGGGGCCGATAGGGCTCCGCCTCCCCACCCCCGCGTCCGAGACCGCGCGCGCCGTCGACCATGCCCTGCGCCACGCCGCGGGCGTGGTGACCGACCAGGCCCCGGACCCGCACAACACCGACGACCGCCTCGGCCGCCCCGCGGCCCTGCGCATCCGCGCCGCACGCGCCGCCCGCAACGTCGTCCTGTCCGCCGCCTCCTGGCGCTACGGACTGCGCCTCGCCCTGTGCATCGGCCTCGCGCAGGTCCTGGTCTCGATCGTCCCGGTGCCGCGCTCGTACTGGGTCGCCCTCACCATCACCTTCGTGATGAAGCCGGACTTCGGCTCCGTCTTCTCCCGGGCACTGCTGCGCGCACTGGGCACGGTGGCCGGGCTCGTCGTCGCGGCCGGGGTCCTCACCGTGGTGCCGCGCGGCTGGTGGGACGTGCCGGTCATCCTCGTCCTCGCACCGCTCATCCCGGCGTTCACCCCGCGCGGTTACGGCTACCAGACCGCCGCCATCACCCCGGTGATCCTCCTCCTCTCCGACCTCCTCAATCACCAGGGCACGGGCCTGCTCGTGCCCCGCCTGCTCGACTCCCTCGTGGGATGCGCGATCGCGCTCGTCGCCGGATACCTGCTGTGGCCGGAGAGCTGGCACACCCGCGTCGGCGACCGGCTCGCGGACGCGGTCGCGGACACGGCCGCGTATGTGGAGTACGCATTCAAGGACGACGCCGATCCCGCCGCCCGCGCCCGCAGAAGGCGCCGCCTCTTCCGTGATCTCTCCGCCATCCGTACGGAGTTCCAGCGTGCGCTGACCGAACCGCCGCCCACCGGTCGCCGCGCCGCCGCCTGGTGGCCCCTCGTCGTCGCCGTCGAACGGATCGTGGACGCGACGACCGCCGCCCGGGTCCGCGTCAAGCAGGGCGCGGCGCAGCCGTCCGCCGCCGAGGTCGCCCACGTCGTGCTCCAGCTCCGGGAGTTGTCCCAGGGGCTGCGCGAGACGGACGTACTCTTCGCGGTCCGTACGGATCTCACCGGGCCCTCGGGCAGCGTGCTCGAACCGCTCCGGCAGGAGGTCGCGGCGGCGCGGGCGATCACCTCGCCGCACTGACCGCCGCGCACACGGCGGTGCGGGCCGTCCCGTGCAGGGAGACGGCCCGCACCTGTGGGGGGTGGGTCTGGCCAGAGGGTGGGACTAGCGGACGCCCGCCTTGCTCAGCGCGCTGTCCAGCTCTTTGTCCAATGCCTTGTCCAGCGCTTTGTCCAGCGCCTTCGCGAAGCCGTTCGCCCACAGCTGGTCGACGCGGGTGCGCTCGTTCGCGTCGGGGTTCGGGTTGGTGCAGGACGGGCCGGGGCCGCCGCCCGACATCAGCTCGCTGCACGGGCCCTCGTAGTGGTCGGGCAGACCGAGGACGTGGCCGGTCTCGTGCGCCGTCACGCGCGTGGAGTCGTACTCCTGGTTCTGTGCGTAGTCGAGGAAGACGTAGCCGTTGCCGTGGCCGTCGGTGGACGCGTACGAGCCGCGCGAGTCGTTGCCCTCGCGGTACGTGAAGTCGGCGTTCGAGCCGGACTGGAGCTTCACGTTCGACATCGCGCCGTTCCATATCGCGGCGCTGCGGGCTATCTGCGCGCTGAACGTCGGGGCGCCGGACGCGTCGTAGACGACCGTGACGGCGGCGGCGGAGTTCGGGTGGGCGGCGCGCTTCTCGGCGACGGACTTGATGACCGCCTCGAAGAACGCCTGGTTGGCCTTGGCCTCCTCGGACGCACCGGCGTACCCGGCGTATGCGGGAGTGGTGTCGCTCGCCGCGGCGGGCGACGGGGAGACGGCGGTCGCCAGGCCGACCCCGACCGCCGCCGCGAAAGCGACCATGGACACGGACATGGACATGGGCTTGGGCATGCGCATTGATGACTCCTTGAGTGGGGGGTGAAGTCGTCAACGCGAGTTTCTGCGCCTATGAGGTGGCTGTGATGATGGCAACTGGCGATAGCTCCGCACTATCACCCGGCCAACTCGCCCCTTTCAGAAGGGGTTTGTGTGACTAGTGTGACTGGGCCTGCCGCCCTAGGCTCACCGCATGGAGCTTGAGGTCAGGCACCTCCGCGCGCTGTGCGCCATCGCCGACACCGGCAGCCTGCACCGCGCCGCACGCCAACTCGGCGTCGCACAGCCCTCGTTGAGCACCCAGCTGCGCCGGATCGAGCAGCAGCTCGGCGGCGCGCTCTTCCTCCGGGAACGTACCGGCTGCCGGCCCACCCCGCTGGGCCGGATCGTGCTGGGCCGGGCCCGCCCGCTGGTGGCCGACATGCGCAGCCTGGTCGCCGAGGCGCGGGCCGCCGCCGCGGACGGACCCCGGCTCCGCATCGGCTCCACCGCCAGCCGCGCGCTCGCGGGCTGGCTGCGCAGACTGCGCGAACACCGGCAGGAACCGCTCCTCCAGATGGACGTCTCCGCGAACGCCCTGCTCCGCATGGTCGCCGACGGCTCGCTCGACGTCGCCTTCGTGCACGAGGTCGAGGGCTGCCCGCTGCGCGTCCCGGACGGGCTGCGGCTGCGGGTCCTGGTCGAACGCGAGCCCCAGTTCGTGTCCCTGCCCGGCGACCATCCGGCCGCCGCCCGCCCCGTCGTACGCCTGTCGGACCTGGCCGGGGACCGCTGGATGGTGGATCCGACGGTCGACGGCGAGTGGGACGCCGTGCACCGGATGCTGCGCGCGGCGGATCTCAACCCCCTTGTCCTGCACGGCGATTACCACACGGCCGCGTCCCTCGTCGCCACCGGCGAGGTCGTCACCGTCTGCCAGCCGACCTCCCAGTCCCGCCCCGAGATGGCGGTACGCCGCCTCGCGGGCGACCCCCTCGGCGTACGCCTGCTCCTCGCGGCCCGTACGCAGCCGGACCTCGACTCCGTCTGTCCGGAACTGGAGGAGGCGTACTGGGAGGCGGCACGGCAGGCACCCGCGTACCGGGAGTGGCTGGAAGGCGCCGGGTCGGGGACCTTCGTCCCGGCCTCTTGAGGGACTCAAGTCCTCTTTACGCACTCACGTCATGGCATGGGGCCATCTTTGACATCTCTGAGGGATTTTCCAGACATGCCCCCCGTAACTTCCTGGCTGTCACAAGCCAACACGAGTCACAGCCACGAGCCACGAGCTGGGACTTACGAGTTACGAGTCACGAGGAAGCACCGTGCGCGCCACCCGGCGTATCGTCCGCACCGCCGCCATCACCACGGGCGCCATAGCCGCCCTCGCCGCGCATGCCGAGGCCCCCGGAACGCCGCTCCTCGCCGCGGGCGGCGGCATGGCGGCGGTCGGCGCCGCGGGCCTGGACTTCGCGGTGTACCGCGGGAGGTAGCAGGACAACTGAGCCCTCATGGGCGAAGGTGTGCCCACGAGAGTCGACCCTGCCCAAGATCACCATCTGCGGCGGCTAACCTTACGTGTCCGTCCTGGCCAGGGATTGACGGGATCAACTCACGCGAAGGGTTGCGCACATGGGCATTCTCGATCTCCTGCGGAACGCGTTCGGCCGCTCACGCAAGGGGCGTGACGCCGACGCGGAGACCTCGCGGGAGGCTTCGACTCCGACGGTTCCGGCACCGGCCACCGAGCCGGTACCGGTCCAGGAGCCCGATCGGGTTCCCTCCCAGAAGGCCGATCAGGCTCCTTCCCGGGCGGCCGAGCCGAAGATTCCGTCCCCTTCGTCCGAGCCCAATCCCGAGACCGAGCCGTCCGTCGTGGACGAGCTGGTATCGGCCGCCTTCGACAACGTAACGGTCCCGAAGCCGACCCCTCCGGCGGAGCTGGTGGTGGAGGAGACGCCGATGGTGGAGGCGGCCCCGGAGCCTGCGGCCGAGGTCGAGCCGGTGGTCGAGCCCGAGCCGGTGGCCGAGGTCGAGCCCGAGCCTGTCGCCGAGGTCGAGCCCGAACCGGTGGCCGAGGTCGAGCCCGTGGTCGAGCCCGAGCCCGTCGCCGCGGTCGAGCCCGTCGCCACGCAGGCGGACGAGCCCGCGGCCGCCGACGGCGATCAGGCCCCACAGGGGCCACCCGCACCCGACAACGAAAGCAGCACGGACGGTGCGGGCGGGAACGACACAGCCGAAGGCGAAGCCGAGGCCGAGGCCGAGGCAGACACCGAGGTCGCCCCGGAGCCGGAACCGACCGTCGCCGAAGAGCCCGCCCCCCTCGCCGCACAGGCGGACGAGCCCGCGGCCGAGGTAGACGCCGAGGTCGCCCCGGAACTCACCCCCGCCAAACCCGCCGTCCCCCTCACCCGCGTGAAGTCCCGAGCCCCGGGCCTGGTCACGGCGTACAAGGAAGCGGGGACCGCGCTGAAGAAGCGGGACCTCGCCGGCACCCGAGCCAAGGTCTACCTCGTCCTCGACCGCTCCGCCTCGATGCGCCCGTACTACAAGGACGGCTCCGCCCAGGCCCTCGGCGAGCAGGCCCTCGCCCTCGCCGCCCACCTCGACCCCGAGGCCACGGTCCCGGTCGTCTTCTTCTCCACCGAACTGGACGGCACCGGCGAGCTCACCCTCCCCGAGCACGAGAACAAGATCGACGAGCTGCACGCCGGCCTCGGCCGCATGGGCCGTACCAGCTACCACGCGGCCGTACAGGAAGTGCTCACGCACCACGAGAAGTCGGAGAACCCCACGGCCCCGGCCCTGGTGATCTTCCAGACGGACGGCGCCCCGGACGCCAAGACCCCGGCCACCGCGTCCCTCACGGACGCGGCCAAGGACCACCCCGCCGTCTTCTTCTCCTTCGTCGCCTTCGGCGAGCAGGACAACAAGGCCTTCGACTACCTCCGCAAACTGAAGACCGACAACACGGCCTTCTTCCACGCGGGCCCGACCCCGCGCGAACTGACGGACGCGGAGGTCTACGACGGCGTACTGGAGAACTGGCGCCCGTAACCGCCAGTAACCACCCGCGACGAGCGACAGTCGGCCGCCCGCTTCCCATCCCTTAAAACGGGAGGCGGGCGGCCGACCCATGTCGGCTACGATTTCAAGGTTCGTAAGACGACCGACGACACGACCTGAACCGACGATCGTCACCCCACGTAGCGACTTGGGAGCAGCCCGCGATGGCTCGACACCTCATCACCAGCGCCCTTCCGTACATCAACGGGATCAAGCACCTGGGCAACATGGTGGGGTCCATGCTCCCGGCGGACGTGTACTCCCGGTACCTCCGCCAGCGCGGCCACGACGTCCTCTACATCTGCGCGACGGACGAGCACGGCACCCCGGCCGAGCTGGCGGCGAAGGAGCAGGGCCTCCCGGTCGACGAGTTCTGCGCGCAGGCGCACGACGCGCAGAAGGCGGTCTACGACGGCTTCGAGCTGTCCTTCGACTACTTCGGCCGCAGCTCCAGCCCGCAGAACCGCGAGATCACCCAGCACTTCGCGCGCCGCCTGAACCAGAACGGCTTCATCGAAGAGCGGGCCATCCGCCAGGTCTACTCCCCGGCCGACGGCCGCTTCCTCCCGGACCGCTACGTCGAGGGCACCTGCCCGCACTGCGGCTACGACAAGGCCCGCGGCGACCAGTGCGAGAACTGCACCCGCGTCCTGGACCCGACGGACCTGATCAACCCGCGTTCGGCGATCTCCGGCTCGACGGACCTGGAGGTCCGCGAGACGAAGCACCTCTTCCTCCTCCAGTCGAAGCTGCAGAGCGAGGTCTCGGAGTGGGTGGCGCGCCACGAGCACGAGTGGCCGCAGCTCGCCTCCTCCATCGCCCGCAAGTGGCTGACCGAGGGCCTGCACGACCGCGCGATCACCCGTGACCTGGACTGGGGCGTCCCGGTCCCGGCCGACACCTGGCCGGAGCTGGCCGCCGAGGGCAAGGTCTTCTACGTCTGGTTCGACGCCCCGATCGAGTACATCGGCGCGACGAAGGAATGGTCGGACCTGGACCCGGAGAACCGGGACTGGAAGTCCTGGTGGTACGACGCGGACTCCGGCGAGAACCCGGTCCGCTACACGGAGTTCATGGCCAAGGACAACGTCCCGTTCCACACGGTGATGTTCCCGGCCACGGAGCTCGGGGTGCGCGAGCCCTGGAAGAAGGTCGACTACGTCAAGGCCTTCAACTGGCTGACGTACTACGGCGGGAAGTTCTCCACGTCCCAGAAGCGCGGAGTCTTCACCGACCACGCGCTGGACATCCTGCCCGCCGACTACTGGCGCTACTTCCTGATCGCCAACGCCCCCGAGTCGGACGACTCGTCCTTCACGTGGGAGCACTTCACGGCCACGGTCAACAAGGACCTCGCCGACACCCTCGGCAACTTCGTCAACCGCGTCCTGTCCTTCTCCAAGAAGCGCTTCGGCGAGGAGGTCCCGGCGGGCGCGGAGGCGGGCGAGCCGGAGGCGAAGCTCGGCGAGGAGATCGCCAAGCTCCTCGCCGAGTACGAGACCCAGATGGAAGCCCTCCAGTTCCGCAAGGCCGCGGCGGCGCTGCGCGCCCTGTGGTCGGCGGGCAACTCCTACCTGGAGGAGAAGGCCCCCTGGCTGGAGATCAAGACCAACCCCGAGGGCGCGGCCCTGACCCTGCGCACGGCGATGAACCTGATCCACCTCTACTCGGTGGTCTCGGAGCCCTTCATCCCCGCGTCCTCCCGCGCGATGCGCTCGGCCTTCGCCCTCACCGACGACACGGCCAGCTGGGTCACGGCCGACGAGGCCAGGTCCCTGAACTCGGTCCCGGCGGGCACCCCCTTCACGGTTCCCCCGGTCCTCTTCGCCAAGATCACGGACGAGGACCTGGAGACGTACAAGGAGCGCTTCGGCGGGGCCCCGGAGTAGCGGCAGCGGGGTGCCGGAATAGCGGCAGCCACGCAACCGAGGGCCCGGGAACGAGCAGTTCCCGGGCCCTCGGCGTCACCACCTCGCAGCACTCGCTTCCCCCGGCGGCCACCTGTACCGCAGCTGCCACAGCAGAGCCACAGCCTTATGCGGAGCCCTCCGCTCCTCTATGCACGCCCATCTATCGGGCGATATACCTTGCGAAGATCGTGTGAAGCCAGTGGCTTACTGGGACAAGAGTGGACATGCGAGTCCACCGAGCGGGGGGTTCATCCATGGCATTGTTCGGAAATGCGCACACCATCGAATCGGCCTCGGCACAGCAGGACTTCGCGCGCCTGCTGGGTCAGAACGAGCAGGTCCACGCCGCGTACCAGCTGATACGCGACACCATCCTGTTCACCGACCGTCGCCTCATCCTCGTCGACAAACAGGGCATCACCGGCAAGAAGGTGGAGTACCACTCCATCCCGTACCGCAGCATCACCCACTTCGCGGTGGAGACCGCCGGCACCTTCGATCTCGACGCCGAACTCAAGATCTGGGTCTCCGGCACCGCGGTCCCCGTGGAAAAGACCTTCACCAAGGGCGTCGACATCTACGAAGTCCAGGCGATCCTCACCCAGTTCGTGGCGAAGTAGCGCGCCGCGCCTCGCCGTCCGGCAAGCGAACGGGTGGGGCGGGTACGAGTCCCTCTCCTGAGAGGGACTCACATACCGCAGGACGCCCCGGACTTCACGCCCCGGCTGCCGCGTTCGCCCGAGGGGCCGAACGTCGCCCGTCACGGCACCCGTTGTGCTTCAACGTGACGAGATCGCCGGGTCGTACCACCCTGGTCGGTGGACCCCGTCGCTGACATGTCCTCACCCACCCGTATGGTTTCCGCCATGGCAGTCCCTCACGTCATCCCGATCGCCTACGAGCCGAAGCACCGCACCGATTCCATCGGTCGCTACGCGGACGGTCAGTTCCTGGCGTCGATCACGTATGCGTTCCCCGAAGGGTTCCGCCCCGACGACGGGTGGGAAGAGCACAAACGCCTCTACACGGTGCTCCACACCTTCGACGCCGAGGGCCGCTACCGCGACTCGGAGATCTGGTGTGCGGGCACCTGGGCCGAGCAGCAGCGCAACCCGCACGGCGACGACTCGGTCCTCGGCCGGGCCCGGGTCCACCTGGCCAAGCTCCTGCGCAGCCTCCCCCGGCGCGCGTACACGGACATCGCGATCCAGCCCTTCCAACTCACCGTCGACGGCGTGCTGTTCGGCCTCGTGACGGGTGAGGACGAGGGGGAGAGCTGGGCCGAGCTCTACCCGGACCGCCTCGGCTTCGGCGAGCCGTGGGACGGCCGGTACGACACCTGAGCCCCCCGGCTACGACGCCTGGCCTCCGGCTGCAGCGCCTGAGCCTCCGGCGCGGACCAAAGCCCTGGTGGGGACGGATTCCGCGTACAAGTGCCGCTGATAGCATCCGCGCACTTGTACGGGGGGCAAGGGCCCCCCGCGGGAGGGGAACTCACACATGGGCAGATACGCCCTGTCGCGGCGCCGTCTGGCGACCGCGATCTCGTCGGCCGCGATCTCGTCGGCCGCGCTCGCTGTCGCGGGCGGTGCCGTCTTTCCGCTGATGGCCGCCACTACGGCCGCCGCGGCGCCGCTCGCCCCCTGGACGGCGGCGAGCACCATCACCGGCACGGACGTGGACACCTCCGTGCTGGACGTCGCCACCGCCGCCGACGGTTCGGCCGTGGCGGTCTGGAACCAGTTCGCGGGCACCAGCGGCACCGAGCGGAAGCTGTACGCCGCCGTACGCCCGGCGGGCAGCGACACCTGGGGTACGCCGACCCTTCTCACGACGACTGCCACCGAGGCCGGCAGCGTCAAGCTGCACGCCTCCGCGGACGGCACGGTCACCGCGCTGTGGGTGGAGTTCCCGGACGAGACCGCGCCGGGGGCGGGGGAGCTGGACATCCGTCTCGTCAGCTCCGTACTCTCGGCCGGCGGTTCGGCCTGGTCGGCACCCGTCGAGATCGTCGGCTCCGACGCGGCCTGGACCGACGGCGGCATCGACCTCGCCGAGGCGCCCGACGGGGCGCTCACCGCGGTCTGGGGGACCCGGGCGACCGCCACCTCCACGCTCGAGGTCAGCGCCGCCACCCGGGGCGCGGACGGCAGTTGGTCCGCACCGGCGCAGGTCAGCACCGCCGTCGCGGACGGGGCCAGCCTGGCCGCGAACCCGAGCGTGGCCGTCGCCGCCGACGGCACGACCGTCGTCGTCTACCAGCAGACGGCCGGCGAGTCCGCTTCACTGCGCACGGTCTCCAAGGCGGCCGGCTCCACCGAGTGGACCGCTCCCGTCGCGGTGACCGGCACATACCAGTCGGTGACCCCGCCCGAGCTCACCGCCGCGGCCGACGGCTCGCTCGCCCTCGCCTGGGAGGGCCACACCAGCGAGTCGGAGCCCGAGACCATCTACACGGCCACCCGCGCCGCCGCGGACGGCACCTGGTCGGCCGCCGAGACCGTGACCACCACGGACGACCTCGTCGACACCCCCGAGCCGCTGATCGCCCCCGACGGCGATGTCACCCTCGTCTGGGTCGACTACACGACGACGTTCGGCGCCCGCACCGCGACCCGCGACGCGTCCACCGGCACCTGGTCGTCCGTGAAAACCCTGTCGACCTCCTACGTGCCCGAGCAGTACGACACCGCCATCGACGACGACGGCACGGTACGCGCCCTGTGGACGCAGACCGGCGGCGGCGGACGCATCCTCATGGAGTCCGCGCTCACGGACGGCGCGTGGACGAGCCCGGTCCAACTGCCGGGCTCCGCGGCCGCGTTCGTACGCGGTGAGATCTCGGTCGGCGACGACGGCGCGGCCACGGCCGTCTGGTCCGGCGCGAAGAGCGGCAGCAGCAACGCGCAGCTGTACGGATCCAGGACCGCCTGGCCCGCGCTCTCGGCGAGCGCCACCACGGTCCCGGCCACCGCCGCGCTCAAGGGCACCACCGCCTCCAGCAGCGCCTGGGCACCCACCTGGCAGCTCAGCCGCCCCACCTCGTCCTGGTCGCTCACCCTGACCGACCCGGCCGGGAAGACCGTCCGCACGCTCACCGGAACGGCGGACGGCCTGAAGGCCACAGCGAGCTGGAACGGCCGTACGAGCGCCGGGAGTTACGCCCCGAACGGCCCGCTCACCTGGACGCTGAGCGCCACCCAGGACGGTGCGGCCAGCGCGGCCAAGCTGGCCACCGGCACGGTCACCGTCACCGGAGGCGCCGCCGTCGCCCGCGACTTCGGCAGCGGCGACGGGACCCCCGACGGCACCGGCGACCTGCTGACGATGAACTCCACGGGCTCGCTGACCTACCAGCTCGGCAAGCGCGCGACGGGGACCTTCCTGGGGAAGACCAGCGGCAGCGGCTGGGACCCGACCGTGAAGGCGGTGCCCTTCGGAGACCTGAACGGCGACCGCTGCAACGACGTGCTCGTGCGGATGACGGACGGTTCGCTGCGCGGCTACAAGCCCGGCTGCGGCAAGCCGGTCACCCCGTCGGCGTCGTACACGACGCTGGGCACGGGCTGGTCGGCATACAACGTCCTCACCTCGCCCGGCGACGTGACGGGCGACGGACGCGCGGACCTGATCGCCCGCAACTCCTCCACCGGCACCGTCTACCTCTACAAGGGGACGAGCTCCGGCACGCTCTCCGCGCGCGTGAAGCTGTACACGGACTGGTCCGGCTACAAGAAGATCATCGGCGTCGGCGACCTGAACGGCGACGGCATCGGCGACCTGCTCGCCCAGGACAAGTCCAACAACCTGTACCGCTACACCGGTACCGGCAGCGGCACCTTCAAGGCCCGCGTGAAGCTGTTCGCCAACTGGGGCGGCTCGTACAACACGGTCGTCGGCGTGGGCGACCTGACCGGCGACGGCAAGGCCGACCTCGTCTCGCGCGACACCTCGGGCAACGTCTGGCGCAACAACGGCACCGGAACCGGCTCCTTCGGCAGCCGCACCCAGATCGCGACGGGCTGGAGCGGCTACAAGTCACTGTCGTGACGCGCTGACGACGACGTCCGCCGAATCCGCCGGAGCCGACCCCGAATCCGGACGGGCCCGGGACGAAGTGTCCCGGGCCCTTGGGAGCCCCCTAGGACAGGACCCCGGCGCCGGTCGTGGTCGCCAGTTCCGTGGGCAGGTTCTTGGCGGACGTCTGGAGCCCGTAGGTCAGGGTCGGGGTCCAGTTCACCGTGTTAACCCTGGCAAGCCCGCCCTGTACCGCGTGGCCGACAGCAACCTGCGCCTCTACCTGGGCGCGACGCGGTCCGCGCAGGAACTGTCCAGGCGGGGGCGCCCCGAGGCCGCGTACCGGATCGTGGAACGGCGTTGGGCGGCATGGCGGGGACGAGCCGTCGAGCCCCTGATCCGTGAAGCAATGGAACTGGCCGGGGCTTCCGGGGACTGCCCCTGGCCCGACACAGAAGTCGTCGGTGGCTGGTGGAACCGGCAGATCTCGCCGGAGATCGATCTGATCGGCGCGGACCGCTCCCCTGTGGCCGGGACCGTGTTCTTCGCCGGCTCCGTGAAGTGGCTGGGTTCGCCCTTCGACCAGCACGATCTGAGCGCCCTTCAGACGGGCGCGGCCCAGGTCCCCGGCTTCGTCCCAGGCACCACGGGCCTGGCCGTCGTATCTCTCTCCGGCGTGACGGAACGCCTGCCGGACGCCGCCGTCGAGCTGGTGTGGGGTGCGCGGGACGTTGTCTCGGCCTGGCACGCCTGAGCCAACGGAAGAAGGGCCCGGAACCAGTCCGGGCCCTTCGTGTGCGTACGAGGGTCAGCTGGCCGACGCCGAAGCGCTCGGCTGGGTGTCCGTGCTGTCGTGGGTCTCGTCCGGGGCGACGCCCATCGTCAGGTGGGCGTGGACGCCCTTGGCGATGTTGTTCTTGTTGTACTTGAGGTAGAGCAGGCCGCCCTCGTGGCCGTTCTGGGGGTAGATCGTGTCCTCGGTCAGGGTCGTGCGGGTGGTGGTGTTCGTGGAGTAGGGGGAGACCTCCGCCGACGCCAGGACCGACTCCTCGGAGAAGAAGAGCTGGCCGGTGTGGCAGGTGTGGCCGCCCTCGTAGCCCGCGTCGGTCCAGGTGCCGTCCACGTGGACCTTCACGTGGATGTGGACGCAGCGGCCCTGGTACCAGCCCGGGAAGACCGTCTGGAAGGTGACGTAGCCGTGCTTGTCGGTCTTCCAGGTGCCGCGCAGGTAGCGCTCGTCGTCGGTGGGCTCGGAGTGGCCGCCGCCCGTGCCGCCGGAGGGGGCGCCCGACGGGGGCTCACCGGTGGGCGTGCCGGAGGGGGCGTCGGAAGGAGAGCCGGAGGGCGGGGTGCCGCCACCACCGCCTCCGTTGCTCATCGCCTCGTAACCGGAGTACACGCCCATCGCCGTGCAGTGCCAGATGTCGACCGCAGCGTTCTTCACGGGCTTGCAGGTGTCCGCGTCGATCACCTTGAGCTTGAGGGTCAGGGGGATGCCCTCCTGGTCCTCGGTGATGTCCTGGCGGAGCTTGTCCGCGTCGATGTAGTACGGGCCCTCGGTGGTCTCCGAGGTGAGCGTGTAACACGTCTCCGTACCGGTGGTGCTCGACGAGTCGGTGCTCGTCTCGCCCGCGAACGCGTTCACGGCGATGCCGCCGCCCACGCCCGCGACCGCGACGGCCGCTCCACCCGCGACGACGACCTTACGTCGCGTCATTGTCCGCTTGTGCGCCGGTCCTTGGGTCTCAGTCATGGGCCGGACGCTAGGGATGGCACCTGTCAATCACGTGGGTGCGGGCTGTGGTTTTGCGTGCTCATGCAAAAGTGGCCCGGAACCGGCGTCGGTTCCGGGCCACTTTGACGACTGGGACTACTTCGGCTGCGGCTTCCGCACCGAGAGGTGCAGCTCCCGCAGACGCGTCTCGTCCAGCTCCGTCGGCGCGCCCATCATCAGGTCCTGCGCGTTGCCGTTGAGCGGGAACGCGATGGTCTCGCGGATGTTCGGCTCGTCGGCGAGCAGCATGACGATGCGGTCGACGCCCGGGGCGATACCGCCGTGCGGCGGGGCGCCGAAGCGGAACGCGCGGAGCATGCCCGCGAACTGCTCCTCGACGGTCTCACGGTCGTAGCCCGCGATCTCGAAGGCCTTGAGCATGATCTCGGGCTCGTGGTTCCGGATCGCGCCGGAGGACAGCTCGACGCCGTTGCAGACGATGTCGTACTGCCAGCCCAGGATGTCCAGCGGGTCCTGGGTCTCCAGGGCCTCCAGGCCGCCCTGCGGCATCGAGAAGGGGTTGTGCGAGAAGTCGATCTTGCCGGTGTCCTCGTCCTTCTCGTACATCGGGAAGTCGACGATCCAGCAGAACCGGAACACGCCCTCCTCGAAGTGCCCGGCACGCTTGGCGGCCTCGACCCGCACCGCGCCCATGATCTTCGAGACCTCGTCGAACTCGCCCGCGCCGAAGAAGACCGCGTGGCCGGCAGCCAGGGACAGGCGCTTCGTCAGCTCCGCGACGTTCTCCTCCGTCAGGAACTTCGCGATCGGGCCCGTCAGCGAGCCGTCCTCGGCGACGCGGACCCAGGCCAGGCCCTTCGCGCCGAGCGTGACCGCGAAGTCACCGAGCTGGTCGAAGAACTTCCGGGGCTGCGCGGACACGTCCGGCACCGGCAGGGCGCGTACGTGCTTGCCCGCGAAGGCCTTGAACTCCGAGCCCTCGAAGATGTCGGTGATGTCGACGAGCTCCAGCTGGGCCCGCAGGTCCGGCTTGTCGGAGCCGTACTTCAGCATCGCATCGCGGAACGGGATGCGCGGGAAGGGGGACGTCACGTGCCGGCCGTTCCCGAACTCCTCGAAGAGTTCGGTCATCAGCTTCTCGATCGGCTGGAAGACGTCCTCCTGCTCGACGAAGGACATCTCCACGTCGAGCTGGTAGAACTCGCCCGGCGAGCGGTCCGCGCGCGCGTCCTCGTCGCGGAAGCAGGGCGCGATCTGGAAGTAGCGGTCGAAGCCGGAGATCATCAGCAGCTGCTTGAACTGCTGGGGGGCCTGCGGCAGTGCGTAGAACTTGCCCGGGTTCAGGCGGGAGGGGACGACGAAGTCGCGGGCGCCCTCGGGGGACGTCGCGCTCAGGATCGGCGTCGCCATCTCGTTGAAGCCCAGCGCCGTCATCTTGTGACGGATCGCGGAGATCACGGCCGTACGCAGCAGGATGTTGCGGTGCATGCGCTCGCGGCGCAGGTCGAGGAAGCGGTACTCCAGGCGCCGCTCCTCGTTGACCCCGTCCTCGGCGTTGATCGTGAACGGGAGCGGGGCGGCGGCGCCGAGCAGCTCGACCTCGCTGACCTCGACCTCGATCTCGCCGGTCGGCAGGTCCGGGTTCACGTTCTCCGCGCCACGCGAGACGACCTTGCCGTCGATGCGGACCGTCGACTCCTTGGAGACCTTGTCGAGGGCCTCGTAGGCGGGCGTGCCGGGGCGGGCGACCAGCTGCGTGATGCCGTAGTGGTCGCGCAGATCGATGAAGAGGATGCCGCCCAGGTCTCGGCGATTGTGCAGCCAGCCGCTCAGCCGGACGTCGCTTTCGACGTCAGAGGCGCGGAGCTCGCCGCAGGTGTGGGACCTGTACCGATGCATCGTCGTTCATCCAGTCTTCGCGGATCGGGGTCTGTTTCACGTGAAACTTCCGGGCTGGGGCCCGGATCCCCCAAGGGTACCGGGCACCTCAAGATCGCCCCGCCCCATTACCTTCGGTGGCCGTTCCCGATCCCCTCTTCTTACAGTGGGTGAATGCGCACTGGTGAGCCCCTGCCCGCCGTGGGGGACGTGCTGGCCCTCCTCGCGACCGGCCTGTGGCGCTGGGACAACGCCGCGGGGCTGGTCACTTTCGACGCCGAGGCCGCCCGGCTCATCGGGCTGCCCGCAGAGCCCACGACGCTCACCGAGGCGGGCGCGCGGGCCCGTTTCCACCCCGTCGACTGGAACGAGATCGACGGAGTCGTGCAGCTCGCCGTCGCCGAGGGCACCCTCGCCGAGGCCCGGCTGCGAATCATGGACGAGCACAACCGGGTGATCCGCACCGTCCGCAGCCGCTCCAAGCCGATCATCGACCCGAAGACCGGGGAGTACGAGCTGATCGGCACCCTCCAGGAGGTCAGCGAACAGCCACCGGGCGCCGCCGCGCGCACCCCGGTCACCGGCGACTGGCGCCGCTCCCGCGAGGCGTTCCTGCTGGATGCCGGGCGCGCCCTGGCCGAGGCGCGGTCCACGGCGGAGGTGCTGCGCGTCGCGGCGGGCCTGTCGATGCCGGGGTTCTCGCCGGACGGGCTGGCCGTCTTCGGCGCGGAGGGCGAGCGGCTGACGGTCATCGGGCACCACGGGCACCAGCCGGGCGACGAGGGACCGTTCTCCCACATGTCCCTGGCCACGGACTATCCGGCCGCGGAAGTCGTCCGTACGGGCCGTGCCGTCTATCTGTCCTCCCCCGAGGACTACAAGGAGCGCTACCCCGCCTCCTGGCCGCTGGCCATGCACTTCGGGCGGCAGTCCTGGGCGTTCCTGCCGCTCACGGTCGCGGGCCGCACGATGGGCGCCTGGATGGCGGCCTTCGAGTACCCCGTCACCTTCACGCCCGACGAACGCTCGGTCCTGACGACCGTGGCCCGCATGCTCGCGCAGGCCCTCTCGCGCGCCGGCGCCGCCGAGTCCGAGCGTGAGCTCACCGACGGCCTCCAGCGCTCGATGATGCCCACGCTGGGCCCCCAGATGCCGGGCATGAGCGTCGCCGCGCGCTACGTCCCCACCGGCGGCGGGCTCCAGGTCGGCGGCGACTGGTACGACATGATCCCGCTCCCCACCGGCCGCTTCGCCCTCGTCATCGGCGACGTCCAGGGCCATGACGTGCGCGCGGCGGGCCTGATGGGCCAGCTCCGCATCGCCCTGCGCGCCTACGCCGCCGAGGGCCACCGCCCGGACGCGGTGCTCTCCCGGGCCTCACGCTTCCTGTACGGGGTCACGGACTCGGTGACGTACGGGTCCAGCAGCGGCGCGGGCAACGGAGACGGCGGCGATCTCCGCTTCGCGACCTGCCTGTACGTCGAGGTCGACCCGGCGACCGGGACGCTCGACATCGCCCGCGCCGGGCACCCGGACCCCGCGATACGGATGGCCGACGGGACCGTGCTGATGCGGCCGACCGCGGGCGGGCTGCCGCTCGGCATCGACCCGGACGCCGACTACCCGACGACCCGGCTCGTCCTGGAGCCCGGCGAGACCATGCTGATCTGCACCGACGGGCTCATCGAGACCGGCGGCCACGATCTCGAAACCGGCTGGCGCCGCATCCGCCGGATCCTCGAATCCCATGACGGCGACATGGAGACCCTCGCCGACGCCCTGGTCCAGGCCGTGCACGGGCCCTCCTCGCACCACACCACCGGGCCGCTGGCCGACCGGCGCGAGGACGACATAGCGGTGCTGCTGCTGTGCCGGGTGGGCCCGGGGTGCGGCTGCGGCGACACGACGACGGTCGTACCGCCGACGGTGCGCCGCACCGTGCTGACCGTGGCGCAGGCCGAGCCCGAGCGGATCGCCGGGGCCCGCCAGCAGCTGCGGGAACTCCTCCACGACTGGGCCTCCGAGGACCAGCTCGACTCCGCGGTCCTCCTCGTCTCCGAGATCGTCACGAACGTCCTCGTGCACACCGACGCCGACGCCCTGCTCGTCGCCGAGGTGACCGGCGACCCGGGCAAGCGGCGGATGCGGGTGGAGGTCACCGACGCCAGCGACGACCTGCCGCACCGGCGCCACCCGGGCGAACTGGCGTCCTCCGGGCGGGGGCTGGTGTTCATGGAGCTCCTCGCGGACGCGTGGGGCGTGGACCCGCGGGGCGAGGGCAAGAGCATCTGGTTCGAGTTCCGCGAGCCGTCGGCGTCCGCGTTCTACGAGCCGTCGGCCTCCGAGTTCTACGAGCCGTCGGCCTCCGACGAGTAACGGGTCCGCAGCTCGGAGACGACCCCGAACGCGGCTGCCGTCAGCGGTACGGCGAGCAGCATGCCCAGGATCCCCGCGACGGACGCCCCCGCCGTGATCGCCAGCATCACCACCGCCGGATGCATCTGCACGGTCCGGCTCTGGATCACCGGCTGGAGCACATGCCCCTCCAGGACCTGCACGGCGAGCACGACCCCGAGCGCCCACAGCGCGATGACGAACCCCCGGTCCGCGAGCGCCACCAGCACGGCCACCGCGCCGGAGATGAATGCCCCGAGATACGGGATGAACGCCCCCACGAAGACCAGCGCGCCCAGGCCCACCGCGCCCGGCACACGCAGGATCAGCAGCCCGACGGTGATGCACAGGGCGTCGATCAGCGCGATGATCGTCGTCCCGCGCATGAAGCCCTCGACGGCCTCGAAGGCGCGGCGGGCCATGGCTTCGACCACATCGGCGGTCCCATGGGGCGCCAGCGACCGCAGCATCCCGGCCGCCCGGTGCGAGTCCCGCAGGAAGAAGAAGACCAGCAGCAGGGCGAGTACGGCCATGGCGATGGACTCGCCCACCACGCTCACGCCGCTGATGACATTGGACGCGGCCGTGCCGCCGAACTTGGTCAGCAGGTCCTTGGAGTTGGTCGCGAGGTCGTCGAGGGACGTGCCCGCCGCGCCGAAGTGCTCGGCGACCGACCTCGCGGCCTGCTTGAGCGAGGAGACGATCTGGGCGCCGGTGTCGATCAGCGCGGCGACGACGATGTAGACGGCCCCGCCCACGACCACGACCACCGCGACACAGGTCAGCCCGGCGGCCAGCGACCGGTTGACCCGCACCTTCACCAGGCGCCGGTACAGCGGCCTGAGCAGCGCGGCCCCCAACAGCGCGAGCAGCACCGGCACGACCGCCGTACGCAACTCCCCGCACAGCCGGATCCCGACCCACGCCACACCGGCGACGAGCAGGATCACGACACACCATGCGGCCAGCCGCCGGGCGCCTTCGGGGAGTAGCTGCACGCCTCCACCCGACCACGCGAAGGGCGGGCTGTCCTCGCGGGACGGCCCGCCCGAGTGACGCGGCGTCAGAGGCGTACGCCCTCGTCGCAGTCGAGGGCCGCGCGGCGAGCGTGCGTGCCGGACGCCGCCCGGCAGGCGCCACTTTCCCCGCAGGTCCTAGGACACCGGGTTCTCGATCAGCGTGATCCGGTTGCCGTCGAGGTCGTGGACAGCGGCGAATCGCACGTTCTGGCTGCCCGGCTGGATCGCCCCCGCCGTGATGCCGCGTCCGGCGAGATCGGCCAGCGCCTTGTCGAGGTCGTCCACGACGAGATTGAGCAGAGCCGCTCCGGCGTGCTCGGGCGAGACGAAGACCTGGACCCAGCCGGACGGCGAGATGTGCCAGTCGGCGAGCCCGGCCATCGGCCGCGTGTCGGCGGGACGTCCCAGAAGTTCCTCGTACCAGGCCACCGCGCGCTCGATGTCGCTCACCGGGGCCACCGCGAGAACATGTGTGAAGGCCATCGGGGTCACCTTTCGCACCCATCACATCCGAATCCACCGCGGGCATCTCGTACATCCGCAGGACTCCCGCGCGCCGGAAACTCATCGTGCCCCGGGAGCCGCGCTCCCGCGCGGCACCGGCGCCGCCCCGCACCGCCCACGCGAAAGAACCCCGTCCGGCATCCGGACGGGGTTCTCTGCTTGCGCGGGGCGAGGGGCCTACAGCCCGCCCTCGGTCATCCCGTGGACCGCGGGAATCGTGCCCAGCCGCCCCTTCTGGAAGTCCTCGAAGGCCTGCTGGAGCTCCTCGCGGGTGTTCATCACGAAGGGGCCGTAGTGGGCCATGGGCTCGCGGATGGGCTGGCCGCCCAGCAGGACGACCTCCAGGTCCGGCGTGTTCGAGTCCTGCTGCTCGTCCGCGCGGACGGTCAGCGAGGAGCCCGCGCCGAAGACGGCGGTCTGGCCGGTGTGGACCGGACGGCGGTCCGTGCCGACGCTGCCGCGTCCGGCGAGGACGTACGCGAGACCGTTGAAGTCCTCGCGCCACGGGAGCGTGAGCTCGGCGCCGGGCGCCAGGGTCGCGTGGACCATGGTGATCGGCGTGTGCGTGATGCCGGGGCCCTGGTGACCGTCGAGCTCACCGGCGATGACGCGAAGGAGCGCGCCGCCGTCCGGGGTGCTGAGCAGCTGGACCGTGCCACCGCGGATGTCCTGGTACCTCGGGGCCATCATCTTGTCCTTGGCCGGGAGGTTCACCCACAGCTGGAGGCCGTGGAAGAGGCCGCCGGACATGACGAGCGACTCCGGCGGCGCCTCTATGTGCAGGAGGCCCGAGCCCGCGGTCATCCACTGGGTGTCACCGTTGGTGATGGTGCCGCCACCACCGTTGGAGTCCTGGTGGTCGAAGATGCCGTCGATGATGTAGGTCACGGTCTCGAAGCCGCGGTGGGGGTGCCAGGGGGTGCCCTTGGGCTCGCCCGGCGCGTACTCCACCTCGCCCATCTGGTCCATCATGATGAACGGGTCGAGGTACTTGTAATTGATCCCGGCGAACGCACGGCGAACCGGGAAACCCTCGCCCTCGAAGCCGCTGGGCGCGGTCGTCACGGCGAGCACGGGACGGGCCACGGCGTCGGCGGACGCGGCCACACGGGGCAGGGTCAGCGGGTTCTCGACGGTCACTGCAGGCATGTCGGTACCTCCTTGTGCTTCGAGTTTAGTTGATTGTTGAACTTTCTGCCACCTGGAACGACGGACGCCCGGAGGGAATTCCCTCCGGGCGTCCGGGGCGTTTCACAGGCCTGGGGCCTAGCCGTACATGCGGCGCATCGCGAAGTCCACCATCTGCTCCACGGCCTTCGCGTCGAAGACCATCCGGTGCTCGCCCTCCATGTCGAGCACGAAGCCGTAGCCGGTGGGGAGCAGGTCGATCACCTCGGCGCCGGTGATCACGAAGTACTTGGACTCCTTGCCGGCGTACCGGCGCAGCTCCTTGAGCGAGGTGAACATGGGGATGACCGGCTGCTGGGTGTTGTGCAGCGCCAGGAATCCGGGGTTGTCGCCGCGTGGGCAGTAGACCTTCGAGGTCGCGAAGACCTGCTGGAAGTCCTCGGCGGACAGCGACCCCGTGGTGAAGGCGCGAACCGCGTCCGCGAGGGACGGAGTGGACGGCTCCGGGTACAGCGGCGGCTGCTGCCCGTAGCCACCGGGCATCTGCCCGCCCGGCATCTGCCCGGGCATCTGCTGCTGGGGCGGGACGTACCCCTGCTGTGCTCCCGCGTTCTGGTCATAGCCGTACATGGCCCAAAGAGTAGTGCGCCACATATGGGCGATGCGGGGTTGCTTCTTATTACTGACGGGTAGCATCATCGTAGCTACTTGTTGGTACGTGAACTAGGTGCGAGGAGTCAGTGCCTCGCCGATCCCTTAACGGAGCCGTCGCCATGGGGCACTACAAGTCGAATCTCCGCGACATCGAGTTCAACCTCTTCGAGGTGCTCGGGCGCGACAAGCTGTACGGCACCGGCCCGTTCGCGGAGATGGACACGGACACCGCCAAGAGCATCCTCGAGGAGCTGACCCGCCTCTCGGAGAACGAGCTGGCCGAATCCTTCGCGGACGCCGACCGCAACCCGCCGGTCTTCGACCCGGAGACCAACACCGCGCCCGTACCGGCGTCCTTCAAGAAGTCCTACAAGGCTTTCATGGACTCCGAGTACTGGCGCCTGGGCCTGCCCGAGGAGATCGGCGGCACCACCTCGCCGCGCTCCCTGATCTGGGCGTACGCGGAGCTGGTGCTCGGCGCGAACCCGGCGGTGTGGATGTACTCCTCGGGGCCGGCCTTCGCGGGCATCCTCTTCGAGGAGGGCAACGAGGTCCAGAAGCACATCGCCAAGATCGCCGTCGAGAAGCGGTGGGGCTCCACCATGGTGCTCACCGAGCCGGACGCCGGCTCGGACGTGGGCGCGGGCCGCACCAAGGCGGTCCAGCAGGACGACGGCTCCTGGCACATCGAGGGCGTGAAGCGCTTCATCACGTCCGGTGAGCACGACATGGAGGAGAACATCCTCCACTACGTCCTCGCCCGCCCCGAGGGCCATGGTCCCGGCACCAAGGGCCTGTCCCTCTTCCTCGTTCCGAAGTACGAGTTCGACTTCGAGACCGGCGAGCTGGGCGAGCGCAACGGCGCGTACGCGACGAACGTCGAGCACAAGATGGGCCTCAAGGCCTCCAACACGTGCGAGATGACGTTCGGCGACCGCCACCCCGCCAAGGGCTGGCTGATCGGCGACAAGCACGAGGGCATCCGCCAGATGTTCCGCATCATCGAGTTCGCCCGCATGATGGTCGGCACGAAGGCGATCTCGACCCTGTCGACGGGTTACCTGAACGCCCTTGAGTACGCCAAGGAGCGCGTCCAGGGCCCGGACCTCGCGAACTTCATGGACAAGACCGCGCCCAAGGTCACCATCACGCACCACCCGGACGTGCGCCGCTCGCTGATGACGCAGAAGGCGTACGCGGAGGGCATGCGCGCCCTGGTGCTGCACACCGCGGCGATCCAGGACGACATCCAGGTCAAGGAGGCCGCGGGCGAGGACACCGCCGCCCTGGAGGCCCTCAACGACCTGCTCCTGCCGATCGTGAAGGGCTACGGCTCCGAGAAGGGCTACGAGCAGCTCGCGCAGTCGCTGCAGACCTTCGGCGGCTCCGGGTTCCTCCAGGAGTACCCGATCGAGCAGTACATCCGCGACGCCAAGATCGACACCCTGTACGAGGGCACGACCGCGATCCAGGGCCAGGACTTCTTCTTCCGGAAGATCGTCCGCAACCAGGGCGCGGCGCTGAACTCGCTCGCCGAGGACATCAAGAAGTTCCTGGCGCTCGGCACCGGCGGCGAGGACCTGTCGGTGGCCCGCGAGCAGCTCGCCAAGGCGGCCGTCGAGCTGGAGGCCATCGTCGGCCTCAT
The DNA here is from genome assembly GCF_055569295.1 of Streptomyces sp. NPDC029292. NCBI lineage: Bacteria > Bacillati > Actinomycetota > Actinomycetes > Kitasatosporales > Streptomycetaceae > Streptomyces > Streptomyces sp. NPDC029292. The sequence continues at coordinate 46,871 of NZ_JBVHXR010000005.1, forward strand.
GCTCACCGACCTCGCGGCGACCGAGCAGGACGTCAAGAACATCTACAAGGTGGGCCTGAACACCACCCGCCTGCTCCTCGCCTCCGGCGACGTGGTCGTCGGCTACCTGCTCCTTCGCGGTGCCGCCGTGGCCGCCGAGAAGCTGGAGACCGCCTCCGCCAAGGACAAGCCCTTCTACACCGGCAAGATCGCGGCCGCGAAGTTCTTCGCCGCCAACGTCCTGCCGGGCGTCACCGGCGCGCGCAAGCTCGCCGAGGGCGTGGACCTGGACCTGATGGAGCTGGACGAGGCGGCGTTCTAAGAGGCGGCGTTCTCATACGCCTCCGAAGCGCGTCCCAGAACTTCTCCGCGGCGCGCTCCAAGGCTGGGCGGGCGCCGAGCCGGACCCTGTCCGTCCGGTCAGGCGCCCGCCCGCGCACATCCGCCACATCCCCTTTACGAGGGCCCGTTCCCCATCGCCGGGAGCGGGCCCTCGGGCGTCGTTAAGGTGAACCCCATGAGCACACCGCCCCGCTTCGACCGCGGCCACACCGACGACCTCATGACCTTCCTGGCGGCGAGCCCGACGCCGTACCACGCGGTGGCGAACGCCGCCGAGCGGCTGGAGAAGGCCGGATTCCGTCAGGTCGCCGAGACCGACGCGTGGGACGGGACGACCGGCGGGAAGTACGTGCTGCGCGGCGGTGCGATCGTCGCCTGGTACGTGCCGGAGGGCGCCGCGCCGCACACGCCGTTCCGGATCGTGGGCGCGCACACCGACTCGCCCAACCTGCGGGTGAAGCCGCGGCCCGACAGCGGGGCGCACGGCTGGCGGCAGGTGGCCGTGGAGATCTACGGCGGGCCGCTGCTGAACTCCTGGCTGGACCGGGACCTGGGGCTGGCCGGGCGGCTGACGCTGCGGGACGGCTCGACGCGCCTGGTGAACATCGACCGCGCCCTGCTGCGCGTGCCCCAGCTCGCCGTCCACCTGGACCGTTCGGTGTCGACGGAGGGCCTGAAGCTCGACAAGCAGCGGCATCTCCAGCCCATTTGGGGGCTGGGCGAAGAGGTACGCGACGGTGACCTGATCGCCTTCCTAGAGGAGGAGTCCGGACTGCCGTCCGGCGAAGTCACGGGCTGGGACCTGATGACCCACTCCATCGAACCGCCCTCCTACCTGGGCCGCGACAAGGAGCTGCTCGCGGGCCCGCGGATGGACAACCTGCTCTCCCTGCACGCGTGTACGGCGGCTCTGGCCGCGGTCGCGACGGCGGACTCCGCCCTCCCGTACATCCCGGCTCTCGCGGCCTTCGACCACGAGGAGAACGGCTCGCAGTCGGACACCGGCGCGGACGGGCCGCTCCTCGGCGGCCTGCTGGAGCGCTCGGTGTTCGCGCGCGGCGGCTCGTACGAGGACCGGGCGCGCGCCTTCGCGGGCACCGTCTGTCTGTCCTCCGACACGGGCCACGCGGTCCACCCCAACTACCCCGAACGGCACGACCCGACGCACCACCCGCGCGCCAACGGCGGCCCCATCCTCAAGGTGAACGTCAACAACCGCTACGCCACGGACGGTTCCGGCCGCGCGGTCTTCGCCGCCGCCTGCGAGCGGGCCGGCGTGCCCTTCCAGTCCTTCGTCTCCAACAACGCCATGCCCTGCGGCACCACCATCGGCCCCATCACCGCGGCCCGCCACGGCATCAAGACCGTCGACATCGGCGTCGCCATCCTCTCCATGCACAGCGCCCGCGAACTCTGCGGCGCCGACGACCCGTTCCTGCTGGCCAACGCGCTGGTGGCGTTCTTGGAGGGATAGTCCTCCGCGATCGGCTCCGCATGGCCCGCGGGGTCGCGGGTACTCGGCTCCCGCCCGGAACACCTGAACCGGGCAGGGAGGCGAGACTCATGGGCCTGGGCGGATGCATCATCCTGATCGCCGCGGGAGCCATCCTCACGTTCGCGACCGACTGGAACATGCAGGGCGTCAACCTCGACCTGGTCGGGGTCATCTTCATGATCGTCGGGCTGATCGGCGTGGCGACGTTCAGCAGCATCGCCCGCCGCAGGCGGGTGGTCGTGCCGCCGGCCACCCCGGTGGTCGAGGAGGAACGACACCACCGGGGCGGCTACAGCGACGGGTACGGCGTGTAGGCCCTCAAGCCGGCCGTACCTCAGTCGTCCATCCCCGCGAGGACCAACGGCAGCCGGTCCGCGCCGCCCTCGGTGAGGCGGACCGGTACGCCCCAGTCCTGCTGGTGGACGTGGCAGGCCGGGTACTCGTTGGCGGGGCCCGCGGCGGAGCCGCTATCAGATGGCGTGTCACAGGAGGCCGCCATCGCGCAGACGTGCAGGACGCCCTCCGTGACGGCGGGGTTCAGTTCCAGGGCGCGGGAGAGGTCCGTACCCGCCCCCTCCCCGGACAGCAGCAGCTCGGGCGGGGTCGAGGAGACGAGCAGCCGGGTGGACGGGCCGTACCGGATGTCTAGCTTCTGGCCGGACGGCGCCTGGAAGATGACGTCCAACTGGAGTCTGCCCGGGGAGACTTCGGTGGCCGCGCGCTGGGTGCGGTGGGCGACCGAGGCGACCTTCACCGCCTCCTCGGGGAGGCGTAGCCGAGTCAGCCGGTGGCGGGCCGACTCGACGACCACGATGTCGTCGCCGACGAGTACGGCGTCGCTCGGCTCCCGCAAGTCCGTGGCCAGCGTGGTCACTTCACCCGTCGCCGGGTCGTAGCGGCGCAGCGCGTGGTTGTACGTGTCGCTCACCGCTACGGAGCCGTCGGGGAGTGCGGTGACGCCCAACGGGTGCTGGAACAGGGCCTGTTCGGCCGCGCCGTCGCGGTGCCCGAAGTCGAAGAGTCCGGTGCCGACGGCGGTGTGCACGGCGCCGTCGAGGTCGACCCAGCGCAGGGCGGAGGTCTCGGAGTCGGCGAGCCAGAGCCGGTCCGCGGTGGCGGCGAGTCCGGACGGCTGCGCGAACCACGCCTCGTCCCCCGGGCCGTCGACAAGTCCCTCGTTCGTCGTGCCCGCGGCGACCTCGACGGTCCCCTCGGCCGGGTCGTACGCCCACAGCTGGTGCACCCCGGCCATGGCGATCCACACCTTGCCGCCGAACACGGCCACGTCCCACGGCGAGGACAGGTCGATCTCGCGCGCGGCGCCGGACGTCGGTGAGCCCTGCCACCACTGGCGACGGGCCCCGGTGAGAGTGGTTGATCGCGAGCACGTGGCCCTTCCTCGCATGCTGCGCGACGACGTACCGTTCCTGAGCAGTGGACAGGACCAAGCCTGTGCCACCGGCACGTCCCGAACGGTCTTGGACGCACTGGTCATCCGCTTTCGCATCCCAGTCGGCAACACACGTCCTGCGTGCGGTCCGGCCCAGGCGGGCGGAATCCCTCACGACCCGGTCGAGTAGGCGTGGCCAGAGGCGACGGGGAGGCCCCGAACCATCTCTCCGGTGGAGCGGGGGCCCCGCACGCTGGCACCACACCTGGTACCCCAAGTCGCACAGAACAAGTTACGCGCACTCGTCACACAGGCACACAAGTTGCCAACTGAATCACCCGATCGCATGAAAGCCACCAATTCGGCTTGGTCAAGCAGCAGTTGTGAACCCCTCGGGGTCGATCACGACGAGCGTCGGCCAGGCGCGTACGGCGTACTGCTTCCAGGTCGCGAGCTCGGGGTCGTCAAGGACCGGGTGCTCGACCCCGTACCGCTCGACGGCGTCGACGACCGCCTGGTGCTCGGCCTCGTGCGCGAACTTCGGCGAGTGCACCCCGATGATCACCACCGTGTCCCGGTGCTTCTCCTCCAGCTCCCGCAGCTCGTCCAGGACGTGCAGACAGTTGATGCAGCAGAACGTCCAGAAATCGAGGATGACGATACGTCCTCGCAGGTCGGCAAGGGTGTACTGGTCATCTCCCGTGTTCAGCCAGCCGCCCTTGCCGATGAGCTCGGGGGCGCGGACACGGGCTCGGCGGGGTGCGGGGGCCGGGGCGTCGTTCATGGGTCAAGGGTGCCATTGCGGGCTGTGTCCACCGGCAGCGGGCATCGCCGCACATGGTCACCCTGTGTGAGATCACGCGCACGGGATGCACACCCGTCGTAACGGAGAGATGCTCTACGCACCCAGGGGGGCCACTGCAAAGGAGCAGTTCCATGGGACGTAACCGCGACGACTCGCGCAGGCGGGACTCCGCCGAAATCGGCGGCTCCGGCATGAGCGACGCCGGCAGGAGCGACTCCGGCACGCCGGGCCGCAAGCGGGTGCACGATGACGACCGGCCGGAGCGGCGCGGGCAGGGCGTGCACGACGACGACATGCACGGCACGGACCTGCGCGACGACGACATCCGCGACCGTGCCGTCGGCGACGACCACGCCGCCGAGGATGAGGGCGGCCTGCGGCGGGACGACTACGCGTAACGGGCGCCGCAGCTCGCGTCGAGTCCCCCGCCGCAGCGACCGCGGGGGACTCGACCGCGTCAGGTCGCGCTCAGGCCAGCGCGTGCCCCGTCGTCGCGTCCACGTGATCGGGGACCTCGTCGTGGTGGTCGCCGACGGTGAGGGTGCCGGTGGGTTCGAACATCAGGATCGAGGCGCCGTTCGGGGCGTACGGCTTGTGCTCCGTACCGCGCGGGACGGTGAAGACCGATCCCTTGGGGAGGACGACGGTCCGCTCGCCCGCCGCTTCCCGGAGCGCGATGGTCAGCTCGCCCTCCAGGACCAGGAAGAACTCGTCCGTGTGGTCGTGGACGTGCCAGACGTGTTCGCCCTGGACCTTGGCGATGCGTACGTCGTAGTCGTTGACCGAGGTGACGATGCGGGGGCTCCACAGGTCGGCGAAGGAGGCGAGGGCGGTGGACAGGGAGACGGGTTCGCTGCTCATGGGCTCATCCTCAGCGGTGGTCCGGCACCCGCACGAGTGCTAGAAATCGCACATGCCGCAAGGATCCTCGCAGCCGGGTGGGATACGGCCTTCCGGCGCTCCCCATCGCGTCGCCGTGATCGTCGACGAGAGCACGAATCCCTTCGAAGTCGGCGTCGCGACCGAGCTGTTCGGGCTGCCGCGACCGGAACTCGGGCTGCCGCAGCCGCTGTACGAGCTGACGCTGTGCACCCCCACACCCGGGGTCCGGATGAACCACGGGTTCTTCACGCTGACCGGAGTACCCGGCCTTGACGCGGTGGACGGCGCGGACACCCTCGTCGTCCCCGGCCGCCCCGACAACGTCGTGCCGCGCCGGGCCGCCGTGTGCGACGCCATCCGGCGCACCCACGCGCGCGGCGCCCGTGTCATGAGCTTCTGCACCGGCACCTTCGCGCTCGCCGAGGCCGGGCTGCTCGACGGACGCCGGGCCACCACGCACTGGCGCTGGGCCGATGCCTTCCGGGAGCTCCACCCGAAGGTCCTCCTGGAGCCGGACGTGCTGTTCGTGGACGAGGGCGACGTGCTGACCGCCGCCGGCAGCGCGGCCGCGCTCGATCTCGGGCTGCACATCGTGCGGCGCGACCACGGCGCCGAGATCGCCAACGCCGTCAGCCGACGGCTGGTCTTCGCCGCGCACCGCGACGGCGGGCAGCGCCAGTTCGTGGAGCGGCCGCTGCCCGACGTACCCGACGAGTCCCTCGCGCCGCTGCTGGCCTGGGCGCAGGAACGGCTCGGCGAACCGCTCACCGTCGTGGGCCTCGCGGCGTGGGCGGCGGTCAGCCCGGCCACGCTCCACCGGCGCTTCCGGGCGCAGCTCGGCACGACCCCACTGGCGTGGCTCACCGGAGAGCGGGTCGCGCTCGCCTGCCGACTCATCGAACGCGGGGAGGAACGGCTGGACGTGGTGGCGCAGCGCAGCGGTCTGGGGACCGCCGCGAACCTGCGGGCGCGGCTGCGGCGCGAGACCGGACTCAGCCCGTCGGCCTACCGACGGCGTTTCGGACCGCCCTCCGGGGAAGCGGTGAGGGCATGAGATACCTCGTACGCGACCGGCTCCTCGGCTTCGGCGACGACTACTGGATCGAGGACGACCACGGCAACAAGGTCTTCCTCGTCGACGGCAAGGCCATGCGGCTGCGGGACACCTTCGAGCTGCAGGACACGCACGGGCGCGTCCTGATCGACATCCACCAGAAGATGCTCGCCCTGCGCGACACGATGATCATCGAGCGGGACGGCGATCCCCTCGCCACCATCAAGCGCAAGCGTCTGTCCCTGCTCCGCAACCACTACCGCGTCTCCCTCGTCGACGGCACCGAACTCGACGTCAGCGGCAAAATCCTCGACCGCGAGTTCGCCATCGACTACGACAACGAACTCCTCGCCCAGATCTCCCGCCGCCGGCTCCACGTCCGCGAGACATACGGCGTCGACGTCGTCCGCGACGACGCGGATCAGGCACTGCTGATCGCGGTGGCGGTGTGCGTGATCCATTTGGCGGAGATGGAGCGGGGGGAGGACTGACGTCCACGGCTGACTGCGGGCATGCGTGCCGCCAGGGGCGGCACCCGTCCCGCAGAGTCCGGCACCCCGTAAGCGCCGGGCCGCGCGACCCACCCCCGCTCAGCCCCGACCCCGGGTGCCCTGAAAATCAGCGGCGAGGAGCCTCAAGCCCCAGCAACCGGTCCTTCAGCGCCGGGAACTGCTCACGCGTCGTCGCAACCCTCGCGGGGTCGAACTCCACCGTGAGGACCTCCTCGTCGGACCCGGCCTCGCCGAGCACCTCACCCCACGGGTCGACCACGATCGAATGCCCGGCCTGGGCAACCCCCGCATGGGTCCCGGCGGTCCCGCACGCAAGGACGTACGCCTGGTTCTCAACAGCCCGCGCCTGCGCGAGCAGCGTCCAGTGGGAGCGACGCCGCTCGGGCCACCCGGCCGAGATGACGAACGTCTCGGCACCCGCGTCGACGAGCCCGCGGAACAGCTCGGGAAAGCGGAGGTCGTAGCAGGTGGCGATGCCGAGGGTCGTCTCCGGCAGCCGTACGGTGACCAGCTCGGAGCCCGCTCCCATCAGCACGGCCTCACCCTTGTCGAAGCCGAAGCGGTGGATCTTCCGATAGGCGGCGGCCAGCTCACCGGAGGGCGAGAAGACCAGCGAGGTGTTGTACAGGGTGCGGTCACCCGCGGCGGAGCCGCTGTCTGACGCGGTGCGCTCGGGAATCGAGCCCGCGTGCAGCCACACGCCCGCGTCACTCGCCGCCTTCGCCATCACCTCGTACGTGGGCCCCTCCAGCGGCTCGGCCTCCGCGCCGAACCCCTCGTACGCGAAAGCCCCGGTCGTCCACAGCTCGGGCAGCACCACGAGATCGGCACCGGCTTGTTCCCGTACGAGAGCCGCCACACGCTGCCGACGCGAATCGACCGATTCGGACTCGTTTACGTCGATCTGGAGGAGAGAGGCGCGCACACTACCACCGTCCTGGCATTCGAGCCGTCCATACGGGCCTACGATCGTCACACGAAAGCACTGCCGGGGTGCCTCACAGCAGCGTAACTTAGCGTCCCAAGACACCCGCTGCCTGTGCACTGCCCGCGTCCAACCGCCCGAGGGGTCCCGTTCCGTGAGTCTGCATCCCAGCCTTCAGTCCTACGCCGACGCCTGGACCCACTCGATCGAAGCGATATCCGAGCTGGTGCAGCCGCTTGTGGAAGGCGAGTGGAACCGGCGGACGCCGTGCCCCGGCTGGTCCGTCCGCGACCTCGTCTCGCACGTGATCGGACTCGACTGCGAGATGCTGGGCGACCCGCGCCCCATCCACACCCTCCCGCGCGACCTCTACCACGTGACGAACGAGCACCAGCGGTACATGGAGATGCAGGTCGACGTCCGCCGCCACCACACCGCACCGGAGATGACGTCGGAGCTGGAGTACACGGTCATCCGCCGCAACCGCCAGCTGCGGAACGAGTCACGGCAGCCCGACGCCAAGGTCCGCGGCCCCCTCGGCACCGAGGTCACCCTGGAACAGGCCATGCGCAACCGTGCCTTCGACGTGTGGGTGCACGAGCAGGACCTCCGGGCCGCCCTCGGCCGGCCGGGCAACCTCGACTCCCCGGGCGCGCTCATCGTCCGCGACGTGCTCCTCACCGCCCTTCCGAAGGTCGTCGCCAAGGACGCGGGCGCGCCCGCGAATTCGGCGGTCGTCTTCGACGTCCACGGGCCCGTCGAGTTCCTCCGCACGGTCCGCATCGACGCCGAGGGCCACGGCACGATAGACGGCGCCCCCTCCCTGGGCCCCGCCGCCACCGTCGCCCTCGACTGGGAGACGTTCGTCCGCCTGGCCTGCGGCCGCGTGCACGCCGACGCCGTGTCCGACCGCATCAAGACGGAGGGCGACCCGGACCTCGCGACGGCAATCCTGAGGAACTTCGCGGTCACGCCGTAGATCTTTTAGCCCGTCCGGCGCTTGAGGACGAGGCCGTCCAGGCCGATAGGGGGGTCTGGGGGCGCAGCCCCCAGATACGGGACGGGTAGGGGCGGAGGGGGCGAAAAACCCTCCCCGGGGCCCCCTACGCGGGAACGTGCACCGTCTCCACCCGACTGGCCACCAACCGCTCCCGCTCCCTACGCGCAGCCTGCTTCCGCAACCGGAAGATCTGGCTGAGGCCAACCGCCTGAAGGACGAACACCGCGGCGAAGGCAACGCGGTAATTGTCACCGGTCGCGTCCAGCAGCACACCAATCGCCAGCAACGTCGTCATGGAGGCGACGAAACCACCCATGTTGGTGATACCGGACGCGGTCCCCTGCCGCTCCGGCGGATTCGCGGGCCGCGCGAAGTCGAACCCGAGCATCGACGCGGGCCCACACGCACCCAGCACCGCGCACAGCACGACCAACAGCCACATCGGGTCGTGCTCGGCGGGATACGCCAGCGCACCCGCCCAGACAACCGCGGTCGCGGACACCGTGCCGAGCGCCAGCGGAAGCCGCGCCGCGTGATGCCGGGCGACGATCTGCCCGTACACCAGGCCGACCACCATGTTGGAGAGAACGACGAGCGTCAGCAGTTCACCCGCCGTCGCCCGCGACAGCCCCTGCGCCTCGACCAGGAACGGCATGCCCCACAGCAGCAGGAACACCATCGCCGGGAACTGCGTCGTGAAGTGCACCCACATCCCGAGCCGCGTGCCGGGCTCCCGCCAGGACGCCACGATCTGCCGACGGACGTACGCGGCCCCCTGATGCGGGAACGGCTCCGGCTCGTGCCCCTCGGGGTGATCCTTCAAGAACACCAGAAGGAGTACGAGGACGACGACTCCGGCGAGCGCGCTGCCCGCGAACGCCGCCGTCCAGCCCACCCCGTGCAGCAGCCGGGCGATGACGAGGGTCGAGACCAAGTTGCCCGCCATGCCCGCCAGACCGGCGAGCTGCGCGACCAGCGGCCCGCGCCGGGCCGGGAACCAGCGGGTGCCCAGGCGCAGCACGCTGATGAAGGTCATCGCGTCACCGCAGCCCAGCAGCGCGCGCGAGGCGAGCGCCGTGCCGTACGTCGGGGAGAACGCGAAGCCCAACTGCCCCGCCGTGAACAGCAGGACCCCGATGGCCAGCACCTTCTTGGTGCCGAGCCGGTCGACCAGCAGGCCCACGGGTATCTGCATGCCCGCGTACACGAGGAGCTGGAGGATCGAGAAGGTGGAGAGCGCGGAGGCTCCCACGTGGAAGCGGTCGGCGGCGTCGAGCCCGGCCACCCCCAGCGACGTACGGAAGATGACGGCGACGAAGTAGACGGAGACGCCGATGCCCCAGACGGCGATGGCGCGCCGCCCGCCGGGCGGGTCCCCGGGCAGCGTGACCGCGGAACTCGAACTCATCGGACCTCGCCCCGCGCCAGGTTGGAGAACCAGCTGACGTGCCGGTGGATGATGCCGACGATCGCCTCCGCGTCGCCGGAGCGCAGCGCCTCGAGGATCTGCTCGTGCTCGGTGAGCGTCTTGGTGATGCGGTCGGGGTGGGCGTGCATGACGGCGACTCCCATCCTCAACTGCCGGTCGCGGAGCTGGTCGTAGAGCCGGGAGAGGATCTCGTTGCCGCCGCTGCGGACGATCTCGGCGTGGAAGCAGCGGTCGGTGACGGCGGCGCCCGCCAGATCTCCGGCGGCGGCCTGCTCCTTCTGCTGGGCCAGCAACTCCTCAAGGCGTGCGATGAGCTGCGGCGAAGCCGGTACGGCCTTCCGCGCCGCGTGCTCCTCGACGAGCTGCCGGGTCTCGACGACGTCCGCGATCTCCTGCGCGGAGACGGGCAGGACGAGCGCGCCCTTCTTCGGGTAGAGCCTGATCAGCCCCTCGACCTCCAGCCGGAGCAGCGCCTCGCGCACCGGCGTCCGCGAGACCCCCACGGCCTCGGCGAGTTCGCCCTCGGTGAGCAGCGTCCCGCCCTCGTAACGGCGTTCCAGGACACCCTGCTTGACGTGCGCGTAGACGCGGTCGGCGGCGGGTGGCTGCTTCAGGGATTGCTTCGCAGGCTGCTTCGCGGGTGCGGGTGGGGCTGAGGGCATGCGCACATCATAGATACAACACGTACGCATGGTCGCGACGATTCCAGAATGCGGACGCCCGCCCGGTCGCCATGAGCCCCTCCCGAACCCCTCCCGAACCCGCCCCCGAATCCCCCACGTAACGCACGTCACACAACTCACCCACGTTTCCCGTACATCCCTTGGAGCGCTTCGAGAGTCCGTACGTGAGACGGCACTGCCATGTGCCGTTCTCCCAGGGGCATTTCGCGCATTCGGAGCGTTCATTTTGATTACCGGCATTAAGGGCACGCGTATTCGCCGAGCCGCCGCCGTGGCCATCACCACCGGTGCGGTGCTGGCGGCCGGAGCCTTCGGGGCGGCACCCGCGGGCGCCGTGACCACGCCCACGATCGCCGCCAAGGGCGGCTATGTGATGAACAACGGCACGGCCGCGACCCTCTACACCAAGGCCGCGGACACCAAGCGTTCCACCGGATCCACCACCAAGATCATGACGGCCAAGGTGGTGCTGGCCCAGTCGAACCTCAACCTGGACGCCAAGGTCACCATCCAGAAGGCGTACAGCGACTACGTTGTCGCCAACAACGCCTCCCAGGCCCACCTGATCGTCGGTGACAAGGTCACCGTCCGTCAGCTCCTCTACGGTCTGATGCTGCCGTCCGGCTGCGACGCCGCGTACGCGCTCGCCGACAAGTACGGCTCGGGCTCGACGCGCGCCGCCCGCGTGAAGTCGTTCATCGGCAAGATGAACACCGCCGCGACGAACCTCGGCCTGAAGAACACGCACTTCGATTCGTTCGACGGCATCGGTAACGGCTCCAACTACTCGACGCCGCGCGACCTGACGAAGATCGCCAGCAGCGCGATGAAGAACTCCACGTTCAAGACGATCGTGAAGACGAAGTCGTACACGGCGAAGACCATCACGAAGACCGGCAGCACCCGCACCATGGCGGCGTGGACCAACACGAACGGGCTGCTCAGCAGCTACAGCGGCACGATCGGCGTGAAGACCGGCTCCGGCCCGGAGGCCGGATACTGCCTCGTCTTCGCCGCCACCCGCAACGGCAAGACGGTCATCGGCACGGTCCTCTCCTCGACGTCCATCTCCGCCCGCGAGTCGGACGCCAAGAAGCTCATGAACTACGCGTTCGCCAAGTAGTCGCAGGCGCACGGGAAGCAGTCCCGGCATACGACGAAGGGGGCCCGCCGCTCATCCGGCGGCGGGCCCCCTTCGTCGTACGGCGCCCCGCGAGCCTTGCACGGGGCCGCCCCTCAGGGACGGCCCCGTGTCCGTGGCTCACGCCCAGGTGATCAACCGCTTCGGCTGCTCCAGGATCGCCGCGACATCGGCGAGGACCTTGGAGCCCAGCTCTCCGTCGACCAGGCGGTGGTCGAAGGACAGCGCCAGGGTGGTCACCTGGCGGGGCTTGACCTTGCCCTTGTGGACCCACGGCTGGAGTTTGATCGCGCCGACCGCGAGGATCGCGGACTCGCCGGGGTTGAGGATCGGCGTGCCCGTGTCGACGCCGAAGACGCCGACGTTGGTGATGGTCACCGTGCCGCCCTGCATGGCGGCCGGGCTCGTCTTGCCCTCGCGGGCCGTCGCGACCAAGTCGCCGAGCGACTCGGCCAGTTGCGGCAGCGTCTTCGCGTGGGCGTCCTTGATGTTCGGGACGATCAGGCCGCGCGGGGTCGCCGCGGCGATGCCCAGGTTCACATAGTGCTTGAGGACGATCTCCTGGTTGGCCTCGTCCCAGGACGCGTTGACCTCGGGGTTGCGCTTGATCGCGACCAGCAGGGCCTTGGCGATGAGGAGGAGGGGATTCACCCGCAGGCCCTGCAGGTCCTTGTCCTGCTTGAGCTCCTCCACGAGCTTCATCGTGCGCGTCACGTCGACCGTCACGAACTCGGTGACATGCGGCGCGGTGAACGCCGAACCGATCATCGCGGCGGCCGTGGCCTTGCGGACACCCTTGACCGGGATACGGGTCTCGCGGGCCGTGTCGTACGCGACGACCGGGGCCGGAGCCTGGACGCGGGCGGGTGCCTGGGCCGGGGCGGCCGGGGTCTCCGCCACGACCGGCGCCGGTGCCACCGCCGCGTGCACGTCCTCGCGCGTGATGATGCCGTCCGGCCCCGACGGTGTGATCGTCGCCAGGTCGACGCCGAGGTCCTTGGCGAGCTTGCGGACCGGGGGCTTCGCGAGGGGGCGGGCGGCGGCGGGCGGCGCGGAGTGCCCGTGTCCGTTCAGCTCGCCCTGGATCGCGGTGGCCGCGTAGTACGTACCCGCCGGGGCCTCGGTCTGCTGCGCGGGGACCTCGACGCCCTTGCGGGGGCGGCGCTTGGTGGAGGACTCGGCGACGCCGTACCCGACGAGGACGGGCTTGCGGCCCTCGGGCTTGGGCTCCTCGGCAGCGGGCGCCTCGGCAGCAGGGGCTTCGGCGGCGGGCGCCTCCGCAGCGGGAGCATCTGCCCCTCCGGCCACGTCCACCGCGATGATCACCTGGCCGACGTCCACCGTCGTCCCCTCGGGGAAGCGGAGTTCGCGCACCACACCGTCGTACGGGATGGGCAGCTCCACGGCGGCCTTGGCGGTCTCGACCTCGCAGACGACCTGGCCGTCGGTGACCTGGTCGCCGGGCTGGACGTACCACTTGAGGATCTCCGCCTCGGTGAGTCCCTCGCCCACGTCGGGCATCTTGAACTCGCGGAGCCCCGACGCGTTCTCAGTCATCGTCGTCACGACCCTCTCCTCAGTACGCAAGCGAGCGGTCGACGGCGTCGAGCACCCGGTCCAGGCCCGGAAGGTACTCCTCCTCCAGGCGCGCCGGCGGATAGGGGGCGTGGTAGCCGCCGACCCGCAGGACGGGTGCCTCCAGGTGGTAGAAGCACCGCTCGGTGATGCGGGCGGCGATCTCCGCGCCCGTACCGAGGAACACCGGGGCCTCGTGCACCACGACCAGGCGGCGGGTCTTCTCGACCGAGGCCTGGACGGAGTCGAAGTCGAGGGGAGACATCGAGCGCAGGTCCAGGACCTCGATCGACTTGCCCTCCTCCTGGGCCGCCGCGGCGGCCTCCAGGCAGACCTTCACCATCGGGCCGTACGCGACGAGGGTCAGGTCGCTGCCCTCGCGCGCCACGACCGCCTTGTGCAGCGGTCCGGGGATCGCGTCCTTGTTGACCTCGGCCTTGTCCCAGTAGCGCCGCTTCGGCTCGAAGAAGATCACCGGGTCGTCGCTCTGGATGGCCTGCTGCATCATCCAGTACGCGTCCGCCGCGTTCGACGGGGAGACCACCTTGAGGCCCGCCACGTGCGCGAAGAGCGCCTCGGGGGACTCGGAGTGGTGCTCGACGGCGCCGATGCCGCCGCCGTACGGAATGCGGATGACGACGGGGAGCTTGATCTTGCCGAGCGCCCGCGCGTGCATCTTCGCGAGCTGCGTGACGATCTGGTCGTACGCGGGGAAGACGAAACCGTCGAACTGGATCTCCACCACCGGGCGGTAGCCGCGCAGCGCGAGGCCGATCGCCGTGCCGACGATGCCCGACTCGGCGAGCGGGGTGTCGATGACCCGGTCCTCGCCGAAGTCCTTCTGCAGCCCGTCGGTGACCCGGAAGACACCGCCGAGCTTGCCGACGTCCTCGCCCATGATGAGGACCTTGGGGTCGGTGTCGAGGGCCGTGCGCAGCGACTCGTTGATCGCCTTGGCCAGCGCCATCTTTTCCGCAGCCATCGCTACTTGCCCTCCCCTTCATCCGCGAACGACGCCTGGTAGGCGGCGAACTGGGCCCGCTCCTCGTCGACGAGCGCGTGCCCGTCCGCGTACGCATTCTCGAAGATGGCGAAGTGGTCCGGGTCCGGCATGGCACGGACGACTTCGCGTACTCGTTTGCCCAACGCCTCGCTCTCGGCTTCGAGTTCCGCGAAGAATCCGTCGTCCGCGTGGTTTGAAGCCTCCAGGTACCTGCGCAGGCGCAGGATCGGGTCCTTCGCCTCCCAGGATTCCGTCTCCTCGTTGGCCCGGTACTTGGTCGGGTCGTCGGAGGTGGTGTGCGCGCCCATGCGGTAGGTGTACGCCTCCACGAGCGTGGGGCCCTCACCTCGGCGGGCCCGCTCGAGCGCCCACTTGGTGACTGCCAGGCTGGCGAGGACGTCGTTGCCGTCGACGCGGACGCCCGGGAAGCCGTAGCCCTGCGCGCGCTGGTAGAGCGGGACGCGGGTCTGCTTCTCGGTCGGCTCGGAGATGGCCCACTGGTTGTTCTGGCAGAAGAACACGACGGGGGCGTTGTAGACCGCGGCGAAGTTGAAGGACTCCATGACGTCGCCCTGGCTGGAGGCGCCGTCCCCGAAGTACGCGATCACGGCCGAGTCGGCGCCGTCCTTGGTGATGCCCATGGCGTAGCCGGTGGCGTGCAGCGTCTGCGATCCGATGACGATCGTGTACAGGTGGAAGTTGTTGCTGTTCGGGTCCCAGCCGCCGTTGTTCACGCCGCGGAACATGCCGAGCAGGTTGGTCGGGTCGACCCCGCGGCACCAGGCGACGCCGTGTTCACGGTAGGTCGGGAAGACGTAGTCGTCCTCGCGGGTGGCCCGCCCGGAGCCGATCTGGGCGGCCTCCTGGCCGAGCAGCGAGGCCCACAGGCCCAGCTCGCCCTGGCGCTGCAGGGAGGTGGCCTCGGCGTCGAAGCGGCGGGTCAGCACCATGTCCCGGTACAGGCCGCGCAGCTCTTCGGGGGTGATGTCGGCGACGTACGGGCCGTACGTGGCGTCCTCGACCCGCTCGCCTTCCGGGGTCAGCAGCTGAATGAGCTCGGGCCCGGCGCCCGTCGTATCCGGTGACTTCTTGGCGGCCGCGCTGGTGCGCTTGCTCGCGGCGCTCTTCGCGCCGGTCGTCCCGGCGCTGCGTCGCGGCTTGCGCGCGGCAGTGCTCTCCACGGTCACGTGTGCTCCTCCGTCGGTCCGGCCCCCGGGGTTGCCGGGTGGCCAGTGCGGCTCGCCTGTTCCAGTACCCGTGCACGGGGTGGGTGCCACTCGGCCGGAACAGGCGTGACAGGTGCCCCGGCGAGCGCCCTGCAACAGTCACGTTACCCAGTGCTTCACAATTCTGTGAAACCCCTCCTGACCTGCGATTTTGCTTGGAAATCCAACTAATTTTTAGTCGGATTTCCAAGTACCTCGCGCCGATCGGGAACAGCCGCTGGTCACAGCACTGGTTACAGCCTTGCAGGGGGCCGGAACACCGGCACGTTATCCCGGCCACCCCGGACACGGGAAGAGTTCACCTGGGGCATTGCCCATGAGCGTGTGTGACACTGACAGCGTGTCTGAAAACGGGAAAATCACCGTATTTCTCCTCGATGATCATGAGGTGGTCCGTCGCGGAGTCCATGAGCTGCTCTCGGTGGAGGACGACATCGAAGTCGTCGGCGAGGCCGGCACGGCGGCCGACGCGCTGGTGCGGATTCCGGCCACCCGCCCGGACGTCGCCGTCCTGGACGTACGGCTCCCGGACGGCAGCGGCGTGGAGGTCTGCCGCGAGATCCGCTCCCAGAACGAAGACATCCAGTGCCTGATGCTGACCTCGTTCGCCGATGACGAGGCCCTTTTCGACGCGATCATGGCGGGCGCCTCGGGCTATGTCCTGAAGGCCATCCGCGGCAGTGAACTGCTCTCCGCCGTACGTGATGTCGCCGCCGGAAAGTCCCTGCTCGACCCGGTGGCCACCGCCCGCGTCCTGGAACGGCTGCGCGACGGCGGCAGCGCCAAGAGCGACGACAAGCTCGCGCACCTCACCGAGCAGGAGCGCAAGATCCTCGACCTGATCGGCGAGGGGCTCACCAATCGGGCGATCGGCGAGCGGCTGCACCTCGCCGAAAAGACGATCAAGAATTACGTGTCGAGTCTGCTGTCCAAACTGGGCATGGAACGGCGATCGCAGGCGGCGGCTTATGTGGCGCGGTTGCAGGCGGAGAAACAGCACCGCTGATTGATTCGGGACTTATGGCCCCTCTTCGAGGGGCGGGTGACTCTTTTTCGGGCTCTCCGGGTGGCGGAGATTTGGTGGTATGCCCACCGACGAACAGCTCGCCGTCGAACTGATCGGCCGCACGGACTACGGCCGGGCGGCCACCAGCATGCGCGCGCTGCCCTTCCTCGCGTTCGCCCGCCACATCGTGGTGGACGGCCGTGTTCTGCTCCGCATGCACCGGGGCTGCGGATACCACCGGGCCTGCGTCGGCAGCGTCGTCGCCTACGGCACCGACAACCTGAGCTCCGCCCGGCCGGGCGAGAGCCTGTGGTCCGTGCAGATCATGGGCCAGTGCGAGCCGGTCGAGCCGACCGCGGCCGAGTTGGAGCTCTTCGGTCCCGCGCCGCGCCTCGTGGACGGCGAGCCCTTCGACCCGGTCTATCTGCGCATCGAGCCGCAGTTCTGCACCGTGCACTCCACGGACGGTGGCCTGGAACGGCAGTTCCAGCACGTCCTGTGACTGTCCTGTGATCGAAGACGACTGTCTGTGACAAGCGCGAGGTCAGCGCCCCGGCTCGTGCCCTAGCATCTGGCGCGTGCCGCGCCCATCTGTACCACCCCCTGTGCCTCATGCGCCCCCTCTGAGCGCCCTCCTTCGCCAGTACGCCGCCGGGTCCGCGCTGACCTGTGAACCCGTCGACCAGGGGCTGCTCAACCGCGGCTACCGGCTGTGCACCACGCGCGGCCGGTACTTCCTCAAGCACCACTTCGATCCCGAGACCGCCGACCCCGCCGCGATCGCCCGCCAGCACCGGGCCACCCAGCGCCTCGCCGACTTCGGCGTCCCGGTCGCCCCACCGCTGACCGGCGCCGACGGGCGCACGGTCGCCGTCATCGGGGGTCACGCGTACGCGCTGCACCCGTGGATCGACGGGCAGCACCGGCACGGCGGCCAGCTCACCACGGAGCAGTGCGCGCGGCTGGGGGCGCTCCTGGGCGTCGTACACGCCAGTCTGGAACGGGTGATGCCGGCGCAGGGGCGCGCTCCGAGGGCGCGCGCCGGTGAGAAACGTGCCTTCACCGAAGAGCGCTCCGGGGGCGCACGCCCCGAAAGCGCCGATCCCACCGACACTTTCGCGCTCATCGACGACCTGCTCGCACACGTACGCCGCCACCGCCCCTCCGACGCCTTCGACGAACTGGCCCGGCACCGGCTCCTGGAACGGCGCGCCCTCCTGGAGAAGCACGCCGACCGACGGCCCCCGCAGGGCGACTCGGTGGGCTGGGTGCACGGTGACTTCCACCCGTTCAACCTGCTCTACCGCGACGGCGAACCGGCCGCGATCGTCGACTGGGACCGGCTGGGCGTCCAGCCGCGCGCCGAGGAGGCCGTACGCGCCGCGGTGATCTTCTTCGTACGACCCGTCGGCGCGCTCGACCTGACGAAAGTACGGGCCTACGCGCGCGCGTACCGGCGTACGGCGGGCGCCACACCCTCCGAGCTCACGGCCGCCGTGCACCGCGTGTGGTGGGAGCGCCTCAACGACTTCTGGATACTGCGCTGGCACTACGAGCGCGGGGACACCCGCGCCGATCCGCAGTTCCCCGCGGCCTCGGCACTGGCCGTGTGGTGGACACGGGAGTACGAGTGGGTGTGCGAGGCGTTCGCGGGGTGATCCTCACGCCCCGCTCGGCCTGCTCCAACGGCACGCGCGCGTGAAGCCCGATTCGGGCCGCACGCGCGCGTGGACGGTGTTTCGATCAGATTCCGTCAAGATCTGATCCGTCGGACTCAGGTCCGTCGGACTCAGGTCCGTCGGACTCAGGTCCGTCGGACTCAGGTCCGTCGGACTCCGGTCCGTCGGACTCCGGTCCGCCGGTCTCCGGTCCGGTCAGAGGCCCTGGGCGCCGAGCGTCGCGCCGGTTTCCGCCGGATCCGACGGCTGCGACGTGTCCGGCGGCGACGGGGTCGGATCCGTCGACGACGGCTCGTCGGACGGCGTCGTATCGGTCGGCTGGCTGTCCGTCGGCTCGGTGCTCGGCTCGCTGGTGACGCTCTCGGACGGCGTGTACGACGGCGAGTAGTCCGAACTGCTGCCGGTACTGGTGGAGTCGTCCGTGGCGGTGTCCGTGGACTCGTCGGTCGCCCCGTCGCTGGGCGTCTCGCTGGACTTGTCCTGCGTGCTGGAGTGCGTGGTGGTCGGCGACTGCGTCGTACCGGTCCCCCCGCCGCCGCCACCGGTGTTGTTGAGCGCGAGCGCGACACCCGCCGCGATGGCGATCACCGCGAGGACCGCGAGGATCCACAGCTTGCCGCGGCCGCCGCCCTTGTTGCCGTGCCCCTCGAAACCGCCGTCGTCCCCGCCGCCGTAGCCACTGGGCAGGATCGGCTGCGGGATCTGCGTGGTGCCGGACTCACCGGAGTGCGGCAGCGCGGTCGTGCCCGCGAAGCCGCCCGCCGGGGTGTGCAGGCCCTCGTGCATGGCGACCGGCCCGGTGTTCCAGGTGCCGGTGTGCCCGCCCTGGTCGTACAGCATCTGCAGCCCGTACTGGACGAGCCCGCGCATCTCCTCCGCGGTCTGGAACCGGTCGTCCGGCTCCTTCGCGAGCGAGCGCATGACGAGCCCGTCGAGCTCCGGCGGCGCCCCTTCCGCGACCTCGGACGGTGGCACCGGGATGTCCTGGACGTGCTGGTAGACCACCGACAGCGGGGTCTCGCCGGTGAACGGGGGCCGCAGCGCGAGGAGTTCGTAGAGCAGGCAGCCGGTCGCGTACAGGTCGGAACGATGGTCGACGGCCTTGCCGAGCGCCTGCTCCGGGGAGAGGTACTGCGGCGTGCCCATGACCATGCCGGTCTGCGTCATCGTCGACTGCGCGCCGTGCAGGGCTCGCGCGATGCCGAAGTCCATCACCTTCACGGCGCCGGTGTCCGTGATGATCACGTTCGCCGGCTTGATGTCGCGGTGCACGATGCCGTGCTGGTGCGAGTAGGCGAGCGCCTCCAGGACACCGGAGACGATGATCAGCGCCTGCTCGGGCCCGGGGGCCTCGGCGTTGAGCAGCAGGTCGCGGATCGTGCGGCCCTCGACGATCTCCATCACGATGTACGGGACGACACTGTGGCCGACCACGTCCTCGCCGGAGTCGTACACGGCGACGACCGCGTGGTGGTTGAGCCCGGCGACCGACTGGGCCTCGCGTGTGAAGCGGGCCTTGGAAACCGGGTCCTCGGCCAGGTCGGAGCGGAGCAGCTTGACCGCGACGGTGCGTCCGAGGCGTACGTCCTCGGCCGCGAACACCTCGGCCATGCCGCCCCGGCCGAGTCTGCGGGTCAGCCGATATCGGCCGTCGCCGACCAGCCCGCCGTTACCCCACATCTCCGGCGCATCTGACATACCGCCGCCAGTCGCCTCGGGGTCGGACGGGCCCTGAGCGCGCTGCTGCTGTGCCATCAGTCCTCGCCGTCGTTTTCTGCCCGCGGTCTGCGCGGTGGTTGTTACGGTCTCCGTCGGGCCACGCTACAGGCTCGGCGCAAGGCACCGGTCCGAGATGGACGTGAGATGGACCGGCCATCAAACCCGCCCCAGGGGGCCGCGCGCAAATTCTGTGTACCGGCCGTACGGCACCTGTAACGCTTCCGCGACGCTTCTTTCGCAGACGGTCACGGAACGGGCACCGAACTTGACGTGTCACTGCCCTCGGGCAGACTTGGCCGGGAATAGGCCAATCGATCACCGAACACCGGTCCAGCGCCGGACAATCGATCACGGACCGCGGGAGCCAACCAGCCGCTGCCGCCGCGCCGATGGGGGACGCAGAACATGAGCCAGGACGGCGCACAGGGCCGGTACGCGGGGCGTGCGGTCGCCGGCGGCCGCTACCAGCTGCGCGATCTGCTCGGCGAGGGCGGCATGGCCTCGGTGCATCTCGCGTACGACTCGGTGCTCGACCGCCAGGTCGCGATCAAGACGCTGCACACCGAGCTCGGCCGCGAGCAGGCCTTCCGCGAGCGCTTCCGCCGCGAGGCCCAGTCGGTGGCGAAGCTCACCCACACGAACATCGTCTCGGTCTTCGACACCGGCGAGGACGATCTCGACGGGATGACCACTCCGTACATCGTCATGGAGTACGTCGAGGGCCGCCCGCTCGGCTCCGTGCTCGACCAGGACATCGCGCAGTACGGCGCCATGCCCGCCGACAAAGCCCTGAAGATCACCGCGGACGTCCTGGCGGCCCTGGAGATCAGCCACGAGATGGGCCTGGTCCACCGGGACATCAAGCCGGGCAACGTCATGATGACGAAGCGGAACGTCGTCAAGGTGATGGACTTCGGCATCGCCCGCGCCATGCAGTCCGGCGTCACCTCGATGACGCAGACCGGCATGGTCGTCGGCACCCCGCAGTACCTCTCCCCGGAGCAGGCCCTCGGCAGAGGCGTGGACGCCAGATCCGACCTGTACTCGGTCGGCATCATGCTGTTCCAACTGGTCACCGGGCGCCTGCCGTTCGAGGCGGACTCCCCGCTGGCCATCGCGTACGCGCATGTCCAGGAGGAGCCGGTCGCGCCCTCCTCGATCAACCGCTCGCTGCCCCCGGCCGTGGACGCGCTGATCGCCCGCGCGCTGAAGAAGAACCCGAACGAACGTTTCCCGAGCGCCGAGACCATGCGCGACGAGTGCCTGCGCGTGGCCCAGTCGTTCCAGGCCGCCGCGCCGAGCATCGTGCCGGGTGCCCAGACGTCGAGCGGCGCGGGCGTCGGCTCCGCCGTCTTCCCGCCCGTCGAGCAGGGCACTCCGGCCCCGGGCCCCGTACAGACGCCGTACCAGCCGGGTCCGTACGGCGCGCCGACCCCGATGCCCGCGCCGTCCCCGGCGTACGGCTATCCGCAGCAGGGCGGCTACCAGACGCCGCCGCAGACCGCGGCGTACGCCCCGCAGCACGCCCCGTCGACTCCGCCGCCGTACAACCTCACGCCCCAGCCGACGACTCCGGTCTCGGGCGGCTCCGGCGGTGCGGGCCGCAAGAGCAACAAGGCGGTCGTCATCGGCTCGATCGTCGTCGCGCTCGTCGCGATCGGCAGCCTGATCACCGCCCTCACCCTGAACGGCGGCAGCAGCGACGACAAGAGCGGCACCGACGCCAGCCAGTCGCCCTCCGTGGTGGCGGGGCACAAGGATCCGGACACGTCGAAGACGATCGACACGGAGAAGTGCACCACTCCGGAGGAGTCGTACGACGACCCGGACAAGATCCAGGTACCGGACTTCTCCTTCAAGAACCTGACCTCGGTGAAGAGCTGCTTCCAGGCCGCGGGCTGGCAGATGAAGGTCACCCCCGTCGACGAGAACACGTACGGCGAGGACACGATCATGGACCAGTTCCCCTCCGCCGGAACGGACGTCAACCCGAAGGACATGCCCGAGATCGAGCTCAAGGTCTCGACGGGCAACCCGTCCTGATCCGCCGCACCCCGTACTGATCAGCCGTTGACAAGCGAAGGGCCCGGCACTCTCGTGCCGGGCCCGTTTCGTGTGTCTGGGTCGCCGTGACTTACAGGTACATGTCGCCGTGGCTTTACAGGTACGGTCCGCCCGAGCGGCCGCCCGAGCGGGGGTCCTCGTCTCCCTCGAGCCCGCCGACACCCGGAGGCAGTGCGCGGCGCATCTGCTCCAGCTGGGCCCTGGCCGCCATCTGCTGGGCGAACAGAGTCGTCTGGATCCCGTGGAAGAGTCCCTCCAGCCACCCCACCAACTGGGCCTGCGCGATCCGCAGTTCGGCGTCACTGGGGGTGGCGTCATCTGTGAAGGGCAGGGAGAGACGCTCCAGCTCCTCGACGAGCTCGGGGGCCAGACCGTCCTCGAGCTCCTTCACGGAGCTCGCGTGGATCTCCTTGAGCCGGACACGGCTCGCCTCGTCCAGAGGCGCGGCACGCACCTCCTCGAGGAGCTGCTTGATCATGCTTCCGATGCGCATGACCTTGGCCGGCTGTTCCACCATCTCAGTCACCGGGACCTCGCGGGAGTCCTCGCCTCCGGTGCCGCCGAGAGCCATCCCGTCCTGGCCCACGACCAAGATCTGGGGGTTCTCCGGCGACCTTTCGTTCCTCGGCATCTCCATGCCGCCATTGTCTCGCACCCCTACACCACATCACGGTGGTGCCCCCGGCGAAGGGTGATCCACCGTGTACGTGGGCGCCGATTCCGTCGTTCCCCCGGTACGCCTACGCCGGGATGCCGGGACAAAAGGGGCATGTGAGGCTTGACCCATTGATCATGGGACTCCTCATCGGGAGGGGGTCACCGGCGTGACTCCATGGCTCAGGACGCTCCGCTCGGCCGGACTGCTGCTGGTCGTAGCGGTCGGCGCCGTGCACCCTTCGTACGCCGCCTCGTACGCCGCCTCGCACCCCGCCCCCACGCCCACCGCCGACGCCTCCCGCGCCGGGAGCAGCGCGGGCGAGGGCCGCCAGCGACCGGGGCGCACGGAGTCCACGCCGGGGGACGCGCACGACGACTCCGACGGGACTGACGGCACCGCCGACTCCGGCGGGACCGACGATTACGGCGAGGACACGACGCCGACGTACACCGACCGCGATCCCGCCGTCCCCGACAGCCCGGAGGCGAACGCCACCCCCGAGGCGTCGCGGGGCGCGGCGGTCCCCGTCCAGCAGAACGTGGTCGGTCCGGGGCCCGCCCCAGAACCCGTGTACCAGATCCTGCCCCTGGGAAGCGGGCTGATCCTGATCGGTCTGGGCCTGGGACTGGCCTTCCTCGCCCTGCGCGTACGGCGCCGCTGAGCGGAGCGCTTCCTAGGGAGCGACGAGCAGCACCTTTCCGATGTGGCCGCTCTCCTCCAGGACCCGGTGGGCGGCCGCCGCGTCGCTCATCGGCAGCTCGCGGTCGACGATCGGGCGTACGTGGCCGGAGGCGATCAGCGGCCACACGTGCTCGCGTACGGCCGCGACGATCGCCGTCTTCTCACCGAGAGGGCGGATACGCAGCGAGGTCGCGCTGATGGCGGCGCGCTTGTTGAGGAGCGTGGCGATGTTCAGCTCGCCCTTGATGCCGCCCTGCATGCCGATGATCGCGAGCCGTCCGTTGACGGCGAGCGCCTGGACGTTCCGGTCCAGGTACTTGGCGCCCATGTTGTCGAGGATGACGTCGGCGCCCGCGCCGTCCGTGGCCCGCTTGATCTCCTCGACGAAGTCCTGCTCGCGGTAGTTGACGAGGATGTCCGCGCCGAGCTCGGCGCAGAAGTCGAGCTTCTCCTTGCTGCCCGCCGTGACGGCGACCTTCGCGCCGACGGCCTTCGCCAGCTGGATCGCCATGGTGCCGATGCCGCTGGAGCCACCGTGCACGAGCAGGGTCTCGCCGGGGCGCAGGTGGGACACCATGAAGACGTTCGACCAGACGGTGCAGGTCACCTCGGGCAGCGCTGCCGCCTGCTTGACGTCCAGGCCCCCGGGCATGGGCAGCAGCTGCCCGGCCGGCACGGCGACCTTCTCGGCGTATCCGCCGCCCGCGAGCAGCGCGCACACCTCGTCACCGACCGCCCACCCCGAGACGCCGGGACCGATTTCGACGATGCGCCCCGAACATTCGAGACCGGGGTACGGGGACGCGCCGGGGGGTGGGTTGTAGAGGCCCTGCCGTTGCAGCAGATCGGCGCGGTTGACGGCGCTCGCCACCACCTCGACCAGCACTTCGCCCTCTCCGGGCACCGGATCCGGGACCTCGTCCCACACCAGCGCCTCGGGCCCACCAGGTTCAGGAATCGTGATCGCGTACATGAAGGGGACGCTACTCCTGCGGGAAGGGCGGCTAGACGTGCGGGAGGGGCCGAATGTCCGGCGCGACCTGCGTGCCCGGTGACGCCCGCACGATCGTGATGAGCCGGTCCGTCAACTCCAGGGTCCCGACGGCCGGATCGTCGTATCCGAGCACCCGATGCCCTCGGACGACACTCACCACCAGGTCGTCCGTCTCGCGCGGGCCCTTGCCCACTTCGGCCTTTATGACGGGCCGTTCGAGGATGTCGAGCCCGCTGCCCTGCTGGATGAGGTCCTCCATGACCATGCCCGCGGCGGGACTGAGGACGGAGAGCCCGAGCAGCCGCCCGGCCGCGCTGGCGCTGGTGATGACGGCATCGGCACCGGACTGTCGGAGCAGCGGCGCGTTCTCCTCCTCCCGTACGGCGGCGACGATCTTCGCCGCACGGTTGAGCTGCCGCGCGGTCAGCGTGACCAGCACGGCGGTGTCGTCCCGCTGGGTGGCGATGATGATCTGCCGCGCCTTGCGGACCTCGGCCCGCACCAGCACATCACTGCGCGTCGCGTCGCCGACGACCCCCGCGTACCCTTCGGCCGTCGCCGCGTCGACCACCTTGGAGTTGGGATCGACGATCACGACCTGCTCCTTCTTCAGCCCGGTCGTGCAGACGGTCTGAATGGCCGACCGGCCTTTGGTGCCGAACCCGACAACGACGGTGTGATCCCTCAAGGTCGCCCTCCAGCGGTTCAGCCGCCACTCGTCCCGGGTGCGTTCCGTGAGGACCTCGAGGGTGGTGCCGACCAGGATGATCAGGAACAGCACGCGCAGCGGCGTGATGACGAAGATGTTGGTGAGCCGGGCGGCGTCGCTGACCGGGGTGATGTCGCCGTATCCGGTGGTGGAGAGGGTGACGGTCGCGTAGTAGAAGGCGTCGAGCAGGTCGACGGCGCCGTCCGAGTTGTCGTTGTAGCCGTCGCGGTCGATCCAGACGATGAGCGCGGTGGCGACGAGCACCAACAGGGCCATCGCCAGCCGCTTGCAGACCTGGAGGATCGGGCGTTCCACGACTTTCCGCGGGAGTTTCACCCGATGGGTCACGAGATGTTCGTCCGCTTGGCGGGCGATAGCGTCATGGCCCGGAAGTTTCACGTGAAACACACCCCGTTCGGGCTCATGTGAAGCACATCCCACTCGGGCTCATGTGAAACACACCCCGATTCCGGCGGTGGCCCAGGGCAGGTCGAGGAGTTCCAGCTCCTGACCCGCACGGGCACCGCCCGGCGGTACGACCGCGAGGGCGTCGGCCGCGGCGATGCCCCGCAGCATCGCCGGACCGTTGTAGTGCAACGGCACGGCCCGGTCGACGCGCAGGACGACGGGGATGAGCCGGGTGTCGTACGGGTGCCCGTGCGCGGCGTCCTCGAGAGGCAGCGTGTACGGCTCCGGGGCCGCGCGCCCGGCAAGGGTGCGCAGCAGGGGCTCGGCGAGCGTGAGCAGGCCGGAGACGGCCGCCAGGGGGTTGCCGGGCAGGCCGACGAGGTGCTGGTTGTCCTTGGTGCGGGCCAGGAGCATCGGGTGTCCCGGGCGCACCTTGACGCCGTCCACGAGGAGTTCGGCCCCGATGCGGCGCAGGGTGGGGTGGAGGTGGTCGACGGGGCCCGCGGCGGTGCCGCCGGTGGTGACGATCAGGTCTGCGGCGGAGCCGGTGATCGCCTTGTACAGGGCCTTGGCGTCGTCGCCGAGCCTGCGCACCGCGACGACCTCGGCGCCGAGCGCGCGCAGCCAGGGCGGCAGCATGGGGCCGAGCGCGTCCCGGATGAGCCCCTCCTGGGGCAGGCCCTCGGTGAGCAACTCGTCGCCGAGCACGAGGACTTCGACGCGGGGGCGGGGGATCGCGGCGAGGGTGTCGTACCCGGCGGCCGCGGCGAGGCCCAGCACGGCGGGGGTGACCAGCGCGCCGACCGGCAGCAGTTGGTCACCGTTGCGGCACTCCTGCCCGCGCGGGCGGATGTCCTGCCCGTGCACGACCTCGCGGGTGGCGTGCAGCCGCCCCTTGTCGTCGATACGCCCGTGCTCACTGCGCAGTACGGCGCTGACGTCCTGCGGGATTCTCGCCCCGGTGGCGATCCGCACCGCCTCGCCGTCGGTGAGCACTTCCGGCTTCGCGTGCCCGGCGAGCACCCCTTCCTCCCGGACGTCCCAGGGGCCGGGCCCGCCGACCGCCCAGCCGTCCATCGCGGACGTGTCGAAGGACGGGAGGTCCGTGAGCGCGGTGAGGGGGGCAGCGAGGACGAGGCCGAGGGAGGCGTCGAGGGGTACGGAGACGGGGGCTCGGCGCGGCACGGTGCGGGCGGCTCGCTCGGCGCCGGCGCGGGCCTCGGGCCAGGGGGCGGCCTTGTGGTGCCCGCGCTTGGCGGCGTGCGCGGCGGCCTCGCCCTCCGGGGCGGGAGCGGGGACGGAACGGGTGTCGTGGCTGTGCTCCGGGACGCGAGCGTTGCCGTCCCTCACCAGGGCGAGGGCTTCTTCGACATCGAGGTCCTGCGCGTCCCGGCTCTGCCGGCCGCCGGACCTCGGCTCCCTCGCACTTCGGTCACCGCTGTCCTTGACCAAGGCCAGGGCCTCCTCCACGTCGAGTTCGTCGGCGTCCCGGCCGGCGGCCCGGGCGCCCGGCGCGGTCATCCGGCGTCCGGCTTGGCGTCGCTGGCGGCGGCGTCCTCGTCGGCCCAGCGCAGCGCCAGCGCCGCGGCTTTACGGGCGGCCTCGGCCACCGCCTCGGGGCCGCCCCCGGCCCGCGCGGCCGCGTACCCCACGAGGAACGTGGTCAGCGGTGCCGCGGGCCGCGCCACACCGTGCGCGGCGTCGCGGGCCAGGTCGAGCAGGACGCCGGTGTCGACGTCCAGGTCGATGCCCAGCTCGTCCTTGACTGCGGAAATCCATTCATCCAACACGTGCTCATGCTCCCTGATACGTGCCCGGGCGGCGGCGATGTCGTCCCAGGTGTCGCAGTCGAAGGACGCGACGGGGTCGGTGATGCGGGTGAGGTCGAGCGCGGCGATGAGCCGCCGCAACGGCAGCCCGGCCAGACCGCCGCACTCCACGGCGAGCGACTCCAGCTCCCGCCGCAGCGCCTGCGCGCGATACGCGGCCACGAGCGGCTGGTCGCGCCCACCGGGGTCGGTGAGCAACACGCCATCGGGACCGGCCGCGTCCGCCGGGGCGGGGGGTGCGGATGTCGGGGGGTGGGGCGCGGGCGCGGAGTCGCGGGGTGCGGATGCCGAATCGCGCGGCACGGACGCCGGGGGGCACGCCGCGGACACGGAGCCGCGCGGCACGGACGCCGGGGGGCAGGCCGCGGACACGGAGTCGCGCGGCACAGACGCCGCGGTGCGGGGCGCGTCCGCCGGGACAGGAGGCGCAGACCCCGAGTCGCGCGGCGCCGACTCCAGGGTGCGGGGCGCGGTCAAGTCCCGTGCCGCATCGCCCGTCCGCAGGGTGGCGAGCAGCCGCCGTACCGTTTCCTCTTCCAGGAACGGGAGGTCGGCCGAGAGCACGACGACGTACTCCGCGGTGGTGTGGCGCAGCCCGGCCTCCAGGGCGGCCAGCGGCCCCCCGCCGGGCGGGTCCTCGCGGGCCCAGACCACGGGCCGCGCGGTCGCCCGCGGCGCGGCCACGACCACCGTGGTGGCGGCACCGGCGCACGCGGCCAGCACACGGTCGAGCAGCGCACGGCCGCCTACCCGCACACCGGGCTTGTCCGCGCCGCCCAGCCGCCGCGCGGCGCCGCCCGCGAGCACGACGGCGTCGTACGGGACATCGACGTCGTACGGGACGTCGGCGCCCGGGGTGCCCGGTGGCCCGGGGGCACCCGGTGGCTCGTACACGGTCATCCCCCGAGTATGGGCGCCCGAAGGATCATTGCCACCCCCGTGCACACCATGTGGACGGGGATGACCGCGCCGGGGCTACAAGCTCCGCAGCAGCACCGTCGGCTGTTCCACGCAGTCCGCCACATAGCGCAGGAAGCCGCCCGCCGTGCCGCCGTCGCACACCCGGTGGTCGAAGGTGAGCGAGAGCTGGACGACCTTCCGCACCGCCAGCTCGCCCTCGTGCACCCAGGGCTTGGGGACGATCCGGCCGACGCCCAGCATGGCCGCCTCGGGGTGGTTGATGATCGGCGTGGAGCCGTCGACCCCGAACACCCCGTAGTTGTTCAACGTGAAGGTGCCGCCCGTGAGTTCCGCGGGCGTCAGCGTCCCGGTCCGCGCCACCTCCGTCAGCCGGGCGAACTCCGCGCTCAACGACTCCGCGTCCCGCACGTGCGCGTCCCGCACGACGGGTACGACCAGCCCCCGTTCCGTCTGGGCGGCGAAGCCCAGGTGTACCTGGTCCAGCCGGACGACCTCGCGGGCCTCCATGTCGACCGTCGAGTTGAGCTCCGGGTAGCGGGCCAGCGCGGCGGTGCAGATCCGGGCGAGCAGCGCGAGCAGGGAGATCTTCGGGCCGCCGGTGGAATTCATCGCCACGCGCGCGTGCATGAGTTCCGTCGCGTCGGCGTCCACCCAGCAGGTCGCGTCGGGTATCTCGCGACGGCTGCGGGAGAGCTTGTCGGCAACAGCACCCCGAACGCCCCGGAGGGGGATGCGGGTGCCCTGCGGGGCGGCGCCGCCTCGGAAGGCCTCGGCCCCGGCGAGCGCGAACGAGGCCGATCCCGCCCCTTGGCCGACGACCGGAGCCGTGAGGGGCTCCGCGGAAGCGGGCGTCCGGACCCGGCCGGCGGCTGCCGCACGCAGTGCGTACTCGACATCCGCCCGCAGGATCAGCCCGTCGGGCCCCGAGCCCTCCAACTCCCGCAGATCCAGGCCGTTCTCACGGGCGAGCCGTCGTACGAGCGGTGAAATGACCGGCACGGGGCCGTCGCCGCGCACCGCCGCGCCGCCGTGCACCACCGAGACGCCGTGATGGCCGCCGGCCGGGCGGCCCCGGTCATCGGCGACGGAGCCGTACCGGGCATCGGCGACCGCGCGGTCCCCGTCGCCGGAAGGCACGGCGAGGGGTTGCCCGGACCGTCCAGGCCCAAGTCCCCGCGCCGCGGCGCCCGCCGCGGCGCCCGCGTCCGCCGAGGTCCCCGATTGGAGGTTCGGCGGTGTGCTCGCCGGAGCATCCGGCGAGCGCCCACCCGCAGCGCCCGCCCTGCCCGTTCCGGCCGGAGGCCGGACTCTCCGCCGTCGCGCCGGCGGCGCCCCCGTGCCATAACCCACGAGCACGTTGCCGGATCCTTCGTCCTCGCCGCCGGAGGCCGCTTCGCCCACCGCGACGGTCAACAGCGGGGCCCCCACGGGCAGCTCCGCGCCCTCCTCGCCGAAGCGGGCGGTGACCACACCCCCGTAGGGGCAGGGGACCTCGACCATCGCCTTGGCGGTCTCGACCTCGACGACCGGCTGGTCGACGGCGACGACGTCACCGACCTCCACCAGCCAGCGGACGATCTCCGCCTCGGTGAGTCCCTCCCCCAGATCGGGGAGCTTGAACTCCAGCACTTGGGCCATCAGCTCTCCGCCTCCCACTGCAAGCGCCCCACGGCGTCCAGAATCCGGTCCACGCCGGGCAGATGGTGCCGCTCCAGCATCGGCGGCGGGTACGGGATGTCGAACCCGGCCACGCGCAGCACCGGCGCCTCCAGGTGGTGGAAGCAGCGCTCGGTCACGCGGGCCGCGATCTCCCCGCCCGGGCCGCCGAAACCGCCCGACTCGTGCACGACGACCGCGCGCCCGGTCCACCGTACGGACGCGCTCACCGTCTCGTCGTCGAACGGCACCAGGGAGCGCAGGTCGACGACTTCGAGGTCCCAGCCCTCGGCCCGCGCCGCCTCGGCGGCTTCGAGGCAGACGGGCACGGACGGCCCGTACGTGATGAGCGTGGCGCTCCGGCCCGAGCGCCGCACCACCGCGCGGCCTATCGGTTCAACGGCCGGCGGCTCGTCCGGGTTCCAGGAATCCTTCGACCAGTAAAGCCGCTTGGGCTCCAGGAAGACGACCGGGTCGTCGGAGGCGATCGCGGCGCGCAGCAGCCCGTACGCGTCGGGGACCGTCGCGGGCGTGACGACATGGAGCCCCGGAGTCGCCATGTAGTACGCCTCAGAGGAGTCGCTGTGGTGCTCGACGCCGCCGATGCCACCGCCGTACGGGACCCGGATGGTGATCGGCAGCGGCATCGCGCCCCGGGTGCGGTTGCGCATCCGGGCGACATGGCTGATCAGCTGCTCGAACGCCGGGTAGGCGAAGGCGTCGAACTGCATCTCCACGACCGGCCGCAGCCCGTACATGGCCATGCCGACGGCCGTCCCGAGGATGCCCGCCTCGGCGAGCGGCGTGTCCGTGCAGCGGTCCTCGCCGAACTCCTTGGCGAGCCCGTCGGTGACCCGGAAGACGCCGCCGAGGGTGCCGACGTCCTCGCCCATGACATGGACGGTCGGGTCGGCTGCCATGGCGTCGCGCAGCGCGCGCCCGAGGGCCTGCGCCATGGTGGCGGGTTTGAGAGCGACGGTGGTCATCGCCCGGCTCCTTCCGGCCCGTGATGGTGCGGGCCGTCCGCCGCGGCGACCTCCGCGTCCAGCTCCGCCCGCAACTGGGTCTCCTGCTCCAGCAGTTGGGTGGTGGGCTGGGCATACACATGGGCGAACAGATCCATGGGGTCGAGCACCGGGTCCTGGTTCATGCGCTCGCGCAGGTCCGCGGCCATCGTCTCGGCGTCCTCGCGCGCGGCCCGTATGCCTTCGTCGTCGAGCAGGCCGCGTTCGGTCAACTCGTGCTCCAGGAGGGCGATCGGGTCGTGTGCGCGCCAGGTCTCGACCTCGGCGTCGCCGCGGTAGCGGGTGGCGTCGTCGGCGTTGGTGTGGGCGTCGATGCGGTACGTGACGGCCTCGACGAGCGTCGGACCGCCCCCCGCGCGCGCGTGCCGGATGGCTTCGCTCAGGACCTGGTGCACGGCGGCCGCGTCGTTGCCGTCCACCAGCCGGCCGGGCATCCCGTAGCCCACGGCCTTGTGGGCCAGCGAGGGGGCAGCGGTCTGCTTGGCGAGCGGGACGGAGATGGCGAAGCCGTTGTTCTGGACGAGGAAGACGACGGGGGCCTGCCACACGGCGGCGAAGTTCAGTGCCTCGTGGAAGTCGCCCTCGCTGGTGCCGCCGTCGCCGACCAGGGCGAGCGCGACCACGTCGTCGCCCTTGAGGCGGGCGGCGTGCGCGAGGCCCACGGCGTGCGGGAGCTGGGTCGCGAGGGGGGTGCACAGCGGCGCGATGCGGTGCTCGCGGGGGTCGTACCCGGTGTGCCAGTCGCCGCGCAGCAGGGTGAGCGCCTGGACGGGGTCGAGGCCGCGGGCGACGGCCGCGAGCGTGTCGCGGTAGCTGGGAAAGAGCCAGTCGCGCTCCTCCAGGACGAGCGCCGCGGCGACCTCGCAGGCCTCCTGGCCGGTGCTGGAGGGGTAGACGGCGAGACGGCCCTGCTTGGTGAGGGCCGTGGCCTGCGTGTTGTAGCGGCGGCCGCGCACCAGCTCGGCGTACAGACGGCGCAGCAGTCCCGGGTCGACCTGCGCGGCTGCCTCGGTGCCGAGGACGCGGTACGGCAGAGCGTCGGGCAGCAGCGGCGCGGGGTCGGTGCGGGGCTGCCAGGCGGGCGGCGGTGTAGGCCGGTAAGCGCCTCGCTGCTCCATGACCGTCATGACGGCACCTCCTCGTGGGAGCGGCTTCAGGCGCGTCACGGTTGTGATGCGCCTCACCTACCGATTGTTCGGTCGTCGGCACATTTTGGCTACAGGCACCGCCAGGCTGTGGACAAACGGTTCTCCACAGCCTGAGATGGACGCAGTACGTCCATGGTAGGGAGGCGGGGGGACATGGCACCTGAACAAATGGCCGAGCCACCGGAGGCCGGCACCGCCCAGCCGCCCGCCCGCCCGCTCGACGCCATCGATCAGGACATCCTGCAGATGCTCCAGGCGGACGGCCGTGCCTCGATACGCTCCGTGGCCGAACGGGTCCATGTGTCACGGGCCAACGCCTACGCGCGTATCAACCGCCTCATCGAGGACGGCGTGATCCGCGGCTTCGGGGCGCGCGTCGACCACGAGCGCGCCGGGCAGGGCACCTCGGCGTACATCACCCTCAAGATCGTGCAGAACTCCTGGCGCACGGTGCGCGAGCAGCTGAGGTTGCTCCCCGGGGCCTCCCACATCGCGCTGGTGGGCGGCGACTTCGACGTCCTGCTCCTTGTGCACACGCCGGACAACAGAGCGCTGCGCGAGCTGGTACTCACCCGCCTCCAGGCGATCCCGCAGGTGCTGAGCACGCGGACGCTGCTGGTCTTCGAGGAGGAGGACCTGGAGCCGGAGGGCTAGAGGCGTTACGCGCCGGGTGCCCAGCTTTCTTTCTGGGGCGGCCGGCTTCAGCTCTCCGCCCTGAGCCCTCCGAAAACCAACTGTGCCACCGCGTCGGCCACTTCCCGCTCGCCCATGCCCCGCCCGTCCGGCCGGTACCACTCCACGATCGAGTTGATCATCCCGAAGACCAGCCGGGTCGCGAGCCGGACCTCCACGTCGCCGCGTACGTCCCCATCGGCGGCCGCCGCCTTCAGGAGCTCGGCCACCTGGTGGTCGAAGTCGCGGCGGCGCTCCAGGGCCCAGCGCTCGGTGTCCGTGTTGCCGCGCACCCGCAGTAGCAGCGTCACGTACGGCAGCTCGGCGGTGAGCACCTCGACCATGCGCCGTACGACGTACTCCAGGCGCTCCACGGCGCGCCCCACGCGCGCGTGCTCCTCGTCGAGGATCGCGAAGAGGCCGTCGAGCGCCCGGCTCACGGCGCGGCGCAGCAGCTCCTCCTTGCCCGCGACGTGGTGGTATATCGACGATTTTGAGATACCGGCCGCCTTGGAGAGGTGCTCCATGGAGGTGCCGTCGTAGCCGCGTTCGTTGAAGACCTGGACGGCGACGGAGAGCAGGGTCTCCGGGGTGTACGTGTCGCGCTTGGCGGTGGTCATGAGGTGCCCTCCCGCTTCTCGGATGCGTACGCGTGGCGGTAGAGCGCGAGTGAGGGCGCATAGCGTCCGGAGGGGTCGCGCAGGTGCAGATCGTCCAGGAGGGAGTACGACCAGTTCCTGCCGAGCCTGCGGCTCCATTCGAAGGGCCCCAGGGGGTAGTTGACGCCGAGGCGCATCGCCGTGTCGATGTCCTCCTCGGTGGCCACTCCCTTGGCGACGGCGTCGTGCGCCAGGTCGACGATCCGGGCCACGGTCCGGGCGACGATCATGCCGGGGGCGTCCCCGATGACGCTGACGTCCTTGCCGAGCGCCTGGAAGAGGCCGATGGCCTCGGAGAGCGTCTGGGCAGCGGTGTCCTGGGAGGCCGACAGGGCGATGCGGGTCGCCTTCCGGTAGTCGAGTGCCAGGTCGAAGTAGACGACGTCGCGGAACTCGACGGAGGTCTGGCCGTCGGCGAGGACGAGCTGGCCGCCGCTGGGCAGCACCATCCGGGTGCCGTGGTCCTCCTCGTCCTCACGGACCTGGATGCCCGCCTCACGGATCAGGGCGAGCAGTTCGGAGGCCGGACCCAGATCGCCCTCGGCGACGACGTACGCGGGCGCCTGCGCCTTCTCCGCGGTGTGCGGCTCGGAACGCTCCGCGTCGTCCCCGTGGTCGTACCAGCCATGTCCCGTCTTGCGGCCCAGCCGGCCGGACTCGACGAGCCGCCGCTGGGCGAGCGAGGGCGTGAAGCGCACGTCCTGGAAGAAGGCCTGCCACACGGAGTGCGTGACGGACTCGTTGACGTCCTGCCCGATCAGGTCGGTCAGCTCGAAGGCGCCCATCCTGAAGCCGCCGGATTCGCGCAGGATCGCGTCGATGGTGGCGGGGTCGGCGGCCTGGGCCTCGTACGCCGCGAAGGCCTCGGCGTAGAAGGGCCGCGCGATGCGGTTGACGATGAAGCCCGGGGTGTCGGCGCAGGCGACCGGAGTCTTCCCCCAGGAGCGCGCCGTCTCGTACGCGCGCGTGGCGTACGAGACGTCGGTCGCGAACCCGGAGACGACCTCCACGAGGGGCAGCAGCGGCGCCGGGTTGAAGAAGTGCAGCCCGACGAGACGGCCGGGGTTGCTCAGGGCGCCGCCGATGGCCGTGACGGACAGGGAGGAGGTGTTGGTGGCGAGCAGACAGTCGGCATCGACGATGCCCTCGAGATCGCGGAAGAGCTGCTGCTTCGCATCGAGTTGTTCGAGCACCGCCTCGATGACGAGCACGCAGTCCGCGAGGTCCTCCAGGCTGCCGGCCGCTTGCAGCCGGTCGCGCGCGGCGTCCCGGTCGGCGGCGGTGAGCCGGTCCTTCTCGACGAGCCGGTCGAGGCGGGCGCCGATCGCTTCGGCCGCCGCGTCGGCACGGCCCGGAACGGCGTCGTAGAGCCGCACGAGGTGGCCCGCGACCAGCGCGACCTGGGCGATGCCCTGGCCCATGGTGCCGGTGCCGACGACGGCCACGGGGCTGCTGAGGTCGAGTGCTGTCATGTGCGCGATCCTCCCGCACGGGGTTTTCCACAGATGCGGCGGACCCCCTTGTCCCGACCGATCGTTCGGTTACTCTAACTCTGACTGCCCGTTCCTGCCCAGCTCGCGAGCGCAATGAAGCGTTCTTGAGACGAGGAGTTGGTCCCTGATGGCCGCCGAACTCGCCGCGCACCAGCTGATCGCCCAGCACCGGCCCACCCTGGACCAGGCGCTGGAAGCGATCCGCACGCGCGCGTACTGGTCCCCCCACCCCGAGCACCCCAAGGCCTACGGCGAGAACGGCAGCCTGGGCATGGCTGAGGGCAAGGCCGCCTTCGACGCCCTCCTGGGTACCCGTCTCGACCTCGGCCAGCCCGGCACCGACGACTGGGTGGGCGGCGAAGTCTCGCCGTACGGGATCGAACTGGGAGTCACGTACCCGCACGCGGACGTCGACACGCTGCTGCCCGCCATGCGCGCCGGACAGCGTGCCTGGCGTGACGCGGGCGCGGAGATCCGCGCCGTGGTCTGTCTGGAGATCCTCAAGCGGATCAGCGACCGCACGCACGAGTTCGCGCACGCGGTCATGCACACCAGCGGCCAGGCCTTCATGATGGCCTTCCAGGCGGGCGGCCCGCACGCGCAGGACCGCGGCCTGGAGGCGGTGGCGTACGCGTATGTGGAGCAGGTCCGCACCCCGGACAACGCCGAGTGGACCAAGCCCCAGGGCAAGAAAGACCCGCTCGCGCTGACCAAGCAGTTCACGCCC
Organism: Streptomyces sp. NPDC029292; assembly: GCF_055569295.1. Taxonomy (NCBI): domain Bacteria; kingdom Bacillati; phylum Actinomycetota; class Actinomycetes; order Kitasatosporales; family Streptomycetaceae; genus Streptomyces; species Streptomyces sp. NPDC029292. The sequence continues at coordinate 82,360 of NZ_JBVHXR010000005.1, forward strand.
GTGCCGCGCGGCATCGCCCTGCTCATCGGCTGCAACACCTTCCCGACGTGGAACGGCTACTCGGGCCTGTTCGCCTCCCTGGCCACCGGCAACGCGGTGCTCGTCAAGCCCCACCCGCGCGCGGTGCTGCCGCTCGCGCTCACCGTGCAGGTCGCCCGCGAGGTGCTCACCGAGGCGGGCTTCGACCCGAACCTGGTGGCGCTGGCCGCCGAGCGCCCCGGAGAGGGCATCGCCAAGACCCTGGCCGTACGGCCCGAGATCCGGATCATCGACTACACGGGCTCGACGGCCTTCGGCGACTGGCTGGAGACCAATGCCCGCCAGGCCCAGGTCTTCACGGAGAAGGCCGGCGTCAACACGGTGATCGTGGAGTCGACCGACAACTACAAGGGCATGCTCTCGAACCTGGCCTTCTCGCTGTCCCTGTACAGCGGCCAGATGTGCACCACCCCGCAGAACCTCCTCATTCCGCGTGAGGGCATCCGTACGGAGGAGGGTCCGCGGACCTTCGACGAGGTGGTCGCGGACCTCGCGAAGTCGGTCGGCGGCCTCCTCGGGGACGACGCCCGCGCGAACGCGCTGCTCGGCGCCATCGTCAACCCGGACGTGAAGGCCCGCCTGGAGGCCGCCGCCGGCCTCGGCGAAGTCGCCCTCCCCTCACGGGAGATCAGCAACCCGGAATTCCCGGACGCCGTGGTCCGTACGCCGGTGATCGTGAAGCTGGACGGTGCCAAGCCGGACGACGAAGCGGCCTACATGAGCGAGTGCTTCGGGCCGGTCTCCTTCGCCGTCGCCGTCGACTCGGCCGCGGACGCCGTGGAGCTGCTGCGCCGCACCATCAGGGACAAGGGCGCGATGACGGTCGGCGCGTACACCGCCGACGACGAGGTCGAGCGGACCGTGCAGGAGGCCTGCCTGGAGGAGTGCGCCCAGCTCTCCCTGAACCTCACGGGCGGGGTGTACGTCAACCAGACCGCGGCCTTCTCCGACTTCCACGGCTCGGGCGGCAACCCGGCGGCCAACTCGGCGCTGTGCGACGGAGCGTTCGTGGCGAACCGCTTCCGGGTGGTGGAGGTACGCCGCGAGGCATAAGCGGCTACGCCGGTGCGCCCCCGGTCGCGCTCCAGTGGAACAGCGTCATGGCCACACTGGTCGCGAGGTTGTAGCTGGAGACCTGGGGGCGCATCGGCAGGGACACCAGGTGGTCGGCGCGCGCCCGGAGCTCGGCGGACAGTCCGCTGCGCTCGGAGCCGAAGGCGAGCACGGCGTCGTCCGGAAGCTTCAGCCCGCGGATGTCCTCGCCCTCAGGGTCGAGGGCGAACACCGGGCCCGGCGGCAGCTCGTCCACGGTCAGCCGCTCCACGGCGGTCGCGAAGTGCAGGCCCGCCCCGGAGCGTACGACGGTGGGGTGCCAGGGGTCGAGCGTGCCCGTGGTGACCACACCGGTCGCGCCGAAGCCCGCCGCCAGCCGGATCACGGCACCGGCGTTCCCCAGGTTGCGCGGATGGTCGAGGACGACCACCGGCGCGGTGCGGGGCGTGCGGGCCAGCGTCCGCAGATTGGCGTCGCGAGAGGGACGTACCGCCAGAGCGGCCACCGCGGTGGGGTGCGGACGCGGGACGAGAGACTCGTACGTGGCCTGCGGGACCTCCACCAGGAGGCCGTCCAGTGTGTCGCGTACGTCCGGGGCGAGCTCGTCGGCGAGAGCGAGCGCCGCCCGCCGGTCGCTGGTGACCGCCACCGGGACCTCGGCCTGGAAGCGCACCGCATGCTTGAGGGCGTGGAAGCCGTCGAGCAGGACGGAGCCGTCGACGAGCCGGCGCCAGGCCTGTACGGCGTGCGCGCCGCTCTCGTCGTCCGGCGTACGGGCGTCCGTCTCGTTCATGCCGTGAAGCCTACGTGCGTCTGCTCGGGCTGCTCCGGGGTGCGCGCCTGCTGCTTGCGCGGGCCCGGCACCGTACGGCCGCCGCCCGAAATCAGCCTTCCACGCGCGCTTGCCGCCCATCCGCCGAGGCGGCGCAGGAAGGACGTCGGCAGGAACACGGCGTCGGCGGCGATCATCGCGAGCGAGAAGAACGGCAGCCCGAGGACCACCGCGATCACCGCGTGCTCGGTCATCATGGCCGCCAGCAGGACGTTCTTGACCCGCCGGTTGAACAGGGTGAAGGGGAAGGCGACCTGCACGGCGACCGTCCCGTACGTCACCAGCATCACCGTCGTGCCATGCGCGGACAGCAGGTCGGACAGGGCGGGCCAGGGCGAGAAATAGTCGAGGTGGAGCGGGTAGTAGACCGCGGTGCCGTCCTGCCAGCGCGAGCCCTGGATCTTGTACCAGCCGGCGGTCGCGTAGATCAGACACGCCTCGGCCATGATCACGAACAGCGCGGCGTTGTGCACGAGGTTGCCGACGACGTCCAGCAGGATCCGCGGCTCCGCGGTGCGCGCGCGGTGGCTGACGACCCACCACAGGGCCTGCACCGCCCACAGCCCCCAGAAGATCGTGAGCCAGCCACCCATCCAGCCGTCGTCGATCTTTCCCGCGACCGTCGCCGCGGCCAGTGCGAGTCCGAGCACACCCCACAGAGCGGGCCCCACCCGATCGGGCCCTGCCCGCTCGCCACGCGCGCGTGCCTCCCGCGCGAGCCGTGTCCGCCGCGCGTCCAGCGACCACACCTGGCCGCAGCGCGTGCACACCAGGTAGATCGCCATCAGGTGGATGACGTTGTCGCCGCCGTCCCCCATGAAGATGCTGCGGTTCTGCAGCGAGAGCACTCCGATCATGAAGAGGACGGACATCGTGCGGGTCCGCCAGCCCACGAGCAGCAGAGCGCTCGACAGAACGGCGAGGGCGTAGACGCTCTCGAACCACACCTGGCTGTCGGACCACATCAACGCCGTGAATGCGTGGTTGGTCGCGATGAGCTGCTGGGCGAGGTCCCAGCTCCACGGTCCGTCGGGCCCGTACATCTCCTGGCGGTGCGGGAACTCGCGCAACAGGAACAGCAGCCAGGTGACGGAGAAGCCGATGCGGATCACCGCGGTCTGATAAGGGCCGAGGGCCGCCTCGGTGACCCGGGTGATGCCGCGCGAGACGGACAGGGCGAACCGGCTCATCGGGCACTCGCCTCCGTCAGCTCGGCCGACGGCTCGCCCGCCGGCACGGCCCACCAGGGCAGCTCGCGGAGCATGGGCTTGTCGGACACCTGCTCCTCGCTCCACTTGGGGGGCGGCACGTTGGTCGTACGGGAGCGGACCTGGACCCGTTCGACGACGGCGCCCGCGCCGCCCGCGTGCTCACGGTCGAGGCGCAGCACGACGACGCGGCGCAGATAGCGTTCGGAGAGGTCGCCGCGCAGGCCCGCGGGGCGATTCTGGGTGTCGTGCGTGCCGATGTAGAAGTCCCAGGCGCGGCGCAGTTCGTTCTGCTGGGTGTGGCTCGGCAGCAGGTTGCCGTCGATGGCCTGGCCGTCGAGCGCCGACAGGTCGTACCAGCCGGTCTCACTGCTGGTGCCGTCCGTGGTGCGGACCAGGGCGCGGACCTGTATCGCGATGTTCTGCTGGAGCGGGTTCGGCGCGAAGAGCTTCCAGTTCTGCTCGAACTCGGGGTAGACCCACTCGTCGATCGCCCGGCCGTGCTGCTTGGTGACCGTGTTCGAGGGCGCGACATGCAGGAACACCATGCCGAGGTGCACACAGGCGGCGACCCCGACGACCGCGAGAGCGAGTGCGGCGGCGATCTGGTGGCGGAGCGGGAGGGCGGCGATACCGGCGGGGGCGGGGGGCTCGGCGGGGAGCGACCCCGGCGCGGCGGCCGGGGGCTCGGCGGTGGGCCACTCGGGCGCGGGCTCCTGGCCCGCCGGCTCCTGGTCGGCGGGCGCTTCGTGCACCGGGCCGTCGGGCGCTGGGCCGTCGGGCACGTTGGGGACGTCAGGCGCGTTGGGCTTGTCGCGGGCGTCCGGGGTGCGGGTTGCGTTGGGTGCGTTGGGCATGTCGGGCCCGGCGGACGCGGGACCGTCAGGCCCGTCCGGCCGGTGCCCGGCGCTCGAGCCCTCGTCGTACGCGTCCATTCCGCCCCGATTCACGTTCCCGATTCCCCTGCCCGCCGCCTGGTCGCGGGGCACCGTACCGCCCGCGTGCCCCGCACAACGGCGTCCGCACGGGAACGGTACTCAGGCCCGACGGCCCGGCACAGCCCCATGGGTCACAACGGTCACAACAGCGGCCCAGAGGTTATCCACAGCGGTTGACACCTTACGGCGCTCGACCCACCATTGAATCGAGCGAACCGAACGATCGGTCGGTTGGTCGGGAGAGAGGTCAAGGGGGACCGCATGGCGACAGCAGCAGCGCACCACACGGCCCGCGCGCAGGCGGACGGTGCGGACGGCGCCGCGGACGAAGCGGCGCGCACGGCGGCGTACGAGGCCGTCTTCGACGCCGCAGTGGCGGCCGACGAGCGCATCGAGCCCCGCGACTGGATGCCCGACGCCTACCGCTCCACGCTGGTCCGGCAGATCGCGCAGCACGCCCACTCCGAGATCATCGGCATGCAGCCGGAGGCGAACTGGATCACGCGCGCCCCGTCGCTGCGCCGCAAGGCGATCCTGATGGCCAAGGTCCAGGACGAGGCCGGGCACGGGCTGTATCTGTACAGCGCGGCCGAGACCCTCGGCACCGGCCGCGACGAGCTGCTCGACAAGCTGCACACCGGCCGCCAGAAGTACTCGTCGATCTTCAACTACCCCACGCTGACCTGGGCGGACGTCGGTGCCATCGGCTGGCTCGTGGACGGCGCCGCGATCACCAACCAGGTCCCCCTGTGCCGCTGCTCGTACGGGCCCTACGCGCGCGCGATGGTGCGCGTCTGCAAGGAGGAGTCCTTCCATCAGCGCCAGGGGTACGAGCTGCTGCTGGCCCTCAGCCGCGGCACCCCCGAGCAGCACGAGATGGCGCAGGACGCGGTGAACCGCTGGTGGTGGCCCTCCCTGATGATGTTCGGCCCGCCCGACGACGAGTCCTCGCACTCCGCACAGTCGATGGCCTGGAAGATCAAGCGCCACTCGAACGACGAGCTGCGCCAGCGTTTCGTGGACATCTGCGTGCCGCAGGCCGAGTCCCTCGGCCTGACCCTGCCGGACCCGGACCTGGTGTGGAACGAGGAGCGCGGGCACCACGACTTCGGCGCGATCGACTGGACGGAGTTCTGGGACGTCCTCAAGGGCAACGGCCCCTGCAACGAACAGCGCATAACGCAGCGCAGGCGCGCGCACGAAGGGGGCGCGTGGGTACGGGAGGCGGCCGCGGCGTACGCGGACAAGAACGGGAAGGCGCGAGCATGACGACCAACGACTGGCCCCTGTGGGAGGTCTTCGTGCGCTCGCGCCGCGGCCTCTCGCACACCCACGCCGGCAGCCTGCACGCCCCGGACGCCGAGCTGGCCCTGCGCAACGCGCGCGATCTGTACACGCGCCGCGGCGAGGGCGTCTCGATCTGGGTCGTCCCGTCCACCGCCATCACGGCCTCCTCGCCCGACGAGAAGGACCCGTTCTTCGAACCGGCCGCGGACAAGCCGTACCGGCACCCCACGTTCTACGAGATCCCGGAAGGGGTGAAGCACCTGTGACGAAGCCATCCACGACGCCCGCGCTGTCCGAGACGGCCACCGCCGCCGCCCTGGCCCTCGGCGACGACGCCCTGGTGCTCTCGCACCGCCTGGGGGAGTGGGCGGGCCACGCGCCCGTCCTCGAAGAGGAAGTCGCCCTGGCCAATATCGCGCTGGACCTGCTGGGCCAGGCCCGGGTGCTGCTGTCCCTGGCCGGTGACGAGGATGAGCTGGCGTATCTCCGCGAAGAGCGCGCCTTCCGCAACCTCCAGCTCGTCGAGCAGCCGAACGGCGACTTCGCGCACACGATCGTCCGCCAGCTGTATTTCTCCACCTACCAGCGGCTCCTGTACGCGCAACTGGCCGCCGGGGACGGCGCTTTCGCCCCGCTCGCGGCGAAAGCCGTCAAGGAAGTCACCTACCACCAGGATCACGCCGAACAGTGGACGCTGCGGCTCGGCGACGGCACGGACGTCAGCCATGAGCGGATGCGCCAGGCGTGCGAGGCGCTGTGGCGGTTCACGGGCGAGATGTTCCAGCCGGTCGACGGCGCGGACGTCGACTGGGAGGCGATCAGGGCCGGTTGGCTGGCGTCCGTGACCGATGTACTGCGTCGGGCCACCCTGGAGGTCCCGGAGGGTGCGCAGTCCGGGGCCTGGACCGCGGGCGCCGGACGCCAGGGACTGCACACCGAACCGTTCGGGCGGATGCTCGCCGAGATGCAGCATCTGCACCGCAGTCATCCGGGGGCGTCATGGTGACGACGACCACCGCCCTTGAGGAGGAACTGCGCAGGCTGGCCGGGTCCGTGCCCGATCCCGAGCTGCCCGTGCTCACCCTGGAGGAGCTGGGCGTGCTGCGCGCAGTGCATGTCCGCGACGCGGACTCCGTCGAGGTCGAGCTGACCCCGACGTACACGGGCTGCCCGGCCATCGAGGCGATGTCCATGGACATCGAGCGGGTGCTGCACGAGCACGGCGTACGGGAGGTTTCTGTCCGTACGGTGCTCAGCCCCGCCTGGTCGACGGACGACATCTCGGACGAAGGCCGCCGCAAGCTGCGGGAGTTCGGGATAGCGCCGCCGCGCAGACAGGACATCTCCGGTCCGGTCGCGGTGGAGCTCGGCCCCACACGTACGGCCATCGCCGAAACGGCGCATACGGCCACTGCCGAGACGGAGTCCGTGCGCTGTCCGCACTGCGGGTCCGCCGACACCGAACTGCTCAGCCGCTTCTCGTCCACGGCGTGCAAGGCCCTGCGGCGCTGTCTGTCCTGCCGTGAACCGTTCGACCACTTCAAGGAGTTGTGATGGCCCGCTTCCACCCGCTCCCGGTGGCCGCGGTCGACCGGCTCACCGACGACTCCGTGGCCCTGACCCTCGCCGTGCCGCCCGCACTACGAGCGGAGTACCGGCACGCACCGGGCCAGCACCTCGCGCTGCGCCGCACGGTCGACGGCACGGAGATACGGCGTACGTACTCGATCTGCTCACCGGCGCCCGCACCCGGCGACGGGGGCCCGGAGACGCTGCGGGTCGGGGTGCGCCTGGTCGACGGCGGCGCGTTCTCGACGTACGCGCTCAAGGAGATCGCCGTCGGCGACGAGGTGGAGGTGATGACACCGGCGGGACGGTTCACGCTCGAACCGACGGCCGGGCTGTACGCCGCGGTGGTGGGCGGCAGCGGGATCACCCCGGTGCTGTCGATCGCCTCGACACTGCTGGCACGGGAGCCTGCGGCGAGGTTCTGTCTCATACGCAGTGACCGGACGTCCGCCTCGACGATGTTCCTGGAGGAGGTCGCCGACCTCAAGGACCGCTTTCCCGAACGGTTCCAGTTGGTGACGGTGCTCTCCCGGGAGGAGCAGCAGGCGGGGCTGCCGTCCGGGCGGCTCGACCAGGAGCGGCTCACCGGGCTGCTTCCGGCGTTGCTGCCCGTGGACCGGGTGGCGGGGTGGTTCCTGTGCGGGCCGATGGGTCTGGTGCAGGGGGCGGAGCGGGCGCTGCGCGGGCTCGGGGTGGAGCGGACGCGTATCCACGAGGAGATATTCCACGTGGACCCGGGCGCCGCACCGGCGAGCGCGACCCCGGCTCCCGCTCACAGCACGGTGACCGCCCGGCTCGACGGCCGCGGCGGGACCTGGCCCGTCCAGGACGGCGAGTCGCTCCTGGAGGCGGTGCTGCGCAACCGGCCCGACGCTCCCTACGCCTGCAAGGGCGGCGTCTGCGGGACCTGTCGTGCCTTCCTGGTCTCGGGCGAGGTGCGGATGGATCGCAACTTCGCGTTGGAGCCGGAGGAGACGGAGGCGGGGTATGTGCTGGCCTGTCAGTCGCATCCGGCCACGGAGAAGGTGGAGTTGGACTTCGACCGGTAGGTCTTGGCGCACGGCTCCCCGCATCCACCGTTCACGCGTTCACCGTTCCTGACGCACCGTTCCCTTCTTGTAGAACCTGTTCTATCTTGACGCTCCGTCAGACCTGGAGATCCGGAGAGCCGGACTCCGGTCGGTTGGCCGGCGCATGGGAGGACAGGACCGTGGACTTCACCTTCACCGAGGAGCAGCAGGCGGCGGTCGAGGCGGCGAAGGCGGTGTTCGCCGGGGTCGCGCCGGACGGGGTGCCCAGCCCCGCGCTCACCGCGGGCGCCGTCGCCGATGACTTCGACCGGGCGCTGTGGGCGAAGCTCGCCGACACGGACCTGTTGAGCCTGCTGCTGGATCCGGAGTACGGCGGGGCGGGCCTTGACGCCGTCGCGCTGTGCCTGGTGCTGCGCGAGTCGGCGAAGGTACTGGCGCGGGTGCCGCTGCTGGAGAGCAGTGCGGCGGCGCTGGCCGTGCAGACGTACGGCGGCGCGGAGTTGAAGGCGGAGCTGCTCGCGCGGGCGGGCCGGGGCGAGCTCGTACTGACCGTCGCCGCCAACGGCCGGACCGGCCATGACCCTGCCGAACTCGCCGTGACCGCACGGCAGGACGGTCAGGGCGGTCAGGGCGGTGACGTGTGGGTGCTGGACGGGGTGCAGACGGTGGTTCCGTGGGCGCACAACGCCGACTTCACCGTCGTACCCGCGCACACGGATGCCGACCGGGCCGTCCTCGCTCTCGTTCCCCGCGTCCATGAGGGGGTCGTACTCGCCGAACAGATCTCCACCAGCGGGGAGCGGCTCGGCGAGCTGCGCCTGGAGTCCGCGCGGATCCCCGCCCGGGATGTCATCGACGCCGAGGGGGCGTGGGAGTGGCTGCGCGAGCTGCTGGCCACCGGGACATGTGCGCTGGCGCTCGGGCTCGGGGAGGGCGTGCTCGGGATGACGAGTGAGTACACCAGCAAGCGGGAGCAGTTCGGGTTCCCGGTCGCCACGTTCCAGGCGGTCGCCGTACAGGCCGCCGACCGTTACATAGACCTGCGCGCGATGGAGGCGACGCTCTGGCAGGCCGCGTGGCGGATCAGTACGGGGGCGGGGGGTGCGCTTCCGGCGTCCGGGGACGTGGCCGTCGCCAAGATCTGGGCGTCGGAGGGGGTACGACGGGTCGTGCAGACCGCGCAGCATCTGCACGGGGGCTTCGGCGCCGACACCGACTATCCGCTGCACCGATACCACGCCTGGGCCAAGCAGCTGGAACTGTCGCTCGGACCGGCGGCCGCGCACGAAGAGGCACTGGGGGATCTGCTCGCGGCGCATCCGCTGGGATGAACGCCGCGCGAGAGGGGGGCGCCGAGCCCACGTCACGGTCACGCGGCGCCACCCCGGTCACCGGGACCTACAGCACGAAGCCCGGCTGGCCCTTGTCGTCCACGACCGGGCGGCCTGCGGCTGCCCAGACCTGCATGCCGCCATCTACGTTCACAGCGTCGATGCCCTGCTGGACCAGGTACATCGTGACCTGGGCGGAACGGCCTCCCGAGCGGCAGATCACGTGGACCCGGCCGTCCTGCGGGGCCGCCTCGGTCAACTCTCCGTAGCGGGCGACGAACTCACTGATGGGGATGTGAAGCGCCGCCTCGGCATGACCTGCCTCCCACTCGTCGTCCTCTCGGACGTCCAGCAGGAAATCTCCGTCCGCGAGATCCCCGATCTCGACCGTGGGCACACCAGCTCCGAAACTCATGCCTCCGACGCTACCTGACCGCGCCGACAACCCGATCGCCCTTCGAGGAGCTCAGGCCCCCTTCAGGGAGCTCAGGAAGCCTCACCGATCAGCTCCGCCAGCTCCGCCTCGCGCTCGCCGACCTGGGCCAGCAGCTGTTCGGCGATCTCCTCCAGGAGGCGGTCGGGGTCGTCCGGGGCCAGCTTGAGCATCGCGCCAATGGCGCTCTCCTCCAGTTCGCGGGCGACGAAGGTGAGCATTTCCTTGCGCTGGGCGAGCCATTCGAGGCGGGCGTAGAGCTCCTCGCTGCGGCTCGGCTTCCACTCCTCGGGCACGGGACCCGCGGCCCACTCCTCGGAGAGCTCCAGCAGCAGTGCCTCGTCGCCCCGGCCGTAGGCGGCGTTGACCCGGGCGATGAAATCGTCGCGCCGCTTGCGCTCGTCATCGTCCTGCGCCAGGTCGGGGTGGGCCTTGCGGACCAGGTCGCGGTAGAGCTTGCGGGCCTCCTCGCTGGGGCGCACCCGTTGCGGGGGCCGTACGGGCTGGTCCGTCAGCATCGCCACGGCCTCCGGGAACAGACCCTCGGAATCCATCCAGCCGTGGAACAGCTCCTCGACCCCCGGCATGGGCATGACCCGGGCGCGCGCCTCGTTCGCTTTGCGCACGTCCTCCGGGTCACCGGTGCGAGCGGCCCGCGCCTCGGCGATCTCGGCGTCCAGCTCGTCGAGCCGGGAGTACATCGGGCCGAGTCGCTGGTGATGCAGGCGCGAGAAGTTGTCGACCTCGACGCGGAAGGTCTCCACGGCGATCTCGAACTCGATCAACGCCTGCTCGGCCGCCCGCACGGCCCGCTCCAACCGCTCCTCGGGCCGCGCCGCCCCCTCGGCGCCCACCTGCGAGGACGCGTCACTCTCGGGCGCCGCCTGCAAGGACTCCGCCGTGGTGGACTCGTCCGTTTCGCCCCCCAAGGCACCGGACTGCTCCCGTGCCCCCTCAGCGGTGGGCTCGGACTGGCTCTGCTCGGCTTCCGGCGTCGTCACCCGTCCAGCCTAGGCCACGGTTCAGTGCCACCCGCGGCCTTCCCCGCCCAGATACCGCCTTCCCGGCCCCGATGCCGCGTTCCTCGCCCCGATGCCGCCCTCGTCGACGCAGGGCCTGGCCGGTGCATCACGATCTAGCGCAACTCCAGCGCCCCTACCGTCTGGTCCTCGCTCTTCTCTCCGGTCGGCCGGAACCCGAGCCCCAGGTAGAAGCGCTCCGGGCCGCTCTCGCCCGGGTGCCAGGTGGTCGTGAGGCGCGTGCCGCCCCGGTGCCGGATTTCGGCGGCCACGGACTCGACCGCGAAGCGGCCGTATCCCCTGCCCTGTTCTCCGGCCGCGATGTTCAGGCGCCACAGGCCGGAGCGGAGGTCGTTGCCCTTGCCGTCCCCGGTCCAGTCGATGTCGAAGAAGGCCATGAGGAACCCGACGGTCCGGTCCCCGTCGAGGATGAGGCGGGGCCAGGCTATGCCGGGATACACGTATGCCTCGGCCAACGACTTCACGACCGGCGCGACCAAATGCTCCTGGTTCGGGCGGACCTTCAGACCTGTCGCGGCGTCGACGTTGCTGGGGGTGATCTTCTCCAGGCGGAGTGAGGGCGTCATACCCGCACGGTAAAGGGGTGGATCAAGCGAATTTCGGTGCTGGGGACTTCCTCTGCGTCATGGCGGTAGTGCGGTGCAAGGGGACCAGTGACGCGACGACGAACAGGCCGAAGAGGGTGATGGGCAGCAGCCCGACAGGACGCAGCAGCGCCGCAGGATCGTTCTCCAGCCACTTCCAGTTACCGATCCAGTTCGCGGAGACGTCCAGCACCATCACACCGCTCGCCAGCCAGACCCCTTGGCGTCGCACGAGCGCCACCAGCACGACGACCAGCGGATCAAGGACCGCCAAGCTGATGAAGAACGCCCGGATGGAAACCTGCGGGAACGACGCGTAGGCGTGGATCCCGCCGTGGACCAGGTCAAGAAAGTGAGCGCAGGCGCCTTCGAGGAAGCCGATCAAGTACACCGCGAGAACCCATCTCGCCCACAACGGCTGCCCGCCCCAGCGTTCCCGCAGCTGAACCCCCGTCCCCTCCCCTCACACTCCGAGCTCCGCAGCCACCCGTCCCTCCCGCACGGCCCCCACCAGCTCCGCATGGTCCGCCTCGGTGCGGTCCGCGTACGTCACGGCGAACGAGGCGACGGACTCGTCCAGTTCCTCGCTCTTGCCGCAGTACCCGGCGATGAGGCGCGGGTCGGCGCTGTGGGCGTGGGCGCGGGCCAGGAGGGCACCGGTCATGCGGGCGTAGTCGTCGATCTGGTCGGCGGCGAGGGCGGCGGGGTCGACACTGCCCTTGCGGTTGCGGAACTGGCGTACCTGGAAGGGGCGTCCGTCGACCGAGGTCCAGCCCAGCAGGATGTCGCTGACGACCTGCATGCGCTTCTGGCCGAGGACCACGCGGCGGCCCTCGTGCGGCACGTCGGGTATCGCATGGCCGGCCGTCGCCAGGTGCGGGAGCAGCGCCGAGGCGCGGGCCTCCTTCACCTGGAGGACGAGGGGCTCGCCGCGGTGGTCCAGAAGCAGGACGACGTACGAGCGGGTGCCCACGCTGCCGGTGCCGACGACGCGGAAGGCGACGTCGTGCACCGCGTACCGGGCGAGGAGGGGGAGGCGGTCCTCGGACAGCGTCGTCAGGTAGTCCTCCAGCGACGCCGCGACCGCCGCCGCCTCCGCGTCGGGTATGCGGCGCAGTACCGGCGGCGCGTCCACGAACCGGCGCCCGCCGCCCTCCACCGCCTCCGTCGACTTCGCCGCGAACCGCCCGCTGGTGTTGGCCCGCGCCTTCTCGGAGACCCGCTCCAGGGTGCCGAGGAGGTCGTGGGCGTCGGTGTGCGAGACCAGTTCCTCGTCCGCGATCGCGTTCCACGCGTCCAGCGCCGGCAGCTTGGCCAGCAGGCGCATGGTGCGGCGGTAGGCGCCCACCGTGTCGTGCGCGGCGTCCCGGCATGTGTCCTCGTCCGCCCCGGCCTCCCGGCCCGCAAGGACGAGTGAGGTGGCGAGCCGCTTGAGGTCCCACTCCCAGGGGCCGTGCACCGTCTCGTCGAAGTCGTTCAGATCGATGACGAGGCCGCCGCGCACGTCCCCGTACAGGCCGAAGTTCGCCGCGTGCGCGTCACCGCATATCTGGGCGCTGACGCCGGTCACGGGGGTGCGCGCGAGGTCGTACGCCATGAGGCCCGCCGAACCACGCAGGAAGGCGAAGGGCGTGGCCGCCATCCTGCCGACCCGGATCGGGGTGAGCTCCGGGATCCGGCCGAGGTTGGACTCCTGCACCGCGGTCACGGCGTCCGGCCGGCCGGTGTCCGCCATCAGCTCGGTGTGCGCGGTGCGCGGCACGCTCGCGCGCAGGGCCTTGCCCTCTTCCTTCGGCGAGCCCTGAGCGGGCCATGCCGCGAATCCTCGTACCCCGAAAGTCCTGGGCGTCTGTTGCTCCGGAACCGCTGTACCGAGCTCGGTCACTCCGACCGCCTCCCCCGCGCACGAACATCAACTCGTGATGACCGTACAGCCGGTCGTCGAGACGCGTCAGACCCTGTGGATAACTCCAGAGTCACAGTCACAGTCACGGCCACAGAACCGGGCTACTTCGCCCCGGAGTTCGTGTCGGAGTTCGTCCCGGACCTCATGCCGGACCTGATGCCGGACCTGATGCCGGAGTTCATCCCTCGCCTTGCCCGGGACACGGGCCGCGCTCCGGCAGGTACCTCTCCGCCCAGGACCCGAGCTCCTTGAGTGCGGGTTCCAGCGCGGCGCCCGCCTCCGTGAGGCCGTACGAGACCCGCAGCGGGGGACCTTCGTCCACCTCGCGCACGACCAGTCCCGCCGCGCCGAGTTCGGTGAGCCGGTCCGAGAGCATCCGTTCGCTGATGCCGGGGATCGCTCGGCGCAGCTCGGCGAAGTGGACGGGGTGTTCCAGCAGCACGGCCACGATCAGGCCCGTCCAGCGCTTTCCGAGCAGCTGGAAGACGCGGGTCATGCCGTCGTCGACCTTCTGACACGGCCCCGCTTCGTGGCTTCCCCGTTCTGCCATGGGTCCAGGGTACTGGATCCAGGGAAGGGGATGAAAAAAAGTAAGTAGCTGTGTTATCTCTAGTCGAGTATGAAAAAGAAGCCCACAGCCCACCCCGGGCTCGGGTTCCCCCACCCCGCTCACCTGGAGAGCCCCGATGGCCACCCTTCTCCACATCGACTCGTCCGTGTTCCCGGGCTCCGCCTCCGCTTCCCGCGCGGTGACGGACGCCTTCCGCAAGGCCTGGGAGGAGCAGCACCCGGAGGGCACGGTGATCTACCGCGACCTCGCCGCGAACCCGGTGCCGCACATCAGCGCCGACGCCCACCTCGCCGGTTTCGCCGCCCCGGACACGCACACTCCCGAGCAGGCCGCCGCCTTCGCCGAGCGCGTGAAGCTCATCGAGGAGCTGGAGGCGGCGGACGCGATCCTGATCGGCGCGCCGATGTACAACTACGCGATCCCCTCGACCCTCAAGGCGTGGCTGGACAACGTGGTCCTCATGGGCCGCACCGCCATGAACGAGGAGTCGAAGGTCAAGGGCACCCCGGTCACCGTCGTCGCCAGCCGCGGCGGCTCCTACGCGCCGGGCACCCCGCGTGAGCCCTACGAGTACGTGCAGAACTACCTGACGGCCATCCTGCGCGACGCCCTCGTCCTGGACCTCGACTTCATCGTCCCCGAGCTCACGATGGCGCCGCACAACCCGGCGATGGCCGAGCTGGTTCCCCTCTTCGAGGCCTCCCGCACCAAGGCCCTCGACGAAGCGGCCACCAAGGCCAAGGAACTCGCCGAGCGCCTCGCCTCCGACGCCGCGTAAGCCCAGTAAACCCAGTAAACCCAGCAGGCCTATCAAGCCCAGTAAGCCCAGTAAGCCGGCAGGACTACTAGGCCCAGCAGGCCCACTGAGCCCGGTAACTAACCCAGCCCTCCCTCACTGAGGAGAGCCACACAGCGGCCCAGCAGGTTCTTCAGCTGGGCCGCTTCCTCCTCGGTGAACTCCCCCGCCAGCGCCCGCTCGACGCGCACGGCCCGCCCGTCCGCGTCGGCCATGACGGCGGCGCCCCGCTCCGTGAAACGCGTCTCCAGCACGTTCTTGTGCCACTCATGAGGCGTCCGCTCGATGAGACCGCGCTCCTGAAGGTTCTTCAGAACCGTGTTCATCGTCGGCGCGGTCACGCCGCAGGCCCGCGCCAGCGCGGCGGCCGAGATGCCGGGACTGTCCGAGAGGCACAGCAGCGCCGCGTACTGCGGCACGGTCAGCCCGGCCGGCTTCGGCGCGGCGGACTTGGCCGCGCCGAGGGCCTGTTCGGCACGCTTGATGTGGGAACCGAGGCGCTCGGTCACGTGCATGGGGTGGTACCTCCGCGGGCGCTCCGGGTGGATTCCAGGTGGATGAGGGGCCTGTTCAGTGGATGAGGGGCCCGTTCAGTCGACGCCGCGCACGATGTGCGGGTCCACGCCGTCGTCGTCTTCCGGGACCGGGCGGGGATCCCCGGACCGCGCGAACTCGACCGGCCACACGAACCCTTCGTCCACAGGCGTGTACGTGAGCAGCATCTGGTCGGGGTCGTCGGCCGGGACCAGCGTTTCGAGGCAGACCCTGACCGTCCCGCTCCTGGGGTGGCGCAGTGTCCTGGTGCCGTACGGCCGTCTGCGTACCGCCTGACTGGACCAGAGGCGTCCGAAGTGGCCGCTGCGGCGAGTGAGTTCGTCGACCAGCTCGGTCAGGCCGGGGTCGCCCGGATGCCGGGCGGCGTAGGCGCGCAGGGCGCCCACCACTTCCTCGGCGGCCGCGCGGTTGACGTGCGGCGGGGCGCCGCCGCCGTGGCCGACGAAGACGAATCTGGCGAAGTTGCGGGCGCCGGGCGGCAGGGCGGCGAAGTCGGCACCGTCCCCGGCACCTGAAGCCGCCCCCGTACAAAAGTCCACGACGGCCGGAGAGAACGGCGACCTCGGCCCGAGGTTCCTGGAGATCGTCGCCGACCTGCTCGGCATGGACGCCGCCCGCCTCGACGTACGCAGACGGCTGGGCGACTACGGACTCGACTCCCTCTCGGCGGCGCAGCTCCGCGGACGCGTCCGCGGAGAGCTGGACCGTGACATACCGCTGTCCCGTCTCCTGGGGAAGGACAATTTGAAGACACTTGCCGCGTCCCTCGCCGACGCGTCCGCAAGCAGCTGACCTGCGGGGGCCGGTCGGAACGGATTGCTCCGCAGCTGCCCGTCCGGCCCCCGACGGCCACCAAAGATGAACTATCACTCATTCATAGATCGTGATACACGTGTATGAGTGCCTGCACTATCGGTCTGCCTTTTCCCCACCGAGGATGGCCCCGGGCTCCGCCTCCATCCCCAACGACGTCGAACGCGATGCCACCAGGGTTCAGGAACCGGCAGGAACGGCATCGTGGGCGACAGGAGTTACACATGGGCGACACACAGACCACCCCGGCACCCCCCTCCCAGGGGCGGCGCGAACGCAACAAGCTGAGAGTGAAGAACCGCATCTACGACGCGGCGTTGGAACTGTTCACCCGCCAGGGATACGACCAGACCACCGTCGACGAGATCACCGAAGCCGCGGACGTGGCGCGCGGCACCTTCTTCAACCACTTCCAGCGCAAGGAAGACCTCATCGCGGCCTGGGGGGAGAAGCGCCGCGAACAACTGCGCGGCGGCCTCGCCGCCGAGGGACTCACCCCCGGCTCCGAGGGCGGCGAGAGCACCCGGCGCACCCTGCTGCACTGCATGGGCCTCCTCGCGGAGATCAGCCTGCGCGACAGCGACCAGACACGGGCCCTGCTCGCGGCCTGGGTCAAGGCGGGCTTCCCGCTCTACGAGCAGCCGTACGTCAGCCAGATGTTCACCGAGTTCATCGAAGCGGGCCGGAAGAGAGGCGAGGTCCCCGACACCGTCGACACCCGCATCGTCGGCTACGTCCTGCGCGACGTGTATCTCGGGACGCTCTACCGGTGGGCCCAGCCCGACGCACGGATCGACCTGAAGGCAGAACTCCAGGCGGTCTGCCGCACGATCCTCGACGGCGCCCTCACCCGATAAGGGCGTCCTCCCCGGGCCGTCTCCCCCACCCGGGAGACGGCCGGCGAACCGTCGAGGAGAGCGACATTCACCACTGTGATTGTCCTCACCAGAACTACCGGGACCACGACGGCGACACCACGGCCGGATCCGGCTGGGACACCACGGCCGGGACGGCCGGGACACCGTGTCCCGAACAACGCGAAAGCCCCGCAGGTCAAAGACCTGCGGGGCTTCCAGCTGGTGCGCGAGGGGGGAGTTGAACCCCCACGCCCTTGCGGGCACTGGAACCTGAATCCAGCGCGTCTGCCATTCCGCCACTCGCGCATTGAGTGTGTCGTCCGTCTCCCACCGAGTGGTGCGAGCGCCTGGCGACATGCAGAAGATTAGCACGGTGCGAGGGGCGGAATCACATCCCTTTCCCACGCCCACCAGCCCCTGCGCCGCCGCACGTATCAACCAGAACCGGTTCACGTATCAACCTCGTACCGGTCCTGCCCATCTCCCCAGGAGCCGGACGGGCCGCACAGTCAGGTGCGGGAC
Source organism: Streptomyces sp. NPDC029292 (assembly GCF_055569295.1). Taxonomy (NCBI): domain Bacteria; kingdom Bacillati; phylum Actinomycetota; class Actinomycetes; order Kitasatosporales; family Streptomycetaceae; genus Streptomyces; species Streptomyces sp. NPDC029292. Next base: position 99,725 of record NZ_JBVHXR010000005.1, read on the forward strand.
ACTGGTCGTGGGCCGCCTCTACGATCCTTGGCAGGAGCAGTACCGCCAGGAGTTCGAAAAGGTGCCCCAGAGGGAACTTCGGAGGGGACTTCGGAAGCCGTCGACAACCCGTCGACCGGGCCGACAGGGGGAACCAGCCGATTTCCCGACGCGTGGATACGATCAGTAAGCAGTACCAGGACGGTCACGAAGGAGGAGGTGCCCCATGGGAGTCCTGAAGAAGTTCGAGCAGCGTCTCGAAGGTCTGGTCAACGGCACCTTCGCCAAGGTGTTCAAGTCCGAGGTCCAGCCCGTGGAGATTGCCGGCGCACTCCAGCGCGAGTGCGACAACAACGCCACCATCTGGAACCGCGACCGGACCGTCGTACCCAATGACTTCATCGTGGAGCTCAGCGCGCCGGACTTCGAGCGCCTGAGCCCCTACTCGGGCCAGCTCGGCGACGAGCTCGCCGGCATGGTGCGCGACTACGCGAAGCAGCAGCGCTACACCTTCATGGGCACCATCAAGGTCCACCTGGAGAAGGCGGACGACCTCGACACCGGTCTGTACCGGGTGCGCAGCCGTACGCTCGCCTCCTCCAGCAACCAGCAGGCTCCCGAGCGCGCCCCCGCGGGCCCCGCACCGGCGGCCCCGCACGGCCAGGGCGCCCCGGGTGGCTACGGCTACCCGCCGGCGGCCGCTCCCCCCATGCCGTCCGCGCCGCCGCCCGGCGCACGTCCCGGCCCCGCGCCCATGAGCCAGCGGCCCGGCGCGCCCGCGGCTCCGCAGCCGGGCGCCCGTATGCGGCACTGGATCGAGATCAACGGCACCCGCCATCAGATCTCCCGCCCGACGCTGGTGCTGGGCCGCAGCACGGAAGCCGACGTGCGGATCGACGACCCCGGCGTATCCCGCCGGCACTGCGAGATCCGGACCGGAACGCCCTCGACGATCCAGGATCTCGGGTCCACCAACGGCATCGTGGTGGACGGGCAGCACACCACCCGCGCTACGCTCCGCGACGGCTCGCGGATCGTCGTGGGCAGCACCACCATCATTTACCGGCAAGCCGAAGGGTGAAGCGGGGGCAATGTCAGAGCTGACCCTCACGGTCATGCGGCTGGGTTTCCTGGCCGTACTGTGGCTGTTCGTGATCGTGGCCGTGCAGGTCATCCGCAGCGACCTGTTCGGAACGCGCGTCACCCAGCGCGGCTCGCGACGGGACGCCGCCAGGCCGCAGCAGGCGGCGCGCCAGGCCGCGCCCCCGCCGCAACGCCAGCAGGCGCCGCCGGGCGGCGGCGGCCGTCAGCGCCGCGGCGCCCCCACCAAGCTGGTCGTCTCCGAAGGCACCCTCACGGGTACGACGGTGGCGCTGCAGGGGCAGACCATCACCCTGGGCCGCGCGCACGACAGCACCATCGTGCTGGACGACGACTACGCGTCCAGCAGGCATGCCAGGATCTACCCGGACCGGGACGGCCAGTGGATCGTCGAGGACCTCGGCTCCACCAACGGCACGTATCTCGACCGGAGCCGGCTGACGACTCCCACGCCCATTCCGCTGGGCGCGCCGATCCGCATCGGCAAGACCGTCATCGAGCTGCGGAAGTAGTACGACAATGAGCGAGCGGAGCGAGCACGCAGTGGCGGTCCACACGACGGACCCCGGCGCGCTCCCGACCGGAGGGTGGGCACCGTGCGGATGTACCCGGAGCCGACGGGCGAGGTGCGCATGAGTCTGTCACTGCGCTTCGCCGCCGGATCGCACAAAGGCATGATCCGCGAGGGCAACGAGGACTCCGGCTACGCCGGTCCGCGGCTGCTCGCGATCGCCGACGGGATGGGCGGCCAGGCCGCCGGTGAGGTCGCCTCCTCCGAAGTGATCTCCACGATCGTCGCGCTCGACGACGACGTGCCCGGCTCCGACATCCTCACCTCGCTCGGCACCGCCGTGCAGCGTGCCAACGACCAGCTCAGGATGATGGTCGAGGAGGATCCCCAGCTGGAGGGCATGGGCACCACGCTCACCGCCCTGCTGTGGACGGGCCAGCGCCTCGGCCTCGTCCACGTCGGTGACTCCCGCGCCTACCTGCTGCGTGACGGCGTACTGACGCAGATCACGCAGGACCACACCTGGGTGCAGCGCCTCGTCGACGAGGGACGCATCACAGAAGAGGAAGCCACCACCCACCCGCAGAGGTCCCTCCTCATGCGCGCTCTGGGCAGTGGCGAACATGTCGAGCCCGACCTCTCCATCCGCGAAGTCCGCGCCGGCGACCGGTACTTGATCTGCTCCGACGGACTGTCCGGGGTCGTCTCCCATCAGACGATGGAGGACACCCTCGCCAGCTACCAGGGCCCGCAGGAGACCGTGCAGCAGCTGATCGAGCTCGCGCTGCGCGGCGGCGGCCCGGACAACATCACGGTCATCGTGGCCGACGTCCTCGACATCGACGGCGGAGACACCCTCGCCGGGCAGCTCTCCGACACCCCGGTCGTGGTGGGCGCCGTCGCCGAGAACCAGCACCAGCTGCACGACAACGGCGCGATGCAGACGCCCGCCGGCCGCGCCTCCAGCCTCGGCCGCCCGGTCCCCGGACAGGGCGGTGGCGAATTCGGCCCGCCCGGCAGCGGCGACACCACCGGTTACGTGCCCACGGGCGGCTTCGGCGGCTACTCCGACGAGGACTTCATCAAGCCGCGCGCCGGACGCAAATGGCTGAAGAGATCCCTCTACATCGTGCTCGCGCTCGCCGTCATCGGCGGCGGCCTGTACGGCGGCTACCGCTGGACGCAGACGCAGTACTACGTCGGCAGCAAGGGCGAGCACGTCGCGCTGTACCGGGGCATCAGCCAGGACCTGGCCTGGGTCTCGCTCTCGAAGGTGGAGAAGGACCACCCCGAGATCGAACTCAAGTACCTGCCGCCGTACCAGCAGAAGCAGGTCAAGGCGACCATCACCGAAGGCGGGCTCGGCGACGCCCAGTCGAAGATCGACGAGCTCGCCGTGCAGGCCTCCGCGTGCAAGAAGGAAGCCCAGCGCACCGCCGCCGAGAGCGCGAACAACGCGAAGACCGGTGAAGGCGAGGCCGGTGGGACCACGGGAACCACAAAGACCTCCCTGACGTCCAAGGCCACGTCGTCGCCGACGCCGACCCCGTCGACCTCGTCGCCGTCCTCCTCCAAGTCCACGACCGCACCCACTCCCACACCCGGCCCCAGCCTCTCCGACGAAGAGCAGAAGCTGGTCTCGCTGTGCGGTAAGCAGTAAGAAGCCGTGAGGGGCCCTGTCACACCATGAGCAGTAGTACGAACACGCCGACGCACAACACGTCGACCATCGGCTCGATCGGCACACCGAGCCGCCGCAACACCGAGTTGGCGCTGTTGGTGTTCGCCGTCGTCATCCCGGTCTTCGCGTACGCCAACGTGGGCCTGGCCATCAACGACAAGGTGCCGTCCGGCCTGCTGAGCTACGGCCTCGGCCTCGGCCTGCTCGCAGGCGTCGGCCACCTCGGCGTACGGAAGTTCGCGCCGTACGCCGACCCGCTACTGCTGCCACTGGCGACGCTGCTCAACGGCCTGGGGCTCGTGGTGATCTGGCGGCTCGACCAGTCGAAGCTGCTCCAGTCGATCCAGCAGGCCGGAGGCGCCGCGCCCCGCCAGCTGCTGTACACGGCGCTGGGCATCGCCCTGTTCGTTGTCGTGCTGGTCTTCCTCAAGGACCACCGCGTCCTGCAGCGCTACACCTACATCTCGATGGTCGCGGCCCTGGTGCTGCTGCTGCTGCCCCTCGTGCCGGGTCTGGGCGCCAACATCTACGGTGCCAAGATCTGGATCTCGGTCGCCGGATTCTCCATCCAGCCCGGTGAGTTCGCGAAGATCGTCCTCGCGGTCTTCTTCGCCGGCTACCTGATGGTCAAGCGCGACGCGCTCGCCCTCGCCAGCCGCCGCGTGATGGGCCTGTACCTGCCGCGCGGGCGCGACCTCGGTCCGATCCTGGTCGTCTGGTTCATCTCCATCCTGATCCTGGTCTTCGAGACCGACCTCGGTACGTCGCTGCTGTTCTTCGGCATGTTCGTGATCATGCTGTACGTCGCCACCGAGCGGACCAGCTGGATCGTCTTCGGTCTGCTGATGTCCGCGGCCGGCGCCGTCGGCGTGGCCACCTTCGAACCGCACATCCAGACGCGTGTCCAGGCCTGGCTCGACCCGATGCGCGAGTACACGCTCAGCCAGGCCGGGACCCACGACGGTGTCATCCACTCCGAGCAGGCCATGCAGGCTCTGTGGGCCTTCGGCTCCGGCGGCACCCTCGGCACCGGTCTCGGCCAGGGCCACTCCGAGCTCATCCGGTTCGCCGCCAACTCCGACTTCATCCTCGCCACCTTCGGCGAGGAGCTGGGCCTCGCCGGAGTCATGGCGATCCTGGTCCTCTACGGCCTGATCGTCGAGCGCGGCATCCGTACGGCCCTCGCGGCCCGCGACCCCTTCGGCAAGCTCCTCGCCGTGGGCCTCTCCGGTGCCTTCGCCCTCCAGGTCTTCGTCGTCGCCGGCGGCGTCATGGGCCTGATCCCGCTGACCGGTATGACCATGCCGTTCCTCGCGTCCGGCGGTTCCTCGGTCATCGCCAACTGGGCGCTGATCGCCATCCTGATCAGAATCAGCGACACCGCGCGCCGCCCGGCGCCCGCCCCCGCCCCGAACCCCGACGCCGAGATGACCCAGGTGGTCCGCCCGTGAACAAGCCCCTGCGCCGGATCGCAATCTTCTGCGGGCTCCTCGTCCTCGCCCTGCTCATCCGCGACAACTGGCTCCAGTACGTCCAGGCGGACACCCTGAAGTCCGACCCGAAGAACCGCCGCGTCGCCATCGCCCGCTACGCCACACCGCGCGGCGACATCATCGTCGACGGAGACCCGATCACCGGGTCCAAGAAGACCTCCAGCGACAGCTACAACGACTTCCTGTACAAGCGCACGTACAAGGACGGCGCGATGTGGGCGCCCGTCACCGGATACGCCTCCCAGGCCTTCGGCGCCTCCCAGCTGGAGAGCATCGACGACGGCATCCTCACCGGCAACGACGACCGGCTCTTCTTCCGCAACACCCTGGACATGATCACGGGCAAGAAGAAGCAGGGCGGCAACGTCGTCACCACCCTCAGCAGCGCCGCGCAGAAGGCGGCCTTCGAAGGCCTGGGCGACAAGAAGGGCGCCGTCGCCGCGATCGACCCGCAGACCGGCGCGATCCTCGCGCTCGCCTCCACGCCGTCGTACGACCCCTCGACGTTCGCCGGGAACTCGACGACCGTCGACGGCGGGGCGTGGACGAAGCTCCAGAAGAAGAACGACCCCGACGAGCCGATGCTCAACCGGGCGCTGCGCGAGACGTACCCGCCGGGCTCCACCTTCAAGGTGGTCACCGCGGCAGCGGCCCTCGAGAACGGGCTGTACACCTCCGCGGACGAGAAGACCAAGTCGCCGCTGCCGTACACCCTGCCGACCACCCGGACCGAGCTGAAGAACGAGGGGAACATCCCCTGCGAGAACGCCACGATGCGCGTGGCACTCCGCTACTCCTGCAACACCGTCTTCGGCAAGATCGGCGCCGACCTCGGCAAGGACAAGATGCTGACGGAGGCCGAGAAGTTCGGCTTCAACTCCGAGCAGTTCACGCCGGTGCGCTCCAACGCCTCCGTCTTCCCCGACAAGATGGACCAGCCGCAGACCGCGCTCAGCTCGATCGGCCAGTTCGAAACCGCCGCGACCCCGCTGCAGATGGCCATGGTCGCCTCCGCGGTCGCCAATGACGGCACCCTGATGAAGCCGTACATGGTCGACAAGCTGCAGGCGCCGAACCTGGACGTGATCTCGCAGACCGAGCCCGAGAAGATGAGCCAGCCGCTCTCCTCGGACAACGCCCAGATCCTTCAGGACATGATGGAGACGGTCGTCAAGGAGGGCACGGGCACCAACGCGCAGATCAACGAGAGCGGCGTCACCGTCGGCGGCAAGACCGGTACCGCCCAGCACGGCGTCGCCAACAGCGAGAAGCCGTACGCCTGGTTCATCTCGTACGCCAAGCTCAGCGACGGCAGCTCCCCGGTCGCCGTCGCCGTGGTGGTCGAGGACGGCGCCGCCAACCGTGGCGACATCACCGGCGGTGGTCTCGCCGCCCCCATCGCAAGGGACGTGATGAAGGCAGTCATCGACAGCAAGAAGTGACCCCCGTCACGTTCCCTTCACATCGGTGCACGTTGCGATACCGGTCCTGTATCGGGTGACGGGCTTGGCCAGGTCACAGAAGCCGAGCCGGGTACGGTATGCCCGGACGGCACACCGCCGGACCACACATGCGTGCGGTCGGGACCGACGGAGAGGGCTGGTAGGTAGCTATGGAAGAGCCGCGTCGCCTCGGCGGCCGGTACGAGCTGGGCCAGGTGCTCGGCCGTGGTGGCATGGCCGAGGTCTATCTCGCGCATGACACCCGGCTCGGCCGCACCGTGGCGGTGAAGACGCTGCGAGCGGACCTCGCACGTGATCCGTCGTTCCAGGCCCGGTTCCGCCGGGAGGCCCAGTCGGCCGCCTCGCTCAACCATCCCGCGATCGTCGCCGTGTACGACACGGGTGAGGACTACATCGACGGGACCTCCATCCCGTACATCGTGATGGAGTACGTCGACGGGTCCACGCTGCGAGAGCTGCTGCACTCCGGGCGCAAACTGCTGCCCGAGCGCACCCTGGAGATGACCATCGGGATCCTCCAGGCACTGGAGTACTCCCACCGCGCCGGCATCGTCCACCGCGACATCAAACCGGCCAACGTCATGCTGACGCGCAACGGCCAGGTCAAGGTCATGGACTTCGGCATCGCCCGCGCGATGGGCGACGTCGGCATGACGATGACGCAGACGGCGGCGGTCATCGGCACGGCCCAGTACCTCTCGCCGGAGCAGGCGAAGGGTGAGCAGGTCGACGCCCGCTCGGACCTCTACTCGACCGGCTGCCTGCTGTACGAGCTGCTGACGGTCCGCCCGCCCTTCATCGGGGACTCCCCGGTGGCGGTGGCGTACCAGCACGTACGTGAGGAAGCCCAGCCCCCGTCGGTCTTCGACCCCGAGATCACGCCCGAGATGGACGCGATCGTGCTGAAGGCCCTGGTCAAGGACCCGGACTACCGCTACCAGTCCGCCGACGAGATGCGCGCCGACATCGAGGCCTGCCTCGACGGCCAGCCCGTCGCGGCCACGGCCGCCATGGGCTCGGTCGGCTACGGCGGCTACCCGGACGACCAGCCGACGACGGCCCTGCGCTCCACGGACGCGCAGGCCACGTCCATGCTCCCCCCGATGAACCCGGACGACGGCGGCTACGGCTACGACGACCGCCCCGACCGCCGCCGCCAGAAGAAGTCGAACACCTCGACGATCCTGCTGGTCGTGGCGGCCGTCCTGGTCCTCGTCGGCGCGATCCTGATCGGCAAGTGGGCCTTCGGCGGCGGCGCGACCGACAAGCCCTTCGCCGCTCCGAACTTCGTCGGCCAGTCCCTGAGCGACGCCAAAAAGATGGTCATCAACAGTGACCTCAAGGTGGGGTCGATTACCAAGAAGGCCTGCGAGGACCAGAAGACGGGCAACGTGTGCGAGCAGGACCCGGCCGCGCGCACCCAGGTCAACAAGGGCGACACGATCAATCTGGTGGTGTCCACAGGGGCGCCGAAGGTCACGGTCCCCGACGTCAAGGGCCTCACCTTCGACAAGGCGAAGTCCGAGCTCGAGGAAAAGGGCTTCGTGGTCGAGAAAGAGACCAAGGAGTCCGACCAGACCGCGGGCGTTGTCATCGCCCAGGATCCTGGGGGCGACACGGAAAAGGAAAAGGGCACGACCATCACCCTGACCGTCGCCGTCGAGAAGAAGCAGTCCGTCGTCCCCGACGTCACCGGCAAGACCTGTGACGAGGCCACGGCGCAGATGACGGCCAACACCCTCGTCGGCACGTGCACCGAGGTGGAGACCGACGACGCCAACCTGGTCGGCAAGGTCATCCAGACCTCCCCGCAGGCCAACGCGCAGGCCGACCCCGGTTCCACGGTGTCGATCCAGATCGGCAAGGCCAAGACCCAGACCGCCGTGCCGAACGTGGTCACCCAGACCGTGAAGCAGGCGAGGGAGACGCTTAAGCAGAGCGGCTTCACCAACATCACGTTCGCGAACGGCAGCGACCAGAGCGACAACGCGATCGTCATGGCCCAGGACCCGCAGCAGGGAACACAGGCGGACCCGGCCTCCACGACGATCACCCTCACCACCGTGAGCGCCAACGGCAACAACGGCGGTAACAACGGCGGCAACATCTTCGGAGGCGCCACCGGCTGAGGCATCGGCTGAAGCACCGGTTGAACAACACTGTGCCCTGCCCGGGAGTGGTTCCGGGCGGGGCACAGTGTTGTTCACTCGCTCATGCGAAGTCTCTTCGCGTCAGCGCCGTTGCCTCGCGTCAGCGCAGTTCCTTCGGTTTAGCCCAGTTCCTTCGGCGGAGTGCGGTCGCTGTCCACCTTGTCGACGCGCGCCAGTTCGCCCCAGACGACGTAGCGGTAGCGCGACGTGTAGACGGGAGTGCAGGTCGTCAGGGTGATGTAGTGCCCGGGCTTCTTCTTGCCGGACTGCTTGGGGACGGTCTGGAGGACCTTGACGTTGTACTTCGAGGTCTCCGGGAGGATGTCGTAGACCTTGTAGACGTACCACTTGTCCTTGGTCTCGAAGACGATCGGGTCGCCCATTTTGAGCTTGTCGATGTTGTGGAACTTGGCGCCGTGGCCGTCACGGTGGGCGGCGAGGGTGAAGTTGCCGTTCTTGCCGGTCATCGGCAGGGACGCCTTGACGGGGTCCGTGTAGTAGCCGGCGACACCGTCGTTGAGGACCTTGGTCGAGGTGCCCTTCTCGACCAGCACCTCGCCGTTCTTCATCGCCGGGACGTGCAGGAAGCCGATGCCGTCCTTGGTGTCCAGGGCGCCCGGACCGCCCTTGTCCGACGCCGCCCAGTTGTCGCGGACCTTGTCGCCCTGCTTGTGCGCCACGCGGTCCGCGACGACGTTCGTCCACCACAGGGAGTAGACGACGAACAGGCCGAGCACCAGACCCGCGGTGATGAGGAGTTCACCGAAGACGCTGACCGCCATCGCGATCCGGCCGGAGCCGCGGCGTCGCGGTGCGGGCGCGTCGGCGGCTGCGTCGGCGGTGTCAGCTGCGGATTCGGGTTCGGATTCGGCGCGCTCGTCGTGGTCGGTCCTCGCTGCCACTGTGCATCTGCCCCGTCTGGTCTGTCTCAGGTTGTCTCACGTGCGCTCAGCCGATGAGCGCGTCCGGCTTGCCCTTGCTGCGTGGCCGGTCCTCGACCATCTTGCCCCAGACGATCATCCGGTACTTGCTGGTGAATTCCGGCGTGCAGGTGGTCAGTGTGATGTAGCGGCCCGTGGTCGTGAAACCCGACCCCTTGGGTATCGCACCGATCACACTCGTGTTGCTCGGCGGCGTCACCGGCAGGATCGACGTCATCTTGTAGACGTAGTAGTCATCCTGCGTCTCGACCACGATCTCGTCGCCCGGCTTGAGCCGGTTGATGTACCGGAACGGCTCCCCATGGGTGTTGCGATGCCCCGCGAGCGCGAAGTTGCCCGTCTTGGCGTCCGGCATGGCCGTCTGCTCGTAGTGGCCGACCATGCCCTTGTCGAGCACCTTCGGCTTGCTGACGCCCTCGGCGATCGGCGTGACCACGTCCAGCTTCGGAATGTGCAGGATGGCGAACCCCTGCCCCGGCTCGAACGTCCCCGGGCTCCGCTTGCCGCTCGCCCAGTCCTGCTGGAGGTGGTGCGCGGCGCTGCCCGCCTGCTGGTGCGCCCGGATGTTCGACCACCACAGCTGGTAGGTCACGAACAGCAGCATCAGGACGCCGGTGGTGATGAACACCTCGCCGATCACCCGGCTCGCAATGACGGCCGCGCCGGGCTTCCGCGCCCGTGCCGCCCGCCGCGCCTCCAGACGGCTCAGAGGGGCCTCAGCGGGCTTCTCCGCCGACTCCTGGGCCTCCTGGGGCTCCTGAGCGCTTCCGCGCCTCCCGTGGCGCCTGGCCGCCTTGCGCCGGGCCGCACGGCCTCCGGGCGCGGGTATGGGCTCGCCCTCCGCGGCACTCGTCGTGCTCTCGGCTCCGCGCGGCGGGTCCGGGATCCGCAGCGCCACCGTCTCGTCGTCCAACGGCAGGGGCACGACGACCGGTTCCTCGTAGGGAGCGGCGACGGGGGCCGTGTAGGGGACGGCCCCCGGTTCCTCGTGCGCCGGATGCTCGGCCGCCCGCTCCTCGTACGGCGGGGAATGCGGCGCAGAGTACGGCGGGGAATGCGGCGGGGCGTGCGTCCCTTCGTACGACGGCTGCGCCGGCCGCCCTGGCCCGGGCTCCGGGGACCAGCCGCGGGCGTACCCCTCCGGGTCGTACCACTCCTCCTGCTGCCCCGATCGCCGCTGCCCCGGCAGGGGATCCGTCAGCGGGTCGGCGAGCTGTTCGACCGCCGCCTCGAAGGCGTCGGCGCCCTCGAACGCGTCGGCGCCCCCGTACGCGGCCTCGCCGCCGTAGGAGGAGCTGTCGCGCTCGGGGCGCAGCGCGGTCACGCCGTGGCCCTGCCCACCACCGGGGCGAGCCCCGCCGACCTCGCCACGGCCCCCTGATCGCCGCACTCCACCAGCCAGTTGGCGAGCATCCGGTGCCCGTGCTCGGTCAGCACCGACTCGGGGTGGAACTGCACGCCCTCGACGGGCAGTTCACGGTGCCTGAGGCCCATGATGATCCCGTCGTGCGTACGGGCCGTGACCTCCAGCTCGGCCGGGACGGTCTCCGGCTCGGCCGCCAGCGAGTGGTAGCGGGTCGCGGTGAAGGGCGACGGCAGGCCCGCAAAGACCCCCTTGCCCTCGTGCTCGACGAGCGAGGTCTTGCCGTGCAGCAGCTCGGGCGCACGGTCCACGACACCGCCGTACGCCACCTGCATCGACTGCATGCCGAGGCAGACGCCGAAGACGGGGACGCCGGTCGTGGCGCAGTGCCGGACCATCTCGATACAGACGCCCGCCTGCTCGGGGGCGCCGGGGCCCGGCGAGAGCAGCACCCCGTCGAAGCCGTCCTGGGCATGCGCCGTCGACACCTCGTCGTTGCGCAGCACCTCGCACTCGGCGCCCAACTGATAGAGGTACTGGACCAGGTTGAAGACGAAGCTGTCGTAGTTGTCGACGACGAGAATCCGCGCGCTCACTGGTTGTCCACCGTCACATCGTTGAAAGGAAGCAGTGGTTCGGCCCAAGGGAAGACGTACTGGAAGAGCACGTAGACCACCGCGAGGACCAGTACGAGTGAGATCAGCGCCCTCACCCAGACGTTCCCCGGCAGATGCCGCCAGATCCAGCCGTACATGCCGTCCCTTCCGTCGCCGTACCGCACCAGACTAACGGCGCAGGGCCTCCGGTTTCCCAGCCTCCACAGGCTGCGTGGAATCAAGGTGTGCCCAGACGATCAGCCGATGACTGTGCCCCCACTCCGGGTCGCACGTGGTCAGTGTGAGATAGCGGCCCGGACGCGTGTATCCGGACGCGCGTGGCACAGGATCGATCACCGCGATGTCCGTGGGCAGCGTTTTGTAGGGGCCTTTGTCGATCCGATACGTGAACCAGGTCGTCCCGTCGGTCAGCACCACCGCGTCACCCCGGCGCAGCTTGGGAAAGTCCTTGAGAGGGTCGCCGTACGTGCGCCGGTGGCCCGCGACGGCGAAGTTCCCCGTCTGCCCGAGCTGGGCCGTGCCCCGGTAATGGGCCAGCCCCTTCTTGAGGACGTCCGTGGCGGTGCCTTCGAGCACGGGCTTGTTCCACGTGAAACCAAGCCGGGGGATGTACATGATCGCGAAGGGCTTGCCGTAGGCGTAGGGCCCGGGTGACTTGGGGCTTTCCGTGACGGGGGCGGTGGTCGGGGCCTTCGACCCGGACCCGGTCGACCCGGACCCGCCCGACCCGGACCCGCCCGACCCTGATCCGGCCGACCCGGATCCGACCGCGCCCTTCGACCACTGCTCCTGGAGCTGGTCGATCTGGTGGTTCATCGCGCTGTCGGCCTTCACACCGGTCCAGAACAGCACGTAGACCACGAAGAGCACGATCAGGGTGCCGACGGTGATGCACAGTTCACTGATCGTCCTGACGACCACTCGCACCGACACAAGGTCCCCCAGCGGCAGCTACTCCACAGGCTTCGCGTAGTGGAGATCCACTGTGCCCGAGTAACCGGGAAGAGTCACCGTCCCGTCCTCGTCGACTTTCCAGCCGAGCCCGTAGACGTTGACGTACACCATGTAGTTCTGGATCGCCTTGGACGCGGCGAGCGCGTTCTGGAGCTTCTGCGGGTCACCGACAGCGGTGATCTTGTACGGGGGTGAGTAGACCCGGCCCTGGAGGATCAGGGTGTTGCCGACACAGCGCACCGCGCTCGTGGAGATCAGCCGCTGGTCCATCACCTCGATGCCCTGGGCGCCGCCCTGCCAGAGGGCGTTCACGACCGCCTGAAGATCCTGCTGGTGAATGACCAGGTAGTCGGGCTGCGGCTCGGGGTAGCCGGGCAGCTTGGCCGTGGCGTTCGGCGGGGCGTCGTTGAGCGTGACCGTGACGGCCTCGCCCTTGAGCTTCTGGGTGCCCGCGTTCTTCTCCAGCGCGGCCAGCTTGGCGTCCTCGGCCTTCGTGCTGCCGTTCTCCCGTCCGGCGAGGGTGTCGACCTCGTCCCGCAGGGTGCCGTTGGACTCGTCCAGCGACGCGTTCTTGTGGCTGCGCTCCTGGATCAGGTCGGAAAGCTTCAGCAAGGACGTATCCGTGCGGATATTGGTGCCCTTGGCCGTATTGAAACTGGTGAAGAAAATGAGGCCGGCGAGAGCGAAGACGGCTGCGGTGAGGACGCGTACGGGCCGGAAACGGCGCGTACCGGCAGGACTGGAACCCGTCCCGGGGGAGTCGGCAGAATTGCTCAACGTACCCTTATCTCCTTCGGCGCCGCGGAAGCACTACGCTAACGGACGCCCGGGGGAGCACTCAGTGTCCCCTTGTACGCTGCCCCGGAGCCCGCCCCAGTTCCCTGCGCGGCCACGCAGCGCATCGACAGGAGAGACCCTCGTGCCGAAGTCACGTATCCGCAAGAAGGCCGACTACACGCCGCCCCCGGCGAAGCAGGCGACCAACATCAAGCTGACCAGCCGCGGCTGGGTCGCACCGGTCATGCTGGCCATGTTCCTCATCGGTCTCGCCTGGATCGTCGTCTTCTATGTGACGGACGGTTCCCTGCCGATCGACGCGCTCGACAACTGGAACATCGTGGTCGGCTTCGGCTTCATCGCTGCGGGATTCGGCGTCTCCACACAGTGGAAGTAGCTCTGCCCACGGCTATCCACTGAGTTATCCACAGCGGTTTTCCACAGGTGGAAAAGAAAGACGATCTGTGGATAACCCATCTGGGGTTGACGCCGGTGTGACTGACCTACCGGCATCCGGAAGCTTGTTCGCCCCCCGCTTGACCTGGGAAAACTCGGGTCAGTGACGGGGGGCACAGCTGTTCCCGCACAGTGTGCACAAGATCCACCACGATCTGTGGACAACATCGGTTCCTCAGGTGAGCCGAGGGCGTCCTCAGGTGAGCTGAGCGGTCCTGACCAGCGTCGTGACGACCACCGCGGCCAGGACCAGGGCACACACCCCGTACTGGATCAGGGCCCGCCGCTCGCGCGGCGCGTGGACCATGGCGTAACCGACGACGACACCGGCGACGAGGCCGCCGATGTGGGCCTGCCAGGCGATGTTGAATCCGGGGCTGAAGGTGAAGATGAGGTTGATCACCAGCAGGGCGATGACCGGGCGCATGTCGTAGTTGAGCCGGCGCATGAGGACGGCGGTGGCGCCGAAGAGGCCGAAGATGGCACCGGAGGCGCCGAGCGACGGCTGGTTCGGGGCAGCGAGGAGGTAGCTGAGCGCGCTGCCCGCGAGGCCCGAGACGAAGTAGAGGGCGAGATAGCGGGCGCGGCCGAGGGCCGCCTCCAGGGGACCGCCGATCCACCACAGGCTGAGCATGTTGAACATGATGTGGATGTAGCTGCCGTGCAGGAACATCGCCGTCAGCAGCCGGTACCACTGGCCTTCCGCGACGCCTTCCAGCGGGCCGAAGGGCGTGAAGGTCGCCCGGCCGACGAGGTCGAAGCGGTCGGTGAAGGTGTCGCCGACCGACAGCTGGACCAGGAAGACCGCGAGGTTGATCCCGATAAGGATCTTGGTGACGAGCCGGGGGTCCGCGGCGATCGTGCCGCCCGCGAGGGTGCGGGGCTGGTTGGCCGCGGGGGCGTGACCGGTGCCGGAGCCGCCGCGTACGCAGTCGGGGCACTGGAAGCCGACGGAGGCGCTGACCATGCACTCGGGGCAGATCGGGCGCTCGCAGCGGGTGCAGCGGATGCCGGTCTCGCGGTCCGGGTGCCGGTAGCAGGTGGGCAGGCTCTGGGCGTCCTGCGGTCCCTGGTCACGCGGGCCCTGCGGGCTGCCTGGCGCCTGGTCCATGGGGTCCCCTCAATCGGTCGTACGCAAATGCACCGCCCCGCCCATCCTTACGGATGAACGGGGCGTTTGGTTCCCTGCGGGAGCCCTCAGGACCTTGCGGGTCTTGGGAGCTCAGCCCTCGCGGGTCTCGACGACGACCGACTCGATGACGACGTCATTGACCGGGCGGTCGGTGCGCGGGTTGGTCTGGGTGCCCGCGATGGCGTCCACGACCTTCTGGCTGGCCGGGTTCGTGACCTCGCCGAAGATGGTGTGCTTGCGGGTCAGCCAGGCCGTCGGGGAGACGGTGATGAAGAACTGCGAGCCGTTGGTGCCCGGGCCGGCGTTGGCCATGGCCAGCAGGTACGGCTTGTCGAAGGCGAGGTCCGGGTGGAACTCGTCCTCGAACTGGTAGCCGGGACCGCCGGTGCCGTTGCCCAGGGGGTCGCCGCCCTGGATCATGAATCCGCTGATCACCCGGTGGAAGACCGTGCCGTCGTAGAGCTTGTCCGTGGACTTCGCACCCGTCTCCGGGTTGACCCACTCACGCTCGCCCTTGGCGAGCTCGACGAAGTTCCGGACCGTCTTGGGCGCGTGGTTCGGCAGGAGCCGGACTTCGATGTCGCCTTGGTTGGTCTTCAGGGTGGCGTAAAGCTGCTCAGCCACGATCTGCCTTCCGTTGCCTTCTTTTGACCCCCCGATCCTTGCACGGACCGGACCGCACGTCGCCCGGCCACCACCTCTGGGCGAATATCCGGGTGTCGCGCTTGCAGAATTCCGGTCGAGTCGCCCCGGGACAGGGGCGCGGCGCGGCGATCCGTGGCATTGTCGACGACAAGCTCCCGTTGCCCCGTATTCATCCGCTATTGCATGTGATCGACACCTGACCGGCTCTCGCTCTGAGCTCACCGGAGTCAGCGCCCATGACCCGGATGCCCGCCCTCACATGCCCCGGTCGGTCCTCTCGGGCGGGCATGATCCCGCTAAGGGTGGAAAGGTGAACTGTGTGTCATTGGGGGCACTCGGACCCCCGACGTACGCCACCGAGGAGGAGGAAAACCCGTGACCCGCATCGACAGCGTGCGCGCCGCGACCGGCTCGGCGAAGGACAGCGTGCTGCACGCCGCGGAAGTGGTGGCGCCTTACGCCGACACGGCCAAGGACAGGGCCTCGCACTACGCGAACGAGGCACGCGTTCGGCTCGCACCCAAGGTGTCGCAGGCCGCCGAACAGGCCCGCGTCCAGTACGACGCCCATCTCGCGCCACGCCTTGAACAGGCACGTACGCATGTGCCGCCGAAGGTCGACCAGGCCGCCGTCCGTACCCGTCAGGCGGCTCGTCAGGCCGCCGAGTACTCCAGGCCGAGGATCGAGCAGGCGGTGGCCGCGGCCCAGCCCGTTCGGGACGAGGCCGCGTCACGCGGCGCGGCGGCGATCGCCGCGCTGCGCGGTCAGGTCTCGCCGCAGGAGATCCAGAAGCTGGCCCGTCGGCATGAGCGGCGGGCGAAGGTCGGCCGTCTCGCCAAGGGGCTGGCCCTTCTGGGGATTCTGGCGGGCGGTGCCTTTGCCGCCTGGAAGTGGTGGGACAAGCAGGCCAACCCCGACTGGCTGGTCGAGCCGCCCGCCGCGACGGAGGTATCGGCGAGCGATCGCCTGGCCTCGGTCGACGGCAGCCCTCAGTCCGACCTGGACCCCGAAGTCCGGGCCAAGGAGGCCGATGAGCAGGCGGCGAAGCGCGACGACCGCCGCTGAGTCCTGGTCCGGAACGTCAACATCGCCGTGGGGCGGGAGACTTGAGGGTCTCCTGCCCCACGGCGATGTTTCACGTGGAACATGTAGGCCGGACTCACGGCCCGGGCGGCTCCGCGACCCACCGCCCTATGCGGAGGTCAACTGTGCGGTGGATGCCGGGAAGTGAGGCACCACGTACTCGCCGAGTTCGTGCAGCACGCCTTCGACCGGCCTGCGCCCGCACTTGAGGTTGAGGACGACGTGGTGGACTCCGATGTCGCGCAGCCCCGCCAGGTGATCGAGTAGGAACCGCCGTGGGGTGCGATAGCCGAGATGAATCGCCGACGGGCGGGTGCCGGGCTGTTCCACGAGATCGACGTAGAGCGACTGGGAGACGGCTTCGCGCCGCCGCCGCTCTGCTCCAGCGCCTGCCGCCAGGCCATGGTGACCTTGCGCTGCTCGGCGAGCGGCCTCGGATGCATCAGCCAGCCGTCGCCGTGCACGTCTGCGGCATCGGCGCGGTCGTGCCCGCCGGAGGATCGGGGGCGGCTGGTCCATGACCCCGCGTGGGAGTGCGGGCCGCCTCCCGCACTCCGGGCCCGACAGCCCGTGCGGTCCGCCCACCACCGACAGGGAGCTCAACGGCCATGACCAATGTCGCCGTCATCTACTACTCGTCCACCGGCAACGTCCACCCCAGCTGGCCGACGCCGCGGCCACGGCCGCGCAGAAGGCCGGGGCGGACGTCCGGCTGTGCAGGGTCGCGGAGACGGCGCCGCAGGCCGCGATCGAGGCCAACCCCCGAAGGACATCGTCGGTCTGCTGCGCGAGGGCCGCCCGCTCCTGCTGCTGTCCGGCGAAGCCTACGCACGGTACGAGGCGGAGGCACAGGGCTGGAAGCACGTCCTACGTGTCGTGCGGACCCGCGGCGACCAGGCGCTGCCCCATGAGGCGCTGCTGATACGCCCCGACGGCCATGTCGCCTGGATGGCGAACGGTGGCGGTCTCCCGCAGAACCTGCGGGCCTGGTTCGGCGCACCACGCTGACCGGGTCCGCCCCGAGCGGCTCGGCGACGGAAGCCCGTTCCCACCCGACCACGCATTGTCACAGCGCCGCCTCCGCTTCCCCTCCTCCACACGACTCCAACGGGTCGGTGGAGGAGGGATCAACGCGCCAACGCCTTGGAATCAAAGGGCCCCGTTGCCGCCGGTGGGCACCGCCATGCCCACCGATGGGCACGAAAAATGCCCCCCAAAGCCGCGTTTTCGCAGTTCGGGGGGCATTCACCAGGTGGAGCCTAGGGGAGTCGAACCCCTGACATCTGCCATGCAAAGACAGCGCTCTACCAACTGAGCTAAGGCCCCGGAAGTGGAACGTCCGGCCGCAGGAACCACCTGCCGTCGGGCGCCGCAGACAAGAGTACCGGGTCACCCCCGGTATCTCGCAAAAAGATTGGGGGTCCCCGTGGACGACCACTCTCCGTAAGATGCTCGACGTGGTTCGCGACAGCGAACCACGGTATTTGGGGAAGCGATGGGGAGACGCGAATGGACGCCGCACAGCAGGAAGCAACCGCAAGAGCCCGGGAGCTGCAGCGGAACTGGTACGGGGAGCCGTTGGGGGCGCTCTTCCGTAGGCTCATCGAGGATCTGGGTCTCAACCAGGCGCGCCTCGCGGGGGTACTGGGACTGTCCGCGCCGATGCTGTCGCAGCTGATGAGCGGTCAGCGCGCCAAGATCGGCAATCCCGCGGTGGTCCAGCGTGTCCAGCTGCTGCAGGACCTGGCGGGGCAGGTCGCGGACGGCAGCGTCAGCGCCGCCGAGGCGACCGAGCGCATGGACGAGATCAAGAAGTCACAGGGGGGCTCGGTGCTCAGCAACACCACGCAGTCGACGACCAGTTCGGGTGCGCCCACGGTCAAGCGGGTGGTCCGCGAGATCCAGTCGCTGCTGCGTTCGGTGGCAGCCGCCGGGGACATCATCGAGGCGGCGGACACCCTCGCCCCGACCCACCCGGAACTGGCAGAGTTCCTCCGGGTGTACGGCGCCGGCCGCACCTCCGACGCCGTCGCGCACTACCAGTCGCACCAGAGCTGAGCCGACACCTCGGACACCGGGGACTCTCACGCCGGGGGGTGCGCGAGAGTCCTCACCGCCGGCGAGACCCGCACGGTTTCCGGCGGAGCCGGGGCGCCGGGCTCCCTCGGGAGATCCGGCGACCAGGTACCTCGTGGAGCTAGTGGCCGCAAGAGACGACCGACTGCCGAAGGGGGAGCGACGCACGACCATGGGTGAGGTCTTCGCCGGACGCTACGAACTGGTCGACCCCATTGGGCGCGGGGGAGTCGGTGCGGTCTGGCGCGCCTGGGACCACCGGCGACGCCGGTATGTGGCCGCCAAGGTGCTCCAGCAGAGCGACGCCCATGCGCTGCTGCGCTTCGTACGCGAGCAGGCGATGCGGATCGACCACCCTCACGTGCTCGCTCCCGCCAGCTGGGCCGCCGACGACGACAAGGTCCTGTTCACCATGGACCTGGTCGCCGGGGGCTCGCTGGTCCACCTGGTCAATGACTACGGCCCACTGCCTCCACCCTTCGTCTGCACCCTGCTCGACCAGCTGCTGGCGGGGGTTGCCGCGGTACACGCGGAGGGGGTCGTGCACCGCGACATCAAGCCCGCCAACGTGCTGCTCGAGGCGACCGGCACTGCTCGGCCACGACTACGCCTGTCCGACTTCGGCATCGCCATGCGGCTGGGCGAGCCACGGCTGACCGAGACCAACTACGTGGTGGGGACGCCCGGTTACTTCGCCCCCGAGCAGATGCTGGGCGCCGATCCCGACTTCCCCGCCGACCTGTTCGCCGTGGGTCTGGTCGCCCTGTATCTGCTGGAGGGCGCCAAGCCCGACGCCAAGGCCCTGATCGAGTACTTCGCGGCGAACGGCACGCCCCCCGCGCCACGGGGCATACCCGAGCCGCTGTGGCAGGTCGTGGCAACTCTGCTGCAGCCTGACCCTCAGGCGCGGTTCCGCACCGCCACGGGGGCCCGTAAGGCGCTCGCCTCGGCCGCCGAGCTACTGCCCGAGCCCGGCCCCGACGACGAACTGGTCGAGGTCTTCGACCAACTCGGCCCGCTTCCAGAAGGGTTCGCCCCCCGGGGACCGCTCCGGGCCACGCCCGGGGTGAGCCCGGGTGCCGGCCTGTCCCACCCACGCGCGGACACGACAGCCTCCCGACTCGACCCCGACAGCACCCCGCCGTGGCCTGGCCCGAACTCCGGTCCTGGGCGGGAGTCCGTATCTGCTCTCGGCTCCGGCTCTGAGTCCGAATCTGTTGCTGGGCCCGGCTCCCGCTCTGGGACCGACTCTGCTGCTGGGCCCGGCTCCCAGCCTGCGGCCGCGCCTGTCCCTGGGCCCGGCTTCCGCCCTGGCCGTGGCTCTGTGGCTGAGCCCGACTCCAGACCCGGCCCCGACTTTGTCTCCAGGCCCGACTCCAGCTCCGGACCCGGCTCCGACTCCAGCTCCAGCTCCAGCTCCAGCTCCAGCTCCAGCTCCAGGCCATGGGATCACGGCTCGGGCACGCTGCCTCAGGAGCCCGTCTCCCGTCGCATGTGGCCAGAGTCCGTCACCGGTCACGTACAGCCGGAGTCCGTCCCCCCTGACGTACAGCCGGAGTTCGTCACGGGTGACGTACGGCCTGGTTCTGCCCCCAGCGACGTACGGGATCTGCCCGCTCGCGGCGCCGTACAGCCGACGCCCATTCCCGGCGACGGACCACCGCACGCCGACCCCGACGCCGTACCCCCGCAACCGTCCACGATGTCGGACACCGGCAGCTTCCATCTGCCGCCGCCCCAACCGGCCGTCCCCGACGCCACACCCCCGCAACCGCAGCCCCAGCCGCGACCTCACTCTCACCCCCAGCCCCAGCCCCAGCCCCAGCCCCAGCAGGCATGGCACGAGACTCAGCGCCAGCGCACCCCCCACCATCCGCAACACCAGCCCGAGCAGCCGCCCACTCCCCCCACCTCGGTCGCGCTCCCGGCGCCAACTCCCGCCTACGCTCGGCCTTTCGAACCCACCCCCACCCCTACTCCGACGCAAGTGCCCTCCCCCCATCGGCCCGCGGCTCCATCCGCCGCGACGCAGCAGCACGCGTACGCTCCTACTGGTTCATACACCGCTCGGTCCCCGCAGGTTCCGCTTCAGACGAGGGCAATTCCGGGGCACCGCGCCGGGCGCGCGCGACCGCGTCCCGGACCACCCGCGAAGGTGGCCGTCCCCGTCCTGCTCCTCGCGCTGGCCTGCTTCGCGGTGGGTTTCTGGGCGCTGACCCAGATCTGATCTACCAGCCCCGCGGCGCCCCACGCTCCCACGCTGCCGGTGCCGACACCGGCACCGGACTCGAAGCCGTATCCGCGTCCTCCGGCGCCACCCCCGCCCGCCGCCGCGCGACCACCGTCCACACCGCGAGGATCAGCACCAGCGCGCTCCCCGAGCCGATTCCGCCTACGGCGACCAGCTTCATGGTGCTGTCGGCACCGCCGCTCCGGCCGCCCCCGGTACCGACCACACCGCCCACCGCCCCGTCGGCCGCTTCGTCGGAGTCCCCGGCCGGAACGTCGAACGCGTCACGCGGCTCGGCCTGCCCGGCGTACGCCGGACCCGTCCGCGGCGTGCCGTCCACACGCACGCGCAGCGTCAGCCCGAACGGCCCGTCGCCGAACTTGTCGACGACCTGCGCGGCGAGGTGGATCACGAGGTAGTAGGAGCCTGCGAACCGCATCCCGCTCACACGGTCGTTGAGGGCGTAGCGGTTGCCGTACGCGACGGGAGGCAGGGGGTCGAGTGCGGCCGTGCGCTGGCTGCCGTCGTATCCGGCGCCGACGTCGTCGACGAAGCCGCGTACGGGGTTGTAGAGGGACATGGCCAGGGCGGTGCCCACGTAACCGTCCCCGCGCGCCGAACTGCCCAGTTCGGCGGTGGCATAGAACTGCTGTCCCCAGTCGGCCGGCACCTTGTAGAAGAGCGTCTGCCCGGGACTGACCTCGTCCTGCCAGACGCCCTGCCGCAGCGAAGTCGCCGTGGTGAAGCCCGCGCCGCCCTTGCGGGGCTCCGCGTCTCCCGGAAGGGCTTCGGGCGACGCGGAGTTCCAGGACTCGGGAGCGCTCGTCGAACCGACCTTGTTCAGGCCCGGCTCCGACACATAACTGAGTTCCAGGTCCCATTCGCCGGACGGGGTACCGGTCGTACCACTGCGTTCGATGACCACGTAGTACGTCCCCGCCGTCTGGCAGGCGTACTGGTTGCTGCCCCGTTCTCGCGACGCCCAGGCGGCGATGGGGTGGGGGCTCTCCGTGGCGCCGAAGTGGGCGGTCCCGGAGAAGGAGCAGTTGCGGCTGTTGCCGTCCTGCACGGACACCCTGACGCCGTCCGCGTAGGAGACCGTCGTACCAGGCCTGGGGACGGCAGTGGCGGAGACGTACGCGTTGGACGTGGCGTCGAGTTCCAGGCGGTAGTGGAGCTTGTCGCCCCTCGCTATGGAGCTCTTGTAGGCCTTGCCGGGCTCAAGTCGTTCGGAGTCGGTGGTGTCCTCGGTGCCTTCGACCGTCGTGGCGTCCTCGGCGAAGGCGTACGGCTTCGGCGTACCGGCCGCGATGGCCTGCGTACCGGCGGCCACCGATTGCGTACCGGCCACCACCTGCGTACCGGCCGCGGCGGCCTGGCCCGCAGGCGGGACCGTCGCGCACAGCACCGCCACCGCTGCCGCCGCTCTAACAGCCGCCGACGCCCGGCCACGCCACGACATCGCGCGCCACCCCACGGTGCGCCGCCCCATCACGCGCCACCCTTCGTCGTCACCCATCCCCATGGCTCCGGACCGTGGCCCATCCTGCCCCGCCCGCCACCGCGCTACCCGTGCTATCCGTACGAGCGGCCGAAAGGGCCCGAATACGAGCCGCGCCCCACGCCCGACACAGGGCTTCGCCCGCGCAATCGCTTCCTTTGCCCAGGTGAATCGGACGCGTCCCCGGACAACACAAAACCCCGACCGCGAGGGCGGCCGGGGTCTGCTCTGAGACTGTTGTCGATACTCACGAACCCGTGGGCACGGAGTCAGTCGCCTCCGTCCACAGATCCTGCTCGGCGCGATCCGCCTGGATCTGGCGGTACACGAGGAGCCCGCCGATGGCGGCCAGTGCGACCAGGAGAAGCTTCTTCACCGCGCGACCTCGTCTTTCCTTGACGTAGGGGACCTCTGGCGCCCGACTATACACACCGACCGATATCGATCGGTGACCTGGATCGGCCCTCAACTTCCGCCCGGCACACAGCAGTAGAACCGGACCTGACCGCTCCGATCTCAGGGTGATCACACATCACAGACGGTGACTTTCACCATCATCTAGCACTTTTCAGGTCTCTTGCACCCATCCGGGTGGTGTTCATCTGAACATCGACGCGCCACGGGCGTCGGTCCACCACTTCGCGGCCCGCATACACATCATGAGGAAAGTACGCAAATCGCCTGACCCGAAAGTGAGGGGCCATGACCCAGAACAAGGTCATGAAGCTGTGGACCGCCATCGTCACCGCCTTCCTCGCGCTGTGCACAGCGCTCGGACTCATCACGACCACCGCGGCCGCCGCGGTACCGCAGTCCGAGACAGCGCGCAACAGCACCGCCTCCGCGATGGTGCCGACGATGTCCTACTGGAACTGGTCCTACAGCCGGGGCCTGCCCCCCACGATGAAGCAACGCATCCGCGCCGAGGCCCACGGTTCCTCGCCCAGCTGCCGCCACCGCCCGCCCGCCGACGACGACGTCACGGCGGACCTCGCCGCCCTCAGCTCCCTCCAGACCCCGGCCGAGGCCGACACGGAGCCCGTCGCACCACTCCAGCGCTGACCGCACGGCACCACCCCCGGCACCCCTGACGTAGCGGCGAACTTGCGTACAAAGCCACACAGGGCACAGGCCCGGCAGCTCACCCGAGCTGCCGGGCCTTCGACATGCCCCGCCCCCCAGCAGCCGGACGCCCGTCCAGGCACCCTCACCCACCACGGGCCCACGCCACACTGGGCTGATACCGGCCCGCTCCTGAGCCCACTCCTGAGCCCATCCCTGCGCTCGCTCCTACGCTGACTCCTGAGCCCACGGCTGCGCCCACTCCTGAGCCCACTCCTGGCTGATGTCAGCGCCGTCAGCCACAGACGCCGAAGACCCCCAGCCACATTTGGCTGGGGGTCTTCGATGCTGTGGGGCTAACAGGATTTGAACCTGTGGCCTCATCCTTATCAGGGATGCGCTCTAACCAACTGAGCTATAGCCCCGCCGCGCTCTGCGGTGTGTGTCCCGCGCGCTGACCTCTGAAGATTAGCGCACGACGTGGCCAGTCCCAAAATCGATAGTCGGCGGACGTTTGAGAGGGGGCCTACCGGCGCCTACTCGTCCTCGGCGAGCGTCAGCTCGATGCCGCCGACGAAGCCGGCGGAGAGGTTGTAGATGAACGCGCCGAGCGTGGCGAGCGCGGTGGCGAGGACGACGTCGATGACCGCGATGATCGACGTGAACATCAGGACGTGCGGGAGCGAGAGGTAGGACTGGAGGTCGAATCCGTTGGATTCGTTCGAGCCCGTCGCCTCCGAGATCGTGCCGCCGACGGTCGAGAAGACGCCCATCGCGTCCATGACCATCCACAGCACCGCGGCCGCCACGATCGTGCAGATGCCCAGCGCGATGGAGAGCAGGAAGCTGACCTTCATCACCGACCACGGGTCGGCCTTGGCCACCCGCAGCCGCGCCTTGCGCGTGCGCGGCGTCGTACGCGCCCCGGTGCGCGGCCGGCGGACCGCGCCCGACGGCTGCTGCTGGGCCGGGTAGGCCTGCGGCGGGTGATACGGCTGCGCGGACTGCGGCTGCCGTTCCCCCGGCAGCGGCGAGCCCGGCGCCGGTGGTGCCGCGGCCGGGGCCGCCGGCCCGCCCGCGTACTGCTGGGCCTGCGGGCCTCGGGTGTCCGTCACAGTTCCCCCCTGGGATCCATGAGAGTCATGGGAGTCAGTCGCATCCGTGGCGGGGCCACGGCCGCCGTCCGTTTCCGTACCGGTCGATCCGGCGCCCGTGGCTCCGCTCACGATGACTCACTCCTCGCGCTACTCGGCCGAGGACGGCTCGCCCTCTTCCGTACCGACGGCCTCGACGCCCTCGGCGGCCTCGTCCACGGCGTCCTCGCCGTCGACTTCCTCCGCCTCGCGACCGGCCTCGGCGTTACGAGCGATACCGACCACGGCATCGCGCTTGCCCAGGTTGATCAGTTGGACGCCCATGGTGTCACGGCCCGTCTCCCTGACCTCGTTGACTCGCGTACGAATCACCCCGCCCGACAGTGTGATGGCGAGGATCTCGTCGGTCTCCTCGACCACCAGCGCACCGACGAGCGAGCCGCGGTCCTCGACGATCTTGGCGGCCTTGATACCGAGGCCACCGCGACCCTGGACGCGGTACTCGTCGACGTTGGTCCGCTTCGCGTACCCACCGTCTGTGGCAGTGAACACGAACGTACCGGGTCGAACAACATTCATCGAGAGAAGCTCGTCTCCCTCGCGGAAACTCATTCCCTTGACACCCGAGGTGGCACGGCCCATCGGGCGCAGCGCGTCGTCCGTCGCGGTGAACCTGATCGACTGCGCCTTCTTGCTGATCAGCAGCAGATCGTCCTCGGCCGAAACGAGTTCGGCTCCGATCAGTTCGTCGTCGGAACCGTCCTCCGTCTCACGGAGGTTGATGGCGATGACGCCGCCCGAGCGCGGGGAATCGTAATCCTTGAGGGGGGTCTTCTTTACGAGGCCGCCCTTTGTGGCCAGCACCAGATAAGGCGCCGCCTCGTAGTCGCGGATCGCGAGGATCTCGGCGATCGCCTCGTCCGGCTGGAAGGCCAGCAGGTTGGCGACGTGCTGACCGCGCGCGTCGCGTCCGGCGTCCGGGAGCTCGTACGCCTTCGCGCGGTAGACGCGGCCCTTGTTGGTGAAGAACAGGAGCCAGTGGTGCGTCGTCGACACGAAGAAGTGGTCGACGATGTCGTCCTGCTTCAGCTTCGTGCCGCGTACGCCCTTGCCGCCGCGCTTCTGCGAGCGGTAGTCCTCGGTCTTGGTCCGCTTGATGTAGCCGCCGCGCGTGATGGTGACGACGATGTCCTCTTCGGCGATCAGGTCCTCCATGGACATGTCGCCGTCGAAGGGCACCAGCTTGGAGCGGCGGTCGTCGCCGAACTTCTCGACGATCGCGGCGAGCTCTTCGCTGATGATGCCGCGCTGGCGCACGGGCGAGGCCAGGATCTCGTTGTACTCCGTGATCTTCGCCTGGAGCTCGTCGTGCTCCTGGATGATCTTCTGGCGCTCCAGGGCGGCCAGTCGGCGCAGCTGCATCTCGAGGATGGCGTTGGCCTGGATCTCGTCGATCTCCAGGAGGCCCATCAGGCCCTCGCGCGCGATCTCGACGGTGTCGCTGCGCCGGATCAGCGCGATGACCTCGTCGATGGCGTCCAGGGCCTTCAGGAGGCCGCGCAGGATGTGCGCGCGCTCCTCGGCCTTGCGCAGCCGGAACTTCGTACGGCGGACGATGACCTCGATCTGGTGCGTCACCCAGTGGCGGATGAACGCGTCCAGGGAGAGCGTGCGCGGCACGCCGTCGACGAGCGCCAGCATGTTGGCGCCGAAGTTCGACTGCAGGTCAGTGTGCTTGTAGAGGTTGTTCAGGACGACCTTGGCGACCGCGTCGCGCTTCAGGACGATGACCAGGCGCTGGCCCGTCCGCGAGGACGTCTCGTCACGGACGTCGGCGATGCCGCCGACCTTGCCGTCCTTCACCAGGTCGGCGATCTTCTGCGCGAGGTTGTCGGGGTTGGTCTGGTAGGGGAGTTCGGTGACCACCAGGCACTGGCGGTTCTGGATCTCCTCGACCTCGACGACCGCGCGCATCGTGATGGAGCCACGGCCCGTGCGGTACGCCTCCTCGATGCCCTTTCGGCCCACTACGAGAGCACCGGTCGGGAAATCGGGGCCCTTAATGCGCTCGATCAGAGCGTCCAGGAGCTCCTCGTGGGAGGCCTCGGGGTTCTCCAGGTACCACTGGGCACCCGCCGCGACCTCGCGGAGGTTGTGCGGCGGGATGTTGGTCGCCATGCCGACCGCGATACCGGCCGAGCCGTTGATCAGCAGGTTCGGGAACCGGGCCGGCAGAACCGTCGGCTCCTGATTGCGGCCGTCGTAGTTGTCCGTGAAGTCGACGGTCTCCTCGTCGATGTCACGGACCATCTCCATGGACAGCGGCGCCATCTTGCACTCGGTGTAGCGCATGGCGGCGGCGGGGTCGTTGCCCGGAGAGCCGAAGTTGCCGTTGGAGTCCACCAGCGGCATCCGCATCGACCACGGCTGCGCGAGGCGGACCAGCGCGTCGTAGATCGAGGAGTCGCCGTGCGGGTGGTAGGTGCCCATGACGTCGCCGACGACACGGGCGCACTTGTAGAAGCCCTTCTCGGGCCGGTAGCCGCCGTCGTACATGGCGTACAGGACGCGGCGGTGGACGGGCTTGAGGCCGTCCCGGACGTCGGGCAGCGCACGCGACACGATGACGGACATCGCGTAGTCGAGATACGAGCGCTGCATCTCTGTCTCGAGCCCGACGGGCTCGACACGCAGGACGATCTCGCCGCCCTCTTCTTCAGGCGTGCTGGGAGTGTTCTCGTCGGCCATTGCTGGTGAAGATCCTTTCTGCTGCGGTCAGCTGAGACCGACTCAGATGTCGAGGAAGCGGACGTCCTTGGCGTTGCGCTGGATGAACGCGCGGCGCGCCTCGACGTCCTCGCCCATGAGGACCGAGAACAGGTCGTCGGCCTGGGCCGCGTCGTCGAGCGTGACCTGACCGAGGACGCGGTGTTCCTGGTCCATGGTCGTGATGCGCAGTTCCTCGGCGTTCATCTCGCCGAGGCCCTTGAACCGCTGGATCGAGTCTTCCCTGACGCGCTTGCCCGCCTGGCGGCCGAGCTCGGTCAAGGCGTCGCGCTCGCGGTCCGAGTACGCGTACTCGAAGTCGTCCCGGCCCCACTTGATCTTGTAGAGCGGCGGGCGCGAGAGGAAGACGTGCCCGGCCTCGACCAGCGGCCGCATGAAGCGGAACAGGAAGGTCAGCAGCAGGGTGTTGATGTGCTGGCCGTCGACGTCGGCGTCCGCCATCAGGATGATCTTGTGATAGCGGAGCTTCTCGATGTCGAAGTCCTCGTGGACTCCGGTGCCGAAGGCGGAGATCAGCGCCTGGATCTCCTGGTTCTGCAGGATCTTGTCGATCCGCGCCTTCTCGACGTTGAGGATCTTGCCTCGGATCGGGAGGATCGCCTGGTACTGCGGGTTACGGCCGGACTTGGCCGAGCCGCCGGCGGAGTCACCCTCGACGATGAAGATCTCGCACTTGGTGGGGTCGTTCGACTGACAGTCGGAGAGCTTGCCCGGCAGGGACGCCGACTCGAGGAGGCCCTTGCGGCGGGTGAGGTCACGCGCCTTGCGGGCCGCCACGCGCGCGGTGGCCGCCTGGATGGACTTGCGGATGATGTCCGCGGCCTCGTTCGGGTTGCGGTCCAGCCAGTCATTGAGGTGCTCGTAGACCGCCTTTTGGACGAAGGTCTTCGCCTCCGTGTTGCCCAGCTTGGTCTTGGTCTGGCCCTCGAACTGGGGCTCGCTCAGCTTGACCGAGATGATCGCGGTCAGACCCTCGCGGATGTCGTCACCCGTGAGGTTGTCGTCCTTCTCGCGCAGCAGCTTCTTGTCGCGCGCGTACTTGTTGATCAGCGAGGTCAGCGCCGCACGGAAGCCCTCCTCGTGCGTACCGCCCTCGTGGGTGTGGATGATGTTGGCGAAGGAGTACACGCCCTCGCTGTAGCCGCTGTTCCACTGCATCGCGACCTCGAGGGACAGGCTCTTGTCCTTGTCCTCGGCCTCGAGGTCGATGACGGTGGGGTGCACCGCTTCTCCCTTGCGGGAGTTGAGGTACTTCACGAAGTCGACGATGCCGCCCTCGTAGTGGTACGCGACGGTCTTGACCTCGTCCTTCTCGTCAGCACCCGCCTCGTCCGCCCCGGCAGTGGCCTTCGCCGACTCGCGCTCATCAGCGAGTTTGATCGTCAAACCCTTGTTGAGGAACGCCATCTCCTGGAAGCGCCGCGAGAGCGTCTCGAAGGAGTACTCGGTCGTCTCGAAGATCTCGCTGTCGGCCCAGAAGGTGACCGAGGTGCCCGTCTCGTCGGTGGCCTCGTGCTGGGCCAGCGGGGCCGTCGGGACGCCCATCTTGTAGTCCTGCGTCCAACGGGAGCCGTCGGTCTTGACCTCGACCGAGACCTTGCTCGACAGGGCGTTCACGACGGAGACGCCGACGCCGTGCAGACCACCGGAGACCGCGTAGCCGCCGCCGCCGAACTTGCCGCCCGCGTGCAGCACCGTCAGCACGACCTCGAGGGCCGGCTTGTTCTCGGAGGGGACGATGCCCACCGGGATGCCACGGCCGTTGTCGACGACGCGCACGCCGCCGTCGGCGAGGATCGTGATGTCGATCGTGTCCGCGTGGCCGGCCAGCGCCTCGTCGACGGAGTTGTCGACGACCTCGTACACGAGGTGGTGAAGTCCGCGCTCACCGGTCGAGCCGATGTACATACCGGGTCGCTTGCGGACCGCGTCCAGACCCTCGAGGACGGTGATGGCGCTGGCGTCGTACGAGGCGGTGACCTCGCCGTTCGAGGTGTTGGCCTCGCCGATCGCGCCTGCGTCGGTGGACGGGATGTTCTCGTTGGGGTTGCCGGAATCGGCCACGAAGCGCCCTTTCTGGCACAGCACAAGCCAAGCTCCCGGCGGGTGGCCGGGGCGGCTGCGGCGTGTTGCGTTGGTAAGCCTTAGTCAGCGTTGCTCGGTGTGTCCCACAAGTGGGGCGGGATTAGCTTCCAGTCTACCGGTAGCGCCGACAGTGATGGGGGTTTGCCGGTACCTGAGTCCGCATGTGCCGCCCTGAACCGGTCTCGGCCGACTCCCCATATGCGGACCCGGGCTCAAAGAGGCTTACAGCGGCACTCAGCGCTTCCGGGTGTCAACCCTTGGCTACTGCGGAGTCAGGTCGGTGTTCGCAACCGCGTCCGTTCGCACGTGGCCGACGGTTCCGGCCGATCCGGATCAGCCGTAGGTGTCGCCGGGACCGGTGCTCCCAGGGGCGCGCAAGGGGCCGAAACGCCGGGCGGGACCCCCGGGGCCCTGCACCTTGATCAGCCGCACCGTGCCGTGTCCGAGGTCCTGGTTCAGCCGTGCGACCAACTGCGGGGCGAGCAGGCGCAGCTGCGTCGCCCAGGCGGTCGAGTCGCACTGCACGGTCAGCACCCGCTCGGCCGGATCGTCGTCATACCGCAGCGGAACGCAGTGCTTGGCCAGGTCGTCGCCGACGATCTCCGGCCAGCGGCCCATCACGCCGCCCACCGCGGCCGGGGTCTCCCAGCCCCGCTCGGTGAGCAGCCGGTTGATGGCGGAGCCGAGCGCCATGGGGTCGCGTCCGTCGGCACGCGCGCCGGAGCGCAGGCCGCCGCCGCGCCGCGCCTGCTTCTTCTGCTGCGCCGCGTCGCCACGCGCGCGTGCCTGCTCCTTTGCGGCGCGCAGGGCCACGCGCGCGAGGTCGACGCCGGAGGGTTCGGAGGGCTTCTTCTCGGGGGCCTCGCCGGACGCGCCTTCGCCGGCGTTTCGCGGCGCGCTCTCCGGTGTGTTTTCCGTCATACGCGCTCCACGGTGCCCTCGGACACGGTGTACCGCGTCCCTGCCAGTACATCCGGTACATCGTCGTCCACCGCGGCGGTCACCAGCACCTGCTCGCCGGGAGCGACGAGTTCCGCGAGGCGCTCTCTTCTGCGAGTGTCCAGCTCGGCGAAGACGTCGTCGAGGACCAGGACCGGCTCATTGCCCTCGGCCCGAAGCAGGTCGTACGAGGCCAGGCGCAGCGCCAGCGCGTACGACCAGGACTCGCCGTGCGACGCGTACCCCTTCACGGGCAGCTGACCGAGTTTGAGAAGCAAATCGTCTCGATGGGGTCCTACAAGGGTCACGCCCCGCTCGATCTCCTGCTTGCGGACCTCCGCGAGGGCGGCCATCAGCTGCTCGTACAACTCCTCGCGCGCGTGGCCGACGATTTCGGGCGAGGACGGCCGGTACTCCAGGGCTATCGGTCCGCCGCCGGGCGCCAGCTGCTCGTACGCCTTGTCGGCCAGCGGCTGGATCGCGGCGACCAGGTCGAGCCGCTGGGCGAGCAGCTCGGCGCCCACGCGCGCGAGGTGCTGGTCCCACACGTCGAGGGTGGACAGGTCCATGGTGCGGCCGCCGTGGCGCCGGGCCAGCGCGGCCGACTTCAGGAGGGTGTTGCGCTGTTTGAGGACCCGGTCGTAGTCGGAGCGGACGCCCGCCATGCGCGGGGAGCGGGCGGTGATCAGCTCGTCGAGGAAGCGGCGGCGCTCTCCGGGGTCCCCCTTGACCAGGGCGAGGTCCTCGGGGGCGAACAGCACGGTCCGTACGATGCCGAGCACGTCACGGGGCCTGACCTGCGAGGACCTGTTGATGCGGGCGCGGTTGGCCTTGCCGGGGTTCAGCTCCAGCTCGATGAGCTGCTGGCGCTCGCCCTGGCGGACATTGGCCCGGATGATCGCGCGGTCGGCGCCCATGCGCACGAGCGGCGCGTCGGAGGAGACGCGGTGGCTGCCGAGGGTCGCGAGATAGCCGACCGCCTCGACCAGGTTCGTCTTGCCCTGTCCGTTGGGGCCCACGAACGCGGTGACGCCCGGGTCGAGCGGGACCTCGACCCGGGCGTACGAGCGGAAGTCGGCCAGCGACAGATGCGTGACGTGCATGGTCGTTCGCCGACCTCCCCCAACGTGGTGCTTCGGGCTTCCCCGACTTTCGGGGCTACCCGCCTTCGGTTTTCCCCGGCTGTGGACAACCGGGTCACCCCTGGGGGCGGATCCCCAGGGTGTGGATTACTTCTTCTCGACCGCGTGGCCGCCGAACTGGTTGCGCAGCGCCGCGATCATCTTCATCTGCGGTGAGTCGTCCTGGCGGGAGGCGAACCGCGCGAACAGCGACGCGGTGATCGCGGGCAGCGGCACGGCGTGGTTGATGGCCGCCTCGACGGTCCAGCGGCCCTCGCCGGAGTCCTCCGCGTAGCCGCGCAGCTTGTCCAGGTGTTCGTCGTCGTCCAGGGCGTTGACGGCGAGGTCCAGGAGCCAGGAGCGGATGACCGTGCCCTCCTGCCAGGAGCGGAAGACCTCACGGACGTCGGTGACGGAGTCGACCTTCTCCAGGAGCTCCCAGCCCTCGGCGTAGGCCTGCATCATGGCGTACTCGATGCCGTTGTGGACCATCTTCGAGAAGTGGCCCGCGCCGACCTTGCCGGCGTGCACCGCCCCGAAGTCACCCTCGGGCTTGAGGGCGTCGAAGACCGGCTGGACCTTCGCGATGTTCTGGGCGTCGCCGCCGTACATCAGCGCGTAGCCGTTCTCCAGGCCCCAGACGCCGCCGGAGACGCCGCAGTCGACGAAGCCGATGCCCTTGATGCCCAGCTCGACGGCGTGCTTCTCGTCGTCCGTCCAGCGGGAGTTGCCGCCGTCCACGACGACATCGCCCGGCTCCAGCAGGGCGGCCAGCTCGTCGATGGTGGACTGGGTCGCGGCACCGGCCGGGACCATCACCCACACCACGCGCGGGCCCTTGAGCTTGCTCACAAGCTCTTCCAGGCTGTGGACATCGGCGAGGTCCGGGTTGCGGTCGTATCCGAGGACGGTGTGGCCTGCGCGGCGAATCCGCTCGCGCATGTTGCCGCCCATCTTGCCGAGGCCGACGAGACCGAGCTCCATCAGTTGTTCCTTAGGTTTGCGACGTGGCGTGAGGGCACTTTCGTGCCCGTCTCTGAGCCTAAACCCGGACGCTCACGCACACCTGTGGGCATAGCCGCTCAGGCGTACACCCCACCTGCGGATTCGCCCGCCGGGCCGTGCGGACCGGCGGGCGCAGGGGCTCAGCCGGACAGGCGCACCGGCATGATCAGGTACTTGTAGGCCTCGTCCGCCTCGGCGTCCACGGCGGGCTTGCCGCTCAGCAGCGCGGGCTTGGTGGACGTCGTGAAGGAGAGCTGCGCCACCGGCGAGTCGATGGCACTCAGGCCGTCGAGCAGGAAGGTCGGGTTGAAGGCGATCGAGATGTCGTCGCCCTCCAGCTGGGCGTCGACCCTTTCCACAGCCTGTGCGTCGTCGCTGGAGCCGGCCTCCAGGATCAGCACGCCCTGCTCGAAGCTGAGCCGCACGGGGGTGTTGCGCTCGGCGACCAGGGCCACACGCTTGACGGCCTCCACGAAGGGGGCGGTCTCGATTACGGCGATGGAGTTGAACTCCGTCGGGAACAGGGTGCGGTACTTCGGGAGGTCGCCTTCGAGCAGACGGGTGGTCGTACGCCGTCCCGCGCCCTCGAAGCCGATCAGGCCCTCGCCCGCACCGGAGCCGGACAGCGCCAGGATCACGCTGTCGCCGCTCGTGAGGGCCTTGGCGGTGTCCAGGAGCGTCTTGGCGGGCACCAGGGCGACCGCGGACGCCTCCGGGTTCTCCGGCTTCCACAGGAACTCGCGGACCGCGAAGCGGTAGCGGTCGGTGGAGGCGAGGGTGACGGTGTCGCCCTCGATCTCGATGCGGACACCGGTGAGGACGGGGAGCGTGTCGTCCCGGCCTGCCGCGATGGCCACCTGGGCGGCCGCCGAGGCGAAGACCTCACCGGGGACGGTGCCGGTCGCCGACGGCATCTGGGGCAGCGCCGGGTACTCCTCCACAGGCAGGGTGTGGAGTGTGAATCGCGAGGAGCCGCAGACCACGGTCGCCCGTACACCGTCTGTGGAAATCTCCACCGGCCGGTTGGGGAGGGCGCGGCAGATGTCGGCGAGCAGACGACCGGACACGAGGACCGTGCCCTCTTCGTCGACCTCCGCGTCCACGGAGACGCGCGCCGAGACCTCGTAGTCGAAGCTGGAGAGGCTGAGGGCGCCGTCCTCGGCCTTCAGAAGGAGGCCGGCGAGCACAGGCGCCGGCGGACGGGCCGGGAGGCTGCGTGCCGCCCAGGCCACTGCCTCCGCGAGTACGTCGCGTTCCACCCGGATCTTCACCGTTGCCGCCTCCGTCTGTTGCCGGCGCTCTCGCCCTGCTGGCCTTCGTCGTCTGACTCGGTGTCTCTCGGCCCTGTGAGGGGAAGGACACCGGGGACCAGTCTGACGCACCGCGCTGACAGTCGGTGCCCCTCGGGGTCAAGTCGTGCCGAGCGGCACCTGCGCCTCCGAGCTCGAGTTGTGCACAGCCCCGTCTTCGAAACGGTTCTCAGGCTCTCTCTAGTTGGTCTTAGTAGTAGGCCCTGTGGAAACCGTGGATAACCGCGTTTTCGCAGCTCAGCGGCGATTTTTTGTCCACTGACCCTGTGGGTGGAGGCGGTGGAAAACCGGGGGTCTCTGTGGACGGCGAAAAGTTCTGCACACTCGATGCACAGCCTGGGGGCACTTCTCCCCAGCGGCGTCCCCAGGTTTACCCACGTTGCCCACAGCCCAACCGGACACCTTGATGTGACGCCTTTCACTCGACACGGTGAGAGAGCGCGTCGCGTTGCCGAACAGTGGACAGGGGTGTGGAGAAGCTGGGGATCACTGGGGACAACCGGCTCCAGCCTGTGGGTCGGCGGTGGACAACTGCATGCACACCCTGTGGATCTTTTCTTCGTCCACAGTCTGTGGAGAGTGTTTGTCCACGAATCCACAAGGGGTTGACCTGGTCTGATGGTCTTTCAACAGCACCCTCTGTGGACACGATCTGGACAACTTCCCAGTCCCCAGGGTGTGGACGCCAGAAAGTCACCGAATCTGTGGAGAGTGGCCGTAACCGGGCTCGTATTCGAACAACGGGTGCCGCGTGCGTGACCGCGGGACGTCGCGGCCGCCCTCCGGACGGCTCCCTGGAGACCCCTGAGAACGGCGAAAGACGCCCTCGGAACGTGTGCGAGGACGGCGAAAGGCGCCCTCAGAGCGCGTGCGAGAACAGCGAAGGGCGCCCTCGGGAGCGAGTCCCGGGGCGCCCTCAGCGGCGTGCCGCCGCGCCTGTCAGCCGTTCTTGATGCGGTTCGTGAGCTCGGTGACCTGGTTGTAGATGGAGCGGCGCTCGGCCATCAGCGCGCGGATCTTGCGGTCGGCGTGCATGACGGTCGTGTGGTCGCGGCCGCCGAACTGCGCGCCGATCTTCGGCAGCGACAGGTCGGTGAGCTCACGGCACAGGTACATGGCGATCTGCCGCGCCGTCACCAGGACGCGGCTGCGCGAGGATCCGCACAGGTCGTCCACCGTGAGGCCGAAGTAGTCGGCGGTGGCCGCCATGATGGCCGTCGCGGTGATCTCGGGGGCCGAGTCCTCGCCGCCCGGGATCAGATCCTTGAGGACGATCTCCGTCAGACCGAGGTCCACCGGCTGCCGGTTGAGCGACGCGAACGCCGTCACCCGGATCAGCGCGCCCTCCAGCTCGCGGATGTTGCGCGAGATCCGGGACGCGATGAACTCCAGGACCTCCGGCGGAGCGTTGAGCTGCTCCTGCACCGCCTTCTTACGAAGGATGGCGATACGGGTCTCCAGCTCGGGCGGCTGGACGTCCGTGATCAGACCCCACTCGAAACGGTTCCGCAGTCGGTCCTCCAGGGTTACCAGCTGCTTGGGCGGCCGGTCACTGGAGAGCACGATCTGCTTGTTCGCGTTGTGGAGCGTGTTGAAGGTGTGGAAGAACTCCTCCTGCGTCGACTCCTTGTCCGCCAGGAACTGGATGTCGTCGACCAGCAGGATGTCCATCTCCCGGTACCGCTTGCGGAAGCTGTCGCCCTTGCCGTCGCGGATGGAGTTGATGAACTCGTTGGTGAACTCCTCGGAGCTCACGTACCGCACCCGCGTGCCCGGGTAGAGGCTGCGCGCGTAGTGCCCGATCGCGTGCAGCAGGTGCGTCTTGCCGAGACCCGACTCCCCGTAGATGAACAGGGGGTTGTACGCCTTCGCCGGCGCCTCGGCGACCGCGACCGCGGCGGCGTGCGCGAAGCGGTTCGAGGCCCCGATGACGAAGGTGTCGAAGAGGTACTTCGGGTTCAGGCGCGCGGTGGGCTCGCCAGGACCGGTCGCCGGCGCGGGCTGCGCGGCGAGCGGGCCGGGGGCGCCGCTGGAGGAGGGCAGCGCGGGCCCGCCGCGGTGCACATGACCGCTGCCCGAGGACGGCTCCTGGCGATCGCGGCGGTCCGGGCGCTGGTCGTAGTCGGAGCGCGGCTGGTCGTAGTCCGGGCGCTGGTCGTAGGGCGGGCGCTCCATGGACTGCGGCCGGTAGTCCTGGGACGGCGAGGCGTACGGGTCACGCTCGGGGAAGCCGAGGCGCTGCTGCTGCCAGCCGTAGTCGTCCTGGGAGTGCCGCGGCCAGGCGCCCGGCTCGGGGCGCTGGTAGTCCGGGTACGCGGGGCGGGCGGTCGGGAGCTGGTCTCCGCGGCCGTTCGGAAGCTGGTCCGGATGGCCGGAGGGCAGCTGGTCGCCGGGTGCGCCAGGGAGCTGGTCGGAGCGGCCGGACCTGCGGTCGTCGGCGCGGTGGCGGCCGTACCCCTCGTATCCGTCGCGTCGCTGCCCGTCGTAGGCGTTCCGTTCGTCACGTGCCTGGTTGTCGTAGCCGTTCCGCTCGTCGCGGCCCTGGTTGTCGTAGCCGTTCCGCTCGTCGCGGCCCTGGTTGTCGTAGCCGTTCCGCTCGTCGCGCGGCTGGCCGCCGTACGTGTTCTGCTCGTCGCGGCCCTGGCTGTCGTACGGGTCGCGGCCCTGGCCCGACCCGGAGGGGAGCTCCTTCTCCTCGTAGCGGGGCTGGGCGGGCGGAGCAGGGGCCTGAGGCTCGCCGGCGGAGTCGTCGACGGTGATCGCGATCCGGATCGGGCGGCCGCACTCGCGGCTCAGGGTTTCGCTGACGATCGGTGCCAGGCGTCCTTCGAGTACGCCCTTCGCGAACTCGTTCGGGACTGCGAGCAGTGCGGTGTCCGCGACCAGCGCCAGGGGCTGGCAGCGCTTGATCCAGTGCTCGTCCTTCGTCTCGACACCCTGACCGCGGCCCTCACCGAGAAGCTGTTCCAGTACTCGTGGCCACACTGCGGCAAGATCGGCAGGTACGTCGGCCACAAGGCACGCTCTCTCACGGGTCCCACGAACGTGTGGTTCTGGGAACAGGTTGGGAAGTCAGTCGGGTGGGGCGGGAGGAACAAAACCGCTGGGGCGGTGGGAAGGGAACGAATCGGAGTTCAGCCACGGTAGTCAGAGCGACCGCTGCGGTTCAAGTTGTTGTCCCCAGCCTGTGGATAGTGTCTCCTGGCGGAGGCTGGTTTGACCGGATGGCGTAGCCCCGCGTACCGTGACCAGGTCGAGTTGTCGATGGCTGCTGCCGCCTGCCTCCGATGGGCACAGGTCACGTCGAGTGATCGGGAAGCGGTGCACTCGGGCGTAATTACGAGCTACTCGTGGGCGCACGGTGACAGCCAAGGCGGCACCCCGCCACCACCGATTCTTTCTGGAGCCCCCGAGTGAGCAAGCGCACCTTCCAGCCGAACAACCGTCGTCGCGCCAAGACCCACGGCTTCCGCCTGCGGATGCGCACCCGTGCCGGCCGCGCGATTCTCGCGAACCGCCGTGGCAAGGGTCGCGCGAGCCTGTCCGCCTGATCACTTACAGGTCATGACGTGCTGCCTACCGAGCATCGGCTGAGGCG
The DNA here is from genome assembly GCF_055569295.1 of Streptomyces sp. NPDC029292. Classification (NCBI taxonomy): domain Bacteria; kingdom Bacillati; phylum Actinomycetota; class Actinomycetes; order Kitasatosporales; family Streptomycetaceae; genus Streptomyces; species Streptomyces sp. NPDC029292. The sequence continues at coordinate 136,879 of NZ_JBVHXR010000005.1, forward strand.
GCGCGAGGACTTCGCGACCGCGGTACGCCGAGGACGCCGGGCCGGACGCCCGCTCCTCGTCGTCCACCTTCGTAGCGGTGCAACGGACCCGCACGCGCCTGGGGAGAGCGCTCCCCCGACGCGTGCGGGTTTCGTCGTGAGCAAAGCCGTGGGTGGAGCGGTCGTACGCAACAAGGTGAAGCGCAGGCTTCGCCATCTGATGCGTGACCGAGTGGCCCTGTTGCCCCCCGGTAGCCTGGTAGTCGTACGAGCGCTGCCCGGTGCGGGCGACGCCGACCATGCACAGCTGGCCCGAGACCTGGATGCCGCCCTTGAGCGGCTACTGGGAGGGGGCGCGCGATGAAGTACCCGCTGTTGGCTCTCATCAAGCTGTACCAGTGGACCATCAGCCCGCTGCTCGGGCCGGTGTGTAAGTACTACCCGTCGTGCTCCCACTACGGCTACCAGGCCATCGACCGGCACGGTGCGATCAAGGGAACGGCACTCACCGCCTGGCGCATCCTCCGGTGCAATCCGTGGTCGCTGGGCGGTGTGGACCATGTCCCGCCGCGTAAGCGTCCGCGGTGGCACGAATTGCTGCGTAACGCCTGGCGTGCACGCAAGGGCGGGACCTCCGCCGCCGAACAGGCCATCGAGGGGCACGGTATGTCCGACCACCCCTCGAGCCCGGCCGCCGAGACCCCGTCCCATGCTCAAGGAGCCTGATTAGTGGACACGATTGCCAGTCTTTTCAGCTTTATCACGACACCCGTTTCGTGGGTCATCGTCCAGTTCCATGCCGTATACGGGAAGATCTTCGGTCCCGATACGGGCTGGGCCTGGGGCTTGTCCATCGTGTCCCTGGTGATCCTGATCCGTATCTGCCTCATCCCGCTCTTTGTGAAGCAGATCAAGTCGACTCGGGCGATGCAGACGCTGCAGCCCGAGATGAAGAAGATCCAGGAGCGCTACAAGAACGACAAGCAGCGCCAGTCCGAAGAGATGATGAAGCTGTACAAGGAGACGGGTACCAACCCGCTCTCCTCGTGTCTTCCCATCCTGGCGCAGTCGCCGTTCTTCTTCGCCCTGTACCACGTGCTCAACGGCATTGCGACCGGCAAGACGATCGGCGTCATTGACGACCAGCTGCTGGCCAGCGCGCGACAGGCACACATCTTCGGTGCCCCGCTGGCTGCGAAGTTCATGGACAGCTCGGCGAAGGTCGAGGCGCTGGGCGCCTCGCTGACCGACGTCCGCGTCGTCACCGCGGTCATGATCGTGCTGATGTGCTTCTCGCAGTTCTACACGCAGCGTCAGCTGATGACGAAGAACGTCGACACCACGGTGAAGACGCCCTTCATGCAGCAGCAGAAGATGCTGATGTATGTCTTCCCGGTCATGTTCGCCGTCTTCGGCATTAACTTCCCGGTCGGTGTCCTCGTCTACTGGCTGACCACCAACGTGTGGACCATGGGCCAGCAGATGTACGTCATCCACAACAACCCGACCCCGGGCAGCAAGGCCCAGGCCGCGTTCCTGGAGCGCCTGCAGAAGCACGTCACGCACCACGGCAAGACCCGCAACCGCCGCGAGAAGGCGATCGTCAAGGCGATCGTCGCCAAGGGCCGCGACCGCAACGAGTACGAGCGCAAGTTCATCAACAGTCTGACGAAGGTGGGCCTCGCGGCCCAGTCCGACGGCGCCGTGGCGAAGAGCGAGAGCACGACCGTCACCGAGACCGAGGACGGCACCCCGACCACCGGCGGCGGCGCCCCCAAGCGTCAGCAGCCGAAGCGGCAGTCCAAGTCCCAGCGCCAGTCGGGCACGGCCAAGGCGGCCGGCGAGTCCGAGCCGAAGACCTCGCTCAGCAAGTCCGACGAGCCGGAGGACGCCAAGCCCAACGCCGCCAAGCCGGCAGACGGCGGCAACAAGCCCGGCACCGGTACCCGCAGCAAAGCCCAGTCCGGACAGCGCAAGGGTCCGCAGCGGCCCAAGTCCCCGTCCAAGAAGTAAGAAGGAGTCCATCCCGTGACGGAAGGCACCACCTCCGCCGCCACCGAGGGCGACACCCTGACCCGCCTGGAGCAGGAAGGCGAGATCGCGGCGGACTACCTCGAGGGTCTGCTGGACATCGCCGATCTCGACGGCGACATCGACATGGACGTCGAGGCCGACCGCGCCGCTGTCTCGATCATCAGCGACGCCGCCGGCCGCGACCTGCAGAAGCTGGTCGGCCGTGACGGTGAGGTGCTGGAGGCCCTACAGGAGCTCACGCGCCTGGCCGTGCACCGGGAGACCGGAGACCGCAGCCGCCTGATGCTGGACATCGCGGGCTACCGCGCCAAGAAGCGCGAGGAGCTTTCCGAGCTCGGTGCCAAGGCCGCGGCCGAGGTCAAGAGCTCCGGCGAGCCCGTGAAGATGAAGCCGATGACGCCCTTCGAGCGCAAGGTGGTGCACGACGCGGTCAAGGCCGCCGGACTGCGCAGCGAGTCCGAGGGCGAGGAGCCGCAGCGCTTCGTCGTCGTGCTTCCCGCCTGATCGGTACGTACGTTCCTCCGGCCCCGTCTGTTGAGCAGGCGGGGCCGAAGTTTGTCAGCCTGGTAGTCCCTGAATAGTCCTGGTGGTCAGCGCTCAATGCGCTTATGCGGTACGGAAGGACGGTCCCCCGTGACGGAGGCAGCGGAGCTTCCTCCCGCGCCCGAGCAGGCGCGCGAGGTATTCGGTGATCGCTTCGCGGACGCGGTCCGGTACGCGGAGCTCCTGGCCGAGACGGGAGTGAAGCGGGGGCTGATCGGCCCGCGTGAAGTGCCCCGACTGTGGGAGCGGCACCTGTTGAACTGCGCGGTGCTCTCCGAGGTCGTACCCGAGGGGGTGACGGTGTGCGATGTCGGTTCAGGTGCCGGGCTGCCTGGTATTCCGCTGGCGCTCGTCCGCGAGGATCTCAAGATCACGTTGCTTGAGCCGCTGCTGCGGCGCACGAACTTCCTCACCGAAGTCGTGGAGCTCCTGGGCCTCGACCATGTGACGGTCATCCGTGGCCGTGCCGAGGAGGTCATGGGCAAGCTTCCGCCTGTCCACGTGGTGACCGCGCGCGCCGTGGCGCCTCTGGACCGCCTGGCCACCTGGGGTATCCCGCTGCTGCGCCCGTACGGCGAGATGCTCGCACTCAAGGGCGACACTGCGGAGGAGGAGCTGAAGAGTGCTGCCACGGCGCTCAGCAAGCTCGGTGCTGTGCAGACCTCCGTCCTCCATGTCGGAGAAGGAGTGGTGGATCCGCTCTCCACCGTCGTGCGTGTCGAGGTCGGGGAGAGCCCTGGCGGTGTGCGCTTCGCGGCCAAGCGAGCGAAGGCCGCCCGGACCGGGCGAGCGCGACGTCGGCGCTGAGCCCGAGAGGCTGGATGGACCTTGGACTCCCGGTTCCGAACGGTGGAGCCGGGAGTTTTTCGTCACTCCCGCTGATCCGTCCTGACGACGAGTCGTACTCCACACAAGCTGCCAAACCTACGCATCTCGGAGTGTCGCGCCGCGATGGCCGTGGCGGCTAGGCATCGTGTTTCACGTGAAACGTCGCTCACTGTTGCACGGCATCATCAGTCGCGGCCGAGCCGCGGCCGAACCCCGCGACCGGAAGCCTCTCGGTTCACTCCGAGAGGGTGTGGAGTTGTCCACAGAGGTGGATTTCTCCACAGAAGAACGGGCCTCGCTGGTTCACGACCCCGAAGACATGGGAGGCTCTGTTCATTGCGAGCCTGAAGTCGAGGAGAGTGAATCCTTGCGGTCCGACGCCAACATCGCGGGACCGATGACCGATCCGGTCCCCGGTCCCCGTACCGAGTCGATGGGGGAGGATGTTTCACGTGAAACACCGCCCCCGATGGACGACACTCCCATCGGTCGTGCTGCCCAACTGGCAGTGGAGGCGCTAGGTCGCGCCGGTGAGGGTCTGCCACGGCCTGAGCAGACCCGTGTCATGGTGGTCGCCAACCAGAAGGGCGGGGTGGGCAAGACCACGACCACGGTCAACCTTGCCGCCTCGCTCGCCCTGCACGGCGGGCGCGTCCTGGTGATCGACCTCGACCCCCAGGGCAATGCCTCCACCGCGCTGGGCATCGACCATCACGCCGAAGTGCCATCCATCTACGACGTGTTGATCGACAGCAAGCCGCTCTCCGAAGTCGTCCAGCCGGTCCCTGATGTCGAGGGTCTCTTCTGCGCCCCCGCCACGATCGATCTCGCCGGTGCGGAGATCGAGCTGGTGTCCCTGGTGGCCCGAGAGAGCCGGCTGGAACGAGCGATCCAGGCATACGAGCAGCCGCTGGACTACATCCTCATCGACTGCCCGCCGTCACTCGGCCTCCTGACGGTCAACGCGCTGGTTGCCGGCGCGGAGGTCCTCATCCCCATCCAGTGCGAGTACTACGCGCTGGAAGGCCTGGGCCAGCTCCTGCGCAATGTCGACCTGGTCCGGGGGCACCTCAACCCGAACCTGCATGTGTCGACCATCCTGCTCACCATGTACGACGGCCGGACCCGCCTGGCGTCCCAGGTCGCCGACGAGGTGCGCAACCACTTCGGTGACGAGGTGCTGCGGACGAGCATTCCTCGCTCGGTCCGTATCTCCGAGGCCCCGAGCTACGGGCAGACGGTGCTGACCTACGATCCAGGGTCAAGCGGTGCCCTCTCGTATCTTGAGGCCGCACGAGAAATCGCCCTCCGCGGAGTCGGAGTGGCATACGACGCGCAACACGCCCACGTGGGCGCACAGAACGATCAGAACATGGTGGAGGGGATCCAGTGAGCGAGCGACGACGAGGGCTGGGACGGGGCCTCGGCGCACTGATCCCCGCGGCTCCGACGGAGAAGACGGTTTCCTCGCCGGCGGGTGGAGCTTCCGCGTCGCCGACGGCCGTACCGGTGCTCACCGCGGAGCGCGGTGTAGCGGCGGCGAAGGTGGCCACGCTGCCGCCTGTTTCACATGAAACAGAGGAGCTGTCGTCGAACGCGGTCCAGGAGGTGCCTTCGGCGCCTGTCGGTGCTCACTTCGCCGAGCTGCCCCTCGACTTCATCACCCCGAACCCGCGTCAGCCCCGAGAGGTATTCGACGAAGACGCTCTTGCTGAGCTCGTCACCTCCATCAAGGAGGTCGGGCTGCTCCAGCCCGTCGTCGTACGTCAGGTGGGTCCCGCGCGCTACGAGCTCATCATGGGCGAGCGGCGCTTCCGGGCCTGCCGTGAGGCGGGGCTCGAGGCCATTCCGGCGATCGTTCGGGCCACCGACGACGAGAAGCTCCTCCTGGACGCACTGCTGGAGAACCTGCACCGCGCTCAGCTGAACCCGCTGGAAGAGGCGGCTGCCTACGACCAGCTGCTCCAGGACTTCAACTGTACGCACGATCAGCTGGCGGACCGCATCGGCCGGTCGCGCCCGCAGGTCTCCAATACCCTGCGTCTGCTGAAGCTCTCTCCCGCGGTCCAGCGTCGTGTCGCCGCCGGAGTTCTCTCCGCTGGGCATGCGCGGGCCCTGCTGTCCGTCGCGGACTCGGAGGAGCAGGACCGGCTTGCCCACCGCATCGTGGCCGAGGGGCTCTCGGTGCGGGCCGTCGAGGAGATCGTCACCCTCATGGGATCGCGGCCTCAGACCGCCCCGCGCTCCAAGGGGCCTCGGGCCGGCGCTCGGGTCTCTCCGGCGCTGAGTGATCTGGCGACGCGCCTGTCGGACCGCTTCGAGACCCGGGTGAAGGTCGACCTGGGCCAGAAGAAGGGCAAGATCACCGTCGAGTTCGCCTCGATGGACGACCTTGAGAGGATCCTCGGCTCCCTCGCCCCGGGCGAAGGTCCGGTCCTTCAGAAGAGCCTCCTGGACGATGACCCCGAGGACACGGAAGCCTGAGTCGGCCGGTGGCGTGCCGGTCTCCGGATCGGCCAATCACCAGAGTGGGCCGTGTCCGGTGTGTACCGGAACACGGTCCGCTCTTTGCTTTCTGGCGGTATCGATGGAATCGCATCGTGGATACGATGCATCCGGGTATGGCGCATCCACCTGGCAGCACCTTCATTGGGGAGGCGGGGGCCATGCAAACCGTCAGCCGTGCCGGACTGGTGACCGTGGGCCTGGGCCTGGGAGCGGTCGGCGGCTTCGTCGGCAGCCTGCTCAGGGAGCGGAGCGCTCTGACAGCTGCCCGTGACGCTGCGGGCGAAGGAAGCGAGGAACATCCTTCATGGGGCGTCGGCTCGTACCACTCACGCTGGACAACCTTCAGGACCTTCCCAAGCGCTGTCGCGCGTGCGTCTTCTGGGAGCTGGACCCAGTCAGCGGTGAGGCCGCGGTAAAGGCGGGAACGCCCGGGCTGGAGAAGGAAGCCTGGATCTCAGCTGTCCTGCTGGACTGGGGATCCTGCGGGCGTGTCGTCTACGTGGACGACGTACCCGTGGGCTTCGTGCTGTACGCGCCACCGGCGTACGTTCCCCGCTCGACCGCCTTCCCCACGAGCCCGGTGTCGCCGGACGCGGTCCAGTTGATGACCGCCTTCATCATGCCGGGCTATCAGGGCCAAGGGCTCGGCAGAGTGATGGTCCAGACGGTTGCCAAGGATCTGCTGCGTCGGGGCTTCAGGGCGATCGAAGCCTTCGGGGACGCCCGGTGGAAGGAGTCGGCCTGCGTGCTGCCCGCCGACCATCTGCTGGCCGTCGGCTTCAAGACGGTGCGGCCTCACCCCACCTATCCCCGCCTCAGGCTGGAGCTGCGGACGACGCTCTCCTGGAAGGAAGACGTGGAGCTGGCGCTGGACCGCCTTCTGGGAGCAGTACAGAAGGAACCGGCGCTCCGCCCTCTGTAGCGGGCGCTCTGCCTCTGTAAAGCGAATGGGCCAACCCGGAAGGGCTGGCCCATTCGTGTTTCACGTGAAACACACGCCGCTTGCGCGCGGCGGCTCACCGACTACTCGGCGATGAAGTCCTCGAGGTCACGCACGATCGCGGCCTTCGGCTTCGCACCCACGATGGTCTTGGCAACCTCGCCGCCCTGGTAGACGTTCAGGGTCGGGATCGACATGACGCCGTACTTGGCGGCCGTGCCCGGGTTCTCATCGATGTTGAGCTTGACGACCTCGATCTTGTCGCCGTACTCGGCGGCGATCGCCTCGAGCGACGGCGCGATCTGGCGGCACGGACCGCACCAGGCAGCCCAGAAGTCCACCAGGACGGGCTTGTCGCTCTTGAGGACGTCGGTCTCGAAGGAATCGTCGGTCACGTTCTTCAGGGTGCCGGCCACGGCGGGCTCCTTAACTTGTTGATGCGGTGGGGCGGATGGGGGATCAGACGGCGGCAGTCGCGGCAGCAGCCTCGCTGTCGGCGAGAGCGGCGAGGTAGCGCTCGGCGTCGAGGGCGGCGGAGCAGCCGGTGCCGGCCGCGGTGATCGCCTGACGGTACGTGTGGTCGACGACGTCACCGGCGCCGAAGACACCGGTCAGATTCGTCCGGGTCGAGGGCGCCTCGACCTTCAGGTAACCCTCGTCATCCAGGTCCAGCTGCCCCTTGAAGAGCTCGGTGCGCGGGTCATGACCGATCGCGATGAACAGACCGGTCACCGGCAGCTCGGAGAGCTCGCCAGTCTTCAGGTTGCGCAGCGTCAGGCCTTCGAGCTTGGGGTCGCCCTTGACCTCGGCGACCTCGCTGTCCCAGACGAACTTGATCTTCGGGTCGGCGAAGGCACGCTCCTGCATCGCCTTCGAGGCGCGCAGGGTGTCCCGGCGGTGGACGATCGTCACGGACTTGGCGAAGCGGGAGAGGAAGGTCGCCTCCTCCATCGCGGTGTCGCCGCCGCCGATCACGGCGATGTCCTGGTCCTTGAAGAAGAAGCCGTCACAGGTGGCGCACCAGGAGACGCCGCGTCCGGAGAGGGCGTCCTCGTTGGGCAGGCCGAGCTTGCGGTGCTGCGAGCCCGTCGTGACGATGACGGCCTTGGCGCGGTGCACGGTGCCCGCGGTGTCCGTGACGGTCTTGATCTCGCCGGCCAGGTCGACGGCGACGACGTCGTCCGGGACCAGCTCGGCACCGAAGCGCTCGGCCTGGGCGCGCATGTTGTCCATGAGCTCGGGGCCCATGATGCCGTCCTGGAAGCCGGGGAAGTTCTCCACCTCGGTGGTGTTCATCAGCGCACCGCCTGCGGTGACGGCGCCCTCGAACACCAGCGGCTTCAGCGACGCGCGCGCGGTATAGAGCGCTGCCGTGTAGCCGGCGGGCCCGGAGCCGATGATGATCACGTTACGGACGTCGCTCACGGCTTGAATCCTCGTCTCTGGAGACTGCTGCTTACCGGTGGGAGCCTCTCTCAGTACTCTCACCCCACCCAACGGATCCTAAGGGGCTTCAATTCCCGGTGTGTCCGGGCACACGGAGACGGGGCACCGCACAGAGATGCCTAGCGGTGTCTGGGGATGAGGGCGGTCGGTGCTGACGCGCTCAGGACCGGGCGTACGACTGCGTCAGCAGGAGCTTTCCGGGGGATGCGGAGTCCTGCTTCGCGCAGGCGGAGTCAACGATGTATGCCGTGACTTTTGTGCCATCGGAGGCATCGGGCAGCACGAGGAGATAGACACTCGTCCCCTTGTATGTGCCCTTCTCAGCGGCGAGGACGGCTCCGCCGTCTCCGGTCCCCTGCTGGACGCAGTCGGGGACCGGCACGGTGGGCACGTTCAAGGTACTCGGTCCGCCTGACTCGGAACCCGCGGTATTGGACTCGAGGCCCCAGGGCTTTGCGCTGCCGGAGCGGCTGCCCGTGTTCTTGTTCTTCGCGAGAAGATCCGCGACCTGGCTCTCCAGCTTCCCCTCGGAGAAGGTGACCTTCGAGCCGGAGTCCGGTTGACTCGCTGTCTGAGGACTCTTGCCGGAGCTGTCGTCGCCCATCGACTGCACAAGGATCGCGCCCAGCCCCAGCACGGCGGCTGTGAAGACCGTGCCGAGAACGACCGTCCTGCGGCGCCCCCGGCGTACCCGGTGGGCACGGCCGGGGCCGGTGGCGGCGCGAGGATGTCCGGAGGGGCGGTCTGCCGAGGAAAGAGAGCCCGGGTCGGCCGATGCGACGGAGACGTCGGCCGTCGATGTTTCACGTGAAACGCTCGCGCGTTCGCCCTTCGCACCGGACTCACGATCGGGTGCCGTGGCACTCAGTAGGGCTTCCGCGGCCAGGGCGGCATCGATACGGCCGGCCACGTCGTCGGGCATGCGTGAAGCGCCCGGCAGGGTGCCGAGCAGCCCCCGGATCTCCTCCAGCGAGTCGTACACGTCGGCACAGAGCACGCAGTCATCGAGATGACGTCGCACGTCCGCGGTACGAGAGGGCGGGAGCAGACCTTCGGTGAGGTCGGAGATCTCCGCGACGTCCGGGTGCCCGGCCGTATCCGTCGTGGATGTCACGCTCGCCCACCTCCGCCCTTCACAGCAGCTGAATCGCTTGGCCCTGCATCAGTTGGTCCCGCTGCCGGTGGGACGGATGTCCCCTGCGTCCGGTTCCTTCCGCCGCCCGACTTCTTGCTGTCCTCGCTGCTCCCGTTCTCCGTGCGGAGGTGGGTGAGCAGGGGAAGCAGTCTGGCTCTGCCGCGTGCGCAGCGGCTCTTCACCGTCCCGGTCGGCACATCGAGGATGCGGGCTGCCTCCGCCACCGGGTAGCCCTGCATGTCCACCAGGACGAGGGCGGCGCGCTGGTCGGCCGGGAGGGTGCCCAGTGCCTCCAGGAGCTCGCGATGCAGGTCATTGCGCTCGGCCGGAGCGGAGGCGGACTCATGCGGCTCGAGGAGCTGCTCCAGGCGTTCGGTGTCATCCACGGGGGAGGTTTTCCTGGAGGCTGCCTTGCGGGCGCGGTCCAGGCAGGCGTTCACCGTGATGCGGTGCAGCCAGGTAGTGACGGCCGACTGGCCACGGAAGGTATGAGCGGCCCGGTAGGCGGAGACCAGCGCGTCCTGGACCGCGTCAGCGGCTTCCTCGCGGTCTCCCAGCGTCCGCAGGGCCACCGCCCAGAGCCGGTCGCGATGGCGCCGCACGATCTCACCGAAGGCCTCAGGATCGCCCTCTACGTGACGGGCGAGGAGGTCCTGATCGCTTGCGTCGCCGTATGCGGTTTCATCGGCCATCGGACCCCCTCCCCTTCGTCGACGAGCGTCAGCCGGTGAACTTCACGTCCGTGATGGCTTGCTTGTAGCCGGCGTAGCTGTAGTTCGCGGAGTCGTCCCCGGAGTACGGCATAGCGGTCAGCCACACCAGCACGTAGCGGCTCTTCACCGGCTTGTCGACCGTCACCTTCGCGGAGGTGACGGTCGTCGTCACCGTGCCGACCTGATTCATGGAGCTCAGCGGTGTGGACGACGTCGGTGAGTCGGTCGCATACAGCTCGACCGTTGTGTGATCGCCGCCGTATCGCAGAGCGAGGTTCGCGGTCGCCACACTCTGGGCGGACCCTAGGTCGTAGACGATGCCGACGCCGGGCTTGATCAGTATCTTCGGACCTTCCTTGTAGCTGTTGGTCCGCCAGCCCGTGGACATGCTGCTGTCGTACGTCTTGTCCACGTCGCCGGGATGCTGAGCGTCGCCCTCGGCCACGTACTCCTGGGCACCCTGAATCGCGATTGGCTTGACTGGCTTGGTCTTGTCGGTGTTCTTGTCGTTGCCGTCCGTCGTCTTGGTCTGCTGCGTGTCGTCGGACTTGCCGCGGTCCATGAGCGCGTCCGCGAGCTGCCAGCTGCCGAGACCCAACGCGGCGATGAGCAGAGCCGACACGGCCCACTTGAGGGCCTTGCCGGTACGGCTCTGCAGCGGGGGCGGCGGGGCCGGCACGGGCTGTGTGGCGCCCATCCGCGGTGCCTGGCGGCCGTACGTGCCCTGCTGGTACGTCGTGCGCTGGTACTCGGGCGGGGCGGTGAACGCCGGCTCCGGCGGGCGGATGCGGGGCATCTCGCTGATCGCCTTCACCAGCTCCTCCGGCGTGGTGCACGGAGATTCATGGCGGGAAGCCGTCGCGCCGTCATTGGCGAGAGCGCGCATGGCGAGCTCCGACAGGCCCCGGTGAACTCCGGCCCGCACCTGATCGGGAGCGATGAGACCGACGCCCTTGGGCAGCCCCGACAGACCGTACGCGTCGTTCTCGTACGGCCAGCGCTGGGTGAGCGCGGCGTACAGGAGCGCGCCGATCGCCTCGGTGTCGGTGCGCTGCGGGGTGTCGGAGCTGATGCCGCGCAGCGCGGCGTTCACGGCGAGCCCACGGATGCGCCACTGGCCGGACGAGGTGCGCAGCACGGCACCCGGGGTCAGTCGCAGATGCGCGAGGCCCTCGCGGTGCGCGGCAGCCATGGCCTGGGAGACCTGGCTGACCATCTGGTAGGCGTCGTGCACCTCCAGCGGGCCCGGGGCCAGGAGCGTGGTCAGCTCCGTGGCGTCGGGCAGCCACTCGTGCACGACATAGACGAGGTCGTTCTCCTCAACCGCGTCCAGGACCTGGACGAAGCGGGGATCGCCCAGCAGGGCGGAAGAGCGGGCCGCCGCCAGCACGGAGCGGGCCCGCGGATGACCGGCGGGCAGTAGATGCACGCCGACGGCGCGGCGGAGTTTCTCGTCCACCGCACGCCAACTACTGAAACCGTCCAGACGGGTGACGCACTCCTCGAGACGGTAGCGTCTGGCGAGCTTGTGACCGCTGTGCAGCTCGGGTGGTGAGGCCTTTCCGGGACGCTCGGTCCCGCCGCTCCCCTGTGCCTCTTCGCTCTCCGTGTCCCGCTCCCGGTTCTGGGCCACCCCGTCGGCCGTGGACTGGTCCGCCTTGGCGGTCAGCGGCTCGTCACCGCTGTTGTCTGCCACGTCGACGGCAGCTGTGCTCCGTTCCGCCACCGTCGTTCCCGCCTCCCCATCCGTTGCACGCTGTCCGACGCCGAAACCAATTGTGCCCACAGTCCGCCGCTATGCACGACACACGGCGGCGGACGATGGTTGTGCGCTTACCCCCGCCTCAGCGCCCCAGGCGCCCGCGGACCATTCCGACCATTGAGTTGAGTTCTTCGATGCGCATCTTCCGCGCGGCGATGTAGAAGACGCCGAGCAGGGCGATGCCTCCGGCGAGGAGGGCCGCCAGGGAACCCGCGACCCCCTGTCCGAGCGTGTGGCCGATGCCATAGCAGGCCGCGCCACTCAGCAGAGCGGCGGGCACCGAGGCGATACCGAGGCGGGCGTACGTCCGCAGGACGCGGGCTCCGTCCAGGTCGCCGCCCAGCCGCTTGCGCAGTCGGCTCCAGGCGACCCCGACGCCGATCGCGTAGGCGAGCCCGTAGGCGGCAGCCATGCCGACCACTGCCCAGCGGGACGGCAGCATGAAGTAGCAGAACGCCGAGGCCCCGGCATTGACGGCGGCCACGATGACCGTGTTGTAGAACGGCGTCCGGGTGTCCTCGTACGCGTAGAAGGCGCGCAGCACGACGTACTGCACGGAGTACGGGATCAGGCCGAGGCCGAACGCCATCAGCATGTAGCCCATGTTCGTGGCTTCGCTGGTGCCCGAGGAGCCGAAGATCAGGGTGCACATCGGGATGCCGAGGGCGACGAAGCCGAAGGAGACGGGCACGATCGCCACGGCCGTGGTGCGCAGGCCCTGGGAGATGTCGTCGCGGACTGCGCCCGCGTCGCCCTCGTGGGCCGAGCGGGACAGCCTAGGCAGCAGGGCGGCCATCAGGGACACGGTGATGATGGCCTGTGGCAGGCCCCAGATGAGCTGAGCGTTGGCGTAGGCCGCGAAACCGGTGCCGTCGACGGGAGAGTCCTTGCCCGCCGCGGTGGACAGCTGGGAGACGACGATCGCGCCCGCCTGGTTGGCGAGCACGAAGAGCACGGTCCACTTGGCGAGCATCGCGGCCTTGCCGAGGCCGTGACCCTTCCAGTCGAAGCGCAGCCGCAGACGGAATCCCGTCTCACGCAGGTACGGGATCATCGCGAGCGCCTGCACGACGAGGCCGAGCAGGACACCGATGCCGAGGAGCCGCTCGGCCTCCGGCGGGATGGTGGTGACCTTCATGCCGGAGGTCGCCGCGGAGCCGTACACCCAGATGAACATGCCGAGTGTGACGATGATGACGATGTTGTTGAGGACCGGGGTCCACATCATCGCGCCGAACTTGCCTCGCGCGTTGAGGATCTGGCCCATCACCACGTGGATGCCCATGAAGAAGATCGAGGGCAGGAAGTAGCGGACGAAGGTGATGCCGACCTCGTTGGCCGCCGGATCGCTGGCGACCGGATTCGACAGCAGGCGGATCAGGAGCGGCGCGGCGAAGATGCCGAGTGCGGTGAGTGCGCCGAGGGCCACCATGACGACCGTGAGCAGCCGGTTGGCGTAGGCCTCGCCGCCGTCCTCGTCCTCCTTCATGGCGCGCACGAGCTGCGGCACGAAGACGGAGTTGAGGCCGCCACCGACCGTCAGGATGTAGATCATCGTCGGCAGCTGGTACGCGACCTGGAAGGTGTCGCCGAGCAGGCCGACGCCCAGTGCGGAGACGATCAGCGCGGACCGGATGAAGCCGGTGAGCCGGGACACCAGCGTGCCTGCCGCCATCACCGCGCTCGACTTCAGCAGACCCGACGCGCGCCCGCCGGACTTCTTCGGAGCGGGCGTGGGTGCGGGCGCCGGGGGCTGCGCGGCGGCCGGGGCAGGTTCGTGGGCCGGCGACGGTACGCCGGGCGGGACGACGGGCGGACGGCCACCGCCCTGCTGCTGGTCGCGGAAGAGATGGGCGAACGCGTCGGGCTCGTGGCGTTCCTCACCGGCCTGGGTGACCAGGTCGTCGACGCCCACGTACTGCGTCGTGCGCGCGTCGTCGCCGTACGGCAGATGCCGCGTCGGACCCGCCGGCTCCGGAGCGGGCGTCTGGGCCCACACGCGCGGGTCGGGGGCGTACTGCGGCGTGGGCGGCTGGGCGTAGAGAGGCTGCTGCGGGTAGTACGTGCCGGGGGGCGGCGGGGGGTGCGCTGCACGGTCGTAGAGCGCCTCGGTCACCGGGTCCTGGGCCGAGAGGTCCTGTGCTCGGTAGGGATCCTGGGCGTAGGCGTCCTGGAAGTACATGTCCGCGGGGGGGCCCGGCGGCATCTGGCCGGGCTCGGGCGGCGGGCCCTCGGGGTAACCCTCGGGGTAGCCGGAGTTCCCCGCGCCCTGTTCCGAGTAGCCCGAGCTGCCCGCGCCCTGGCCGCGGTCACCGTCGTACGGCGCGTTCATGGTTACCCCACCTCATCGTCCCCGGGCCCACCGGCCACGACATCGCTCAACGGTCCACTCTCTCACCCGTGCCGGACGGGTCGGTGCTTTCCGGTGCGGTGTCCGGTGTCGGGTCACTCGGGTGCTCCGGGTCGTCTGCCCCGGACTCCGTGCCGGACTCCCCTTCGGGACCGTTCTCGGAGCCCTCGGTGTCCTCAGTGTCTACGGTGCCGTCGGCGTCCTTGTTCACGCTGTCGTCCTCGGGACCGTCCTCCGGCTCCTCCTCGGCCTGCCGGGCCGCCGCGCGCTTGCGCTGCGTGTACATCCGGAATCCGGCGAGCACGAGCAGCAGGACTCCGCCGCCGATGACCAGCATCACCGTGGGGGTGATCTCGGTGACCTTCACCTCGAAGGTGACGCGCGGACCGTACGCCTGGCCGTCCTCCGTGTACAGCTGCGCGACTACCTCCACCGGACCGTTGGCCTCGGCCGAGGTGGTGAACTTCACCGACTGACTGTGCTCGCCCGCGACCTTGATCGGCTGCTCGTAGTACGGACCGTCGCCGATCTTGAGGCGGTTGGGCTTCTGCGACGTGAGGCGCAGCACCAAGTGGTCGACGCCCTGTACGAGGTTGTTCTGCACGGTCACGGGGATAGTGGCGCTGCGGCCCGACAGCTTCGCGTCGGACTTGTCGATCAGTCTGACAAGACCGGTGAGGTCGTCGAGGTACGCCTCCACGCCCTTGCGGAAGGTCTCCGCCTCGGAGGCACGGCCGCGCCAGGACGTGGACATCCCCCGGTCTATGGCCCGACCGAACGGGGTGACCACACGGGACTTGTCGGTGAGGATGACCTGGAAGTTGTCGAGCTTGTTCTGCGTGTTCTGGATCTGCTCGAAGGCCGACCGCGGCAGCTCCTGCTTGCGCAGCGAGGACGGGTACGAGGACGCGGAGGGCACCTTCGTGGTGGCACCCGGGTCCGGCGTGGCCTGGGCGGCCGCGGACAGGCCCTGGGACTCCGTCCAGTTCCCGTCCTGGAGGGCCTTCAGCGCCTGTGCCATCGTCTGGGCCTGGGTCGCGGACGGCATGCGCTGCGGGGCGACCACGATGCTGCGCTGCTCGTTCGGCGTCTGCAGGTTGATCATCAGGCTCTGGGCGAGAAACTCCTGCACGGCGAGCGTGGAGTTGTCGGCCTTCGCCATGTCGCCCTGGAACGCCGTCGACAGGCGGGCGTCCGCGACCACCGCCGTCGTCCCGCCGCCGATGGGGCGGGCCGCGCTCGGCGTGTACGGCAGTCCACCCGTCTCGGGGAAGCTGTCGCTGCGGGCGATTACCTTGTCGGCGCCGGCCGAGGTGGCCACCTTGACGATCGACGGATCGACGGCGCCCTCCGCGGGCCAGGCGAACTCGGTGCTCGGCTTCACGTGAAGGATCGTGTCCACTGTGCTGGAGGCCACATCCGTGGCGTCCTTGAGGTGGCTCAGGGAACCGGTGACGTCCTTGCCGTTGTGGGCCAGCGACGCAAGGTCAGGATCGGCGAAGGGGAGGGCGACGACCTTCTTGTTCTGGACCGTCTTCTCCAGCTTGTCGAGCCAGGCTTTGGCGACCGCCTGGTTCTTCCCCGCCTTGGTGGTGCCGTTCTCGCCCTGGATCCGGTAGCTGTCCCTCATCGCGTCGACGGAGGCCAGCAGGTCAGGGTCGAGCACCCAGGTGACGTCGAGGTTGCTGCCCAGGGAGAGGAGCTGGTCCAGGCGGCCGCCCGGGGAGATCTCCTTGGCGAGGTCGTCGTTCTTGAAGACGGGTGTCTGCTGTTCGTCCGAGCCTGTCTCCGCCGTGAGGTGGACGGTGGAGATGAGCGGCCAGAGGTACGTCGTCTTCGTCTTCGTGTCCGCCGCGTCCGGCTGCCAAGGCAGGAACGTCCGCTCAATGCCCAGCACCTGGTCCCACTGCTGGGCGGCGGTCCGGCCGGTGAGCGAGACACCGAGCTGGTAGACCCCGTCGGAGCCGAGGTTCAGCTCCTTGACGGGCACCGAGATGCTGAAGTGCTGCGAGACGCCCGCGTCGAGCTTGGAGAACTTCGCGACGTACTTGCCGCCGACCTCCACGGGGTCGAGACCCACCTGGAACCCGGTGCGCTTCGCGGCGGTGTCGATCGCGGAGCGGTCGTTCAGGGACGGCCCCACGCGCACGCCCACGTGGGCGTCCGTGACCGGCTGCTTGCCGTTGTTGGTGACCGAGCCCGAGACGGTGAGCGTGTCGCCGTCCGTGGGGACGCTGGGGCTGAGGGAGTCCAGGGAGACGTCGACCGTGCTGGATCCGGTGGCATCGGTTACGGAGGTCTGCTCCGCGGCGTGCGCGGACGTGCTGACGGGCAGCTGGAGCAGCCCGGCCAGCAGCGGCGCACCGGCGAGCAGTGCGCCGCTGCGCCGGAGCCACCGGCGGGCAGGTGAGGAACTCATCCCCTGGAAGTCTGCCGCCTCGGCCACGCGCTCGCCCGTCCCTCGTCGTCGTCAGTGGTCGTCGGAATGTGCGTCCACGCATGGTAACGATGCGCGCTGAGGGGAAGTGCCGCGGTCTGCTCCACAAGATCGGGGGACTGGTCCGACTGTCCTGTATATGCACCTATTGAAGCCCCTGTAGGAAGGGGGCTCCTGTGCACGTTTTATGGAGGCGCTCGAGAGTGCCTCGGCCACGTACCCTTTTCTGTTGTGCCGAACGCCAACGAAGAGAACCCCAGTGCCCTGAGTCAGGTGCAGCGCCGCGCGGTGAGTGAACTGCTGCGGGTATCCCCTGTCGCCGACGACCTTGCCCGCCGTTTCCAGGAGGCCGGGTTCTCGCTCGCCCTGGTCGGCGGCTCGGTCCGGGACGCGCTCCTTGGCCGGCTCGGCAATGACCTGGACTTCACGACCGACGCCCGCCCCGAAGACGTGCTGAAGATCGTGCGGCCCTGGGCGGACGCCGTGTGGGAGGTCGGGATCGCCTTCGGCACGGTGGGCGCGCAGAAGGACGCTCGCGTGGGCGACGTACAGCAGTCCTTCCAGATCGAGATCACGACGTACCGCTCCGAGGCGTACGACCGGACCTCGCGCAAGCCCGAGGTGTCCTACGGCGACTCCATCGAGGAAGACCTCGTGCGCCGTGACTTCACGGTGAACGCGATGGCCGTGGCACTTCCGGAGAAGGAGTTCATCGATCCGTACGGCGGCCGGGACGACCTGGCCGCGCGTATCCTGCGCACCCCGGGCACACCTGAGGATTCCTTCTCCGACGATCCGCTGCGGATGATGCGGGCCGCGCGGTTCGCCGCGCAGCTCGACTTCGAGGTGGCCCCCGAGGTCGTCGCCGCGATGACGGACATGGCCGGGCGCATCGAGATCGTCTCCGCCGAGCGCGTGCGGGACGAGCTGAACAAGCTGATCCTGTCCACGCACCCGCGCAAGGGCCTCACGCTGCTCGTCGACACCAGGCTCGCCGACCATGTGCTGCCGGAGCTTCCCGCGCTGCGACTGGAGCGTGACGAGCACCACCGGCACAAGGACGTGTACGAGCACACGCTGATCGTCCTGGAGCGGGCGATGGCGTTGGAGGAGGACGGCCCGGACCTGATCCTCCGGCTCGCCGCGCTGCTGCACGACATCGGCAAGCCGCGGACGCGCCGTTTCGAGAAGGACGGCCGGGTGTCCTTCCATCACCACGAGGTGGTGGGCGCCAAGATGACCAAGAAGCGGATGACGGCGCTCAAGTACTCCAACGATCTTGTGAAGGATGTCTCGCGTCTGGTCGAACTTCACCTGCGCTTCCACGGGTACGGCACCGGCGAGTGGACCGACTCCGCGGTCCGCCGCTACGTACGTGACGCGGGCCCGCTTCTCGACCGTCTCCACAAGCTGACCCGCTCCGACTGCACCACGCGCAACAAGCGGAGGGCAGGGGCGCTCTCCCGCGCGTACGACGGCCTGGAGGCGCGCATCGCCCAGCTCGCGGAGCAGGAGGAGCTGGACGCGATCCGCCCCGATCTCGACGGCAACCAGATCATGGAGATCCTGGGGATCGGCCCCGGCCCGGCCATCGGCCAGGCCTACAAGTTCCTGCTGGAGCTTCGGCTGGAGAACGGGCCGATGGGGCACGATGCGGCGGTGGCGGCGCTCAAGGAGTGGTGGGCCGAGCAGGGCTGAGGCGCATGGAACGGGGTGATGTTTCACGTGAAACATCACCCCGGGCGACACGAAGGGGCGGTGTTTCACGTGAAACACCGCCCCTCGCGCGTGAGCGAAGCTCTTACTTGGCGGAGTACTCCGACAGGCAGAGGGTGAAGTCGTTCTTGCCGCTCTGGGTGTACTCGGCGTACTTGGTGCGGTCGCAGCCGGAGTCGTCTGTCTTCTTCTGCGCGACCTTGTACTTGGCCTTGGAGCTGCTGCAGTCCACGACCTCGAGGCCCGGGTCGGTGGCGCTGTCCGGGTTGCTGATGCTCATGCAGTCGCCGACCTTGGCGGTGTCGGCGTCGTCACGGCTCGCTATGTAGCCAACGCCGGCCGCTATGAGGCCACAGACGACGATCGCGATGCGCAGGTACTGCTTGATGCTGCGCTTCGGCCGCTGCGGCGGGACCGGGGCGTACGGGGCGGCGCCCTGCTGCGGGAAGCCGGGCTGGCCGGGCTGCTGGGGATAGCCCGGCTGCTGCGGGTAACCCTGCGGCGGCTGCTGGCCGTACGGGGCCTGACCCTGGGGCGGCTGGCCCTGGGCGAACGGGTTCTGGCCCTGGGGCGGCGGAGTGGTCACTTGGGGGTCCCCCTGGAACGTAGACGTGTGACGTGGATAAGACGCACGTAAGTTATCGGGACCCAGTGACAACGCAGTAGTCCAGAGGGGCTCTGTGGCTCTCATGTGACACTTACTGCAGTTCAAAGCGGGCCATAGCGGCAGCAATTGCTGCGTAGAGCGCCGACACGGTGACGACCAGGGAAACCGAGCGTCCGTCAGAAGGCAGTATCAGAGCGGCTACTGCGGCCGCGCCGACGAAGGCGACGTTGAACAGCACGTCGTAAACGGAGAAGATCCGGCCGCGGAAGCCGTCATCGACCGAGGACTGCACGATCGTGTCCGTGGCGATCTTCGCGCCTTGTGTGGTCAGGCCCAGGACGAAGGCGGCGGCCAGCATGGCAGCGGGGGCGAACGGGAGGCCGAGCGCGGGCTCCAGGACCGCGGCCGCGCCGGCGCACATGACGATCCAGCCACCGGGGCCCAGCCGCCCCACCGCCCAGGGCGTCACCACGGCCGCGATGAAGAAGCCCGCCCCGGAGATGCCCACGGCCAGCCCCAGCAGCGCGAGCCCGTTGTCCGAGCCGGACGCGGGTACCCAGGCGTACCGGCAGAGCATCATCACCATGACGGTCAGGGCGCCGTAGCAGAAGCGCATCAGCGTCATCGCCATGAGTGCCCAGGCCGCCTCCCGCCGTGCGGGCTCGGCAAGATGGCGTACGCCCGCCGCCAGGCCACGTGCGGTGCCGACGAGCGCCGCGGCCAGGTGTGGACGTGCCAACTCTTGGTCAGGGCCAAGCAGTTCCGGGGCGATGCGCAGGGAGGCAAGCGCCGCACACACATACAGCGCCGCGCCGAACAGCACGACCGCGGCATCGGAATCGGCGACCAACAGGCGGACGGCGAAGGCGAGTCCGCCACCCGCGGTCGCGGCCAGTGTCCCGGCCGTCGGAGACAGGGAGTTGGCCATCACCAGGCGCTCGGAGTCGACCACCCGGGGCAGGGCGGCGGACAACCCAGCCAGGATGAACCGGTTGACCGCGGTGACGCACAGCGCGGACGCGTAGAAGAGCCAGTCGGGGACATGGCTCAGCATCAGGATGGCCGTCACGCACGCCAGAGCAGCCCGCAGCAGGTTGCCGTACAGGAAGACCTGGCGGCGCCGCCAGCGGTCCAGCAGGACGCCCGCGAAGGGGCCGATGAGGGAGTACGGGAGCAGCAGTACCGCCATGGCGGAGGCGATCGCGGCCGCCGAGGTCTGCTTCTCCGGTGAGAAGACGACGTATGCGGCGAGCGCGACCTGGTAGACGCCGTCGGCGCCCTGGGACAGCAGCCGCACGCCGAGCAGGCGTCTGAAGCCCTGGAAGCGCAGGAGTACGCGCAGGTCACGTACGACAGCCATGGGGCACAGCCTCACATACGTTGAGGGTCCCCGGGCGGAATGCCCGGGGACCCTCAACAACGCTCACAGAGTGGTGCTTTTACGCACCGCTCCTGGTCTCGCTAGCGCTCGACCTCGCCCTTGATGAACTTCTCGACGTTGGCGAAGGCCTCGTCGTCGAAGTACTGGACCGGCGGGGACTTCATGAAGTAGCTCGACGCGGAGAGGATCGGGCCGCCGATGCCGCGGTCCTTGGCGATCTTCGCGGCGCGCAGGGCGTCGATGATGACACCCGCGGAGTTCGGGGAGTCCCAGACCTCGAGCTTGTACTCCAGGTTCAGCGGGACGTCGCCGAAGGCACGGCCCTCGAGGCGGACGTACGCCCACTTGCGGTCGTCGAGCCAGGCCACGTAGTCCGACGGACCGATGTGGACGTTCTTCTCGCCCAGGTCGCGGTCGGGGATCTGCGAGGTGACGGCCTGCGTCTTCGAGATCTTCTTGGACTCGAGGCGGTCGCGCTCCAGCATGTTCTTGAAGTCCATGTTGCCGCCGACGTTGAGCTGCATGGTGCGCTCAAGACGGACACCGCGGTCCTCGAACAGCTTCGCCATCACACGGTGCGTGATGGTCGCGCCGACCTGCGACTTGATGTCGTCGCCGACGATCGGGACGCCGGCCTCGGTGAACTTGTCCGCCCACTCCTTGGTGCCGGCGATGAAGACCGGGAGGGCGTTGACGAAGGCGACCTTGGCGTCGATGGCGCACTGGGCGTAGAACTTCGCCGCGTCCTCGGAACCGACGGGCAGGTAGCAGACGAGGACGTCGACCTGCTTGTCCTTGAGGATCTGGACGACGTCGACCGGCTCCTCGGCGGACTCCTCGATGGTCATGCGGTAGTACTTGCCGAGACCGTCGAGGGTGTGGCCGCGCTGGACCGTGACGCCCTTGTTCGGGACGTCGCAGATCTTGATGGTGTTGTTCTCGCTGGCACCGATGGCGTCGGAGAGGTCGAGGCCGACCTTCTTCGCGTCGACGTCGAAGGCGGCGACGAACTCGACGTCACCGACGTGGTACTCGCCGAACTGGACGTGCATCAGGCCGGGCACCTTGGCCGCCGGGTCGGCGTCCTTGTAGTACTCGACGCCCTGCACCAGCGAGGCGGCGCAGTTGCCCACGCCGACAATGGCTACGCGAACCGAACCCATTCCGATTGCTCCCTGTATGTACTCGGTGAAACCCCGAACGGGTCTCACGTGGTGGTGTCGTCGGACGGATCCGGCCGGGTGCTGTCCCGGTGCCGGGGCAGGCCGCCCGTCTCTCCAGATGTGTTGTCCTGCTGAGCGGAGCCTTCGGTGGCGGAACGCTTCTGGTCCCGCCCCGCTCGCTCGCTCTCGATGAGCTCGTTCAGCCAGCGCACTTCGCGCTCCACGGACTCCATTCCGTGGCGCTGGAGCTCAAGTGTGTAGTCGTCGAGGCGCTCCCGGGTGCGCGCCAGCGAGGCGCGCATCTTCTCCAGGCGCTCCTCGAGACGGCTGCGGCGGCCCTCCAGTACGCGCATGCGTACGTCGCGTGACGTCTGCCCGAAGAAGGCGAAGCGAGCGGCGAAGTGCTCGTCCTCGTACGCGTCGGGGCCCGTCTGCGAGAGCAGCTCCTCGAAGTGCTCTTTGCCTTCCGCCGTCAACCGATAGACGATCTTGGCGCGACGCCCCGCGAGTGGTGCGGCGAGGGCGTCCTCGGGTGTGGCCCCCGACTCCTCGATCAACCAGCCGTTGGCGACCAGCGTCTTGAGGCAGGGGTAGAGCGTCCCGTAGCTGAAGGCACGGAACACACCCAGTGACGTATTGAGTCGTTTGCGCAGCTCATAGCCGTGCATCGGAGACTCGCGGAGCAGGCCGAGTACGGCGAACTCGAGGATCCCGGAACGCCGGCTCATGGTCGCCTCCTCCCTGTCGCTGTCTCGTCGGCACGGTCTTTATGTCGTGCTGATGTATCGAGTCGATACATCAGCACGATAGAACGGCCATCCGGCTGCGACAAGAGGGGTCACGGTGAACGGCGTCACATCACCGATTCATACGAAGCGAGTTGCCTGATTTGGGGTGAACTTCGGTGCTAGGCGGGTTTTGACGGTGCGTAGTCTGTGCGCCATGCACACCACCGGGAACCGAGTGACGCCTGAGGGCGTCATGGTCCCTGGTGCAGTACGGGTGAATGCGAATACGACCGCATCCGTACTTCGGGGGGACCGGAAACCAGCCGCCGTTTCGAGGCGCGCAAGGGTGCGCCTGCCCGAGGAGTAATCGTTCGATGAGCGAGCACCGTCGCAAACTGCCGCAGCCGCAGGAAGGCGGACGTGCCGCGGCCCGACGCGGCCAGTCCGGCTCGTCCTCCGGCCGCCGCGCGGCACCGCGAGGCGCCACCGGGTCTCCTTCCGACCCCTATGGGTCGGGAGGTGAGGAGCGCCCGTACAGCGGCCGTGCCGAGGCCCGGCGGGCGGCACAGAGAAGTAGTGGCGGCGGCCGGCGCAGAGCGGCCGACGGCGCGGGACACGGCGGCCCCGGAGGCGGTGGCCGACGCGGTGGTCCCGGCGGCCCGAACGGACCCGGGCGTGGCCGAGGCCGCGGTTCCGGGCCTGCCAAGAAGCGGATCATCGACTACCCGCGCGCGGGTAAGTACGGCGCGGCGCGCTGGGTCCCGTCCTGGAAACTGGTGACGGGCACGTTCATCGGCTTCTTCGGCACGCTCGTGACGGTCGCGGGTGTCGCGTACGCGATGGTGGGCGTCCCGAACGTCGCGAAAACCGCCACGGCGCAGAACAACGTGTACTACTGGGACGACGGCAGCCAGATGGTCGCCACCGGTGGTGAGACGAACCGCCAGATCATCAGCTACGCACAGATCCCCAAGGAGATGCGGTACGCGGTCATGTCGGCCGAGAACAAGACGTTCGAGACCGACAGCGGCGTCGACCCGATGGGTATCGCCCGCGCCTTCGTCAACATGGCCAAGGGCGGCCAGACGCAGGGCGGCTCCACCATCACCCAGCAGTACGTGAAGAACGCGATGCTGGATGACCAGTCGCAGACGGTCTCCCGGAAGTTCAAGGAGCTGTTCGTCTCCATAAAGGTCGGCGCCTCGGTCCCCAAAGAGCAGATCATGGCCGGCTACCTGAACTCCGCGTACTACGGGCGCAACGCGTACGGCATCCAGGCGGCAGCGCGCGCCTACTTCAACGAGGACGCCACGAAGCTGAACCCGAGCCAGTGCGCCTTTCTGGCGGCGGCACTCAAGGGCGCCACGTACTACGACCCCGCGGGTGCCGTGTCGATCGACCCGGCCGCCACGCCTCAGGCCAACCGCAAGCGCGCCGAGGCCCGGTGGAAGTGGATCCTCGACGAAGAGGTCAAGGACAAGCGCCTGACCGCCGCACAGCGGAACCAGTACACCAAGTTCCCCAAGATCCAGAGCCCGCGGTCCAACGCTGAGCTGAGCGGACAGATCGGCTACCTCGTCGACCTGGCCAAGTCGTACCTCATCAACAACAGCGAGACGACCGGGATCACCGCGGACAAGCTCCAGCAGGGTGGCTACGAGATACACACGACCTTCAACAAGAAGAAGGTCAACGCGCTCGAAGCCGCGGTGAAGGAAGTCCGCAAGAAGAACATCGACGCCAAGGCGCGCCCGAAGACGGACACGTACGTCCAGTTCGGTGGAGCCTCCGTGGACCCGGCCACCGGAGCGATCCAGGCCATCTACGGCGGTGAGGACGCGACCAAGCACTTCACCGACAACGCCGACCAGACCGGTGCCCAGGTGGGTTCGACGTTCAAGCCGTTCGTGCTGGCGGCCGCCATGTCATGGGGTGTGCGGGATCCCAACGGCGACCCGGTCCAGGCGCAGGACGAGCGCACCGTCGTCTCTCCGAAGAGCCTCTACAGCGGCAAGAACAAGCTGAAGATCAAGGACTACGACCACACCGTCTGGACGAACAAGGAGGGCAAGGAGTGGCTTCAGCAGAACGACGGCAATCAGTCGTACAACCCGCCGAGCTACAACATTGACCTCCGTGAGGCGATGCGCGAGTCCGTCAACTCCGCTTATGTCCAGCTGGGCATGGACGTGGGCCTGGACAAGGTCAAGGAGGCCGCTCTGGACGCGGGCATCCTGAAGACCAGCCTGGCCGATGCCAACTATCCGTCCTTCTCCCTGGGCACGTCCGACCCGAGCGCCATCCGGATGGCTGGTGCGTACGCCACCTTCGCGGCCAGCGGTCAGCAGCACGATCCGTACTCGGTCGACAAGGTCACCGACAAGAACGGCACGGTCTTCCAGCATAAAAACAAGGCTGCGCAGGCCTTCACCTCGGACGTCGCCGACAACGTCACCGACGTCCTGAAGACGGTCGTCGAGAAGGGCACCGGCACCGCCGCCCAGCTGACCGGCCGCGAGGTGGCCGGCAAGACCGGCACCACTGACGGCAACAAGTCCGCATGGTTCGTCGGATACACCCCGCAGTTGTCGACCGCGATCGGCATGTACCGCATGGACGACAACGAGACCAGCAAGAATCGCGAGTTCCTGCAGATGTACGGAACGGGCGGCCAGAAGAAGATCCATGGTGCTTCGTTCCCGGCCCAGATCTGGCACGACTACATGGAGCAGGCGCTCAAGGGCAAGAAGGCGGTGGCCTTCCCGAAGCCCGTGGACATCGGCGAGGTCCTCAACGACACTCCGAGCCCGACCGTGACCCCCTCGGCCACCGAGAGCGCGGTGGAGAGTCCGACTCCGACTCCGACGCCGAGTGAGTCCTTGACGTCTCCGTCGCCCTCGACGAGCGACACCTGCGGCAACTTCGGATGGAACTGCAGCGATAGCGGTGGGACCAGCACCGGCGGTACGGACGGAGGAGTGACCTCCACACCGACGGAGACCACCAGTACCGGGACCTCCAAAGGCAATGCCAACGGCAACGGAGGAATCTTCGGAGGACCGAACGGATAGCCGCCTCCGTGTGTGTTTCACGTGAAACACACCGTTTCACGTGAAACAAGGGCCGCCGCACCGATCAGGTGCGGCGGCCCTCGGCGTATTCCTAGGTGCGTACGGCAGGATGTGCGGCATGCCCAGTGCAGAGACGACGCGAGTGAGCGTGCACGAGCCGGAGCTGGTACGGCCGACCAAGGATGACGAGGTCGCCGCGACCGGCAGTGAGCTGATCGGCGGCCCCATCGGACGACGGGCCCTGCTCGGGACGTCCTGGTGGACCCCGGTGCGGGTCATTGCCCTCGTTGCGATCGGCATGTTCGCTCTCGGCATGGTGCAGAAGCTGCCGTGCTACGACGGAGGCTGGTTCTTCGGCGCCAGCTCGCAGTACACGCACGCGTGCTACTCGGACATTCCGCACCTCTACCAGGGGCGCGGCTTCGCCGACGGTCTCGTGCCGTACTTCGACAAGATCCCCGGCGATATGGACTACCTCGAGTACCCGGTGCTGACCGGTGTGTTCATGGAGGTCGCGGCCTGGCTCACTCCGGGCAGCGGGAGCATCCAGGTCCAGGAGCAGATCTACTGGTTCGTCAACGCCGGGATGCTGATGGTGTGCGCGGCGGTCATCGCCGTATGCACCGCGCGCACCCATCGTCGACGCCCCTGGGACGGTCTCCTGGTCGCCCTCGCGCCCGCCTTTGCGCTCACGGCCACCATCAACTGGGATCTCCTCGCTGTGGCCCTGCTGGCCGCCGCGATGCTCATGTGGTCGCGGGGCCGCGTTCTGGCGTTCGGCGTGTTGATCGGGCTCGCCACGGCCGCCAAGTTCTACCCGTTCCTGGTGCTCGGACCGCTCTTCCTGTTGTGCTGGCGGGCAGGCAAGTGGCGCGAGTTCGGGACCGCGCTCCTCGGCGCGGTCGGAGCCTGGCTCGTCGTGAACCTTCCGGTGATGTACCTCGCCCCGGAAGGCTGGGCGAAGTTCTACAGCTTCAGCCACGACCGCGGTGTCGACTTCGGTTCGGTCTTCCTGTTCATCTCGCAGTGGTGGAAGATCACGATCACCTTCGACGCGGCGAATACGTGGGCGCTGATCATGATGCTGATCGCCTGCGTGGGCCTGACCGCGCTCACGCTCACCGCCCCGCGTCGCCCCCGCTTCGCCCAGCTCGCCTTCCTGATCGTCGCGGCCTTCATCCTCACCAACAAGGTCTACTCGCCCCAGTACGTGCTGTGGCTGGTCCCCCTCGCCGCGCTGGCCCGGCCGCGCTGGCGGGACTTCCTGATCTGGCAGGCCTGCGAAGTCGCGTACTTCCTGGGGATCTGGATGTACCTCGCGTACACGACCAGCGGGGACGCCCACAAGGGCCTGCCGACCGACGGATACCAAATCGCCATCGCCGTCCACCTGCTGGGGACGCTGTACCTGTGTGCGGTGGTCGTCCGCGACATCTTCATGCCGGAGCGGGACGTGGTGCGCCGGGCCGGTGACGACGATCCGTCGGGCGGTGTGCTGGACGGTGCGCAGGACGTCTTCGTGCTCGGGGCCGCGGCCCATCCGCCGCGGCACGCGGCGCACTTCGACGGGCCGCAGGTGGAGTGGGGCAGCCGGAGCGCGACGGCCGGTGACAGTTCGCCCTGAGCGAACAGGGTGCAGGCAAGCCACGCAAAAGGCCGTACACGGTGTCCGTGTACGGCCTTTCGGCTGGGTCCGAGCGAAGCCGGTGCTTCGGCTGTGCCTGAACCGGCAGTGGGCTGGGATCAGCGCTCGACGATGCGGTCGAACTGCGTGGTCGTGTGCCGCAGATGGGCCACCAGTTCGTCGCCGACCTTCGGCTCCGTGGCGTCCGAGGGCACGAAGAGGATCGAGACCTGCATGTGCGGAGGCTCCGCGAACCAGCGCTGCTTGCCGGCCCACACGAACGGCGAAAGGTTCCGGTTGACCGTCGCGAGGCCGGCACGGGCGACGCCCTTGGCGCGCGGCATGACGCCGTGCAGCGCCTTCGGGGCCTCCAGGCCCACTCCGTGCGACGTACCGCCCGCCACGACGACGAGCCAGCCGTCGGAGGCCGTCTTCTGCTGCCGGTAGCCGAAGCGGTCGCCCTTGGAGACGCGCGTGACGTCCAGGACGGCCCCGCGGTACTCGGTCGCCTCGTGGTCCCCCAGCCACAGCCGCGTGCCGATGCGGGCGCGGAAGTGGGTCTGCGGGAACTGCTGCTGAAGACGGGCGAGTTCCTCGGCCTTGAGGTGGCTGACGAACATCGTGTGCAGCGGCAGACGGGCCGCGCGTAGACGGTCCATCCAGCCGATGACCTCCTCGACGGCGTCAGAGCCGTCGGTGCGGTCCAGCGGCAGATGGATGGCGAAGCCCTCCAGCCGGATGTTCTCTATGGCGGAGTGCAGGTGGGGTAGATCCTGCTCGCTCACGCCGTGCCGTTTCATCGAGGACATGACCTCGATGACGACACGGGCGCCCACAAGGCCGTACACGCCGTCGATGGACGACACGGAGCGGATGACGCGGTCGGGCAGCGGCACGGGCTCCTCGCCCCGCCTGAACGGCGTCAGGACCAGCAGGTCGCCGCCGAACCAGTCCTTGATCCGGGCGGCTTCGTACGTGGTGCCGACGGCGAGGACGTCCGAACCCAGGCGGGTGGCCTCGTCCGCGAGGCGCTCGTGGCCGAAGCCGTACCCGTTCCCCTTGCACACGGGGACGAGCCCGGGGAACTGCTCCTGCACGTGCTTGTGGTGTGCCCGCCAGCGCGCGGTGTCGACGTAGAGCGTGAGCGCCATGGCCGGTCCCGGAACCTTTCTCGTGGCTGCGGTGTATCAGAACTATGAAGGGAAATTGTGGCGGATCCGCCGGACCGACGGGGCGACGCCGGGCCGGATCAGAGGCTCGACATGCGGTTCGGGCTGGCTCAGCGGCGCGACATGTAGATGTCGAGTGCCTTGTGGAGCAGCTTGTTGAGCGGGAAGTCCCATTCGCCGAGGTATTCCGCGGCCTGCCCGCCCGTGCCCACCTTGAACTGGATCAGGCCGAAGAGGTGGTCGGTCTCGTCCAGCGAGTCGGAGATGCCGCGCAGGTCGTAGACGGTCGCACCGAGGGCGTACGAGTCGCGCAGCATCCGCCACTGCATCGCGTTCGAGGGCCGGAACTCCCGCCCGATGTTGTCCGAGGCACCGTACGAGTACCAGACGTGCCCGCCGACGACCAGCATGGTCGCGGCGGACAGGTTCACGCCGTCGCGCCGGGCGAAGTAGAGCCGCATCCGGTTGGGGTCCTCGGTGTTGAGGGCCGTCCACATGCGCTGGAAGTACGACAGCGGGCGGGGCCGGAAGTGATCGCGGATCGCCGTGATCTCGTACAGCCGCTGCCATTCCTCGAGGTCCTGGTAGCCGCCCTGGACGACCTCGACGCCCTCCTTCTCGGCCTTCTTGATGTTGCGGCGCCACAGCTGGTTGAAGTTCTTGTGGACCTCTTCCAGGGACCGGTTGGCCAGCGGCACCTGGAAGACGTAGCGCGGCTGGACGTCGCCGAAGCCTGCGCCGCCGTCCTCGCCCTGCTGCCAGCCCATGCGGCGCAGCTTGTCGGCGACCTCGAAGGCACGGGGCTCGATGAAGTCCGCCTCGATGTCGCGCAGGCGCTTCACATCCGGGTTCTGGATACCGCCCTTGATGGAGGCGGCCTCCCAGCGCCGGATGATCACCGGCGGGCCCATCTTCACGGAGAAGGCGCCCTGCTGCTTGAGGTGCGCGAGCATCGGCTGCAGCCAGTCGTCGAGGTTCGGGGCGAACCAGTTGATGACCGGGCCCTCGGGCAGATAGGCGAGATAGCGCTTGATCTTGGGCAGCTGGCGGTACAGCACCAGGCCCGCGCCGACCATCTCGCCGGTCTTGTCGTCGAACCAGCCGAGGTTCTCGGAGCGCCACTCCGCCTTGACATCTGCCCAGGCCGGGACCTGCATGTGGCTCGCCGCGGGCAGGCTCTGGATGTACGCCAGATGCTGCTCTCGGCTGATGGTCCTCAGGGTCAGGCTCATTCGGGGCGCTCCTCGGGCTGGTGTGTCCCCATGGGTACAGGGGCTCCGGCTCTCGCGCCGAAGCCTACTGCGCCCTGGGAGCGCCTCGAATGGCCGTATGGAACCTGCGCCCCGACCCGATACGTGGCCAGGACGTCCTGAGGTGTTTTTCGGCTGTTGGGCGGCCCGTCAGCCGATGATGCCGCCGAAGAGGCCGCCGTGCGCCATGCCGAGGAAGAAGCCGATGGCCGAGGCACCAAGACCCAGGATCAGCCCGAAGCGCTCCCGGGTCGTCACCGAGATGAACTGTCCGCCGGCACCGGTGAAGATGCCCAGCAGTCCTGTCCAGGAGCTGATCAGATGCAGACTGTCGAACTGCGCGGTGATGAAGGCCGTCGCCCCGAGCACCAGGGTCACCGCGAGCAGCGTGTCCTGGAGTGGATGCGGTTTGTGGTCGGTGGCGAGTAGAGAGCCGGAGCCGACGGTGTTGGGTCGCAATGTCTGTGCCATAGGGCACCTCCTGCGGAAGGCGGCGCATCGTAGCGCCATACACACCCGATGTGTACAGATTGACGGTCAACCCGGTCGGATTTCAACCGGAAGCCGGTGTGCAGGTAGTCTGTACCCTCTGCACCGGTGTCTGCCCAGGCGAAAGCCAGGTCACGACAGGGAATCCCGCTCGGTATCTCCGACGGGGAACTCGATTGTCAGTGGCGGCCGATACCGTTGCGTACGCATCACAACCCTCCTGCCACGGAACGACCGTGGCCGCTGAGTCCAAAGGAGGTGGGTTCCACATGCGTCACTACGAAGTGATGGTCATCCTCGACCCCGATCTCGAAGAGCGCGCTGTCTCCCCGCTGATCGAGAACTTCCTCTCCGTCGTCCGTGAGGGCAACGGAAAGGTCGAGAAGGTCGACACCTGGGGCCGTCGTCGTCTGTCCTACGAGATCAAGAAGAAGCCTGAGGGCATCTACTCGGTCATCGACCTTCAGGCCGAGCCTGCGGTCGTCAAGGAGCTCGACCGACAGATGAACCTGAACGAGTCGGTCCTCCGGACCAAGGTCCTCCGTCCCGAGACCCACTGAGCTCTCCAGCTCAGCTGATCTCGGGCATCGAGTAGCAGCACTAAGCAGCCAGCAGCAAACCCGCCGAGAGGTACCCCCATGGCAGGCGAGACCGTCATCACGGTCGTCGGCAATCTTGTCGACGACCCCGAGCTGCGCTTCACCCCTTCCGGTGCGGCGGTCGCGAAGTTCCGTGTCGCGTCCACCCCCCGGACCTTCGACCGTCAGACCAATGAGTGGAAGGACGGCGAGAGCCTGTTCCTGACCTGCTCGGTCTGGCGTCAGGCGGCGGAGAACGTCGCCGAGTCGCTCCAGCGAGGCATGCGCGTCATTGTGCAGGGCCGGCTGAAGCAGCGGTCCTACGAGGACCGTGAGGGCGTCAAGCGCACGGTCTACGAGCTGGACGTCGAGGAAGTCGGCGCCAGCCTGAAGAACGCCACGGCCAAGGTCACCAAGACCACCGGTCGAGGCGGCCAGGGCGGTTACGGCGGCGGCGGTGGCGGCGGCCAGCAGGGCGGCGGCTGGGGCGGTGGCTCCGGCGGCGGTCAGCAGCAGGGTGGCGGCGCTCCCGCCGACGACCCCTGGGCGACCAGCGCTCCTGCCGGCGGTGGCAACCAGGGCGGCGGCGGTGGCGGCTGGGGTGGAAACTCCGGCGGCTCCGGCGGCTCCGGCGGCGGCTACTCGGACGAGCCCCCCTTCTAGGCCCTCGGGCCGAGGGTGGGCCGTACCCCCACTTCTTGATCACACAGGAGAAACACCATGGCGAAGCCGCCTGTGCGCAAGCCTAAGAAGAAGGTCTGCGCTTTCTGCAAGGACAAGGTCACGTACGTGGACTACAAGGACACGAACATGCTGCGGAAGTTCATTTCCGACCGCGGCAAGATCCGTGCCCGCCGCGTGACCGGCAACTGCACGCAGCACCAGCGTGACGTCGCCACGGCCGTGAAGAACAGCCGTGAGATGGCGCTGCTGCCCTACACCTCCACCGCGCGATAAGGGAAGGGTGACCGAAACATGAAGATCATCCTCACCCACGAGGTCTCCGGCCTCGGTGCCGCGGGCGACGTCGTTGACGTCAAGGACGGCTACGCTCGCAACTACCTGATCCCGCGGAACTTTGCGATCCGCTGGACCAAGGGCGGCGAGAAGGACGTCGAGCAGATCCGTCGTGCTCGCAAGATCCACGAGATCGCGACCATCGAGCAGGCCAACGAGATCAAGGCCCGCCTTGAGGGCGTGAAGGTCCGTCTGGCCGTTCGCTCCGGCGACGCCGGTCGTCTCTTCGGTTCCGTCACCCCGGCCGACATCGCCTCGGCGATCAAGGCTTCCGGTGGCCCCGAGGTCGACAAGCGCCGCATCGAGCTGGGCGCGCCCATCAAGACCCTGGGCGCCCACGAGACGTCCGTGCGTCTACACCCCGAGGTTGCCGCCAAGGTCAACATCGAGGTCGTCGCGGCCTGACCGCTGCGCTCGGCATAGCTGAGAGAAGGGCCGCCCCCCAAGGGGTGCGGCCCTTCTTCGTCTCACAAGGTGTGGCGGTTGTCTGTTTCACGTGAAACGGGAGGCACGAACCGCGGCTTCACGTGAAACGGGGGTTGGATCGCGGTTTCACGTGAAACAGGCAGCGCCCTCGGTCAGCGCGTCGCACCCGTGACGATCCAGCGCCCCGAGCGAGAACGCAGCCACAGAGTCAGCATCCGTACGGTCATCATCAGCGTCATCGCTCCCCAGAGCGCGGTGAGCCCGCCGCCGAGCGTGGGAATCAGCAGCGCGACGGGAGCGAAGACCGCCAGAGTGAGCAGCATCGCCCCCGCCAGATATGGCCCGTCCCCCGCCCCCATCAGGACTCCGTCCAGGACGAAGACGATCCCGCTGATCGGCTGCGAGACGGCCACCAGCACCAGGGCGGGGAGCGCCGCGTCATGGACGATCGAGTCACTGGTGAACAGGGGAAGGAAGAGCGGGCGGGCAGCGAGCACCAGCAGGCCCAGGACGACGCCAGAAGCGATGCCCCATTGGACCATGCGGCGGCAGGCTTCGCGGGCGCCCTGTGCGTCGTTCGCGCCGAGATAGCGACCGATGATGGCCTGTCCGGCGATGGCGATCGCGTCGAGCGCGAAGGCGAGCAGGCTCCACAGCGACAGGATGATCTGGTGGGCGGCCATATCGGCGTCCCCGAGCCGGGCGGCGACCGCCGTGGCGATCAAGAGGATGGCCCGTATCGACAGCGTGCGGACCAGCAGGGGCGCGCCGGCCTGGGCGCAGGCCCGTATCCCGACGGCATCCGGCCGCAGCGAAGCGCCGTGCTTCCTTGCACCGCGCACCACGACGAACAAGTACACGGCGGCCATGCCGAACTGGGCGACGACGGTGCCCCAGGCGGAGCCCGCGATGCCCAGACCGGCGCCGTAGACCAGGCCCGCGTTGAGCGCGGCGTTGGTGACGAAGCCTCCGACGGCGACGTAGAGCGGGGTCTTCGTGTCCTGTAGTCCACGCAGCACACCGGTGGAGGCGAGCACGATGAGCATCGCGGGGATGCCGAGCGACGAGATGCGCAGGTATGTGGTCGCGTACGGAGCCGCTGTGTGCGAGGCGCCGAAGAGCTCCACCAGAGAGGGTGCCGTGGGCAGGACGACGGCGATGACGACGGCGCCGAGTAGCAGCGCCAGCCAGATGCCGTCCATGCCTTGGCGGATCGCGGCGCGCAGATCGCCCGCGCCGACCCGCCGGGCGACGGCAGCTGTCGTGGCGTAGGCGAGGAAGACGAAGACACTGACGGCCGTCGTGAGCAGGGCCGAGGCGACGCCGAGACCGGCGAGTTGCGCGGTGCCGAGATGGCCGACGATCGCGCTGTCGGCCATCACGAAAAGAGGCTCGGCAACGAGTGCGCCGAAGGCCGGAACGGCCAGCGCGACGATCTCTCGGTCGTGCCGGCGTCGAGCGGCCCTGGGTGCCGCGGGAGCCTGTGTCATGACCACCAATCTAATCTTCCACAGGTAAGAGATGCAATGCCACTGGGACCCTTACGAGTCGTCAGGTGGGGTGTGTCGTCGCGCACCGTTTGAAGCGAACTTGGCCCGACTGGGAAAGTTTTTCTTCTGCACAGCCGGTGGATGGGATAGCTGCAGGTCGGAGCGGGTTCGCACGACAGGCTGAGGGCTTGTTCACAGGGCTGTCCACCGGGCCGTGCACAGGTTTTGTGGGGTTCTCCACAGCATCTGGGCCGTCGTCCACATGGCCTGTGGATAACCAGATTGGCTGACGGTGCCCGCGGGCCTAACGTGGTGCGGCGCCCGCTCTCTCCTCCGCCCTCGGAAACCTCGCAAAACCGACGCGTCAGAACCGGAGTTGGGCATCTCAGTTGTCAGTGCCGTGCCGTAGAAATGAGAGGCACGGTTAGGTCCGCTCGGCGGACGGGAGGAGGTGGCTCGGTGAGTATTTCCGAGCCCTTGGACGACCCCTGGGCCGACAGCGGTCCCAGTGATCGTCTGCCCGCCTCCCGCCAGCGCCGCGACGGTGGTCGGAGCCGTGACGAGCAGCACGACCGCGACCGGGACAACGGTTCATGGGAGGGTGCCGGTGCCGGTTCGTCCTTCGAGCGCGTACCGCCCCAGGATCTGGATGCCGAGCAGTCCGTTCTCGGCGGCATGCTCCTGTCCAAGGACGCCATCGCCGATGTCGTGGAGGTCCTCAAGGGGCACGACTTCTACCGGCCGGCGCACGAGACCATCTACGGGGCGATTCTCGACCTGTACGCGAAGGGCGAGCCGGCCGACCCCATCACGGTCGCGGCCGAGCTCACCAAGCGGGGCGAGATCACCAAGGTCGGCGGCGCACCGTATCTGCACACCCTCGTGCAGACGGTCCCGACCGCGGCGAACGCCGAGTACTACGCGGAGATCGTCCACGAGCGCGCGGTCCTGCGCCGCCTGGTCGAGGCGGGAACGCGCATCACGCAGATGGGATACGCGGCCGACGGAGACGTTGACGAGATCGTCAACAGTGCCCAGGCCGAGATCTACGCGGTCACCGAGCAGCGCACCACAGAGGACTATCTGCCGCTCGGCGACATCATGGAGGGCGCGCTCGACGAGATCGAGGCGATCGGTTCTCGGTCGGGGGAGATGACCGGTGTGCCGACCGGCTTCACCGACCTCGACTCGCTCACCAACGGTCTGCACCCGGGCCAGATGATCATTATCGCGGCCCGTCCCGCCATGGGTAAGTCGACGCTGGCCCTGGACTTCGCGCGGGCGTGCTCGATCAAGCACAACATGCCCAGCGTGATCTTCTCGCTCGAAATGGGCCGCAATGAGATCGCCATGCGTCTGCTCTCGGCCGAGGCGCGTGTGGCTCTGCACCACATGAGGTCCGGCACGATGACCGACGAGGACTGGACCCGGCTCGCGCGCCGCATGCCGGACGTCTCGGCCGCCCCGCTCTACATCGACGACTCCCCGAACCTGTCGATGATGGAGATCCGCGCCAAGTGCCGTCGCCTCAAGCAGCGCGCCGACCTGAAGCTCGTCGTCATCGACTATCTGCAGCTGATGCAGTCGGGCGGCAAGCGGTCCGAGAGCCGCCAGCAGGAGGTCTCCGACATGTCGCGAAACCTGAAGCTGCTGGCCAAGGAGCTGGAGCTACCGGTGATCGCGCTGTCGCAGCTCAACCGTGGTCCTGAGCAGCGTACGGACAAGAAGCCCATGGTCTCCGACCTGCGTGAGTCCGGATCGATCGAGCAGGACGCGGACATGGTGATCCTGCTGCACCGCGAGGACGCGTACGAGAAGGAGTCGCCGCGTGCCGGCGAGGCGGACATCATCGTGGGCAAGCACCGCAACGGTCCGACGGCCACGATCACGGTGGCCTTCCAGGGCCACTACTCGCGCTTCGTGGACATGGCGCAGACCTGATCCGACACCTTGTAGGGTCTCAGATTTCGCGGCACAGTCTCATCTCCGACGGCACAGCGGCGGCACTTATGCCGTCTTCGTGAGACTCGCTGGTCGGGGTTCTCACCCTTTCGGGTGGCGGGGTTCCGGCCCGCTCCGTCCGTCAGTGCCTGGCTGACACCCTTGGCTGTACGGGTCGTTGCCCGTGGGGCGGGGGTACGCGATGAACAGTGTCACGGCGACGGTGAGTATCCGTCAGCAGCGTGGTGCTCTTGTGGAGGTCCGGGACTGGGGTACGGCACCTGTCGACCTTCTGCAGTCGGCTTGTCCGTAGCGGACGTTCCGTTGGTACAAGGGCCAGAAGCACTACTCGGGTATCTACTGGTCAGCGACGATGCGCGACCACGTGATCTACGAGTCGCGCTTGGAACTGTCGCGGTTGCTCTTTGCCGACTTCGATCCGTCCGTACGCGGCATCGTGGCCCAGCCTTTCCTGCTGAAGGCCGTTGTGGAGGGACAGGCCCGCAAGCACATCCCGGATTACATCTTGACCACTGAGCAGGGTCCGGTAGTGGTGGATGTGAAGCCGCACTGCCGGCTGTCCACCCCAGTGGTGGCGTTCACGTTCGCGTGGACCCGGCAGGCGGTCGAGTCGCGTGACGGGCGCTCAGCGCCTCGTCTCGTACCTGGTCAGGATCACGCCGCAGGGAAACGTCCGCGTCTCCACCAGGTTCAGGTTCACCCAGCTGTCCAGCGCGGTGAAGAACGGCGTGCCGCCGCCCACCAGGACCGGCGCGGTGGCCAGCACGTACTCGTCAATCAGCCCGGCCCGCATGGCCGCCCCGGCGAGCGTCGCGCCGCCGATGTCCATCGGGCCGCCGTCCTCGGCCTTGAGCCGGGTGATCTCGGCGACCGCGTCGCCGGTGACCAGGCGGGTGTCCCAGTCGACCTTGTCGATCGTCGAGGAGAACACCACCTTCGACATGTCCCGCCAGCGGCGCGAGAACTCGATCTCCGCCGGGGTGGCGTTGGACTGCTGGTCGCCGGTCGGCCAGTAGGAGCTCATCGTCTGCCACAGCTTGCGCCCGTACAGCGACAGGTCGGTCGCCTGCAACTGGTCGGACCAAAACTGGAACAGCTCGTCGCTCGGCACGCTCCAGCCGATGTCGTCGCCGGGCGCGGCGATGTAGCCGTCCAGGGTCAGGTTCATGCCGTAGATCAATTTCCGCATGGCGCCAGCCTTCCGTGAGTCGGTCTCACGCGTACAGACCGGCGCGGCGCGGGAAACTCATCGGTGCGCGATCTGAGCTCGCATGTAGTCCTCGTGCTCGGTGGCTCAGCCGCAGACTCATCGTTCCGCCGAGGAAATGGCATCGAGCTGAGACTGATCTTGGGTGACATCGCGGTGAGACAACAGAGAACCAGCAG
Source organism: Streptomyces sp. NPDC029292 (assembly GCF_055569295.1). Lineage (NCBI taxonomy): Bacteria > Bacillati > Actinomycetota > Actinomycetes > Kitasatosporales > Streptomycetaceae > Streptomyces > Streptomyces sp. NPDC029292. The sequence continues at coordinate 173,611 of NZ_JBVHXR010000005.1, forward strand.
GTCACAGAAGATCGACATGTCATCGGCGGCGAGACCCTACACACCTCACGGGTCCCGCGCGTCGGAGAAATGTGCTCGACGCGCGGTGCCGGGCCGGGTGGACTGGGGGTATGACGACACCTCAGGAAGAGCTGCTTCCCACCACACGCCGGGCCCTGCTGCACCGTATCGCCGTCGCGCAGACCGAGGGACGGGCGCCGTCGCTGGTCGCGGCGGTCGTCCGGGGCGGAGAGACGGTGTGGACCGGGGCACGGACCTCGGTTGACGGGCACGGGCCGGATGAGAACGTGCAGTACCGGATCGGCTCCATTACCAAGTCCTTCACCGCCGTACTCGTCATGCGGTTGCGCGACGAGGGCGTGCTGGATCTCGCTGACCCGTTGGAGAAGCATCTGCAGGGCACCGGCGCGGGGGAGGTCACCATCGCCGAACTGCTCGCGCACACAGGCGGGTTGGCTGCCGAATCGCCCGCTCCCTGGTGGGAGCGCACGCCCGGCTTGCTGCGCCCCGAGCTGGCCGATGTACTGGGCGAGCAGCCTTTCCGGCATCCGGTCGGCCGCCGCCACCACTACTCGAACCCCGGCTTTACGCTGCTGGGCGCGCTGGTCGAGGAACTGCGGGGCGCCCCCTGGGAAGAGGTACTACGGCGCGAGGTGCTCGAACCGCTGGGACTGCGCCGCACCAGCGGACGGCCGCAGGCACCGCACGCGGGCGGGTGGGCCGTCCATCCCTGGGCGGACGTGATGATGCCGGAGCCTTCGGAGGACCTGGGCCGGATGGCTCCGGCCGGACAACTGTGGTCCACCACCGGGGACTTGGCGCGGTTCGCCGTCTTCCTGGCCAAGGGAGACGACCGGGTCCTCAGTGCCGAGTCCCTCCTGGAGATGCGCACGCCCGCAGCCCCGGCAGAGGCCGCAGAGGTGGCGTCCGGAGACGCCTACGGCCTCGGTATGCAGGTGCTGCATCGGAACGGCCGGATTCTTGTCGGGCATTCCGGATCGCTGCCCGGCTTCCTCGCGGCTCTCACGATCAGCGTGGAGGACGACGTGGCGGCCGTCTTCCTGTCCAACTGCACGTCGGGCCCACGACCCCTGACGGTGGCCGCCGATCTCGTACGCATCGTGGCCGAGGCCGAACCGCGGATTCCCGAACCTTGGCGCCCGGCGCCCGAAGTCGACCAGTCCGTGCTGGAGTTGGCGGGACCGTGGTACTGGGGAACTCAGGGGTGCGCGCTGCGCCTGAAGGCCGACGGAACGGTTGAGTTGGAGTCGCTCTCAGGGTCAGGTCGAAGCTCGCGCTTCCGTGCGAACGGCGATGGGACGTGGACGGGGCTCGACGGCTACTACGCAGGGGAGCCGCTGCGGGCCGTACGGCGCCCGGACGGGTCCGTGAGCCATCTCGACCTCGGGTCGTTCGTCTTCACGCGTCAGCCGTACGACGAGGGCGCTTCTGTGCCGGGCGGGGTGGACCCCGAGGGCTGGCGAGGCATCCGGTAGGCGCTGTCAGGACGAGAAGCGGGGGGGGTTTGCGGGGGACAACCCCCCCCCTCCGCGGGGTGCGGGGGGTTTTTTTTCCGGAGGAGACGGGGGGCCAAACTTGGGGGAGTTACAACAAACACCCCTCTCA